>JAEZJG010000025.1 GCA_023415795.1 Bacillota bacterium | reverse complement strand
GCGCTATAATCCACTTGAGGCATATTTCTCTCCTTGCAGGTTTTTGTGTGGTAACTCTAGTCTACAAGGTTTTGAAGATTTATGCCTCTTCTTTTTTCCTCACCCCAATGTATAGTATAGAACCGTTATTTTTGGGGCTGGCATTGCTGACGCTGGGAGCGTGCGGCGGGGCGAACGGTTTGCAGCCAAAGAGTGCAAGCGATTCTGCCGTGACGCCGGGTGAGCTGGAGTATGCCTCGGGGACGGTGACACTAACTCAGGGCGGGCAGGTGACGCAGCCGTATGAATGCCTGCTTTCGGCGGACACTTACGAAGGGGACGGCAAGTGGAGGGGTATAGAAGCCGAGCTGCTGACTGTGGAGGTTTTTGATGACGCGTTTGAGAGCATATACAATTTCACCAGCGAGGATGAGCTTCGGACACTGAACGGTGAGCTTGCCAACGGGACGTATTATGTGAAATTGATGGTGGACTATACGGGCATGTATATACCGGAAGAGGACAGCTATAACACCAGCAGATATCTATATATGTTTAAAATGATGGTGGGGGCCAGTTCAAGGGTATAAAAAGGCCGGATCGGTGTGCGACCCGGCCTTTGCTGTATCAGCGGATTTATTTCGCGAGGGACGCTTTGGCTTTGGCGACGATGTTGTCTGCCGTGAAGCCGAACGCTTCGAACAGCTTGCCGGCGGGGCCGGAAGCGCCGAACCGATCCAGCGCGATGATTTCGCCCTTGAGACCCGCATACTTATGCCAGCCGAAGGACGCACCAGCTTCCACGATCACGCGGCGGTCGATGGAATCCGGCAAGACGCTCAGCTTGTAGGCTTCGTCCTGCTCTTCGAACAAATCCATACACGGCATGGAGACCACGCGGGCACTAATGCCTTCGTCAGACAGCTTTTGCGCAGCCTGATAGCACTGCTCGACCTCGCTGCCTGTGCCGATGAGTATGACCTTGGGATCTGCGCCGAAGTCCTTGAGCACGTAAGCGCCCTTGAGCGCCGCCTCGCCCGTTTCGGCATACAGCGGCAGTGTCTGGCGGGTGAGAGCGATGACGGACGGACCCTTGGCTTTGAGTGCGAACAGATACGCTGCCGCTGTTTCCTTGCTATCTGCCGGACGCCACATGTAGGTGTTGGGGGTGGCGCGCATGCAGGCCAGCTGCTCGATGGGCTGGTGGGTGGGGCCGTCTTCGCCGACGCCGATGGAATCGTGCGTCATCACGTAGATCACCGGCAGACCCATCAACGCGGACATACGCACCGCGTTTTTCATGTAGTCTGTGAACACGAAGAAGGTGGCCACGTACGGAATCACGCCGCCGTGCAGCGCCTGACCGTTGGCCATCGCCGCCATCGCGAACTCGCGGATACCGTAGTGAATGTTCATGCCCTCCGGCGTTTCGGGCGAGAAGTATGCCTTGCCCTTAAGCACGGAGTTGTTGGAGGGGCCAAGATCCGCGCTGCCGCCAAACAGACCGGGCAGCATATCTGCCAGCTTGTTCAGCACAACGCCGGACGACTGGCGCGTGGCCAGCGGCTTATCAAACTCGTACAGCGAAGCGTCGGACAGTATGCTTTTCTCCACGGGAGAGAAGCACTTATCCCACAGCACCGCCATATCGGGGAACGCATTGCGGTATGCCGCGAACAGCTGATTCCACTTTTCTTCCTCGGCATCGGCAGCCTTCTGTCGCTCGGCAGCGGCGGCCTTCACCTCATCGGGAACGACAAAGCTGCCCTCGTACGGCCAGCCCAGGGTTTCCTTGAGCAGCGCGATGTTGGCATCGCCCAGCGGTGAACCGTGGCAAGAGGCCTTGCCCTGCACGGCGGGGCAGCCGTAGCCGATCTCGGTGCGGATGATGATGATGGACGGCTTGCTCGTCTCTGCCTTGGCAGCGGCGATGGCGGCGGCGATGGATTCGACATCCTCGTTGCCGTCGTCCACGTTGATCACCTGCCAGCCGTAGGCTTCGAAGCGCTTTTGGACATCTTCGTCGAACGCGAAGTCCGTCTCGCCCTCTATCGTAATCTTGTTGCGATCGTACAGCATGATGAGCTTGCCCAGCTTGAGCGTGCCCGCCAGCGAGCATGCCTCGGATGCGACGCCTTCCATCAGGCAGCCGTCTCCCGTGAGCGCGTAGGTGTAGTGATCCACCACATTATAGCCGTCTTTGTTGAACATAGCGGCAAGGTGCGCCTCGGCCATCGCCATGCCCACGGCGTTCGCGATGCCCTGACCCAAGGGGCCGGTGGTGGTTTCGATGCCCGGCAGGTGGCCGAACTCGGGATGGCCTGCGGTTGGTGAACCGTACTGACGGAAATTCTTCAGGTCGTCCAGCGAAACGCCGTAGCCAAACACGTGCAGCAGCGAATAAAGCAGCATGGAGCCGTGTCCTGCGGACAGCACAAAACGATCTCTGTCTGCCCAGGCGGGATTTTTCGGGTTGTGCTTCATATGCCGCGACCAAAGCGTATAGGCCATGGGCGCTGCGCCCAGCGGCAGACCCGGGTGACCGCTGTTGGCCTTCTGAACACCCTCCGCCGCAAGTATGCGCACGGTATTGATGGACAGCCTGTCTGTATTGTTCATAAAACTCCTCCTCATATTATAACCGTTCACAATCCGCCAAAGGCGGGTGCGACAGTTTTATATCAATGCGTCAAAAAAAATCCAACAGCACCATTATAGTAAATGGAAATGCGATGCACAATAGCAAAAGTCGGAATTGAGGCTATGCGGGCGCAAAGATTGTGAAAAGTTGACGCAAAGTTTGCCTGCCGATGAACAGGGACCGCTCAGCCGCAGGTATTTTAAGAACTATCGTCTGCGATTGGACAGCATCGCGAAGCGCAGCACATTGAGCAGCGCGACCAGCGTCGCAGCAACGTAGGTGAGCGCGGCGGCACTCAGCATCTTGCGCGCGCCGAAAAGCTCCTCATCGGTCAGCAGGTTTTGGGCGGAGAGCGCGGCCATGGCGCGGCGGGACGCGTTATATTCCACCGGCAGCGTAACGACCTGAAACGCGAATATGCCTAGGAATATCCACACGACAATGTTGATAATGTTGGTGTAGCCCAGCAGCATGCCGAATATCAGCAGCGGCCACAGCAGATAGGACGCGAAGGAGACGACTGGCGCAAGCAGGCTGCGCACGCGCAGCGGGAAATAGCCCGCGCCGTGCTGAATGGCGTGACCGGATTCGTGTGCGGCGATCGCGACGGCGGCCACCGAACGCCCTGCGTAGTTGCCCTGAGACAGGTTAAGCGTTTTCTTCATGGGATTGTAGTTGTCGGACAGCACGCCCTGCTGCGCGTTGATCTGTACATGTTGCAGCCCGTGGGCATACAATATGCGCGAGGCCATTTCGCGCCCGGTGATGCCGCTCATCACGGGCATTTTGGAATAGGTACTGTAGGCGCGATTGACCTTGGACTGCGCCCATATGGCGATGATGATGCCGGGAATCATCAGCAGCATCGTCGGGTCCCAGTAGAATTGAGGATACATCATTGGACACCTCCGGAGTCTGTCTTTAGTTTATGCGGCGCGCGCTCTTTGATATTCAAAGCATTTGCCGCGCGGATAAAAGTGGTGTGCGCGACGATGCCGGTAATGGTGCCGGACACTGCGCCCACCGCAATCAGTACGAAAGCGTAGTAGAACAGATTCACCTCGCCCGTCAGCAGTACCGCGACACATACCTGCGACAGGTTGTGCATGACGGCGCCTACCATTGATACGCCGACGAGGCTGAGCGCCTTGATGCCGCGCATGACGGCTGCCATCATCAGAATGCTAAGCAGCGCGCCGGGAGCGGAATATAAAAACATGCCAAGTCCGCCGGAAAAAAGCGACGCAAGAAAGGTGCGCAGTATGCCGACGAATAGCGCGGAGGGCACTGAAAAGTACGTGAGTATGAACATCGATATGATGTTGGCAAGACCCAGCTTGACGCCGGGGATGGGCAGCGGTATCAGCGCGCCCAGCATGTTTTCGACCACGGCAAGCACCAGCGATATGGCAAGCAGCGCTGAGAGCGTGGCAATGCGGCGCGTCGACAGGGTGTTATTCCGCAATGGTGTCCACCTCCTGATGCGAATTTGCCGAGCCTTCTATGGTGACGGATACGTGGTTGGGCAGACACGCTGCGCTGGAGCCGGGGCTTTTAAGCCATCCGGCGTGTATGCATTCCTTACCGGGGCAGTCGGACTCGATGAACGCGATGGCGCCGTCTTTGACAGTGAGCTCAACATCGCCCACCCAAAAGGTTTGGTCTACGCCCAGATCCAAGCGCCGGACAACGCTGCCGTCCAGCCGAACCACGGCAGTATCACCCGATGCCCCAGCGACCGACATTGCAAAAATGCCCCCCGCCGCAATGGCGATGAGCAGTATGAACAGGACTATATCTGCTTTTTTGACAATATGCTTCATAACAGCATTATAAAGTGTGTGCGCCAACGGTGCAATATTTCAGGAGAGTAAATGGTCATGTTAAAAGAGAAGAATTGTTGAATAAAATGTGAACATTCGATTCGCGCATTGACTGGAAGCCGCAATTCGAATAATGTAAGTAAGCACTTACTTAAGGCGGTGAATGATGGGAACAAAGGAGAAGATCATGGGGGCGGCGCGCGAGCTGTTCGAGCAAAAGGGCTTTGCGGCGGCCACCACCAAGGAGATCGCGGCATTGGCGGGCATTTCGGAGGTGACGCTGTACCGGCATTTTGAATCGAAGCGCAGCTTGTTTAACGAGACGCTGCGCAGCTGCTTTCATCCATATAAGATAGACGACTATCTGAAAAACGGTGTGACCTATGAGCTGCGGACTGATTTAAGACATATTGCTTATGAGATGCTGAATACCTACAAGAAGAACGCTTCGCTGATTCGCATTGTGATGCGCGACAAGATCCGTGAATCTGTGCCGGAGATGGCAGCGCGGAAAAACGAGCAGCACGCGGAGCATAGCCTGCTGCGCTATTTTACGGCGATGTATGAAGCAGGACATTTGAATGCTGAGCCGAAGATGGCACTCAAACTGTACACCACCAATATTATTGGTCATTTCTTTCGAGGGCTTTTTGGACATCACATAGAGGAGGAGCTGGAAAACGACAGGTATTTTGACTGGATGCTGAGCAGCATTATCACTGTGCTGGAGAAATAAAAGTTTTTTATTTTAAGGGAAAGAGGATATATATGGGTAAACTTTTCAAGTATTTTAGGCCATACAAATGGCAGGCGCTTATCGTGGTGCTGCTGACCACGGTGCAGGCGCTCTCCCAGCTGTATCTGCCCAACCTGATGTCTGACATTGTCAACAAGGGTGTGGTGGGCAAGGACATCAGCTTCATCATACAGACGGGGCTTGTTATGCTGGGGTATACGCTGGTTGTCACCGTGTGTACGGGGCTGGCACGGCTGTATTCATCTAAGGCGGCGGTCGGTTTTGCAAGGGACATTCGGCGCGACATCTTCAAGACGGTAGAGGGCTATTCGCTGGGTGAGTTTGATAAGATCGGCACGGCGTCGCTGATTACGCGCTCTACCAACGACGTGACGCAGATCATGAACGTAATGGTGATGATACTCTCGATGCTGCTGGCTGCGCCCATCACGGCGGCGGGCGGCATTGTGATGGCGCTGCAGAAGGACGTAGGGCTATCGTGGCTAATTGTGGTCATTATTGTGCTGATGTCTGCCGTGATACTTGGCATTGCGCTGAAGGTGATGCCGCTGTTTAAATCGCTGCAGAAGAAGATTGACCGCGTCAACCTGGTGCTGCGCGAGAACCTGACGGGTATGCGCGTGATCCGCGCTTTTAACAAGACGCAGTTTGAGCAGGAGCGGTTTGATGAGGCAAACGCCGACCTGACCAATACGTCTGTGACGGCGCACCGTTGGATGAGCCTGATGTTTCCGTCCATCATGGTGGTGCTGAACCTGGCGACCGTGGCGGTGCTGTGGTTCGGCGGACATCTGGTGGACACCGGCGTGACGCAGGTGGGCGATTTGATGGCGTTTCAGCAATACGTGATGCAGGTGATGTTTGCGCTGATTATGGCGACGATGATGTTTGTCATGCTGCCGCGGGCACAGGCTTCCGCTGATCGCATCAACGAGATATTTGCGCTGGAATCCAGCGTCAAGGATACAACGGATAAGCTTCCTGCGACCACGGTGAAGGGGCAGGTAGAGTTCAAAAATGTCAGCTTTGGTTACCACGGTGCGCAGGAGCCTGCGATATGCGGTATATCCTTTATTGCGAAGCCGGGCGAGGTAACGGCGATTATTGGCAGTACGGGCAGCGGCAAATCGACTCTGGTGAAGCTGATACCCCGGTTTTATGACGCCAGCCAAGGACAGGTGCTGGTGAACGGAGCGGATGTGAAAGATTATCCGCAGGACGCGCTGCGGCAGCTCATCGGCTTTGTGCCGCAGAAGGTGAGCCTGGTGAGCGGCACCATTGCCGCAAACATACGTTACGGCAAGGAGGACGCGACAGACGAGGAGATAAGAGCCGCACTGAGGACGGCACAGGCACAGGAGTTTGTCTCCGGTCTGGAGGAGGGCATTGAAGCGCCGGTGGCGCAGGACGGCACCAACTTCTCGGGCGGTCAGAAGCAGCGTCTTTCCATTGCGCGGGCACTGGTGCGCAAACCGCAGGTATACATTTTTGACGACAGCTTCTCGGCGCTGGACTTTAAAACGGACGCGAAGCTGCGGCAGGCGCTGTCTGCCGAGACGACGGAGGCAACGGTCATCATCGTTGCGCAGCGCGTGAGCACCGTGATGAACGCGGACAACATCATCGTATTGGATGAAGGCAAGATTGCCGGACAGGGACGGCACAAGGAGCTTATGGACAGCTGCGAGACGTACCGCGAGATCGTTTCGTCGCAGCTGGGGCAGGAGGAGCTGGCATGAGTGAGACGAATAAAGACACAAGCAGCAAGAATATGGCGTCGGGCAGAGGCCGCGGCGGCCGCGATTCTGGCGGCCACGGCCACGGCATGCCGGTGGAAAAGGCAAAGAATTTCAAGGCGGGGATTGCCCGGCTGCTGAAGTATTTGACGCTGCACAAGGTGGCGCTGGCCATTGTGATTGTGACGGCTATCGGCAGTGCGGTTTTCTCGATATTCGGGCCGAAGATTTTGGGGCAGGCAACGACAGAGCTGTTTGCGCCGATGTCTGCCAAGGTGGAGGCATTTACCGAGCTGAAGGAGATATTGCCCGCTGATGTGGTGGATCAGATCAGCAGCGGAGAGATACCGCAGGATAAGCTGATGGCGGTGATCCAGCAGAACGTGGATATGACGAAGCCGGAAAACGTGGCTGTGCTGCAGGATGCGTATCAGAAGTTTCAGTCTGCCAACGAGCAACGGATTAATTTTGAGAAGGTTGGCGGCATACTGCTGACCGTGATTATACTGTATCTGATCAGCGGGCTGTTCACCTTCCTGATGAACTTTGTGATGGCAAAGACCTCACAGCAGGTGGTTTACGACATGCGGCGGCAGGTGGATGAGAAGCTGGCGCGGCTGCCGCTCAAGTATTTTGACGGGCATACGCACGGCGAGATACTGTCTCGCGTGACCAACGACATTGACACGATATCCACCACGCTGGCACAGGGGTTGACTCAGGTGATCACCTCGGTGGTGATGCTGGTGGGTATACTGGTGATGATGTTCACGATATCGTGGATAATCACGCTGGTGGCGCTGGTGGCACTGCCGCTGAGCTTCGTGCTGATACAGGTGATCATTAAGAGATCTCAGAAGTTCTTCAAGGGGCAGCAGGAGGAGATCGGTCATGTGAACGGTCACGTGGAGGAGATGTACGGCGCGCACACGGTGGTGAAGGCGTTTGGCAAGGAAGCACAGAGCGTTGCCAAGTTTGACGAGATCAACGAGCGGCTGTACACCGTCGGCTGGAAGGCACAGTTTCTCTCCGGCGTGATGATGCCGCTGATGAACTTCGTCAGCAATCTGATATATGTGTTTGTGTGCGCGGTGGGCGGCATTATGGTCATCAACGGTCAGATAAACATTGGTGATGTGCAGGCGTTCCTTCAGTATTCGCGGCAGTTTACGCAGCCGCTGATGCAGGTGGCGCAGATCGCCAACACGCTGCAGTCTACCGTGGCTGCGGCGGAACGCGTGTTTGAGGTGCTGGACGAGGAGGAGATGCTTGCGGACAGCCATGACAACGTGATTGAATTCCCTCAAGGGGCGGTTAAGTTTGACCATGTGTCGTTTGGCTATAACCCGGAGGTGACCATCATCAAGGATATGAACCTTGATGTGAAGCCGGGCGATGTGGTGGCCATTGTGGGACCGACGGGCGCGGGCAAGACGACGCTGGTAAACCTGCTGATGCGCTTTTACGATGTGGACGAGGGCAGCATAGCGGTGGACGGCGTGGACATCCGTACGCTGCCGCGCGAGGCGCTGCGCCGGCAGTTTGGCATGGTGCTGCAGGACACATGGCTGTTTGGCGGCACGATATACGACAACATCAAATACGGACGAGCGGACGCGACAGACGAAGAGGTGTACCGCGCGGCGAAGATGGCGCACGCGGATCATTTTATCCGGACGCTGCCCGACGGCTATGATACGGTGCTGAATGAGGAGGCGTCCAACATATCGCAGGGACAGCGGCAGCTGATCACCATCGCGCGGGCGCTGTTGGCCGATCCGCCGGTGCTGATACTGGACGAGGCGACGAGCAGCGTGGACACGCGCACCGAGGCGTATATCCAGAACGCGATGATCGCGCTGATGAAGGGGCGGACCAACTTCGTGATCGCGCACCGGCTGTCGACGATACGCAATGCGTCCACGATACTCGTGATGTACGAAGGGCGCATCATCGAGCAGGGCAACCACGCGCAGTTGATGGCGCAAAACGGCTTTTATGCTGATTTGTACAACAGCCAGTTTGCGGGGGCGGCGGTGTAACGGAGTGTATTAGAAGAGGAGTTTGGTCAAGGTCATGGGGGTGCTGCTCTCATGACCTTTTTTTGCTCTGTCATTCTGAGCGTCAGTGAGGAGCGCCCCGAAAAAGACCATCCATGTAGGATGCAGCGATACCGATTATCCCGCCATGATCACGCCCCGGGGGATGCTTCGCTGCGCTCTGCATGACAGCTCTGCGGAGGAAGTGCTTCGCCGTCAGCACCCATCACAGCATCGGTCATTCCCAGCCTGCAAGGAATCCCCTGTGCCAGATCATGTCCTGTCCTAGCGCGATCACACCCTGGGGGATGCTTCGCTGCGCTCTGCATGACAGCGCGGCGGAGGAAGTGCTTCGCCGACTGCACCCAACAAAGCATGTGTCATTCCGAGCCTGCGAGGAATCTCCTGTGCAACATCATGCGTGATGGATGCATAGACACTGCATGCCGCAACGCGATCACGCCCCGGGGGATGCTTCGCTGCGCTCTGCATGACAGCGCGGCGGAGGAAGTGCATCGCCGTCAGCACCCAACAAAGCATCGGTCATTCCGAGCCTGCGAGGAATCCCCTGTGCAAGATCATGCGCGATGGATGCACTGCTTGTCGTTGCCGAAACGCTATCATGCCCCGGGGGATGCATCGCTGCGCTCTGCATGACAGCACGGCTGAGGGAGTTCTTCATCCTGCTCTTGCATGACAGCATCAAACCACCTAGAACCATGCAGCATTTTCTGCCGCATCGCGACTGATTTTGTCGGATGCGCATTCTTATGGCTTGTCTGACATAGCCTTTACTACGCGCTTGTGAATAAAACAATCCGGCAGAGACATACTTAACACTGTTTCTTATTCAAGACGCGTATTAAGGAGTGTCACTATTGGACAGGTTATTTCACCGGCAAACCCGCCGCCCGGAAGGAGAGTTCGTACCCGCTCAGGACAAGCGAACGCTGCGCGCCAAGATCGTTGTGGTGACCGCTGCTATACTGCTTGGTTTCGCGGTTATACTTGTGGGCGCGTTTCTTGTGCTGCCGAGCATTATATCACACAGCACCGAACCGCTGGAGGACGACTACGCCGCACAGCTGTACAACATCACGCTGGAAAGCCCGCCGGAAGCCGCCGTGCCGGAAGCAACCGCACAGCCTGCGTTCGAGCAGCCGCAGCCAGACGCGCAAAAGTCAAAGGCGCCCGCGCTGCGCTTTCCTCGCGACAGCTTTGCCGCTGTGCTGGATGTCAATGAAGATATCGTGGGACGCATCACCATAGATGCGCTAAACATCAACTATCTGGTTGCGCAAGGCACCGATAACGACTACTATCTGCACACTGGCTACGACCGCAAGCGCAGCAAAAGCGGCTCGATCTTTATGGATTATCGGTGCAACATGGAGCAAAGCCCGCTCAAGGGTCACTACATACTCTATGGGCACAATATGAAGAACGGTTCGATGTTCCATAACCTGATGGAGTATAAGGATGAGAAGTTTTTCTACAACAACCGCATTTTCCGTTTTGACACGCTGTATGAGGATTATGAATGGGAGATATTTTCTGCGTACGTGTCGGACACTGACTTCTATTTCATCGACACCACGTTTAAGGACGACGCAGACTGGCTGGCGTTTCTGCACACCGTGCAGGACAAAAGCATGTACCCGACCAACGCAGAGCTATCTGCCGACGATGTGGTGCTGACACTGTGTACCTGCTCGTACGAGTTTGACGACGCGCGCTTTGTGATTCACGCACGGCTGGTGAAAAGCTAAGGCAATATATTATATACGGCAAAACAAAAAAACCGGCAGGGGAGTCCCCGCCGGTTTCGTGCGTTATGTGTGGATTACTTCACTTCGCAGGTTGCGCCAACTTCTTTAAGCTTAGCGACCATGCCTTCAGCTTCGTCCTTCGCAATGCCCTCTTTCAGGGTGCTGGGAGCGCCGTCAACCACGTCCTTGGCTTCCTTGAGGCCAAGACCGGTCAGCTCGCGAACAACCTTGATGACCTTGATCTTCTCAGGACCGACGTCCTTGAGAACCACGTCAAACTCGGTCTTCTCTTCTTCGGGAGCAGCAGCAGCGGCAGCGGGGCCGGCAGCAGCCACAGCCACGGGAGCGGCAGCGGACACGCCAAATCTGTCTTCGATCGCCTTGATGAGCTCAGACAGCTCAAGGACGCTCATTTTCTCAATTGCTTCTAAAATTTCCTGATGGCTCATGATTATTATCCTCCAAATTTTCGTTTTATTTTTGTTTGTTTGGCTGTTTAAGCCTCTTTTTGTTCTTTAACTGCGTTGAGCGCATAGCCCAGCTTGCTGATGATGCCGGAAAGCGTTCTTGCGATGCCTGTGATGGGCGCGTTCAGTGTGCCAGCCAGCTGTGCCAGCAACTGCTCTCTGGACGGCAGATCTGCCAGGCTCTGAATGCCGGCGAGGGTAATCACCTTGCCGTTCAGCAGGCCGGATTTGATCTCGGTCGGCTTCTTGACCTTTTTGACGAACTCAGTCAGCACCTTTGCCGGAGCAACCGGATCGCTGAAGCCAAAGGCAACGGCGGTAGGGCCGGACAGATACTGGTCGAGACCCTTGATCTCAAGCATATCAGCAGCGCGCTTTAGCATCGAGTTCTTGATAACGTGGTATTCAACGCCCGCCGCGCGGAACTGATTTCTCAGCTGCGTCACTTCGTCGACGTTGAGGCCTCTGTAATCGTAGAAGATGATGCCCTGAGCTTTCTCGAACTTCTCTTTGATCTCAAGAACAACTTGCTTCTTGACCTCTATAGCTTTTTCTCCCAAATGTTTCACCTCCTCTTTCGGTTAAAACTCTTTACCGAAAACCAAAAACCCTTTTCTGCACGGGAGCGCACAAAAAAGGGTTTGTTTCTTTGTTTGGCTCTCCTCGACAGGCTGACATTTTAAGCACCGATAGGGCGCGCCTGTTGTCTACGGCAGGGCAGTGATATTCAGTTACCGGACTATATTATCAGTTGTCAGGCAGTTTTGTCAACCACTTAGCTGATAAATCTGACGGGGTTGATCTTGACGCCGGGGCCCATCGTGGAAGAAACGACGACGCTCTTCAGATAGGTGCCCTTTGCGGCAGACGGCTTGGCCTTTATCAGCGCTTCCATCAGCGCGGAGAGGTTGTCGCCCAGCTTCTCTTTGCCGAAGCTCTTTTTGCCGATGATGACGTGCACGATGGCCGTCTTGTCCACGCGGTATTCCACCTTACCGGCTTTGATCTCGGCGATGGCTTTGGCGACTTCTTTGGTGACCGTGCCAGATTTCGGGTTCGGCATGAGACCCTTGGGGCCAAGTACACGACCGATTTTACCGACGACGCCCATCATATCAGGGGTGGCCACGCAAACGTCAAACTCGAACCAGTTTTCGTTCTTGATCTTATCGACAAACTCGTCGCCGCCGACGTAATCTGCGCCAGCTTCTTGTGCTTCCTTGGCGCTGTCGCCCTTGGCAAACACCAAAACGCGCTGCGTTTTGCCGGTGCCGTGGGGGAGAACAAGCGCGCCTCTCACCTGCTGGTCGGCATGGCGCGGGTCTACACCCAGGCGGATGGACGCTTCGATGGTCTCATCGAAGTTGGCTTTCGCGGTATCGATGGAGAGCTGTAACGCCTCCGCCGGATCGTAAAGCACTGTCTTATCGTAGGATTTTACGCTTTCGCGGTACTTCTTTCCTCTTTTCATATTCTTCCTCCTTGTGGTTGAGCGGCTAATCTATTAGCCTCCCACATTATTCGCGCGTCAGTCTACGACTTGGACGCCCATGCTTCTGGCGGTTCCGGCGATCATGCTCATCGCAGATTCCACGTTGGCGGCGTTCAGGTCGGGCATTTTTGTCTCCGCGATCTCCTTGAGCTGAGCCTTGGTGATCTTGCCAACCTTCTTCTTGTTCGGTTCGCCGCTGCCGCTCTCGATGTTGATCGCCTTCTTGATGAGAACGGGAGCCGGCGGCGTCTTCATGATGAACGAGAACGATCTGTCCGCATACACCGTGATAACGACGGGGATCACGTAACCCACCTGCTTGGCCGTTCTTTCATTGAACTCCTTGCAGAAGGCCATGATGTTGACGCCATGCTGACCCAGAGCCGGACCTACCGGCGGGGCCGGCGTCGCCTT
>JAEZJG010000012.1 GCA_023415795.1 Bacillota bacterium | reverse complement strand
CAGAGCGAAGCGAAGCATCCCCCATGGCGTGATCGCGCTGTCTGCCAGTGTCTTGCACCCCTCAAGCCACGTGCGAACTCCGGGGGATTCCTCGCAGGCTCGGAATGACAGATGCTTTGTTGGGTGCGACGGCGAAGCACTCCCCTTCGCCGCGCTGTCATGCAGAGCGCAGCGAAGCATCCCCCATGGCGTGATGGCGGCATTTGCCAGTGTCTTGCACCCCTCAAGCCATGTGCGAACTCCGGGGGATTCCTCGCAGGCTCGGAATGACAGATGCTTTGTTGGGTGCGACAGCGAAGCACTCCCCCTCGCCGCACCGTCATGCAGAGCGCAGCGAAGCATCCCCCATGGCGTGATCGTGCTGTCTTCAAGTGTCTTGCACACCTCCAGCCACTTGCAAACTCTGGGGGATTCCTCACTACGTTCGGAATGACAGATGCTTTGTTGGGTGCGCCGCACTCCCCCTTCGAAGCACGCCGCCCGTGTATTCCCATCAAACATCAATCGCGCAACAAAAAGGAAGGGCATGTGTCCACGTTTCCTGCGACACAAACCCTTCACAATCATCTTAGCGGCAAACCGGTTTTCGCCTACTCCTCTATATGGATCACGCTCACCGGGCAAGACTCGGCGGCTTCCTTTGCGGAATCCTCCACCTCGCTGGGTATCTCCTCCACATACGACTCCGCCAAACCGTCCGCGTCCATGCGGAACACCTCAGGGCATGTCTCCGCGCACAGCTCGCACGAAATGCATCCATCCTTATCAACACTTGCTCTCATACGCCATAAACCTCCTTCAAAATAACAATGTATCCGTTATATTCTAGCCACCGCCCCCGCACTGTATACCGGCGGGCTTAAAAAACAGCAGCGGCATTGGTCACCCCTTCATTGTCGGTGTTTTGCTGACGTTTGTCAACATTTCCCGTTCGCCTACCGCGCAAACTTCTTGTACCGCCCCAGGTCGTACGGCGGGCCGCCGCCAGTCTGCGCCGCGGATGCCGTCCGACTGCCGATACCCCCCGTCGCCTCCAGCAGCTTGAGCCCCAGCGTCGCGGGCTTGCCGCTCTCCTCCCAATACCGCTGCAAATGCAGCATCGCCTTGGCAATGCAGTCGGCCAGCGCCGTGTTGGGCGCAAGGTTCGCCTCCTCGTCCGCACGGCTCACGTAACCGCGCCGCCAGCAGTCCAGCGTCTCCCGTGTGATGTCCAGCGCAATGCACAGACCCGCCAAGCTATACCGCCCCGCCTCCGCCGCTTCCGCGAGATAGCTCCCTGCCCGTGCCTGAATCGCGTCCACCTCCAGCCGCCACACTCCGTCCGCTTGTGCCGCATAGGGCGCGCCCTCAGCCATACGGCTGCCGCTTACTCTCTTTGCCATTCGCCCTCCTTCAACCCATTCGTATTTTCGGCATCGTACCACAGCGCGCGTTTCAAAACATGTCATGTTTCACCCCGCCACACATTATTTGTATTGTGGTAGCCGCTCAGGTCATATATAATAATGGTATAAAATAACTGATAAGGAGACGCGCTATGCATAAATCCTTGGTTATGGGCATCATCGGCACCTGCCTCGCCGTTGTGTTCGGCATCGGTATCATACTGCTCGGCATTTGGATGGGCTCATTATTCTCGTCAGACTTCTTCCCCGGCGGCATGCCGGCTCGAATGCTCTCCAGTATGGTCACCATCTATATTGTCATCGGCAGCGTTGCCGCCGCATCCGCCATACCCGGCGCCATTGCATGCGTACTGTTCAAAAAACAGCGACATACCTCCGGCGTTCTGTTCATCGTCGCGGCTGCTCTTGGACTGCTATCCGCGTTCGTCCCCGGTGTGCTGCTGCTGCTGGCGGGCATATTCGCGCTTTCCAAGGATAAGAGCGCAGCACCGCCGCTGATGGCTGTTCCGCCGCCGTACCCGCCGTATGGCGCACAACCCGTTCCGCCGCCGTACCCGCCGTATGGTGCGCAGCCTGTTCCGCCGCCGTTCCCGCCGTACGGTGCGCAGCCTGTTCCGCCGCCGTTCCCGCCGTATGGCGCACAGCCCGCTCCCCCGCCGCCATACCCACCGTATGGCGCGCAGCCCGCTCCCCCGCCGCCGTCGCCCAGCGATGCGGAAAGCAAGGAGCAATAGCATGCGGAAAACGAGCTTCATACTCGGTCTTGTCGGCAGCATACTGGCGTTTATTCTGGGCAGTTTCGCCATCATAGACGCCTGTTTGCACACGTTCTGGGACGATATCAACGGCTCCCGCAATTACTATTACGAAGAGTATTACTACGAGGACGGCAACTACGACTCTCTCGCCGCCAGCGATACGCTGCCGGACAGCGACGACGCAGAGCCTTCTCTCGTCGAGCCGTACATAGACAGCTATACCATCTTCTCCAACAGCATCGTGGTGCTGGGCGCGCTGCTGGGCTTTGTCGGCAGCCTTACCGTCAGAAAGAACAACACAACCGGCGGCATATTCTTCATCATTGCCTCGGTACTCACGGTGACTTCCTCTGCCTTTATCGGCGGTGTGCTGCTGATACTCGCCGCCATCTTCGCGCTGAGGAGAGAGCGCACGCCTATGCCCCAGATGTACCCCGGCTATGCTGTTTATGCGCCGTATTACACCTATCCGCCGCAAATGCCGACGGCATACCCTGGTCCAAGCGCATATCCGCCCCCAACGGCACAGCAGCCCCCGACAGCATACCCTGCCCCTGGCGCTTATCCGCCCCCGCCTGCACAGCAGCCCCCGGCGGCATACGCGCCCTACGGTTCTCCCTCTGCCTACGGTGCTTATCCGCCACCGCCTGTTCAGCAGCCACCGGCGGCTTACCCACCGCCATATGCACCGGTCGGCAGCGCGGCACCGGCATACGCACCCTACGGCGCTTATCCGCCGCCGCAGTCATACGGCAGCGCATGGCCTCCGGCTCCGGCTGGCGATGGTACACAAACGCCGCCGCCTTTTGCGCCGCAGGACAACAGACAACCTTGATACAATACAACACAAGCGATGTTCAAAAAGCGGGTCACTATGGCCCGCTTTCGTTATCTCTCCTAAGTTATCCCCTCTCGCCACGCTGTCATGCAGATTTCGACGAGCACTCCCCCTCGCCGCGCTGTCATGCAGAGCGAAGCGAAGCATCCCCCATGGCGTGATCATGACATTTGCCAGTGTCTCGCATCCATCAATCCACGTGCTCGCACAGGGGATTCCTCACTGCGTTCGGAATGACAAAAGCTAGGTTGGTGCGAACGTTCGGAATGACTTAAGCCTTGTTGGGTGCGACGGCGATGCACTGCCTCTCGCCGCGCTGTCATGCAGAGCAAAGCGAAGCATCCCCCATGGCGTGATCACGCTATTTACCAGTGTCTTGCATCCCTCCAAGCATGTGCGAACTTCGGTGGATTCCTCACTGCGTTCGGAATGACAAAAGCTAGGTTGGTGCGAACGTTCGGAATGACATAAGCCTTGTTGGTTGCAAAGCGGGGAAGCACTCCCCCTCGCCGCGCTGCCATGCAGAGCGCAGCGAAGCATCCCCCATGGCGTGATCGCGCTTTTTTCCAGTGTCTTGCATCACTCCAAGCATGTGCGAACTTCGGGGGATTCCTCACTGCGTTCGGAATGACAAAAGCTTTGTTAGATGTCCGTCACATCGCGCTGTGTTCCGCCGTCGCTTTCGGCGGCAGCAACGCCAGCACACCGCCGCATATCAGCAGCATCGGTCCGAATATGGTGATCAGCGACAGCGCCGCACTCACCAGCATCAGCACGCTCGCCGCCTTTCTGTGCCGTTTTACGACAGCGCCGCCCACGATGCCCGCAACGCCGCCCGCCAGTCCCATCACGCAAAACACGCTTATCACCACGTCCCCTGCCACCAGATTGACGACCAGCCACAGCGCAATCAGCAGCGCCAGTGCACCGCCTACAATGCCCAGCACCATGGGCGACGATACCCACGCACCCTCCGTGCTGCCCATGCCGCGCGCCCGCACAAAGCGTAATATCATCACCGCCAGCAAAACGCCTGCGCCAATCAGCAGCGCCAATATCATCAATGTCACGTAGAACAGAATTTCCATGCGTTATCCTCCTTTGGCTGCCGCTCTATTGCCCGCCGCTTGCGGACTCGTTCGCCGCCGTGTGCGCCTTCGCCTTCTTGGCTGTCCACTCGCGATACCGCTCCATGCTGGCGGCCAGCTCTGCCTCGCCCTCCAGCATGCCGTGGCTGCGGTGGTGCATCCAGTTCTTGATCAGTATCCGCAGCACACCAAACAGCGGCGCGGCAATCAGCATGCCCATTACGCCGAACAGCGCCCCCATCACGATGATGGAAAACATGATCCAAAAGCCGTTCAGCCCGATGGATTCGCCCAGCACGCGCGGTCCGATGATGTTGCCCTCAATGATCTGTACCGCGATGCCGATGATAAGCATGTAGATCGCGCATACGGGTGCGGTCATCAGCGCCAGCAGCATCGCCGCCCCTGTGCCGAATATCGGTCCGAACGTGGGTATCATGTTGGTCACCGCCATGATGAGCGCAATCAGCGGGCTGTACGCTATGCCCAGCACGGCACACGCCCCAAACGTCACCACGCCCACCGCCAGCGAGCAGATGCCCTTGCCCACCAGAAAGCGGTAGAACATGTCGTCCGTTACGCGCACAAAGAACACCAGCTTATGGTGCGAGTTTCTGAACAGGTGTGCCGTAAACGTGCGCAGCTGCCGCTTGATTTCGTCCCGAAACACCAGCATATAGGCGGCGAAGAAGAAGCCCAGTACAAAGTTGTACAGAAAGCGCCCCGTGCTCAGTATGAAGCCCAGCACTGTCGCCACCACACCCTGCGCCGCTCCGGCAATCACCGACCAATACTCGGACAGCGCCTGGCTTACCGTGCCGGCGTCCAGCTTCTCCAATCCGGCGAGCTGCAGCGCCTGCGCCACGCTCGGTTCCGCGCTCACCCGTTGCAGCCATGCGTACACGTTGTTCGCGTAATACGGCAGGTTGCTCGTGATGCTGCGCACGCTCTCCGCCACGCCCGGCGCCAGCAGATAGACGAACAGCACCAGCACGCCGATCAACGCCACAAACGCCGTCAGCGCTCCCGCTAACGCCGCACCCCGGCTGCGCTTCGCCCAAAACCTGCGCTTTTGCAGCTGCCTCGCGATAAACGCAGACGGTCGCGACAGTACGAACGCAATCACAAACCCGATGATGACGGGCAGCAGCATCCCCATTATAAACTGCACAGCCGCGCCGATGCTCAGCCACACCGTGCCGATGTTGTTGATGATGCTGATCACCGCATACAGTGCCGCACCGGCGATCACCGCCACCACGGCGATACGTACATGGTTGTTCTTAATCTTCTTCATCCGCTTCTTCCTGACTGTCTTTTTTATCGGGATTATTTCACACTATGTAAGCATTGGGGCAAACATGCCGCGCCCTATTCACGCACCAGCTCAAACGTCATCGTCACCGCCACATCGTCGCGCAGCATCGTCGTCAGCGGACAGTATTTCGTCTCCGCCAGCTCACCCAGCTCCTTTAGCACCGCCTCGTCCAAATCGGGCGAGACCACGCGCATGTCAAATGCGATTGTGCTAAAGCCGGTGGGCGGACGGTCGCGACGGGTGCCGCTCACCTCCACGTCGATGTCGATGATCGTTTTGCCGTGTTCGCCCGCCAGATACCGCAGCGTGCTGCCAAGGCAGGCCGCAAGGCTCACCAGATACAGCTGCATCGGCATAAAGCCGGAGCCCTCGCCGTAGGGCGGAATGTAGTCCAGCGTCACCGTATGCCCGCCCGACTCGCCGGTGAACATCATCTTCCGACCCGCTGCCGATTTGGCGCGCGCCTTCACCACAGCTCCCATACCACCGCTTCCTCCCTTTCTTTGCTGCCCTCATTATATCCTGTTTTACGCAGTCTGCCAATGTCTTCCTTGACACGGCTTTCATGCCCCTCACCATAGAAAAAGCCTCCTGCCATAGTATCAGCAGGAGGCTAGAGTCCACAGCTGTGCCGCGGCTCTTGTGCATATCATTCAATGCCACAATATAATATTATTAAACGGAACCCATAGTATGAACAGTAATACCATTCTTTCAGTATTGCCGAAGCACCCATCCCTTTGCGCGGCAAAAGCAGCGGTTCTTCCTCCGCCTTCCGGCCATCATCAAAAAAAGGGAGGGCATAATGCCCTCCTCTCGTGTTCAGTTCAAATGCTTGCGGACAAATCCGATCACATCGTAGTAATCCGGCTCGCCGTAATTGTCGAGTGGATACGGGTTTTCCACGGGCACATACAGCATACAGCATACGTCGTCGCAATGCACGAAGCCCTCGCCATTCCAATTGTCGTAATGGAGCCTCGTCCCGTCCTCCAGCTCGTAGTTATACGTTAGCCCCGCCTCATGAAAATTTCTTCTCACTATGTCCAACATCACCGTAACCTCCTTAACGTATTAAGCCCGAGGGCTCATTCACTCACTCAGTGCAAGCATCCAATTTGATGGGACAGGCAAATATAAGCAGCATACTTCTCGTAACTTCTCTTCTTTGCATTATATGCCCAATCATTCATCTTTGGTTGCATTCTTGGATCTTAATAATCTTATTCGCCACACATTTTTGATCTCCTGCATTGTGCAAATAATAACGAATAAGTTATTTTATTAACAATATTGACAATAAAATAACGATATTGATAAATATTTAACGATTGCTCCGTATTACGCCCGTTCCCGCCCTCCTGCTGCCATTTCGGCTTGCCGATGAACCCCCTGCAAGCGCACTTCAGAAGGGGATGCTTCGCTTCGCCTGCATGACAGCACGCCGCCGCCCAAGGGCTTCGCCGTCGCACCAACCCGGCAAACCCGTCATTCCGAACGCAATGAGGGCACATAAACAAAACTTCCGTCATTCCGAAGGCAATGAGGACACCATCAACAAAACTGTTGTCATTCCAAACCGCAGTGAGGACACTATAACCAAAACTGTTGTCATTCCGAACGCAGTGAGGAATCCCCTGTGCCAGCTCATGCCCATAGGATACACTGTACACCGTTCCCGCCCACCGCGATCACGCCCCATGGGACTTCGCTTCGCTCTGCATGACAGCGCGACGGAGGAAGTGCTTCGCCGTCGCATCACCCTCACCCCGTCATTCCGAACGCAGTGAGGGCACCATCAACAAACCTGTTGTCATTCCGAACGCAGCGAGTACACCATCAACAAACCGGTTGTCATTCCGAACGCAGTGAGGAATCCCCCGTTCAAAATTTATGCCAGACAAACACTTCGCCCCACCGCGATCACGCCCCATGGGATGCTTCGCTTCGCTCCGCATGACAGCGTGACGAAGGGAGTGCTTCGCCGTCACACTCACCCCCACCCCGTCATCCGAACGCAGCGAGTACACCATCAACAAACCGGTTGTCATTCCGAACGCAGTGAGGACACTATAACCAAAACTGATGTCATTCCGAACACAGTGAGGAATCCCCCGTGCAAGGTTATGCCTGTAGGTTGCACAAACACTTCGCCCCACCGCGATCACGCCCCATGGGATGCTTCGCTTCGCTCTGCACTGACAGCGCAGCGAAGGAAGCGCTTCACCGCTCGCAGCACTAAACCCCTTCCGCTATCTCACAGCCTGCCAATCGCAGCGCCTGCACAGCATCCGCCAAGCGTTCTGCCTTCACCAGCAGGTAGTCCGTGTCGTAGGTGGACACCGCAAAAACCGATACTTTCGCTTCCGCCAATGCCGCCGTCAGCTTGGCGAGTATGCCGATGAGCGCAAAATCCAGCACGCCGCAAACCCGTAGCGCGCGCCAGCCCGTCTCAGCGATGCACCCCGCCGGCGCTTTCTCCGACTCACACACCAGCGATATCTCCCCATTGCTTATCGTGAGCGACACAAACTCACCGTCTGGCAGCACCGCCGTTTCCAAACGGCACACGGCGTATTCCTTGCTGAGCAGCTCCAGCTTCATGTCCTTCTTCCTCCTCATACGGCAAAATGAAAAGCCGCCTTTTTAAGCGGCCTTGCTTGTCGAAAAACCTACGGTTTTCCGCCATTTTTCTGGTTTTATATAGTTCCTCGTACCTCAAAACTATATAAAACCACAATGTGTGGGCTGCGCGGGCACGGGGTCCCCGAAAAGCAAGGCTTTTTGGGGTGAAGCATAGCCCGTCTTGCCCACTAAATCATATAAAGGACTTTTTTACAAACTAAAACCGCCTCTACAGCGGCTTTCGTTTTATTCTCGGCTACTATTTGACAAACCTCTTGTAATAATTCTCTGTGCCGAATTCCTTTATCAGCGCCTTGACGGTGGAACGCCCCGCAACGCCGTCGGCATCCAGCCCATGTTTCTCCTGAAACTTCATCAGCTCTACCTTGGTGCTTTCGCCAAAGTAGCTGTCGGCATACACATCATAGCCCAGCTTGTTGAGCATATACTGTATGCGGTAAACGCGCTTTTCAGGCTTGCAGCCATACTGGGCATATTTATATGTGCGTTCAAACAGTGCGGGCGGTGCATCTCCGCCCCGATGGCGTCCGCTGTAGCTGTGGCGATAGAAGCAATGTCCGCCGATCTTTGTATAAAACTTGTGGCTGCCCCAGTTCTCGTTGGCAGGTGCGCCGGAACGGAAATAGTACACATCCTGAGGGATCACCCAACGCTGATCGTCCAGCACCGCACGCGCGGCTCTTTTGGACGAAGAGGACGGCTTTCTGTCTTCACGGCCCGCGTACGCAAACTGACCGGGGCGCGTGATAACATCCTTTATGTTATTTCCCGGAAAAGTGCGGCACAGCACACGGTTCATCACCACGTTACCAACGGCAACCTTTCCTTCAAAGCTCTCGCCGCGCGCCTCGATATCGATGATCTGCGCCAGCATATACAGCTCGCTGTCCGAATAATCGTAATGATTGCTGGAGTATCCCATGTCGTTGTAATACGCTTTCGCATCCACAACGAAGTAATCGAGCAGCTCGTCCATGTCGATGGGCGTCTGTGTGGGATCGGGCGCTGTGGTCTTAATCGGCTCCGGCGATTGCGTCGGTTCTGGTGTTTCAGTAGGCTCCGGCGAGGCCGTTTCCGACTGCAAAGGTTCCGGGCTGCCCACTGCCTGCACCCCGATGCCCGGTTGCACCGGTGTCGGGCTGCTGCCCGTGGGCGCTGCTGCGCTCACCGTAGGGCTTGGCGATACAACGGGCACACGCGACACGTTTGCCGCCACCCTGTTGCCGCCCGTCACATCCGCCTCGGCCGGTGCGGCTGCGCCGCCGGGTACCAGCACCAGCACCAGCAGTACCGCCACCACCACAAAAGCGGTGCCTGCGTACATAAATATCAGCCTGTTGCGGCGTCCCTTTTTTCCCAGCCTCTTGTTGTTGGAAGCAAACGCCAAGGCTGCCTGCTTGCTGCCGCGGCCTGAGGGCTTGTCGAACAACGACAGCACCGCACCCATCGCGCTGCTGAATATACTTTGTTTTCTATTTTTGTTGCGTGCGGAACGTGTGGACGGCAAAGGCTCGTCCACAAAATCGTTGCGCGAATCCGGCTTTTCGAAACGGCTCTTCTTCGCAGTCAGCACCGGTGTTTCTTCAAGAAAATCATCCGCGCCGAAAGCTTGGCGATACGCTTCGCTGTCCGGCTCCGGCAATTCTGCCGCCGCCTTCTTCGCCTTTTTGGGCACAGACGTACGCTGCGTTTCAGGCGAACCAACTTTGGCAGCTTTAATTTTTAAGTTTTTCAGAGCACGAATGCCTGAATTTTTTGCCATGCGGCTTTTCTCCTTACAGATTCGGACACCATAATGTTACTCGCATCATACCGTATTCTTTGCAAAATGTCAATGATTGCGTAATATATTCGTAACATTTGCATGGTGTTTATTTTATCCAACGAACTGAGCGTCCAGCTGGCTTTGCAAGCTCGCCGCTTCTGCCGCCTTGCCGGGCGCTGCCCCGTGCACGCGCAGCAGCTGCGTTACCTTCGCGCCTCTCTTCTCCAATGCCTGCTTGTGCGCTTCAAGACACACGGGCGGCTTGGCCTGAGGCTTCGGATCGGCCTGCACCGTATACAGCATGATTGTTTTTCCGGCCGCTTCCATTCC
This sequence comes from Bacillota bacterium, assembly GCA_023415795.1. Classification (GTDB taxonomy): domain Bacteria; phylum Bacillota; class Clostridia; order Christensenellales; family SZUA-584; genus SZUA-584. The sequence continues at coordinate 10,429 of JAEZJG010000012.1, read as the reverse complement.
ATGCAGAAACGCGTTAACAGCAGGCACCGTTTTTCCCGCCCACACGGGTGAACCCACGCAGATGGTGTCATACGCCTGCAGCTGCTGCGCGAAATCGTCCGCCAAGCGGCTGCGCAGCCCGACCGATGCGCCAAAGCCCGCTGCTATAAACGCCGCGGGAGACTTGCTGCGCTCCTTTTTCTCCTTCAGCTCAAACATGTCCGCATCCAGCTTCTTAGCCAGCAGCTCTGCCACCATGCGCGTGCTGCCGTCCCGCGTGTAAAAAACAACCGCTGTTTTCATACATTATCTCCTCTTAATTAGTAGCCTGATATCGCCAGCAGCGTCTCCTTGAGCCCCAGCGTTCTAGCCGCCATTTCACGAATGCCCTTGTGCAGGCACTGTCCCTCCATCGGCGCGCTCTTCAGCAGCGAATCGATGCCATAGAACACGATCGACGCGCACACCTGCGGGTACTTGATGTGGAAATACCCGCTCTGTACACCCTCCAGCACCACGTCCTCCAGCAGCGGCAGCAGCGTACGCGCCCGCTCCTCGCGCACCACCGTTTCATACCAGTCCGCCGGTGCGTGCTTGAAATACGAATCCGTTTCGGGCGCGGTCTCCGCCTGTTCCATCAGCGCGGCGATAAAATACTCCGCGCGGGATATCGCGTCCTGCAGCGAATCCATCTGCTGCAAAAGCTGCTCGCGGTATTCGTCCATCTGCATCACCAAAATATAGCGCACGATGGCCTGCTTGCTCTCGAAATAGTAGAAAAAAGTTCCCTTCGCGATACCAGCCAGCGCGCAGATTTCCTCCACCGGGGTCTGGTCATACCCCTTTTCGGAAAACAGCGTGCGCGCACTGCTCAGAATCAGCATCCTTGTCGCTCTGTCGCCTGACATATGTGTCCTCCCGGTTCGATAATATTGTACCTTGATGCGTACATTATCGACCGGAGTCAGCGTTTTTATACATGCATACGTTATATGAGCTGCCGGAGCACCGCACAGCCCTGCCCCACGCTCAGCCGCGCAATGCCCGCGGGCTTGATATCGTAGCAGAAAAGGTGCTCGCTGTCGCCATGAAGAAGATGTGATAATACGGATAGTATAAAGCCCTTGTGGGAGACGATAAGCGCATGCCCCTCGCCCGTTTCCCTGATAATAGCATTAATGCATTGCGCGGCATTTGTCAAGTAGTCGCGCACATTTTCCCCGCCGGGGAAGGTAAACCCCTTGTAATCGTCCATATACGCCTGCCACTCCGTTGGCATACGCTGCTGTATCGCGTCCGCACACAGCCCCTCAAACGCGCCGAAGTTCATCTCTCGCAGTCCGGGCAGTGCCGCCGCCTGTGCTTCGGGTGCAATCAGCTGCGCCGTTTGCCGTGCCCGCAGCGCATCGCTGCAATACACGCGGCTGAATTGCGTACCCGACAGCGCCAGCGCCGCCGCCTGTGCGTCCTCCACGCCCGCCTGTGTCAGCGGCGGGTTCAGCCGTCCGCAGTAAATACCGTCTATATTCGCCTGTGTGCGCCCGTGCCGCACCAGCGTCAGCTCCGTCATTGCGCCGTTCCTTTAATGTAAAAAGCGCCGCAACCGAATTGCAGCGCTGTTTTATGTTTAGTCGAGGTTCTGCTTTTTGCGCCCCACGCGCAGACGGACCATCGCGCGAGCCAGTGCAATCTGGTTCTGCATGTACTCCTGATGGCTCTGCCGCTGACGCAGCCGCTCTTCCGCACGTTCCCGCGCCTCCTGAGCGCGCATCATATCGATCTCCTCCGGCCATTCCACCGCCTGAGAGAATATGATCGTCTCGTCCGGACGCACCTCCACAAAGCCCTCAGAGGTGGTGCATTCCTTCCAGTCGCCGTCCATGTTGATGCGCATCACGCCGATGGACAGCGCGCACACCATAGGCTCGTGCATCTTCTGAATGCTGAGAAATCCGTCCGGCGTGGGCAGAATCACGCTCTCCACCTCGCCGCTGAACACTGTACGCTCAGGGGTGATGATCTCTAATGTATACTTTGCCGGCATGGCTAAAGCCCCCTCCCGTCAGGATTTCTTGTACTTTGCCTTCACGTCGTCGATATCGCCCGACATGAAGAACGCGCCCTCGGGAATATCGTCCACCTCGCCGTCCACGATGCAGCGGAAGCTTTCGATGGTGCGCTCCAGCGGCACATATTTGCCGGGGATGCCCGTGAACACCTCCGCCACCGACATGGGCTGCGAGAGGAAGCGCTGTATCTTTCTTGCGCGGTACACGATGGTTTTGTCCGTATCCGACAGGTCTTCCAAGCCCAGCATGGCGATGATGTCCTGCAGCTCCTTGTAGCGCTGCAGCACCTCCTGCACACGGCGGGCGATGGTGTAATGCGTCTCGCCGATCACGCGCGGATCAAGTATGCGCGACGAAGACTCCAGCGGGTTGATCGCCGGGTATATGCCCAGCTCGGCAATCTGGCGCGACAGCACCGTGGTGGCGTCAAGATGCGTAAACGTGGTTGCGGGAGCGGGGTCTGTCAGGTCGTCCGCGGGCACGTATATGGCCTGCACCGACGTGATGGAGCCGCTCTTGGTGGACGTAATGCGCTCCTGCAGCACGCCCAGCTCGTTTGCCAGCGTGGGCTGATAACCCACCGCCGACGGTATGCGTCCCAGCAGCGCCGATACCTCGGAGCCTGCCTGTATAAAGCGGTATATGTTGTCGATGAACAGCAGCACGTCCTGATTGGCCTCATCGCGCAAATGCTCCGCCAGCGTCAGACCGGTGAAGGCCACGCGCATACGCGAGCCCGGCGGTTCGTTCATCTGTCCGAAGGCGAGACACGTCTTCTCGATAACGCCCGACTCGCTCATCTCCTCAATCAGCTCGTTGCCCTCGCGGCTTCTCTCACCCACGCCGCAGAACACGGAATAACCGCCGTGCTCCGTCGCGATGTTGCGGATCAGCTCCATGATGAGCACCGTCTTGCCCACGCCCGCGCCGCCGAACAGACCGATCTTGCCGCCCTTGGCGTACGGCGCCAGCAGGTCGATCACCTTGATGCCCGTCTCAAACAGCTCGGTCGCCGGGTTCTGGTCGGCAAACTTGGGTGGCTTGCGGTGAATCGGCAGCCGCACATCCGCGTTGATGGGTCCCTTGCCGTCTATCGGCTGACCGATGACGTTGAGCACGCGCCCCAGCGTCTGCTGCCCCACCGGCACGTTGATGCGGTCGCCCGTGTTGATCACCGCCAGTCCGCAGTACAGACCTTCCGTGGCGTGCATCGCGATGCAGCGCACCGTGTCGTCCCCGATGTGCATGGCTACCTCCAGCCACACCTCGCGGTCGCCCAGCTTTATCACCAGCGCATTGTATATGGCAGGCAGATAGCCGTCGTGAAACTTCACGTCCAGCACCGGCCCCGTGATGCGTATCAGCTCGCCCTTGTTGACGATTCTATAGTCATCCATTGTCGTTCTCCAATCGCTATTTTATAGCATCCAGCGCGCCGATGATTTCGGATATCTCATTGGTGATTGCAAACTGCCGTGCGCGGTTATACTCACGCGTCAGGTTGTCGATCATCTCCTCGGCGTTGTTCGTTGCGTTTTCCATGGCCGTCATGCGCGCGCAATGCTCGCTTGCGTAAGACTGCACCAGACACCCGTATACCAGCCCCACTATATATTGCGGAACCAGTATGTCGAAAACTTCCTTGGGCGTCGGGTGATAGTACAGCTCGCCGGAGTATTGCACCTCCGTGTCGATGCCCTCGAAGTTAGAAACAGACACGGGCAGCAGCTTGATCACATGCGGCTCCTGCCGTATGGCAGAGATGAACTTGGTGTACACGATATACACCTCGTCCATGATGCCGTTTTCATACAGCTCCAGAATGTCGTTGGTGATGTTGCGCGCATTATATAACGACGGGTTCTGCGATACGTGAAGAAACTCCACGTCCACCATGTAGCCCCGCCGGTCAAAATACGCCCGCGCCTCCTGCCCGATCGTCAGTATATAGCGCTCCTCGCTCTTTTGCATCACCTTGTGCGCCAGATTGAGCACGTTGTGGTTATAACCGCCGCACATGCCCTTATCCGCGGCGATCACCACATAAGCCGCCTTGCCGCCGTCGCTCTCGGCCACGTACGGATGGCTCAACTCGTGCGAATGCGTCAGTATGTCCTTCAGCGCAGACTGCACCCGCTCGAAATGCATGTGATTGTTCTCGTAACGGACAACGGCCTTCCTCATCTTTGATGTAGAGATAAGGTGCATCGCCCGCGTGATCTGCTGCATTTCAGAGATGGAGTGTATGCTGTGCTTGATATCCCCCATGCTGGCCATGCTATTGCTCAACCTCGTTTTCCAGCTTGATCGCGTTCTGCTGGCAATATGTCGGGATAAACTCCTCCGCGGCCTTGCGCAGCTCGGAGACAGCGTCCTCCGGCAGGTCGCCCGTCTTCTCGATCGTCAGGCGCACTTCAGGATAGTTGGTATCCACGTATTCCAGATAGCGCCGCGTGAACTCCTTCACATGGTTAAACGGCAGCTTCACCAGATACTTATTGATCGCGACGTACAGCATGATAACCTGGCTGGCCATCGACATCGGCGAATACTGCTGCTGCTTGAGCGACTCCGTCAGCCGCGCGCCCTGATCCAGCGTCTCGCGCGTCGTCTTGTCGAGGTCGGAAGCGAACTGCGCGAACACCGCCAGCTCACGGTACTGCGCGAGGTCAAGACGCAGGCGCCCTGCCACTTTACGCATCGCCTTGATCTGCGCGCTGCCGCCCACGCGGGATACGGAAAGGCCCACGTTGACAGCGGGGCGAATGCCCGCGTTAAACAGCTCAGACTCAAGGAATATCTGCCCGTCCGTGATGGAAATCACGTTGGTGGGTATGTATGCGGAAATATCGCCCGCCATCGTCTCGATGATGGGCAGCGCCGTCATGGAACCGCCGCCGTGCTTGTCGTGCAGACGCGCGGCACGCTCCAGCAGGCGCGAGTGCAGATAGAACACGTCGCCCGGATACGCTTCGCGGCCCGGCGGGCGGCGCAGCAGCAGCGACATCGTGCGGTAAGCGACGGCGTGCTTGGATAAATCGTCGTATACGATCAGCGCGTCCTTGCCGGCATACATGAATTCCTCAGCGATGGCGCAGCCCGAATACGGCGCGATATACTGCATCGACGGCGCATCGCTGCCGGTGGACGCGACCACGATGGTATATTCCAGCGCGCCCTCTTCCTCCAGCGTTTTGATGATGCCCGCAATGGTGGACGCCTTTTGCCCGATAGCCACGTAAATGCAGTAGACGTTCTTGCCCTTTTGGTTCAGTATGGTATCCACGGCGATGGCCGTCTTGCCTGTCTGGCGGTCGCCGATGATCAGCTCTCTTTGTCCCTTGCCGATGGGCACCATGCTGTCGATGGACACAATACCCGTTTCCAGCGGGCTTTTGACGCCCTGACGGTCGAATATGTGCGGCGCTTCCGCCTCAATAACGCGATACTTGTCCGCAAACACCTTGCCCTTGCCGTCCATGGGCACACCCAGAGGGCTCACAACGCGCCCCAGCAGCGCCTCGCCCACGGGCACCTGCACCACTGTGCCGGTGTTGCGCACGTTAGAGCCTTCGGAAACATCCCATACGTTGTTGAGCAGCACCGCGCCGATGCTCTCCTTCGAGAGGTTCATCACGATGCCGAACGAGTTGTTCTCAAACTCCAGCAGCTCGCCGTATTTGCAGCTCTCCAGCCCCTTCACCATCACGATGCCGTCGCCCGACGATATAACGGTACCCACCTCGGTAACGTCCAGCTCGCCCGTATATTCCTTGATGCGTTCCTTGGTGGTTTTGCCGAACTCCTCCGGATTAATATCCAGCGAGAAGTCGCCCTCCTCCAAAGCGTCGTTCTTATACGGCGACTCCGCATCAACGATGTAGTTCTTGATCTTGCCCAGGTGTGCGCGCACGCTGCGGTCGTAAACCTTGTTGCCCAGCACCACAACGAAGCCGCCCAGCAGCTCCGGCGTCACCTCGGTTTTGAAGCTGATCTCTTCGCCCACCAGCGTCTCAAACCGTTTTCTGATCGATTGTATCGTCAGGTCGTCCAGCGCGACGGCCGATTTCAGTTTTCCCTCGATAGCCAAATCATCCCACCCTCTCAAAGAACTCGTCGATGATCTTGCGGTTATCGTCCAGAGAAATCTCGCGCGCAAGCACCTTTTCCGCGATCTGAATGCTCATTTCTGCGATCTCCGTTCTCATATCCTGCCTGACCTGCACCTTCTCAGCCTCAATTTCGCGTTTGGCGCGCAGCACAAACGTGCGTGCATGCTCCTTCGCGTTATCAACGATCTCACGCGCATGGTCACGCGCCATATCGTTACTGCGGGTGATGATCGCCGCTGCTTCGTTGTGCGCGTTCGCCATCATCTGCTCATAGGCTTCCTTCTGCTGGATCAGCTCTTTATCGCGCTCATCCATTTCGTCCACCTTGTTCGCAAACGAATTTTCACGGTTCTTCATAAACTTGAGCACCGGCTTGTAGATCAAAAAGCGCATCACAACAAACAGTATTAAAACATTGAGTATATGAAGTCCTATATTTAACGGGTCTATTTCAAGCATGATCTCACCTCACTTCAGATTATCCCGGCACGCCCCTTGGCTAGAACTTACCCATCATCAAAATAGCGATAACAAAGCCGTAAATGGCTGTCGTTTCCGCAAAAGCCAAGCCGATCAGAAGCATAGAGTTGATCTTACCGCTGGCCTCGGGCTGCCGTGCCACCGCATCCGCCGCCTTGCCGGTCGCGATACCCATACCAATGCCCGCGCCCAAACCTGTCAGAACTGCCAGACCCACACCAATTGCAACAATACCCATTTTGCTTACCTCCAAATAATATAGATTAATAATCGAAGTCTTATCGTTTTGCCCCGTACATAACTGTCTCTTCCATGAAGGATAGCGTCAATACGAGGAAAATATACGTTTGAATTCCCACGTGGAACAGATTGAAGTATATTGACAGCACGGCGGGCACACCAACGGCCACCACGCTGTAAAGCAGATCCATTACGACCATGCCGGCAAACATGTTGCCGAAAAGACGAAAGGAGAGCGACACCGGAATCACCGCGTGTGTCACCATGTTGACGGGCAGCATAAAAGCCTTGGGCTTAATAAACCATTTCAAACGCCCCAAAAAGCCGGTGAAGTAGAATCCGAAAGCGTTGATCAGAACGAACGACATGAGCGCCAGCGCAATGGTAAAGTTGATGTCCGTCGCCGGAGGACGGAAGCCAAGCAGCTCGACCAAGCTGGTGCTGACGATGACCAGTCCGATGGTGAAAATATACGCGGCAAAGGCTGCGCCGCGCTTGCCCAGCTGCGAATCAACAAACTTCTCACAGAATTCCACAAACATTTCAAGTACGTTTTGCAAGCCCTTGGGAACGGTTTTGAATCGTGAAATGTAAAAGAGGCGGATGACAACGGCAGCAACGATCAGTATCAGCATGACAGCCCATGTGACCACCATTGTTTCGTTGACCTCAAGCCCGAAGATGGATACCTTGGGGGGTGTAATCGACAGTTCCTCAGCGTTAAAGCCTGTTACTTGTCCCAAACCGGATAACGTGCGCTCAAACATGGCTGTTGTCCTTTCCATTATCGCCGCCTTGGGCAGCCGCTTTTGCCCTGCCGCTTATCATGATCACAGCCAGCGCCGCAGTCATGCCAATCAACATACCGCCCGCCGTCCAAAGCAGATGCGTCAGCGATACGTTTGCGATCAGGTACAGTATAAGCACAATGACGGCGATTTTAACAATCAGTAAAACCGCGCCTAAAGCCTTGGCGGCCAGCTTGTCGCCAAGTATCATTTTGCCTAATATTCTTAGCGCCAGCACCTGCAAAGCGCCTATAACAAGTCCAACCAATATACCCCACATAACAATACATTCTAATCAATATGCTTCAAAAATGCAAGCTGTCTGTGGAACCAAAATATTATTTAATTCGCGTGAGCCTTCCATGTATTCGCCAAAATTTGCCGCCCCCTGATGCACAAGCCTTGCCAGCTCGTTTACGGGCATCGTCAGCGCACCGCCCTTTACATTGTTCCATGGCGCAAGGTTGTCCTCTATGCTGGCATGATCCAGCATAGAAGTCGCGCCAAATGCCTGCAAAAGCGCCTGTGTATCCACCACACGCGCCATGCCGTGCTTGGCACCGCGCCTGTCGGCAGGCAGGTTATACTGCACCTTCTTGCAGCCCTGCCTAAACAGCCACGCCAGCAGCCCGCCCACATAGGCCTCGTCGGTGTACACCGTTTCAATCACGTCCGCTGTGCCGTCCTGCACGTTATACAGCATATAGGCCACAGCCGCGTCGCCCTCTATCAGCACGATGGCCTTGCCGCCGTCCACAGCCAGCTCATTAAGCCGCCAGCTCCACTCACGCTCACCGCGAATCACGTAGCCGTCGAAACCGCGCATCATCTTGTTGTACAGCGGCTCCAGCAGTGCTGCGTCCGTCGTTTGTATCACCTCGGCATGACGGCTGAGCGTCGCCGCCGTCACGCTTTGCTTGCGCACGTGAGAATAGGTTGCCCAGCCCAGCTTTTCGTAGAACTCGTGCTTGAACGGGTACAAATGCGTGAGCAGTATGCCGCGCTGCTTCATCAGCGCCAGAGACTCGCGCAGCAGTATGCGCATCAGCCCCTCGCCGCGGTGCGACAAATCCGTCGCCGCCCCCGCGATGTAAGCCGACTGCAGCGGCCGGTGCTGCACGCTGATCGTAAAGGGCAGCATGTGCAGCACGGAAACAAGCCCGCCGTCAAACATGCCCAGCGACTGCCCCGGCAGCACCTTGTTCGCGAAATACCAGTCAATAAACGCGTCGGTATCACCAAACGCCTGCTTCCACAGTGCTTTCGCGAGCGGAATATCTCTCTTTTCCAGCAGCCTGATGTCCATAGTCAGCTCCTCACACAGGTGTATTTCTCCACCATGAAGGCCGGGTAATACGACAGCTTCGCCTTCCTCAGCCCCTCAATACCCATATCTTCCTCGCGGTTGATATACTTCAAATCGCTCCATTCGTTGCGCACAAACTCCCGGTTGATAAGCGGATATGTGCCCTGCAAATCCGGGTTGGCCTTCTCGACGTGGATAATCGCCATATCTCCGAAGCGTTCCCCCACCGTGAAGCCTTCCAGATTGCCGTCCACATACAGCAGGCCGCACCGCAGCCCCAGTGCCTCCAGATTTTTCAGCGCCGCCTCGGTGGCCGTCATTTCAAGTTGGATGCTCTCGGTCATGCCGCCCTTGCCCTCTACCCACGAGCGGTACAGCGACATACAGGCGTCATAATCCGCCGCCGTGTAAACGCGGTATTCAAAGCTGTGGCTGCCCAGCAGCTTGTTGATGTGGTTGCGCTTGGCGTGATACTTCTTGCCCTCCAGCGTCATCAGATCCTGCGTGTTGTAGACATACTCGAAGTTCGCTCTGTCCGGCGTCATCACATAGCGCCCCGGACAGTCCGCTTCTATCTTCTCCTTGAGCGGCACCGTCACGCCCTTGATCTTAAAAGCGTTGCCGCGGCTTTCCAGAAACGCCTCGCACCGGCGCATGGCTTCTTCGATGCTGATGTCACAGTCGTCCAGCAGCGGCGGCAGCAGAAACGATTCGCTGCCGTTGTTTATGTGCAGATACATCGCCATATCATCAGTCGCCATCTCTATATTCATGGCGCGGCTCCAGATGTAGATATTCGCGAACGAGGCTTCCAGATTGTGGTGCCCGTGGCACAGCGTATATTTTTCAAACCTCAGTTTGTCATCCAGTTCTATTTTCTTGAAATCCAGCATGCAGTCTCCTTTTGGTTTAATTAGTCTATTATATACCTTTCCAATAATAATTCAAATTCAAATGCAATTCATTATGATTGTTTACAGGCAATTGGTACGAATAAGCGACAGACATCATTAACGTACTCCGCCAGACGGCGTTTTATTACGTTAAAACAAAAAAGCGCACCGGGTGCTTTAGCCTCCCAAATACGCTTGCATGGCGATATATATTGCGGCCGGGCTATGCGTCGCTTTGCGCTGCATGACAGCCCCCGCCCTAGCATCCGTCATTCCGAACGCCGTGAGGATACCACCTCCCTAGCATCGGTCATTCCGAGCCTGCGAGGAATCCCCCGTGCGAGATCATGCCCGTAGGATGCAGCGGGCAAACCGCTAGCTCGCACCACGGTCACGCCACAGGGGATGCTTCGCTTCGCTCTGCATGACAGCGCTGCGGAGGAAGTGCTTCGCCGTCTGCACTCACCCAGCATCCCGTCATTCAAAACGCAATGAGGACACCCATCAACAAAACTGCTGTCATTCCGAACGCAGTGAGGAATCCCTCAACAAAACTGTTGTC
>JAEZJG010000007.1 GCA_023415795.1 Bacillota bacterium | reverse complement strand
GTCATGCAGAGCGCAGCGAAGCATCCCCCAAAGTCACCACCACCCAATCCACGCCCCAACAAGCGATACCCCTACTCCCCGTCCCGTCATGCAGAGCGCAGCGAAGCATCCCCCTCGGTCTTACTGTCATGCAGAGCGAAGCGAAGCATCCCCTTATGAAGTGCACTCCACAGGTGTATTCCTCACTGCATTCGCAATAACATCACCTTTGTCGCCTTGCAATCATCCGGAACGCAAAAAGCATCCCCTCGCTCACACAATGGGGATGCCTTGTTTCGAAATCTTATTGCATTAAATATGCTGACTCACACAATTTGCGAAGAGCAGCACACTACATTTAACCTACATCGCCTTTTCTTCAGTAAGCTTAATACGAAACTGCCGCTCGATGTTGGCAATTTGCCTGCCGTCCTGCGGGTTTACCAACGTGCAAGCCCTGCCCGGATGCCCCGCTCGTCCCGTTCTGCCAATACGGTGTATGTAGTATTCCATCTTATCAGGTATGTCATAATTGATCACAAGATCAATCTCCTTGACATCTATTCCGCGCGCCGCAACGTCTGTCGCCACCATCACGCTTGTCTTCCCTTTGCGGAAAGCATCCATAACGGTATCACGCTGATATTGGCTCAAATCGCCGTGCAGGCAGCCTGTGGATAACCCCTGATCGCTGAGCAGCTTATGCAGTGTCTTCACCTGCCGCTTTGTGTTGCAGAACACCAGCGCCAGCCGCGGATTACCCTTGCGTATCAGATGCTGCACCGCTCTGCATTTTCCGCTCGTGCTGGTGGGCATATACGTCTGCGTAATGTTCTTGCCTGTTTGATTGCCGCCGCCAATCTCAACACGAACAGCATCACGCAAAAACTGCTTGACGATTCCCGATACAGCGCTGTTCAACGTCGCCGAAAACAACAGCGTCTGATGCTCATTGGTGATCTGAGACAGTATCGCCTTGATATCGGGCAGAAAGCCGATGCTCAGCATTTCGTCCGCTTCATCCAGCACCACCGTGCGTATGTTTTGCAGCTTCAAGACATTGCGCGCAATCAGGTCCTTGATGCGTCCCGGCGTCCCGACTACAATTTGAGCCCCCGCGCGCAGCGCCCGTATCTGAACGCTGGCGGCCTGACCGCCGTACACGCTCACAATGCGCAGCTTCGCATGTGCCGACAGTGCCCGAAACACCTCAGAAATCTGCATCGCAAGCTCACGCGTGGGGCATATAACCAGCGTCTGTGTCTTGCGGTTGTTGATAAAAGTTCTTTCAATGATGGGAATAGCAAAAGCCGCTGTCTTCCCCGTCCCTGTTTGGGCTATGCCCAGTATGTCGCTTTTGCCCAAAATCAGCTCCAGTGTTTTTTCCTGAATGGGAGTCGGGCTGGAAAAGCCCGCGCTAACAAGCGTGGCTTTCATCTCTTCCGAGAGCAGTTCAAAATACTTCAATTAATCCTCTTTCTTTTCCGGGTTTACATAAATAATAAAGACCATGCCGATATAGCAAAGTCTTTCGAATTTGTTATGACAGCCACAAGTTCATATCTTTACGCCGGAGCCGGAAAGCTCCGTCACATTGTATGGGCTCAAATTTCCCATACTGCATGTATTAAAAATACGACTTAGGCTAAGCGCGATTCTTTCATGGAATGCTTTGCGATACTGCAAACGTTACTCGTAATACATCAGCCATTATATAGCCCGTTCCTCAATTTGTAAAGCACTCATTTCCCGCACCAGTATAACACACGTTTCATACAGCCATTAAGTACAATTTTTTGTTGAGTTTACAATTACCTAAAATTATTGTATAATGAACACAAGAATGATTATTGAGTGGTTGGACCGTTAATGTATATCAGGCGGAAATCTCATTGAATATGAGGTTTCGCCTTTTTTATTTTTGGATATCCTATACCATGAAATCGTGAAAGGGAGAATTGAAAATTGACTAACAAGAACGCGGCAAAGCTGAAGGGAAGATATTTCATCAGGGTTTTGCTGTCTAGCGGAACCAGGTTTAACCCGATGGGCGATGAAGAGCTGGCGATATTTTGCGAGAGCCATAACGAAGAGCCCACTGAGATTGATGTCAATAAGGCGCGCCTGCTAAGATGGGTAAACAGCAACCCCGCCTGCAAAAGAAATCAAAGCAACCAGCAGTACCGAATCAGTCAGCATGCCGACGCAATGTCTGTCATATTCCTGTCAGATCGCGAGATACAGGCCTGCCTTTCAGCCAACCGTATTTTCCCCTGCTGCGTATAATCCGTACGCCTATTGACGGCCCTTGAGCAAAGTGTGCTAACCGTCAGATAGTTTTATTAACCTACAACTTGGTCGGTCAGCCATAGGCTGCCGGCCTTTTGCATTATATCGAAATCGCACAGCGTCTTATAACATTTCAGCACTTTGCTCTTTTAATCCGTCTTCATTTCGTCTATAATATATATTATATTGAAGAGACAATAAACTGATCGATTTGTAAGGAGATATTCACGTGCTGCATATTGGCAAGGATGCGATGGTTCCTATGAAGGACGTCATCATGATACTCGACTACAAAGAGGCGATGAAAAATGATGATACGCACACCTATTTAAAGAAGCTGGGCGACAGCGCCCACAACATCTACCTCGATGAGCATAACATCAAATCGGTGGTGGTGGCGCGGTTCCTGGAGAAATACTTTATTTACTATTCTCCGATATCGTCCGCCACACTATACAAACGGTCCAAAGCTTAAAAAGTTTTTATAGATTGAGTCAAAGGAGACAACAATGTCAAACAACGATACGAACACCTGTTACGACGCGTCTCAGATTCAGGTGCTGGAAGGCCTTGAACCTGTGCGCAAGCGTCCGGGCATGTATATCGGGTCAACCGATTCGCGCGGGCTGCATCATCTGGTTTATGAGATTGTGGACAATTCCATCGACGAAGCGATGGCGGGCTACTGCGACCACATCACTGTCACACTGCGCGCGGACGGCGGCGCCTGCATAGAAGACAACGGACGCGGCATACCCGTGGGCATACAGCAGCAGACGGGTAAATCCGCGCTGGAGGTGGCCCTCACAATACTGCACGCGGGCGGCAAATTCGGCGGCGAGGGCTATAAGGTTTCCGGCGGTCTGCACGGCGTGGGTCTCTCAGTTGTCAACGCGCTCTCAGAGCGTCTGGTGGCCACAGTCTGCCGCGAGGGTCAGGAGTTCGAAATGAGCTTCATGCGCGGCGAACCGCAGGGGGAAATCTGCGTTAAGCGCGCTGCCGAGAGCACAGGCACCACGGTGTGCTTCTGGCCCGATCCGCAGATTTTCGAAACGGTTGAGTTTATCTACGACACGCTCAAATTGCGTCTGCGTGAGCTGGCGTTTTTAAACAAGGGTCTTCGCATCAGCCTCGTGGATGAACGCTCTGGGCAAAGAAACGATTACTGCTTTGAGGGGGGCATCGTCGAGTTTGTGAGCTATCTCAACAAAAACAAGACATCGCTGCATCCCGAGCCGATCTATTTTGCAACCGAGAGCGACTCCATCAACGTAGAGATCGCGATGCAGTACAACGACTCCTATAACGAGAACATATTCACCTACGCGAACAACATACCCACGCATGAGGGCGGCACACACCTTATGGGCTTCAAGTCCGGTCTCACCCGCGTGATGAACGATTACGCCCGGCGGTTCAACCTCCTCAAGGAGAAGGATGTGAACCTCTCCGGCGAAGACATCCGCGAGGGGCTCACCGCCATCATCAGCGTGAAGATACGCGAGCCGCAGTTTGAGGGGCAGACGAAGACCAAGCTGGGCAACAGCGAGGTGCGCCCCATGGTAGACGGCGCGCTGGGCTCAGAGCTCAAGGCGTTTTTGGAAGAAAACCCGGCAGTGGCGAAGGAAATACTCAGCAAGTGTCTGGTGGCGCAGCACGCGCGTGAGGCCGCTCGCAAGGCACGTGAGCTGACGCGCCGCAAATCGGCCTTAGAGAGCACCACGCTGCCCGGCAAGCTGGCAGACTGCAGCGAGCGCGATGCCAGCCAATGCGAGATATTCATCGTCGAGGGCGACAGCGCGGGTGGCAGCGCCAAGCAGGGCAGAGACCGCCGCTTTCAGGCAATACTTCCGCTGCGCGGCAAAATATTAAACGTGGAGAAGACGCGACAGGACAGGGCGCTGGCCAACACAGAGATCCGCGCGATGGCGACAGCCTTCGGCGCGGGCATCGGTGAAGACTTCGATGTCGCAAAGCTGCGCTATAACCGCATCATCTGCATGACAGATGCCGATGTCGACGGCAGTCATATACGCATACTGCTGCTCACCTTCTTCTACCGCTATATGCGTCAGCTGATTGAGGCAGGGCATGTTTATATCGCGCAGCCGCCGCTGTATAAGGTGTCAAAGAACAAAACGGAGCGCTACGTATACAGCGACGAAGCACTGGAGCAGTATCTGGCGGAAATCGGCAAGGACGGCATCACAATTCAGCGTTACAAAGGCTTGGGCGAAATGAATCCCGAGCAGCTGTGGGATACCACAATGGACCCGGAGAACCGGACGCTGCTGCGTGTAACGCTGGAGAACGCGATTGAGGCCGAGGAAATATTCACGATACTGATGGGCGATGCGGTGGAGCCGCGACGCGAATTCATCGAGCAGAACGCCAAGCTGGTCGTGAATCTGGACGTTTAAGGGGGAGAGCTAATTGGACGAGAACAGAAAGGCAATATTGCCGATCGATATAGAGAAGGAGATGAAGACGTCTTTCATCTCTTACGCGATGGCCGTCATCATCAACCGCGCGCTGCCCGATGTGCGCGACGGCTTAAAGCCGGTGCACCGGCGCATACTGTATTCAATGAGCGAGCTGGGCGTCACGCCCGATAAGCCGTTCAGAAAAAGCGCACGTATCGTGGGCGACGTGCTGGGTAAATACCACCCGCACGGCGATTCCTCCGTGTATATGGCAATGGTGCGCCTCGCGCAGGATTTTTCCACACGGCACCTGCTGGTGTCCGGTCACGGCAACTTCGGCAGCGTGGACGGCGACGCCCCCGCGGCCATGCGTTATACCGAGGCCAGAATGTCGCCCATGGCGATGGAGCTGATGCGCGACATCGAGAAGGACACGGTAGATTTCTACCCCAACTTTGACGAAACGCTGATGCAGCCCTCCGTACTGCCCAGCAAGTTCCCCAATCTGCTGGTCAACGGAACGGGCGGCATCGCGGTGGGCATGGCGACCAACATACCGCCGCACAACCTCGCGGAAACCATCAACGCAACCATTCAGCTGATCGACGACCCGGACGCGACGGTGGACGACCTGATGCAGCATGTCAAGGGTCCGGACTTTCCCACGGGCGGCATCGTGATGGGCATGTCGGGCATCTCGCAGGCATATCGCACAGGCCGCGGCAAGATCGTAACACGCGCCAAGTCAGAGATCGACGAGTTCAAGGCAGGGCGGCAGCGCATCATCGTCACCGAAATTCCGTATCAGGTCAACAAGGCGGCGCTCATCATGCGCATTGCGGAACTGGTAACAGAGAAGGTGATCGAGGGCATCTCCGATATCCGTGACGAGAGCGACAAGAGCGGCATGCGCATCGTGATCGAGCTCAAGAAGGATGTGAACGCCAACGTCATACTCAACCGCCTCTATAAGCACACGCAGATGCAGGACACCTTTGGTGTCATCATGCTGGCGCTGGTGGACGGCGAGCCGCGCGTGCTCAACCTCAAGGAGATACTGTATCACTATCTGGAGCACCAGAAGGTCGTCATCGTCCGCCGCACCCGTTACGATCTGGAACGGGCGGAGGCGCGTGCACACATACTGGAAGGCTTGATTATCGCGCTCGACAACATCGACGAGATCGTGGAGCTCATCAAAAAATCGCCCGATGTACCCACTGCGCGTGACGGCTTAATGACACGCTTCGGTCTGTCCGACAAACAGGCGCAGGCCATACTCGAAATGCGTCTGCAGCGTCTGACAGGTCTCGAGCGCGACAAAATCGTTGCGGAATACGAGAAGCTGGTGGAACGCATCGCTTACCTGAAAAGGATACTGGAAACGCCTCAGATGGTGCTGGATATCATCAAAGAAGAAATGATTGAAATCCGCGACAAATACGCGGACGCCCGCCGCACCGAGATCACGTTCTCGGCGGACGATATCGATCTGGACGAGCTGATTCAAGAGGAGGAGATGGTGGTCACGCTGACGCACTTCGGTTACGTCAAGCGCATCAGCTCCAGCGCATACCGCGCTCAGAAGCGCGGCGGTAAGGGCGTAACGGGCCTCACCGCGCGCGAGGAAGATTTCGCGGAGCACGTGATGGTCACCTCCACGCACAGCAACCTGCTGTTCTTCACCAACCGCGGGCGCGTGTACCGGCGCAAGTGCTACGAGCTGCCCGAAACCGGACGGCAGGCGAAGGGCACAGCCATCGTCAACCTGCTCAATCTGGAAGGCGGCGAGAAGGTATCCGCCGTGTTCCCGGTGACGGATTTCGGCGCGGACACCATGCTGGTCATTGCCACACGAGACGGCTACATCAAGAAAACGCAGGCATCCGAGTTCAGCAACATCCGCCAAAACGGACTCATTGCTATCGGGCTGCGCGAAGGGGACGAGCTGATCGGCGTGCTGGAGACGAGCGGCAAGGACGAGCTGATTCTAGGCACCGCGAAGGGCATGTCCGTCATGTTCCGCGAGGAGGATGTGCGCGACATGGGACGCACCGCAATGGGTGTGCGGGCAGCGGCGCTGCGCGAGGGCGACAGCGTGGTGGGCATCGACATTGCGCGCGATGGCGGCGATGTGCTGGTGATATCCGAAAACGGCTACGGCAAGCGCACCCCGCTGACGGAATACCGGATACAGCGGCGCGGCGGCATCGGCATCCGTACGCTCAACGTGACGGACAAAACGGGCGATATGTGCGCGCTCAACGTCGTGGACGGCACAGAGGATATTATACTGATCAACGACACGGGCATCATTATCCGCACTCGTGTGCCGGAGATCTCCGTCTACGGGCGCGATACGCAGGGCGTGCGGCTGATGAACATCGGCGAGGATTCCCGCGTGGTATCGGTGGCGTTGGCTCCGCCGGACGAAGGCGAAGAGGAAGCTGCGGCAGAGACGCCGGAGGAACAGCCGGCAGAATAGCCCCAATCCTTTAGGGCCGTGACAGCAGTACTTTGATAATCAGCGCGTTTTATCCCCGCAGCGGGCATCTATCCTCGCTTTCGGGGATAAAATGTGGATAACTCTCCAGCTATGTGCTGATGATACAATATTTCAGAGGGTGTATTGCATTATTATACCATATGTTGTACAATGCGATAAAAGCAGAGCAGCATATTAAAATGGTGCCAAG
Organism: Bacillota bacterium; assembly: GCA_023415795.1. Classification (GTDB taxonomy): domain Bacteria; phylum Bacillota; class Clostridia; order Christensenellales; family SZUA-584; genus SZUA-584. Next base: position 127,620 of record JAEZJG010000007.1, on the reverse strand, counting down.
AGGTCATAATGCATAATTCCTTCTGAAGAGTCGATTTGCACGTAGAGGGGGCTTACAGAAATTACACTGAAGGAATATGCCGCGAATGGGGGAGGCGTAAGCCTCCCCATTTCATTTCTCGGCAGGAGAACAGATTGTGAAATACAGAAAGCGACGCTCTCTGCTGCTTAAGCGTAAGCATATCAAAATAATCATCATCATAGCTGCGGCCATTTTGGCGATTGCCGTTATCATTGCCGTGTCGTCAGCCAACCGCGTTCGTTCCGAGAAGCTTCATGCCGTGGAACAGCTGGCGCAAAAAGGCGTAATCAATATTGGTCTGCGCGGAGATATCGGCGCACTCAGCACATTCAACGAAGAAACAGGTGAATTTGAAGGGTTGGAAAAGGATATGGCGGACGAGCTTGTCCGTCGCCTGTTTGGTGATGACATCATCATAGATTACATTTTGGTAAATTCTGAAACAAAGGATGCACAGCTCAAACTGGGCAATATAGATATGTCGCTGGGCGCATCCATCAATGCAGATAAGAGCGGCATCGAATATTCGGACTCTTATTTCGGGGATGCCAGCGCATTGTTGGTGCTCGAGGGCAGTATGAGCAGCTCCGCGCAGCTCAATGGAAAAACGGTCGCCGTGGTGCAAGGCTCAGTTGTGGACAACGAAAGCAAAAGTGACGAAGAGCTCACCGTATTGCAAGAGTATCTGCTCAAGCAAAATGTTGAGGTCACCGTTCGCACTTACGCATCCTATCCTGAAGCAATAACCGCTTTGCGGAGCGGCGTTGTGTCAGCGGTCTGCGCCAGCGAAATCAGTCTCAAGCTGTTTGGCGTCAAGGGAATGCTGGTGCTGCCCGACCGTTTTCTGCCCAGCCGGTATTGCGTACAGGTGGGCAGTGCCAACAGCGGCTTTGTAGACGCGCTGAACGACGTGATCGCGCAGATGCGAAAGGACGGAACATTGGAGGCGCTGATAGCCAAGCGAGATTTGGTGGACTATTCAGCGCTGGACTGACATAACAAACGCGTGTGTATCACGCCCAAGTGAAAGCCGATAAACGGAGGTTATATGAGAAGCGGATTAATCAGAGTGGCTGCCGCCGTCCCTGAGGTGGCGGTGGGTAATTTAAAAAAGAATAAAATACAGATCGTGCAGATGATTCGTGAAGCGGAAGAGAAGGGCGCAGCCATTGTCGCCTTTCCCGAGCTGTCGCTGACATCGTACACGCTGGGCGATCTGTTTCGCCAGCGCAACCTGCTGGAAAAAAGCGAGCAGGTGCTGCGCGAGCTGATGGAGGAAACGAAGGACACAGTCGTGCTTGCCGTTGTGGGTATGCCGGTCGCGGCATCAGACAAGCTGTACAACACCGCCGTTGTCTTTCAATCGGGACAGCTGCTGGGCGTGGTGCCCAAAGCATATATCCCAAATTATTCCGAGTATTATGAGCAGCGCTGGTTTGCGTCCGGTATCGACATATCGGGAGAAACAGTCAGCCTGGCAGGACAGCAAGCCCCTTTCGGTTCAGATCTGCTGTTTGAGTGCGACACCATCCGCGAGCTGGTGCTAGGGGTCGAGCTGTGCGAGGATCTATGGGTGCCCTTTCCGCCTCACGCGTATCAGGCGATGGCGGGGGCAACGCTGTTTGTCAACATATCGGCCAGCAACGAGCTGGCAGGCAAAAGCGAATACCGCGAGGAGATGATCAAGCAGCAGTCGGGGCGCTTTGTGGGCGGTTTCGTTTATGTGTCCGCAGGTCCGGGCGAATCCACCACCGATACGGTGTTCGGCGGGCATGTGGTGATAGCGGAAAACGGCAACCTGCTGACCAGCTCTCCGCGCTTTAACTTCGAGGCACATATGGAGCTGACAGAGTTCGACCTGCACCGCCTCTCGCACGACCGCATACTCAAAAATACGTTTATCGCGCAAAGCCCCGGCAGACCGTATCGGCGTGTGAAGTTTCGCGCGAGAGAGACGGAGCCAAAGTACCGCTATATCGACCGTATGCCCTTTGTACCGGGCGGCGAGGTCGAGCGCAACGCACGCTGCAAAGAGGTGTTCGACATACAGGTAACGGCGCTCGCACGGCGCATCCGCCACACGCGTTCCAAAAGCATGGTGATCGGCGTGTCGGGCGGGCTGGATTCGGCACTCGCGCTGATGGTGGCCACGCAGGCGGCGTTGCGCGCAGGGCTGCAAAAGAGCGCGGTGACAGGCGTCGTGATGCCCGGCTTTGGCAGCACAGAGGCAACGCAGGAGCTGGCACGGCGGCTGGTGACGGCGACAGGCGCGTCTCTGCGTGAGATTAGCATCGTCAACGCAGCAAAGGCGCACCTAGAGGATCTGGGGCACGACGGCAAGGCAGACATCACCTACGAGAACGCGCAGGCGCGGGAGCGCACACAGGTGCTGATGGATATGGCGAACCAGCTCTCCGGCTTGGTGGTGGGCACGGGCGATCTGTCCGAGCTCGCTCTGGGCTTTTGCACCTACGCGGGAGACCAGATATCCATGTACGGCGTCAACGCCGGCGTGGCCAAAACGCTCATCAAAGAGATGGTGCTGTACGTTTCGAAGGATGACGCCGCGCTCAACAATATTGCGCGGGAAATAGTCGCGATACCGCCCAGCCCAGAGCTGCTGCCGCCCACAGACAAGGATGAGCGGCAGGATACGCAAAAACAAATAGGTCCCTACGACGTGAACGACTTTTTCATGTATTACATACTGCGGTTTGAGATGGCGCCCAAGAAGGTGCTGCTGCTGGCGAAGCATGCTTATCCGGAATACACCGAAGCGCAGCTCAGAGAGCAGCTGCGGCAGTTCTATCGGCGGTTCTTCGCCTCTCAGTTTAAGCGTTCGTGTATGCCGGATGGTCCCAAGGTGGGCAGCGTTTCGCTGTCGCCCCGGGGTGACTGGCGGATGCCCTCCGATGCGGAGAGCGAAACATGGCTGGACGAGCTGGATGAGGAGTAATGTTGCGGTTTTAATGCCCCTTCTCAAACGCAAGGAATCCGCTCAGCCAAAACACTGACGGGGTTAACCTTATAAAATGTACACAAAAAGCGGCCCGTTTCTGAGCCGCTTTTTAATTGCTGTAAGTTTACGCGACAGGCTTTGCTGCGTTCTTGTTCATGAAGCCGCCCACAATCAGAAGAACGGGGAGCACAAGACCCAAGAGGCTCATAACCGTGAAGGCGGTAATAACACTGATCAGTGCAAGTATGCCAAGTATGAAACCAAAAACGATAAAGAAGTTGGCTTTGCTTGCATCATCGCATTTCTTGAGACCCAGTATACCAACAATAAGATCAACAGCGGCAGGTATGAGCAGGATGATGAAAAGCAAAAAGCCAACTGCACCGCCCAACATAGCACTGATGTCGCCTACATAGCTGGATACCAAAGACGCGATTATGGAGCCCATGAACAATGAGAAAAGCGCTAAGAGAGCAAAAAGAGCTCCAAAGATGATGTAGAGAATGCTGACAACTTTTAATAATGTTTTTCCAGGTGCGTTCATAATAATACCCTCCAATAATAGCTTTATATGATACCACATGGGATATCAAGTACATATTATCATCTGTAATTATTTTCGTCAATTTGTATTATATTAACTTAACAATTGGCAGCTAATATCATGAAGCCTTGGTATAGTAAACGTCCAAAAGCAGCTCAAGCGTGGCATCCTCGTCATGCAGTATGTGATACGAGTCCGTCGTCTCGCCCTCCCCGGTAATTATGCACATTTCGATGGAGTCAATGTTCACCTTGGTCAGAATCTTCGCAAAGTCGATCATCTGATCGGTGTTAAGGTTTGTCCAAACATACTTTTGCAGCTCGTCATACAGCGACAGTATCATATCAACCGGTCCCATCGATTTTATCTTCTTCGCCAGCGCAATCATAAACTGCTGCTGACGGGCAGCGCGATGGGTGTCGCCGTCAGTATCGTGGCGGTTCGATAAAAACTCGAACGCATTCTCATACTTCAGCGTCACGGTCTGCCCCTTGCTGCCCACCTTGGGTACGGACTGTTTAAGCGTCACATCCACGCCGCCCACCGCCGTCGCCACATGGGATATGCCGTCCATGTCCACCCCGGCATACAGGTATACAGGTATATCCAGCTCAAAGTCCAGCGGCTTTTGCAGCTCGCATCGCCGTTCAAGAAACATTTCAACACACGCCATCGCGTTGGGGTAAGAATACTTTTCCGCACCGCCGCCGTAGGAATACGCCGTGTTAATCTTATCCTGCAATGTCTCCTTAATCTGCCCCGTCTCCTTGTCAATCTTGTAAACCGTCGTATAGGTATCGCGCGGAATGGAGATGAGCGTCGCCTTTTTTTCCGCGATATCCACCGCGCACACCATCAGCATGTCGCTGCGATAGCCCTTCATGTTCTTTTTGCGGTCAGCGTTCGTATCAATGCCAAGGAACAGTAGATTGACGACGTTTTTGTTTTTAATATAGGTTTGTCCGTTGTACACAATGGCGGAAGCGTCATCGCTGCCGGAATCAGAGCCGGGCAACATGAGCTGCGGCTGTTCGCTTTGCTGCGGCGCTTCCTGCGTTCCGGGCGCCAGCACAACAACGCTCTCAGGCTGAAGTGAGCTGTAGTCATTGTCCTTCCAGCGCGAAACAAAATAGATGCCGATAGCAACAACGCCCACCACCAATACGCAAAACAACGCAATCAACGCTTTGATTACGCTGCGGTATCGGTTTCTTTTTTCTGTTTTGGGTGTTTTTGCAGCTGCATCCGTTCGTGAATAATCAGCAGCTCCGTTCGGCCTTTTTGATCCGGCTTCCGGGTAGCCTCCCATAAAATTATTGCGCGTCGCATCGCCGCTGCCGGATTGCTTTTTATTTACTGATCCGCGGTAAGCTTCGCCCGATGATTTTGGGCTGCTCCCCCTCGGTCTGCTGTTTTGCCCGGCGGGCTTTGCATATCCGCCGCCGGGTCTTGTGTTCGGGTTGACGCCGCCGTTAGCCGACGGGCGTTTGTTTGCGTTCGAACCGATGTCTTTTCTGTTGACGATGGGCATTTTCAGCCCGTCGTCATGATCACGAGAGTCCAATACGGTCACTCCTTCTCACCTGACTGGCGATCAATAATTGTTGTAATAATCGCCCTTGCGGTAATCGTAAACCGTTCCGTTGGAGTATAAGTCCATGTTGTCGAGCGCCATGCCGGTGCCGATGGCAACGCAGGAAATCGCGTCCTCCGCCACATAGCAGGGAATGCCGGTCTTTTCGCTGAACAAGCGGTCAAGGCCATACAGCAGCGAGCCGCCGCCCGTCATGCAGATGCCGTTCTCCGCGATGTCGGAAGAAAGCTCCGGGGGAACGCGCTCCAGCACACCGTGCAGCGTTTCCATCATCGTGTTCAAGGGCTCCTCCAGCGCTTCAATGGTCTCGTTAGAGCTCAGCGTAACCGCCTTGGGCAAGCCGGATATCAGGTTCCGTCCGGCAACCTCCATATGGATCTGCTCCTTACGCGGGAAGGCCGAGCCAATATTGATCTTGATCTCCTCAGCGGTACGTTCGCCGATGAGCATGTTGTGCTTCTTTTTCATATAGCGGATGAGGGCTTCGTCAAACTTGTCGCCCGCCACCTTGACGGAGTCGCTGATGACGATGCCGCCCAAAGAGATAACGGCGATGTCGCAGGTGCCGCCGCCGATGTCAATCACCATGTTGCCAAAGGGTGCGGCAATGTCGATGCCCGCGCCGATAGCCGCTGCCATCGGTTCCTCAATCAGGCCGGTATGGCGCGCGCCCGCCTCTTCCGTGGCTTCAATAACGCTGCGCCGTTCCACTTCGGTAACGCCCGAGGGCACGCAGACGATCACGCGCGGCTTAAAGAACAAACGCCTGCCGATTACCTTGCGCAGGAAGTAGCGCAGCATGCGCTCTGTGTCATGAAAGTTGGATATAACGCCGTTGCGCAGCGGACGCACTGCCACGATGTTGCCGGGCGTACGCCCCAGCATCACACGGGCCTCTTCGCCGATGGCGATGATCTCACCGGTGTTGCGGTTGACGGCAACAACGGAGGGCTCGCGCAGCACAATCCCCTTGCCCTTCACATAAACCAGCACACTCGCAGTGCCAAGGTCTATTCCGATATCGTTGAACTCAAACAGAGCCATCTATACAAAACCCCTTTAAGCATTATTTCACCACCGCTGTTTTATACTAAAACAGACCAACATATACTATAATACATGAAGCGACTTTTTTCAACTGCGGGATGCTCTTATTGCCCTAAAATTCGACAGGATTTGTTGTCATCGTGCTGCTTCTTTCCAGAAGCTGCTCCAATTCACTATATGTTTGTAACCGCACAGCGGCCTCTCGCAGACGCGCCGCATTTTTGGCGCCCTTGAGATACCACGCGGCGTGTTTGCGTATCTGCCGCATCGCAAGACGCTCTCCCTTAGCTTCGCAGGCCAGCCGCGCCTGAAGCAGCAGCGCCTGCGCCTTTTCCTCAAACGATGCCGTCGGCAAGGCCTGCCCCGTGGTCAGCAGACTGTTGATTTCGCGAAAGATGAACGGATTGCCCAGTGCGCCCCGCGCCACCATCACCGCATCGCAGCCGGTGTCTCGAAGCATTTGCGCCGCGTCCTGCGCGGTAAATATATCGCCGTTGCCGATCACCGGAATGGAGAGGGCCGCCTTCACCTCCGCAATGATGGAGGGATCGCTCTTGCCGCTGTAAAATTGCACGCGCGTGCGCCCGTGTACCGTCACAGCAGCCGCTCCCGACTGCTCGGCCATTCGCGCAAAAGCAACAGCATTAATGCTCGTCGCATCCCAGCCCTTGCGGAACTTGACTGTAACGGGAACGCGTGACACCTTGACGGCAGCTTCGATAAGCCGGGAAGCCAGCGGTAAATCCTTCATCAGCGCACAGCCCTGACCGCCGCCTGTGATCTTGGGGGCGGGGCAGCCCATGTTGATATCAAAGAGCGAAATACGCTCCGGGTATTCATCCTGCAGCAAGCTGATGCTCTGCGCCAGCGGTTCAGGAGCGCTGGCAAACAGCTGCACTCCCGCGCGCTGCTCGTTGTCCGCAAACGCCACCAGATTGGCAGTCTTCTCCGAGCCGTATTTGATGCCCATCGCACTCACCATCTCCGTATAGGTGAAGGCTGCGCCTTGCTGAACGCACAGATGCCGAAAAGCCGCGTCCGTATAGCCTGCCAGCGGCGCGAGATACGCTTTGCCGAATATCGTTTGCATCAATCCTCGATGATCTCCTCTTCGTTGGCGGGCTCAGTTGGTTCCGTTTGAAGCGGAGCGGGTGTTGCGGTGGGCGAAGGTGTAGCCGATATCTCCGCCGTGGGCGTTGGCGTGGGCGCAGGCAGCTCTTCCACCAGCTCCATGCTGATAATGCGCCAGTTGCCTTCATAACGTATAAGCCGCACGTTGTATATCGCGTTCTTCCAAAGCGGCGGCGTCTCGCCAAGGCCGCTTTCAGCTGCGGTGCTGCCCAGCAGTGTGCCCTCTATACCCTTAACCTCTTCTGTCACGCGCAGGGTGATGGCGTTCTGCCACGGAAGTATCAGATGAAAGTTAACGTCCGCGCTGTAGTCCATCTCCGTTACCGCGTATGAGCGGTATTCCCCGGAGCTGAGCAGCGTGTCCTTTTCAAGAAAGCTCTTGGAGAATACCTTGCTGAGCGCCGTGGGGTCGTCCCCCTTAATGATCACCTCAGCACGAAGCTGCAGCCCGTCCTTCACAAGAACCTGAGCATTCATGTAATCCATAGCCGCATAAAAGGAAAGCACAACTAACAGTACCGCAATCCCCCAAACAAAAACGCGGGAGAACACGAACCATAGAAATCTCATGACAACCTTCAGTGTCGGCGGCAAATGCATCACTCCTTTTTCTGCGAACATCATAACACAAACGTGGCTTGTCCACAACTTTCAGACATGTTGATATAAAAACGGACACGTATTGCTCAATTTTCGGCAAATAGCCAAGCGTCATGCTGCAAATGCCGCGCTGCATGATAGCGGTGTTCCTTTTTCTTTTCAACACGCGCAAGTTGGGATATAATAGAGGCTGTGTCCGCTTTTGGGCGGCACCGCAATAACGAGCAAGGAGACATATTCATGATAACGATCGAAATGGCAGACGGCAAGCAGATCAAGGTGGAGCTTTTGCCCGAGCACGCGCCCAACACAGTGGCAAACTTCAAGAGTCTGGCGGCAAAGGGCTTTTACGACGGACTGATTTTCCATCGCGTGATCAGCGGCTTTATGATACAAGGCGGCTGCCCCAGCGGCAGCGGTACGGGCGGCCCCGGCTACGGCATCAAGGGCGAGTTCAAAGCCAACGGTGTGAACAACACCCTCCAGCACAAGCGCGGTGTGCTGTCCATGGCGCGTTCGGCTCAGCATAACTCGGCCGGCTCGCAGTTCTTCATCATGCATGCTGATGCCCCGTATCTCGATGGTCAATACGCGGCTTTCGGGCGTGTGGTGGAAGGTATGGATGTGGTGGATGCCATCGCGTCGCAGGATACGGATCATTCCGACCGTCCCAAAACCCCGCAGGTGATCAAAAAGATGACGGTGTCCGACGACGAAACCGTTACTGAACCGGAAAAGGTTTGACCCCAAGAAATCAACAAAAAAGGAGCCGGATAACCGGCTCCTTTTTTTCAGATTTAAATGACGTCAGTCCACCCATCTAAACCTATGCTTTTCCAATTCAAAACGTCACACTGTCCGAAATCATTGATGCCGGCCGCCAGTGCAGTACCATTGGTGGTGAGCGCCAAGGTAAATGAATATCCGCCCGATATCGACGCGATATTTGTCCATCCGCTAACGTTACATTCGCCATTTCTGTTGTCTCCCACGGCAACAACGGTTCCATCCGACTTAAGACCGACCGTATGATAATTGCCCGCAGATATTTCTATGATGTCTGACCAGCCCGATACGTTGGACTGACCGTCTAAATTGTCACCGGTGGCAACAACAGTGCCGTCAGATTTCAACCCGATTGTATGCAGCGATCCCGCCGATATAGCCACAATATCCGACCAACCGGACACATTGCATTGACCAAAAGTGTTGTCGCCGACAGCGACAACGGTTCCGTCGCCTCTCAGCCCCACGCTGTGCCACGACCCCGCCGAAATTGCTATGATGTCACTCCAACCAGCGGTGTCACAATTTTTGTATTCGTTGTCTCCCACTGCAAGCACGGTTCCGTTTTCCTGCAGACCGAGGATATGCTTATAAGATCCGTCGATGTCAACTATGTTATGCCATCCGGACACGGAATCGTACTCATTTGCATCGCCGATGGGCGTCGTCTTGACGTTTCCGTTGTCTGAAAGTCCAAACAGAGCGGCACTGCATGAGGTGATATCAATGATCCCTTGCGGCCAATCATAAACATTAAAGCCAGTCAAAGTGGTCAGAATATCGCTCTTGGAAACAGCAGCCGAAAAGTACAAGGCAGCATCAATTTCATGATGACTCATTTTCAGCATACTTTCGCGTATTAACTCATCACTGTCAGAATAATTGTTTAGCGGCTTGAGCTTTTGTATAGCGCCAAAGTAATCCTGCTTGAGCAGCAGGGCTTTTCCTTGCTGGTAGGATACGTCGGTGCACTGCTCGGCAGAGTCCTTATAATCGCCCAGACTGGAAAATAGCTCGAACGCTTCGTCATATGAAGCGTCTCTTGCAAGCGAATGCGCCTGCTGATATTGCGCCTCCAGCACCTGTGTTTTTGAATCGGTGTAATCCCCCAGAGATTCAAACAGGGCAACAGCATCCGTATAATTTTCGCTGCTGATCAAGCTAAGCCCCTTCTGGTACTGCGCTTCCTTCACCTGAGTGCCGGCATCCTTAAAATCGCCCAGCTTCTCAAACATAGACACCGCTTTATCAAATTCGCCGGATTTGACCATAAACAGTGCCTGACGGTACTGCGTTTCGCTTACCATCTCCTGAGAATCCTTGTAATCGTCCAGCGACTGGAAGACAGCCATTGCCTCTGAATACTCCTCTTCGTCCAGAAGCTTCTGTGCCGTTGCGTAGTCATTTGCGTTTTGTATCGCAGGCAGCGCGACGAAAATGAATACAGCGGCCAGCGCCAGCACAGCGATCGGCAAAACAACAGCCAGCCAAATAAGGCGGCGGTTGCGGCGCGGCTTCATGGACGGCGCATGGTCGTTCTGTGAGTATGTTGCCGGAGCAGCCGCGCTGTTTGGCGCAGCATAATACACAGGTGCCGGGGCAGAAGCCGCAGACTGTGCGTTATGTATAGGCTCCGCGCTGTTCTCTATCGGCTGTGCTAAAGGCATAACATCTGGCTGAGCGTTTGCTGCGGGTGCAGCCGCCGAAGCCTTGGGTATCGTCAGGCGCTGACCGCAGCGCTCACAAAACAGGCTGTCAGGCGTGGCTGGCGTTCCGCAATGGGTGCAGTACATGGCTTATCCCCCTTTTATCTATTTGAAATTTTACAGAGCAGAAAATAGTTATCAGTAGTAACAGGCGTTGCGCATTTTGAACAGTAGACGTGTTAATCTCCTTGCCGCTTAAATTAAAGACAAGGTCGTCAGTGCGCTGGATAAAATATTAATTTAACGGAAGAACGTTCCAATAATGCTATTATACTATAAATCGACAAAAAGGGAAGGATAAATGCATATGTATGTTCTAATTTTTTGTAGATGTTGTTATAAACAATTTTCAGTTTAATAAGCCGCAACCTTTTCAAGAAAGCCCAGTATACGGCTGCAGTATTCCGTATCCTCCTCCATATTAACAAAATCACATTCGTTAACAATGAAGTGCTCCCACGAATCCTTGATCCAGCTGTCGCAGTGCCCCGGCGCAGCCAATAAAAGCCGCTGCGTGTTTTCGGGTAAAACCTCTTCGTCACCGGTACAGGCAATGAAGAACGCTGGACGGCTGCCGATATTCTGAACCTGTTCGATAGGTGTCATTTCAGGCGCGTTATTGAAAAACAAGGGCAAGTATAGCTCCCCCAGCGCCTTTTCAACCGAGCACAGATATGCGGGAGCGCCGTATCCGCGCATCGTATCGCTCACCACATCACCAAAGCTTGAGTAAGCCGACATGGCAATAAGTCCGTCCAGTTCGGGTATCTGACCAAAGGCGTTGATTGCAATAGCGCCGCCCATTGAGACGCCGTGTACGACGATAGGCACAGCATCATAAACGGGCTGGCTCCGGATGTAGTCTGCCACCGCCTGAACATCAGCCGTTTCTTCATATCCCAGACTAACTCGGTCGCCGTCGCTTTGCCCATGACCGCGCACTTCAAGCAGCACCGACGCATAGCCGTTTTTTTGCAGCCATTTGGAATGTCCGTAAAAATAGGTAACCGACGGTTGCCGAATACCTGACAGAAAGATGATGATGCCCTTGGGCTTATCGACGGTAACCTCGCTGATCCAAATGCTCAGCCCGTCTTGCGTCGTCAGAAACTGATCCTTGGCGCTGATGCCAAAGTCGTCAGGGGTGTAAAGCTCCTGCATTGGATAATCCTCGGTGGTATAGCCCAGATAATCAACATGCCCGGACGTCACACCGATGATGATGAAAAGCGGCACCAGCAGTACGGCAAGCAAAAGCAGCCCCAAAAGAAGCGATGCCGCCAGTATCAAACGTTTTTTCAGGCGTTGTTTTTTCACTTGAACCTCTCATTGCATGTAAAAAGCCCGACAAGCGGGCTTACAGCTTGTCGAAAAACCTACGGTTTTCCGCCAGTTTTCTGGTTTTATACAGTTCCTCGTTCCTCGAAACTGAATAAAACCACAGGGTGTGGGCTGCGCGGGCAAAGCCCGTCTTGCCCACGAATTATATAAAGGGCTTTTTTACAGTCTAAAGCTCGACGAGCGGGCTTATCTACCTTATCTACGTTATCGCTAAAGCTTGTGCCAATTGCTACACGTTAAACTTGAACAGTGTGACATCGCCGTCCTGCATCACGTATTCCTTACCCTCCTGACGCACAAGCCCGCGCGCCTTGGCTGTGGCCATATCGCCGCAGTTCTTGAGGTCTTCAAAGGCCACAATCTCGGCACGGATGAAGCCGCGCTCAAAGTCGGAATGAATCTTTCCCGCCGCACCCGGAGCCTTGGTGCCGCGCGATATCGTCCACGCCCGCACTTCCTTTTCTCCGGCGGTTAAGTAGCTGATAAGGCTAAGCAGCTTGTAGCTCTTCTGAACCAAAGAAGCCAGTCCGCTCTGCGATACGCCCAGCTCAGAGAGGAACAGTTCACGCTCGTCCGCAGGCAGCTGAGACAGCTCTTCCTCCAGCCGTGCACACACCACCATCACCTCGGCGTTCTGCTTTTTGGCAAGCTCTATGAGCGCGGCCACCTGCGGCAGCGCATACGGATCATCAGCAGCCGCCTCCGCTTCCGATACGTTAGCCGCGTATAGCACCGGCTTGTCCGTCAGAAGGAACAGCTCGGAGATAAGCGCACGCTCCTCGTCCGACAAATCCATTCCGCTCGCGAATATGCCTGCCTCCAGATTGGCCTTCACCTTCTCCAGCGTTTCGCATTCCGTCTTGTATTTCTTATCGCCCGACTTGATCATCTTGCCGGAGCGCTGCAGACGCTTGTCCACCGTTTCCATGTCGGCAAATATCAGCTCAAAGTTGATGGTCTCCGCGTCACGCGCACTGCCGATGCTGCCGTCCACATGCACCACATCGTCGTTCTCAAAGCAGCGCACCACGTGCAGTATCGCGTCCACCTCGCGGATGTGCGACAAAAACTTGTTGCCCAGACCCTCGCCGCGGCTCGCGCCCTTCACCAACCCCGCGATGTCCACAAACTCGATAACGGCAGGCGTAAACTTGGCGGGGTTATACATCTTCGCCAGAAAGTCCATCCGCGCGTCCGGCACGGAGACAACACCCACATTGGGGTCTATCGTACAAAAGGGATAATTTTCGCTGGCCGCGCCCGCGCCTGTCAGTGCATTGAACAAAGAAGATTTTCCGACGTTGGGCAGCCCCACGATTCCGAGTTTCATAATTACCTCGCCTATAATAAATTCTCATGTATTATATCGCCCGCGCCACACAAAAGCAACCGCAGGAAGTGACACGGTTCACCGTCATACATCTTTATGGTTGTATGCCCATTTCAAAAGTAGTAAAATGACAGAATATTAAATTTTCAAATTTGTTCACAGAGCAGTGAACCGGCAGATTACGGAGGCATACAGTGGCAAAAACGATAGACGAGATCAACGAGAGACTTAAAAAAGGCAAAGCCGTGGTTTTTACCGCCGAGGAAGCGGTGCAGATGGCGGCAGAGCAGGGCGTAAAAAAGTGCGCGGCGCATATCGACGTGGTGACGGCGGCGACGTTCGGCGCGATGTGCTCGTCTGGCGCGGTGCTCAATTTCGGGCATTCGGAGCCGCCCATACGCATGGCAGAGATAACGCTCAACGGCGTGGAGGCCTACGGCGGGCTGGCCGCGGTGGACACATATATCGGCGCGACGCAGCCCGGAAAAAAGACGGGCATCGAATACGGCGGCGCGCATGTGATCGAAGATTTGATTGCGGGGAAGGAGATCGAGCTTGTCGCCACCTCCTCGGGTACCGACTGCTATGCGCGCAAGGATGTGCACACCAAGCTGACGCTGGCAGACCTCAATCAAGCGTATCTGTTCAATCCGCGCAACGCGTACCAGAACTACAGCGCGGCCACCAACACGACCAACCGCACCAAGCGCACCTATATGGGAACGCTGCTGCCCGGCATGGGCAACGTGACGTATTCCACCTCGGGCGAGCTGTCTCCCTTGCTTAAGGACCCCAAGCTGCGCACCATCGGCATCGGCACGCGCATCCTTTTATGCGGCGGCGAGGGCTACATTGTGTTCGAGGGAACGCAGGCGGTGAACAAGGCGGAGACGCTGCCCAACGGCGAGACAATGTATTCCGGGTATACGCTGGCGCTGATCGGCGATCTGAAGGGCATGAGTCCGGAATATATCAAGGCGGCAACGTTCGACGGCTACGGCTCCACGCTGTATATCGGCATGGGCGTGCCGCTGCCGGTGATCGACGAAGACATGATGGCGGATTTGGCCGTGCCCAACGACCGCCTATATACATACGTGTACGACTATGGCGTCAGCACGCGCAGCAAGGCGGCGCTCAAGCTGGTGTCATACGCGCAGCTGCGCTCCGGCGAGATTGAGCTGGGCGGCAAGAAGGTGCGCACCGCGCCGCTGTCCAGTCTCTACAAGGCAAGGAAGATTGCGCAGGAGCTCAAGGGCAAGCTGCTGGACGGCTCATTTGAGATGAGCGTACCCGCGGCGAAGCTGCCCCACAGGGATAAGATCAACGGTCTGGAAGCGGACGGGAGGCTATAACTCATGGAAGACAAACAGATCAAGATGGGCTTAAGCTTCCCGCCGGAAAAAGCGGATAAATCGGTGGTCACCAATCTTGTGCACTATGGGCTGTCTTTCAACATACTCAAGGCATACATATCCCCCGGTAAAACGGGCACCATCATCATGGAGCTGACAGGCAGCGACGAGAGCATCGACAAGAGCCTGGCGTATCTGGACGGCGAAGGCATTTCGGTATACGTTTATACCGACAGCGTGATTCGCTACGAGGAAAAGTGCATCCACTGCGGCGCGTGTACCTCCGTGTGTCCGTCCGGCGCACTGGTGATGAACCGTCTCACGTGGGAGCTGGAGTTTGACATGGAAGAATGCCTGCTGTGCGGGCACTGCGTAAAGGCCTGCCCCGCGCGGGCCATCAAGAGCTTCGACGATGCCGTCCTCTGATTACGGCAACCGCGACGAATACCGGCGGCTGATCGCGCAGCGGCTGGTCAGCTGGCGCACGCAGCACAGGGAAACCGAGCTGTTCGTCTGTGCGGACAGGCTGCTGGAGCGCTTCGCGCTGGAGGCGGTGGTGCGGCTGCGTGCCGTGCTGGACGGATATATCATAAGACATCCAGAATTTGCCACCAGTCTTGTTCCCGTTTCGCCGCTGCCGGACGCGCCGCCCGTTATTGTGGACATGTGCCGTGCGGGCTTTGCGGGCAGCGTGGGGCCGATGGCGGCGGTGGCGGGCGCGTTTTCCCAATACGTGGGGCGCTGCCTGCTCCAATATTCCAACGAGGTCATCGTCGAAAACGGCGGTGATATTTTTATGAAGGCAGACTCGCAGCGCACAGTGGCAGTGTATGCGGGAGAAAGCCCGTTGTCGCTGAAGCTCGGCCTTGTCATAGAACCGGGGCCAATATCCGTTTGTACGTCGTCCGGCACTGTGGGCCCTTCCTTAAGCTTCGGGCATGCGGACGCGGCGGTGGTGGTGTCCCGCGATGCCTGCCTGGCGGATGCCTGTGCCACGCGCCTGGGTAACGAGCTGAAATCAGCGGACGATATTGCCCGGGCACTGGACATCATCACGGGGATACCCGGCGTGTTGGGCGCTGTGGCGGTAGTGGGCGACAGGTGCGGCGCAGCGGGCGACATACAGTTGACAGCGCTTTGATAACAACAGTGCATTAAGGTCAAGGGCAAGACCACGGGGGCGCTGCCCCCGTACCCCTGTTACTTTTAAAAAAGCAACAAAATGTGCTGGCAGTACGCAATAAATATGCTTCTTTGATTAAAATGCCACCCTTTGGCGGAGGTTTGGAGGCAGAGCCTCCAAGAAAAAAAGCCCTCTGTTATTGCAAGAAAAAAGCCCTTTTTACGGTTCGCATTGATTTTTACGAACAACCGATGTAAAATAGACAATCAGATGATACTTGATATCAATGACAAACTTAACGACTATATTATACAAGCGGCGCAGGAGATAAAAAGCGGGGGTCTTGTGGCGATGCCGACCGAGACGGTATACGGTCTCGCGGCCAGCGCGCTGGATGAAGCGGCTGTGGCGGGTATTTTTGCGCTTAAAGGGCGCCCTCAGGATAACCCGCTGATCGTGCATGTCGACAGCGTGCCCATGGCGCGCGGAATTGCCGCGTTTAACGACAAGGCAGAGCAGCTGGCGGCAGCCTTTTGGCCGGGTCCGCTGACGATGGTGCTTCCCAGCCTTGGCGTCGTGCCCGCAGGTGTCACAGCCGGGCTGGATACGGTGGGCATACGCATGCCGGATTGCGACGCAGCACTGGCGCTCATATCCGCGGCGGGTTTGCCGCTGGCGGCACCCAGCGCAAACAAATCGGGCAGCCCCAGCCCCACAACGGCATCGCACGTCGCGCAGGACTTTGGCGAAGATCTGCTGATACTGGATGCGGGGATGAGCGGCATCGGCGTGGAATCCACCGTGGTGGATATGACGCGGGAAATACCCGTGATACTGCGCCCCGGCGCAGTCACGCAGGAGATGCTGTCCGAAGTCATCGGCGCTGTGGATACAGCAAAGGCTTTCGAGCCGATGGAGGAAGGACAGCCGTCGGCACCCGGCATGAAATACCGTCACTATGCTCCTGCCGCACGAATGACCGTGGTCGAGGGCGATACTGTTTCAATCGCCGAGGCGATCAAATATCTGTACGATAAGGATCTCAAGAAGGGCGAGAAGCCGCTGGTGCTGGCGGCAAAGGAAAGCAAGCGTTACTACGGCCGCCGCGAGGTGATCGTTACGGGCAGCGCTGGTGATGTGCGCGAGGCGGCAAGAAGCCTGTACGCACTGCTGCGCCAGGCAGACGAGCAAGAGTTTACAAGTATATATTTTGAGGCCGTCCCAAAAACCGGAATCGGATTTGCTGTGATGAACAGGGTCTATAAAGCGGCGGCATATAATATAGTGAGAGTATAGGAGGAAGAAAGCAAGACATGAACGTTCTTTTCGTGTGTACGGGCAATACATGCAGAAGTCCCATGGCGGAAGAATTGGCTGACGATGCGGCAGGCCGAAGTACCCACTTAAAAGACATGGCATTCAAATCGGCCGGAACCTTTGCGTGTGAGGGCGAATCGGCAACTCCAGAGGCGATTGAGGTGATGGAGGAGCTGGATTTGGACATCAACAAGCACGAGGCTCAGCAGTTCGACCGTCAATTAGCGGAGTGGGCTGATCTGATACTGGCGATGGAGGCACGGCACATCGAAGAGATGGAAGCGATGGCGCCGGATGAAGAAAGTAAGATGCACACGCTGCTGGGCTATGCGGCGGGTGTGGACGGATATCCCGGCGAAAACGCGTATGACATCATGGATCCATACCGCGAGCCGCTGGAGGAATACCGCGCCGCGCGGGATCAGATCGCGGAAGCGGTGAACCGCGCGCTGAAGCGCATAGAGCTTCAAGACCGGTAACAAACAGCATTTTTAAGAGGCAGACACAGCATCGGTCTGCCTTTTTTGCTGCCATCAATACCAACAGCTCCCTCCCCATAAACCTTATCACACCGCAAGCTCTTTGCTTTTTGTTTCAGACTTGCCAAGTCAGCATACCCCGCAAGCATTCGCCGCACCTAACACCACATAATTGTCAGATCTAATGCTATCCTCACGGTACCCAATTATTTAATTCGTATATATGAGCGTACTATTTTCAATATTACGCTCATTCTGTTCGTAATTTTAGCCTCCCGCTGTTGCACGGCTTTTGAAAAGCCGTTATACTAAAACCTCTAAAAGTTTTGAATTTTCGATAAGGAGACAACATAAATGGCGCAAGTCAGACGCATCTATGTGGAAAAGAAGCCGGGGTTTAATATCGCGGCTAAAAAAGCGCTGTCCGATTTCAAAAGCACGCTGGGAAAAGCATCGCTCAAGGCTGTCCGGCAGCTCATACGCTACGATATCGAAGGTCTCAGCGACGGCGCATTTGATACCGCCATCGCCGCGGTGTTTTCCGAGCCCGCCGTGGATACCGTCTATCACGGCAGCTATCCCTCATCCGCAGATGACATCACGTTCGCGGTGGAATATCTGCCCGGTCAGTACGACCAGCGTGCCGACAGCGCCGCCCAGTGTGCCGAGCTCGCATGCCGACAGCGCCCCGCCGTCAAATGCGCCACCGTCTACATACTGTCGGGCGTCAGCGCAGACGATGCCGCCGATATCAAAAGGTACGTCATCAATCCGGTGGATTCGCGCGAAGCCTCTTCCGCATTGCCTCAAACGCTGGCAGACGCGCTGCCCGAGCCGGAGGCGGTTCCCGTGCTCACGGGCTTTATCGAAAAAAGCAGCAGCGGGCTTGCCGCCTGCCGCGCCGAATACGGTCTCGCGATGAGCGACGAAGATATCGCGTTCGTTCAGCGCTACTTCCGCAACGACGAACAGCGCGACCCCACACTTGCCGAGCTGCGCGTGATCGACACCTATTGGTCGGATCACTGCCGCCACACCACCTTTCTCACCAAGCTGACCGATGTAACCTTTGACGCCTCCGCCAAAGACGCGCAGCGCGTCTACGAAGAATACCTCGCCGCCCGCAAAGCACTGTATGGCGACCGCGAAAAAGTTATATGCCTGATGGACCTCGCCACGCTGTACGCCAAGGAGGCCAAACGCGCAGGTCTGCCCGATTTCGACGAATCGGACGAAATCAACGCCTGCTCCATCCGCCAGAAGGTGAAGGTAGACGGTCAGATTAAAGACTACCTCGTGATGTTCAAAAACGAAACGCATAACCACCCCACCGAAATCGAGCCTTTCGGCGGCGCAGCCACCTGCCTCGGCGGGGCCATTCGCGATCCCCTCTCCGGGCGTTCCTACGTGTACCACGCAATGCGCGTCACCGGCAGCGGCGACCCGCGCGAAGCGATTGCCGATACGATGCCCGGCAAGCTGCCGCAGCGCAAAATCTGCCGCGAGGCCGCGCACGGCTATTCGTCATACGGCAACCAGATCGGTCTTGCCACGGGGCTGGTGGACGAGCTCTACCATCCGGGTTACAAAGCCAAGCGCATGGAGATCGGCGCGGTGGTGGGCGCGGCTCCCGCAGAAAACGTCGTCCGCGAAGCACCCCAGCCGGGAGATATCATACTGCTGCTGGGCGGCGCAACAGGACGCGACGGCTGCGGAGGCGCCACCGGTTCATCCAAGGCACACGATTCCTCCTCCATTGATACCTGCGGCGCAGAGGTGCAAAAGGGCAACCCGCTCACCGAGCGCAAGCTGCAGCGGCTATTCCGCAACCCGTCCTTTTCCACGCTCGTAAAGCGCTGCAACGATTTCGGCGCGGGCGGCGTGTGCGTCGCCATCGGCGAACTGTCAGACGGCGTACGCGTCAATCTCGATCTCGTCCGCAAGAAGTACGAGGGTCTCTCCGGCGTGGAGCTTGCAATCTCCGAAAGCCAGGAGCGCATGGCCATCGTCATCGATAAGAAGAACTTATCCGCCGTCCTGGCGCTGGCGGCGGAAGAAAACCTGCATGCCGCGCACGTGGCGGATGTCACTGACGCGGGACGGATGGAGCTGTTCTGGCGTGGTCAGCCCATCGTCTCTCTCCGGCGCGCGTTTCTGAATACCAACGGCGCCACTGCCACGGCAGCCGCACATGTCTGCGGGCTGGAAACCGACGGGCTGTTCGACGAACCCTTCACCGGCGGGCTGGCGCAGCGGCTCACCGCGATGCTGTCAGACCTCAACATCTGCTCCAAAAAGGGGCTGATCGAAATGTTCGACTCCACCATCGGCGCGTCCACCGTTACGATGCCGCTGGGCGGCGCATCCCAGCTCACCCCCACGCAGGCAATGTCCGCCAAAATCGTTGCCGACGGCGAATGCGACACCGCATCGCTGATGTCCTACGGCTGCGATCCCTACATGCTGGAGAAAAACCCCTTCCTCGGCGCGGTCTATTCCGTGGTGCTCTCGCTTGCCAAGCTGACCGCTTCGGGCGGCGACACCCGCCGCGCATGGCTCACGCTGCAGGAATACTTCCAGCGCATGACCACCCCCGCCGTCTGGGGCAAGCCGCTTGCCGCGCTGCTCGGCGCGTGGTGGGCGCAGCGCAGCATGCAAACCCCCGCCATCGGCGGTAAAGATTCAATGTCCGGCACTTTTGAGGATTTGAGCGTTCCGCCCACACTGGTCAGCTTCGCGCTCTGCTGCGAGGATGCCGGCCGCATCGTCTCGCCCGAATTCAAACAGGCGGGCAGCAAGCTCTACCGCGTCCGCACCGTCTGCAATGCAAACGGCATGCCCGGCTTTGCCGCTCTCAAGCAAGCCTACAAAAAGGTATATGGCTATATCCGCTCAGGTCAGGTTCGCGCCGCCTGTGCGGTAGAGCGTGGCGGCGTACTGACCGCTGTCGCCAAGATGGCGCTGGGCAACGGCATCGGCGCAAAGCTGACAGGCAATATCGACGATCTGTGCGCCAAGGCCTACGGCGATATCATACTGGAGGGCGATAACCTCGACTTCGACTGCATCGGCGAAACGGGCGGCAGCGCCATCACACTGGGCAGCGAAGCCGTATCCCTCGCCGCACTGACGGAGGCATACACAGGCACGCTCTCCCGCGTCTACCCCGTCACCGCACCGGCGGACGGCACCGCGCCCGACAAGCTGTTTCATGCGCCCTCCATCCACACCTACTCGGGCAAAAAGGCAAAGCCGCGCATCGTCATCCCCGCATTTCCGGGCACCAACTGCGAGTACGATTCCGCCGCCGCATTCAAGCGTGCGGGCGGTATTCCCGAAACGCTGCTTATTCGCAACCTATCCGCCAGCGACATCGAGCAGTCCATCGCTCAGCTTGCACAAACCATCGAAAACAGCCAGATCATCATGATCCCCGGCGGCTTTTCAGGCGGCGACGAGCCGGACGGCTCCGGCAAATTCATCGCTGCCATGTTCCGCGAGGCGCGCGTTCGTGCAGCAGTTCAGTCGCTGCTCAGCCGCGATGGTCTCATTCTGGGCATCTGCAACGGCTTTCAGGCGCTCATCAAGCTGGGTCTCGTCCCCTACGGCGAAATCCGCGATATGCAAGAAAATAGCCCGACGCTCACGTTCAACACCATCGGACGCCACGTATCGCGGCTGGTGCGTACGCGCGTCTGTTCCAACGCCTCACCGTGGCTCACGCGCTGCCAGCCGGGAGATATCCATACCGTCGCCGTTTCCCATGGCGAGGGTCGCTTTGCCGCCACGCCCGACGAAGCACAAGGCTTGTTTGATAACGGGCAGATCGCCACACAATATGTGGACGAATACGGCATCCCCACGATGGGCGAGGGCAATCCCAACGGCTCACTGCTCGCGGCAGAGGGGCTGCTGTCTCCCGACGGACGCGTCTTTGGCAAAATGGCGCACTCCGAGCGCTTCACTGCCCATACGCTCACCAACGTTCCCGGCGAGAAGGATCAAAGGCTGTTTGAAAGCGGCGTCTCATACTTCTTGTAATTCTATGCTCACAATCAAAAAGCCAATGCGGATATCAAATCCACATTGGCTTTTGTTTTCGTATGCTTGTATAACTCCCCTTGCTTATGCCAATCTGTCAGCGTAATCAAGGCGCTCCCACGGCAGGTCGAGATCGGGACGACCAAAGTGCCCGTAAGCCGCAGTCTGCGAATAGATGGGCGCGCACAAGCCCAGCCGCTCAATGATGGCAGCAGGGCGCAGGTCAAACACCTCAAGCACGCGCTTCGCCAGAATTTCGTCGCTGGCCGCACCCGTGCCGAAGGTGTCCACAAACACCGACACCGGCTGTGCCACACCAATGGCATACGCCACCTCAATCTCGCAGCGCTCAGCCAGCCCCGCCGCCACCACATTTTTGGCGATGTGCCGCACCGCGTAAGCCGCGCTTCTGTCCACTTTGCTGGGGTCCTTGCCAGAAAAAGCGCCGCCGCCATGACGCGCATAGCCGCCGTACGTGTCCACGATGATCTTGCGCCCCGTCAGCCCCGAATCACCCGCAGGTCCGCCGATCACGAACCGTCCGGTCGGGTTAACGAAATACTTAGTGCCCGCGTCCAGCATCTCAGACGGTATTACCGCCTTGATAACGTGCTCGATGATGTCCTCGCGGATCTGCTCCTGCGAAACCTCCTCGGCGTGCTGAGACGATACCACCACGGTATCGATCCGCACAGGCATGCTGCCCTCATATTCCACCGTCACCTGTGCCTTGCCGTCCGGCCGCAGATACTCCAGCGTACCATCCTTGCGCACTGCCGCCAGCTGACGCGTCAGCCGGTGTGCCAGCGTAATGGGGAGCGGCATCAGCTCCTCCGTCTCGCGGCACGCAAAGCCAAACATCATGCCCTGATCCCCCGCCCCTTGATCCGCCGCGTTCACGCCCATCGCGATATCGGCGGACTGCTCATTGATGCTGGTAATGATGCCGCAGGTGTCCGCGTCAAAGCCATATTTGGCACGTGTGAAGCCAATGTCGCGTATGCACGCACGCGCAACCTTGGGGATATCCACATAGCAGTCCGTGGTGATCTCGCCCATCACCAGCACAAGGCCGGTGCAAACAGCCGTTTCACACGCCACATGCGCTTTGCTGTCCTGCGTCAGTATCGCGTCCAATACGCTGTCGCTGATCTGGTCGCACAGCTTATCCGGATGCCCCTCCGTCACCGACTCTGAAGTAAACAGTCTTCTCAAAATGAATCACCTCTGAATTTGTATTAAAAAACCCCGCTGTCGTTAGCGAGGCTGGAAATAGTCTTTCCAAAAACCTCATCTATCGGGAATTGGCACCTTGACAGCTGTCCGGTTGCCGGGTTTCACAGGGCCCGTCCCTCCACCGCTCTTGATAAGGGGTTTTTCATTATCTAACATACCATATGCAGGAATGATTTGCAACCGTTCCCGAAGCATTACAGTCTGTCCGGTCGCGACTTTTTTGGTGCATCGCTAATGGACGCTGCCTGCATGCACAAATTACGGCGGCGCATCCGAACTAGCCGCCAGATTACCACTGCCCCCGCCACGATCATCATAAGCAAAACCATAGGCGGCTCGTCCAGTGTTTCCCGCGCGGCTAGAGCGCTGTCGTGTTCCAGCAGCTTTTCCTGCTGCTCCCAAAGCTCAGCCTCCTGCTGTGCTGTTTCCACCACAATAAACGCGGTTTGCGGCGTGAGCACGTGGCTGCGGAATGCAGCGCGGAGCAGCTTGAGCGAAGCAGTCTTGTCCATGGCAGAATTGCTGCGAATGGCCGCATCCAGCGTCAGTGCATCTGTGAACTGACTGCCGGAGAGCGTCCAGTCGCCGCTGCTTTCTGCGGGAACAATCTCACTCTGGCCGTCATCGCGCACGTAAATGCCGCCGTACTGCCGCAGCGGATATACAGTCGGGACATCCATGATCGCACCCGCCTTATTATCACTAAAATCATATGGAGTCAGCTTAAAATCATCACGCAAGTGGTAGAAATACGGGCTTTCGGGATACTGCTTGGCCAGCCACGCGCAGTGCTCCGGCATCAGCGCACCCGCTGGATTACCCGACGTGAACAATATAACCGGCACGGTGTCGCCGCCGTTTTCAGTGAGCGCATGCCTAACCGCCAGCGCAAGGTTAAACCCGCTGTGCGGTTCAATATAATGGCTGCGCGCAGCGCTCAACGCTGTTTCGGTCACGTCGTACGACGCGAAGATTACCCGCGCATCACTTCCGATACCGCTCATAGAGGCATAATCCTCGATCAACGACAATTGATAACCGATGCTGCTGTGTGCCGAGCTGTCCACAATAAACCAGTATGTCTTCCCGCGCATCTGTGCAGCAGGCAGCGTCTGCTTCATATTGGCGGAGATCAGCGTGCCTCCGCGAAAGCTCAGTTCATCCGGCGTATTATCAGCTTTGATACTAACCTTCTGACCATCCATTGACAGTGTAAATGACTGCGTATGGATGATTTCAAAGCCGGTATGCCGCGTCTGATTTGAGTCAAATGGGAACACGCGCAGCTCCAACTGTCCGTTGTTCACATAATGCAGCACGCCGGGATCCTGCTGAACGCGCACGATGTCCTCATACACTGACATCGCCGCGCGCTCGTCCGCCAGTATGCCATATTTACGCGTTGTGCCTACATTCAGATAATAGTCGCTGACATACGCGCCTTCAGGCAACGAGAACAGCGACACATATTCCTCGCCCCCATCCATCGTGGGGTTTTGCAGCGTGAGGTGTACCCAGGTGCGGCTGGCACCGATTCCGGCATCGTATGTAGTTTCAGTTTGTACATCGGTGAGGCGCACGTCACTGAGCTGCTGTTCGTTAACGGTGAGTCCGTCGGATATTTCGCCATCCCACGGTATATCGTACTCATCAAAGAACAGTCGTTTCATGCGGTCGATGTCGCCATCGCGCATCACCTTGCTGTCCAGCACAAGCGCGGAATAGGCGGCGGAAATGAGCGGCGTATTAGAGGTGGTAGAAAACTCGACGAATATGTCGCGGCCAATCTCAAACGTGCCGCCAGAGCTGCTTAGCGTGCGCTCCAGCCGCTCCAAATCCACCCGCTCGCCCGAGGGGGCTGCACTTGCCTCCAGATACGAAACCGCGTTCTCCAGGTTTTTCTTGTCTCCAATGTAGCTGGTCAGCATGCAAGCGGGTATCAGCAGCAACGCCGCGAGAAACACGCCCAGCACGCGCCCGCCGCTCCAAAGGGCTTTAAGCTGCCGCCATTCACGCACGATCTCAAACATTTGCATCAGCAAGGCCCCCGCTGGTGCAAACAGCAGCGCTCCCAAAATAATTACCAATCCCAAGAAGCCGATCGGCATATATGGGACAAAAACGACAAAGAAGTACACGAAATAGGTCAGCGCAGCGGACAGCAGAAAGAAGCGCAGCAGTCGCAGCCTTTTGTCGGCAAAGGGCGGTATCAGCAGACAGACACCATTGAAGGCGGGTATGATAAAGAACGCCGGATCGGAGAAGTCTCCGAACATGTTGCCCATAGAGAGGTTTAACATCAGGCAGACCAGCGGCAGAAATACGGAGAATATGGAGTAGAGCACAAACCACCGGGTCTTGCGGCTTTTGTCCGTCAGCAAAGTGCCGGAGCCGCGCAACAGCAGCACACGCCCCAGCAGAAACGCGGCGGCGAATACGCCCGCAGCAATCAGTATAATCGAGACAGTTGCAAGCCGAACACCGGCAGCAATATTGAACACGAGGAACCAGATGAAGGGCAGCACAATGAGCCAGAGCGCGTATTTACCTGCATCAGCACGCGGTGCAAAGGCCTTGGACAGTGCAGCGGCGGCATACAGCACGGAAACGGCGCACAGCAGCAGCGCAGCAAGTCGCAGGCTAACAGCGCCGAATAGAACAGCCCCCTGAAGCAGCAGTGCAGACGCAGCCATTATTGCGCAGGCGCACAGAGCCAACGCAATCAGCACTTCGCGGTGGATCGTATCACGGCGACGGCAAACCACAGCGTAAGAGGTAAACGCGGCGGCAAAGGCAAGGCTGGCGGCAAGCATCCACAGCGCACCGGTGTGTGGCGTCTGTGCGGTCAGCAGGATGAGCAGCGCAGCCAGCAGCGTTTGCGGCAGCGTTACAAAAATGATTATGCGCAAAGGTTTATCAATGTTTTTCATGGAGGCCTCCTGTCAGTTTATTGACGAGTATGAAGCTGCCCGTAATAACGGCGAGGTATAACGCGATGCCAATGCCGCTGTGAAGCGTGGCAAACTTTTCATATTGCACGAAAGGTATAGAGCCGATGATGCGCAGGCCGCTGACGAATACGCCGACTACGACGGAACCGGCCAGCGCAAGTATAAAAAAAGCGGCCTTGGCAAAGCCGCAGAACCGCCGGGTGAAGGCGCAAACCATGAGGCAGAACAGCATAACGATGAAATTCATGCCCATGCAGGCAGAACCCACGGCAAAGCTGCCGCCCGGCGATACATAACCCACACCACTTTGATAAATGAGTGTGGTGTTATAAAAAGCCTCAGCAGCCTTGGCATGCGGCCACAGCAGCACACGCAAAGCCGCATCGTCCGCCGTGCCATACCAAACAAGCAGCCCCGCCCCAACGAGCAGCGCGAGCGCACCAAGGACGATATCCGCTTTGTGTGTGCGAAGTATGCGTAGCAGATTTGCCGTTTGAATCACCGCCTTTCTGTGTTGCGATGATTATAGCAAATTATTTATTGAATATCAATAAATAATTTATGGATTTCTGTTGTATTCCATTTCCTGCCTATTGTGATTGATTGAGATGCCGGCTGTTGATACCAATACGGCAGCTTCTCTTAGCTCCCTAGAAAAAACACAAAGAATTCCCCCCTATGCTAGTCAATGCTTTACGCAATGGGGGGAATCCCTTGCCTTAAGTACCTCTACTGCTGCGTCACCGACGGCAGGTTGCCAAGGTTGTTGTTCTCACTGCCGTCCGGCAAAGATTTCAGGTATTCGCTGCCGTTACGCACCGCGATGCCCACGCCTTGAATACCGCCGTGCCGTGCCAGCTCAACACCTTGTTCCTTGTTTAGAATGCGCCCGTCCGCCAGCTGATAGCCGGTCACGCGCCCGCCCTCCTTCACCAGCGCGACAATGGGCTGCGCGTTTGCGTTGGGTTTGGGAATATCCTGCAAAGCCATCAGTGGCAGCTTCGATAAATCCATATCAGCCATAAATGAAACCTCCGTGTTTATTGCGTTTTCTATAACATAGTGTGCCAATATACCGGCACTATGATACGCGCAAACAAGACATTGCTGCGCTTGCAGCGCAATCAACACAGTCCGCAAAAAGCAAAAAGCCCTCGATTTTGATACCGAGAGCTCAGACTGCTGACAAAGGTCTAAGACCATGGAGGCTCTGCCTCCACACCTCCGCTTAAGGGATTTGATCCCTTAAGAATCCCGCTGAAAATGCCATGTTCATGGCATTTTCACATGTCTTTTCCCACTTTTCTTCAAGAAGGGGTTCGGGGGCAGCGCCCCTGAGAATAGGTTGTCATCAAACTGAGCCCTCGGTTTTTTAATACCGAAGGCTTTTTTATCAATCTTTTTGGGCGTTTACTCCACAGAGGTGGAAATTTCGCCGTTCTCCACGGTGAACACCACCGCCGCCGAGTTTGCCGTATTGTTGTTGGAGTCTGCCATTTCATAAACCATCACGAAGGTACCGTCTCCCATATTCATTTCCGCAAACGCGGTGCCTGCCGTCACGGTGAAGGTGGCAGCTTCATATTCGGTCAGCTCCGTCGAGTCACCGGAAAGCGGCATGGTATACAGCAGCGTCGTTATCTGATCGCCTTCCTTGAGCTGCACAAGGTTCTTGTCCGCCATACCGCTTTCATCCAGCGGCTTGCTCGCGCCAAGAATGTAGTAAGCCTCGTCGGTAAAGCTGTAGCCAACGCTCAGGTTATAGCGCTCGCCGTTGAGCAGAATGGGTACATTATACAGATTGTAGTCGTCGCCCTCGTAGCCCAGCTCCATATACACAAGGTTGCCGTCGATGGACCCCCACACGCCGCGGAAGTTATCCTTGAATACGCCGTTGTCCCAATCCGCGATGATGTCGTTGTCCCGGCCCAGCAGCAGCATCGTGTCGCTTTCGGCATCGGTGTAGAACAGCTGGAAGTATACGCCCGCCAGCATGTTCGCCGCGTCCGCGCCAATGCTGAGCACCGCGTAGCCCTCATCATCCACAGACAGCGGCATGTCCTGCAAACCGGAGCCTTCAATCGTCGGCACTACGGGCAGTTCGCTCACCTGCAAGTCCGCTATATACTCCATGCCGTCCTCAGGCAACGTGCCAAAAAGCTCATAGGCGTAGAGGTACTTGAAGGATACACCCGTACCCTCGGCCACATATTCGTTAAAGTTGTTCTGGTCTCCGTCGTAGGAATAGTAGCAGGAAAGCCCGGATGCCTGCTGCCTGTACGGACCGTTGATCTTATAGATCACGCATTCGTCCAGCGCGGCCAAAACAGCGTCCGCGTTATCTGCTAGCAGGTTTTGGCTGTTGCGCACAAGGTCGCCTAGGTCCACCATGTTGGTGTAACCCTCCTCAGCCGTGTTGCCGCCGTAGTTTTCCGCCTTGATAGCGCTTCTGCCCAGCTCCGCAAAGAAGGTGGGGTCGGCGCAGGCGTAGGCAAGCGCTTCCTTGCCGATGCTGTCATACGCCGTCAGCAGGTTATCCAGCTTAGACAAGTCGGTCACAGACAGCGTGATAGCATCCTGCGTACCAACCAGCTCACAGCCCTGCACATAGGTATCGCAAATAATCTGACCCAGCTCCGCGCCGTCCATGGCGGGGTTTTCAGCCAGCGCGCCCACAAAGCCGGAATAGTACCAGCCATTTCCGGGCTCCGTCTCCTGCGAGGCCACCATATATTTGCCGATACCCGAGAAGGTCGCAGCCGTGTCCACCGTCGCCATCAGGCATGTGTCAAGGCCCACCACCTCAAACGGCGGGTTTTCAGTTGACAGCGTGCAGGTAGATTCAAACGCCTGACGGATTTCTGTCAGCGTCAGCGAATCGTTGTCAAAAAGCTGGTCAAATTCCACACCGGCCACCGAGCCGCCGCCGTGGTTCCAGAACAGCACCATCTTCTTCTCAGCCGGATAACTGGTGTTCGCGAAGGATAAAAAGTCCGCAAAGGTTGCCTGATCGCCCATGCTGGCCAGCGGAAGCTGCTCCAGCTTCGTTATTCCGTTGGAGTCGTACACAAAGCGCTCGATATAGCCGGGGTCAACCAGATCGTTCTGCCACTGGCTGGTACCGCCCGTCTGGATGACAACCTTCACGTTTTCCGGAAGGGGTACCGAGAGCAGCTCCTGAAGGTCGGCAGTGGCAGCGCCGTTGTCCGATTCAAGGTCTGTGCCGCAAAGATACCAGTAGATCACCCACGAATCGGCATCCGTTACCGGCATTGTTGTCTCACCAGCAGGCGGTGTCAGCTCAGACGATGCCGGCACTGTGCCTCCGCAGCCTGCCAGTGCCATAGCCACCATCAGCAGCGCTGTCAATAAAGAAATTAGTTTTTTCATAGGACTCCCTTATGTTAATTTGTTATTGTTCGACTCCATGTGTTACTAATCGGTGAAATCGCAGCTATTACAGTATCAGTTACCGCCAGCGATGTAAAGTTCAACTCACACCCCAAAATCGACAATTCACACTGTATTGCAGGGCGAATGCTTACCTCAGAATATGTTATAATCATTTTATAAAGGTGCTCAGGAAAGGAACATGAATGTTTGCCGATGTCATCGCAGCTGCACAATCACAGGAAACCCCGGTCAAGGAGATAAGCTTCGAAAATGAGGTGATCACTGATCTGGATATATCTACAATCGATTTTGAAAAGGTGTGTTTTATTAAGTGCCGGTTTATAGCGTGTCATTTCACTAAAGTCAATATGACTTCGGTGCATTTTGAAGCCAGCGATATCTCCAACTGTAAATTTAGCGGAAGCTACTGGAAAAAGTCAGAGTTTATACGCTGCAAGGCAACAGGTAGCGATTTTAGCCGGGCGATTTTTAAGGAGACTCGGATGGAGGACAGCGCGTTTAATTATATCAACTGTGTCAAAACGGCATGGACGAGTTGTGAAATAATCGGCTGCGATTTTTCAGAAGCCTTTATGTCGGAAGCCAAGCTTAAAGCCATGCGATTGAGCAACGTGAATCTGACCCATGTGGATTTTTTTAAGACGCCGCTTAAAGGACTGGATTTGTCCGATTGCACGATTTGTGGCATCATGCTGTCGGACACCTATGCAGAGCTGCGCGGTGCGAAAATCAACGTCTATCAAGCGGCGGAGATTGCGAAGCTGTTCGGAGTGCAGGTGGTGTAACGGTATGATGAGTAACCAAAAATTTGTATTGCGCCGCTATAAACCAAACGACATCGACGCCATTGCAGCCCTGTTCCATGAAACGGTGCATTCGGTATGCGCGAAAGACTATAACCCAGTCCAGCTATGCGCATGGGCAGACGGCAGCGTCAGCAAACCCGCATGGAACGCATCCTTGCTTGCACATCACACCGTTGTTGCCGAAAGCGACGGCGAGATCATCGGCTTCGGCGATATCGACGGCGATTATTTGGACAGGCTGTTTGTTCATAAGGACTGGCAGAGCTGCGGCGTGGCCACAGTGCTGCTGGCAGCGTTGGAGCAGCACGCGCGGGAAACAGGTCAGGTGCGCGTCATCACGCACGCATCCGTCACCGCCAAGCCGTTCTTCGGGCGGCGCGGATATGCTGTGGTTAAGGAGCAGCAGGTAGAGCGCAACGGCGTTCTGCTGACCAACTTTGTGATGGAGAAAACGCTGCGCTAAACCGCACATGAAGGGAACCGTTTGCCGCGAATCGACGTCTTACCATCGAATATTCCGGCAGGGAGGCGATATGATGAGACTGATAGCGGTCACTATGCTTGTGCTGGCGGCAGCGGTTTTTGCCGCAGGCTGCGGCGCGTCCGGTTATACTAAGTTGATATATAATAGAGTTTAGGGGTTTATTGATATATGCAGAGCGAACAAATAATAGAAATAATAAAAAAACGCTATAAAAGCGTCAGGCAGTTCTCTATTGAGATAGGCGTTCCTTATACGACTATTAAAAGCGGGTTGAATGCAGGAATTGGCTGTATGGCTGTTGACACAGTAATAAAAATGGCTCGTGCGCTTGATATGACGGTTGAACAATTGATAGAAGCTGATCCGCCACAAATTAAAGGGCATGAACGCGTCTTTATGGAAACGTATTTAAAGGCAAAGCATTCGGATCAGGAAACAGTTAAGGCTTTAGTTGGCGCAATAGATAAGATATTAGGTATAAAAGAATAGTAAGTTTTTTTATAAATGTTGCCCGGCGGCGCTTTAATGAAGTCGTTCATGTCAATCCCCCAGCGCTCAAACAAACGGAAGCAATCGGCAACCGGTAATAACTGGATGTTTTGTATGATAGAAGTATCTTTTACTGTAAAGGTTTTCAGCGTTGTGTTCTTGGTTTTTGGCGGTGTGTTGGTTATAGGATATACTTTTAAGCTATTGGCTATTTTGTTTGTTTCAGTGTTATTTAAGAAGGAAAAGCACCCAAGCTGGTATAAAGGTTTGAGCTGGGAATTTTGAAAGAATTTCGGGATAGGCTAGACGAT
Organism: Bacillota bacterium; assembly: GCA_023415795.1. Taxonomy (GTDB): domain Bacteria; phylum Bacillota; class Clostridia; order Christensenellales; family SZUA-584; genus SZUA-584. Next base: position 96,555 of record JAEZJG010000007.1, on the reverse strand, counting down.
AGCGACAATAAGATATTTATCTCGATTATTTATTCAGTTGGTTTAATATCAATTGTATTTACGGGCATCCGCAGCAGGCGGGCGAAGGGACGCATGTATTTGTGCTGGGCAACAGTGAGGAGGAAGCTGCCCTGCTGGACGGCTTCGACGCCGTGACACAAGCAATAAACGCGGATTACGAGAACGAAACGGTGATACTGGTAACGTTCACGGCCAATGTGATCACGTATGAGGAAGAGTACAGCCTTGAGTCTGCCGAGCTGACATCGGGTATCGGTGGCAGCATTCAGATACGGTATACCTCTACGCCGGACAGAGCTTACGCCGAAGCCATCTGCGCCTATTACGCCATCATCGTCATCCCCAAAACGGACATCCCCGCCGGCGGAATCGCTGTTGAGATCATTAACGGCTGAGCAGGGCGATTCGCACGGTTTACTCGCCGCCGCTCAAATCCACCTCATCCCCGTCCAAGCTCGCCTGACTGTAGAAAACATGACCGAACGTGGTATACACGATGCGGAAAAACAGCTCTCCGCTCACGGCGCGTCCGTAGCGGGCTTTGAGCTCCTTAAGCAGCTCCGCCGGGTCGCCGCCAAGCTGGCGCTCCTGTATGCCAGTATAGTCAAAGCACACATAATCATCCGCTTTGCTGATGTGCGCGTTGCTAGAGGCCAGAGCCTTCAGCTCGCCTGCGGTATAGCCCAGCAGCGCGCGCAGTATGCTGTCCTTCCGCAGCAGCTCCAGCGCCGCTTCGTTCTTGCCCAGCCGTATGTTACCGCCTGTCAGATAATATTCCAGTACTTCGCTCATATTCGTTAATTCACTCCGTTAATCGAATGTTGCGTTGCTGCCGTAGGGGGCGGGCTGTTTGCCGCTCTTGGTGAGCACCCACAGCACCTTCTGGCTGACGCGCTCAGGCGCGGTGCCTTCACCGTCCGTAAATATCACCACCTGCGGTATCTTCAAACTGTCAGCCAGCGCAAACACGGGGCGAAAATCCGTACCGCCGCTCTTTTTGCGCTCGCGCGTCTTCTTATATTCGGCAGCGGGCAGCGGCTTGGTACACTCGGTATCAAACTCCGTCACCAGTATCTGCGCGTTGGTAATGCGGTTCACCGCCATCAGCTCTGTGAAAAAGGTCTGCAGCTGGTCGCCGGATATCGAGCCGCTCTCGTCCAGCGCGATCAGCACACGCAGCCCCACGCTGCGCTTGCTGCCGGGATAGCTGTCGAACCGGCGCGATTCGCGCTTATACGTCGCGCGGGACTCCGTGCGTCCCCGACCCGTCAAAAAGCGCTTGAACATCGTCTTCCAATCGATGCGCGGCTGCGCAAATACGTTCTCCAACTCCCCCGCTATCGCCTGCGGCAAACCGCCGCCCGGCCGCGCTTCGTCAATCAAATCGCGCAGCTTGCTCTTCAATGCCTGCTCGTTCATCTGCGGCGTGTCCTCGTCCGACAGCAGCTCCGCTTCCATCAGGCTGCCGCCGCTGCACAGTATCGATGCGAAGCCCTCGCGCTGCAGCAGGCTAAACTCACCGTCCACCAGTCGCGATATCTGTGCGTAATAATGCTCGGCGCTTCGTTGCGGTTCCAAAGCGTGGTGCAGCTCGCGGCTTATTTTCTCCGTCGTCACCGCTTCGGGTGTCAGCATGTCAAGCGGCAGATGGCTGTTCACCGCCATGTCGGCACACACTGCCCACAGCAACGGGTCGCGGTCGCCGCGGCGCAGCGCGTGCAGCAGCACCAGATGCAGCAGCTCATGCAGCAGCGCGCCAATGGCCTGTGCCTCCGTCAGGCTCTCAAACCATTGCTTGTTGTATCGAAGCAAAGGGTCGGGGAACAGCGTCATCTCCATCCGCCGCCCCGCTTTGCTTTCTTGTAGCGAAATGGCGCTGGCCAGTGCACCGTAAAACGGCTGGCTCAGCAGCAGCTTCATGACGGCCTGCTGTATACGCATGGTCTCCCCCCTCTCCCCAATTTATGTTTAGTTCAAGCCAGCAGCTCAAGCATCTGATCGGATAGCGCTGCGAACACAGCGGTCTTCTGCGCGATATCCAAAAACAGCTCCGGTCTGTCGGTCGCCAGCGTTTTGAAAAACAGCAGCTGAAATTCCTCCGGCAAGCTTCCCAGCATCGCGTCAACGTTGGCGCAGTGCGCGTCGCTGCTGTCCAGTAAAAATACGGTTTTTTTCATCACGAGGCTCAGCAGATCGAACCGGCTGCCCTGCACCAGTTTTTCAAACTGCGGGCGCACCTGCTCAAAACCGGTCAGCAGCACGGCGGCAGAGGGTATGGTATACTCTCGGTTTTTGAGGTAGCCGAAAAACGACGCGGCGGCTTCGGGGCCCAGCACACCGCAGACCAGCTCCTGCATCAGCTTATCCGGCAAAGCGCAGCCGTTCAGCAGTTGCTGCACCCGCGTCCATCCGCGCGGCGTGGGCGATTTAGCAGTGGCGGTGCTGTCCGCCGCCTTTTTGACACGCAGCAGCATGTCCGGGCAGGCGGTGAGGTAGGCCAGCACATCGTCACAGGGGTTGTTTTGCAGCGAATAGGCAACGTAATCTGCCAGATTTGCCGTCACCTCCACAGTCACAAAGCGGTCCAGCATCGCGTCGTCCAGCGAATTGACCGCGTAATTGAGCGTATCGGGGTTCATTGTCACGCCGATCTTCCAGCCGGGGGCCAGACAGTGCCCGTTGATCTTGCGCTCCAGAAGCAACGGATACAGCACCGAAACGGTGTCGGTGGGCACGCGGTTGATCTCCTCCAGCACCAGCAGCCCGCTTTGCGGAAACAAGCCCTCGTCCACTGCCGTTTGCGTGGGCAGAAACTGCGGCGCAAGATAGCGTGTAATGCCCTTTTCCCTGTCCTTATCCGGCAGTCCCATAAAGTCCGGTCCCTCCATCGCCGCGGCATACAGCCCCATATAGCCGATAGAAAGCTCTTTCGCGCATTGCGCAAACGCCGAGGTTTTGCCCACGCCGCGCTCGCTGACCAGCGCGATCACGCTGTCGGTATTCTTGTACAGTTCGATAATGCACTGTTTGGCTTCGCTGATTCTCATACGGCAACGCGCCCTTTCCCATATTATGCATGGTTTATGATGGAATATTGTATCACATATTCTGTCAGCACAACAACGGCATATATGCGGCTGAAAGGCTTTTTAACGCATCATAAAAATAGCGGAGCACTTAACACATATAGTCAATGACAACATTGTATTTCTGCGTTATATTAGTAGAAATAAAAAATAATGTTTATCAATTTTGGAGGACTAAATGGGGAAAAGGATTTGGCTGATTGCGGTGATGGTTGCACTAGCCGTTATGCTGACAGCTTGCGAGTCTGCTGAGAAGCTGACAAAAACGCTGGACTCATCGGACGGTAATTTTACGTTCAGCGTACCGGACAGCTGGGATTACAACAACAAGCAGGATCAAGAGGGGCTGGTGCTGCAAATGACCAACGATGAGGGCGCACACGCATCGGTTTATTTCTACGACAACACGGTGTACGATTATCCCGCGGACGATGCAATTAGCTATTTAACCGAATACTATGGAGACAACATCATCGGCGAGGTTCAGGAGGAGCAGGTGGCAGACTATAACGCACGCCGCTTTGAGTACAACATGGTAGACCTTGACGAGGAAGAAAATGAAGCGGATTTCCATGGCTATGAATACATCATCGATACGCCGTACGGTGTGATAGAGGTAGATGCGTACTACTCTCAGGACAAGGTGATGGGCAAAATATTCAAGCCTTCAGAGTCTCAGCTGGAGCTGCTTCGCAATATCGTACAGAGTTTAAAGATAAACGAATAAGGACTGGTTAACCACAAAGGCTCTTTGCCTCTTCGGCGAAGAGCTTTTTCTATGTCTGTTTTGCGTTACGAGTACAAACCCATAATGCAAGCGGTAAAGATGTCTTCATTTGGTTATACTTACTTGTCACGATATCATCGGTAGCTGTTGACAGTGAATGATGCGCATGTGCTATCATTGTTTTAGTGACAGCGATCAAAACCGCATTCTATACGCCTTTTTGCCGCCGTCCGCGTCCTTATAAAAGTGATCGGGTGATAAATATGGACCACACAATACAAAGCATAGGCTTCATCGTGGCGCTGAGCTTTATTTTTTTCAGCATCGACGATTTAATTTGGGATATACTCAACATCGTACGCAAAATCAGGCGCGGTGTGTCCGGCAGGCTGCCCATAGAGCGGCTCGATTCAGGGCCGCCCAAGCTGCTGGCAGTGGCGATCGCAGCCTGGCACGAGGATAATGTGCTGCAAGCGGTGATCGATAATATGGTGGCATCCATCCAATACCCAGCGTCGATGTACCATATTTTCATCGGCGTTTACCCCAACGACGAGAAAACCATAAGCGTTGTTCGCGCGCTGGAGAAGCAATATGAAAACGTGCATATGGTGGTAAACGAAAAGCCGGGCCCCACCTGCAAGGCCGACAACATCAACAGCATCATTCGGTACATCAAAGGCTACGAGAACGAACGCCGCTGGCGGTTCGCTTCCATAACAATACACGATTCTGAGGATGTGGTGCATCCGTACGAGCTCAAGCTGACCAACTATCTGCTGGAGTCATACGATCTGCTCCAGTTTCCCGTGATACCGCTGCAAAGACTGCCTAAACTGCGCAATGTTTTTCGCAACATGACGCTAGGAACGTACGCCGACGAATTTGCGGAAAACCACTACCGCACCTTGGGCTCGCGCGAGGCGATGAGCGCCGTTGTGCCCTCGGCCGGCACAGGCTACGTGATTTCCCACGCGATCATCGACTCCTTTGGCAACGAGCCGATCTGCCCGGAAGACAGCCTGACAGAGGATTATAAGCTGTCGCTGACACTGGCGGAAAAGGGCTTTAATACACATTTCGTGCTGGAAAAGGTCCCGCGCCTGATGGATAACCATACCGTCCGGTGGGACTATGTGGCAACACGAAGCTTCTTCCCCTTTACATTTAAAACGGCGGTGCGTCAGAAAACGCGCTGGATATACGGCATCACGATGCAGTCTGCGAAAACCACGGAGATGTTCCGATCCAGCCGCATGGGCTTCGCTGGCCGGTATTCCCTGTATAAGGATCTCAAAGCCAAGCTCAGCAACCTCGTGGTGCTGCCCGGCTACATGGTCTTTATCTACTTTATCGTATCACTGTTTTTGGATATCCCCGTCATGTATCCCAAGGGAACGCTGTCATACACGCTGTGTGTATTCCTCACCTTCATGATGGTGTTCCGCCAGCTGATGCGCGCGGTATCCATCACTAACTTCTACGGCTTCAAAAGCATGGCGGTGTCTTGTCTGCTGCCGCCGCTGATGCCGGTGCGGCTGGTGTGGGGCAACATCATTAATATGACCGCAACGTTCAAGGCGTGGAAGCTTTACTTCAAGGGCACAACGACAAAGAAAAAGAAGGGTAAGGTCGCATGGAGCAAGACGGATCATACCTTCCTTGACAAACAGGTGCTCTACCGCTATTACCGCAACCTTGGCGATGTGCTGCTGGAGAAGCAGTATATCGATGTCAGCACGCTCAGCGACGCGCTTCAAATAAGCCGGGATCACGATTTGCGTCTCGGCGAGGTGCTGCGGCAGCGGGGCATGGTGACAGATCAGCAGCTCACCGAAGCCCTCGCCAACGTTCAGCATGGTCTATGCATCAGCAACATCGCCGCCTTTGAGGCAGACCTTGCCGCAGGCTTTAATCGCACGCTGTTGGAAAAGCTGCTGATATACCCGCTGCTGAAAATGCAGGAAGGCTATGTTTTCGCCAAGGCTGAAAGCACCGATGAAGCGAAGATCACAAGAGCGCTGGGGCTTCCTGATAAAAACGTTCGCTTCGTTTATGCAACAAAAAGCAGCATCATCGGTGCGCTTAACAGCCAAAGCCGCGCGGCTTCTGTGCCATACCAACAGGTAGGCGGCTATTTAAGCAGCGGTTCAATCACGTGGGAGCAGGCCGTGCTGGCGCTAGACAACCACGCTTATTGCTCGGACATTTTGGGATACATGGGTCTGACAGGCACACGCCGCACCGGTATCAAAACGAATAATCCGGCGCAGAGTAAAGATTTCTCAGCAACACAGAATAGCTTTATGAATATATAACGCTGCGGGGAGACGGGGAGATGTCGGTCAAAAGAAACTGGTTTACCAGCTTTGCCATTGTATGCTGCGAAATACTGCTGGCGTATGCGCTGTTTTCGATCATTGCGGATATGGCTGTCGGAAAGTCGTATCCTTTCATCTGGTACGGCGGAATAATACTTCTGCTCGCGGCTGCGCTGATCGTGGTGCAATGCGCCTCACGGCTGGCGGCAAGAACCACGCTGCTGCCCCTAAAGCCGGAAGGCGAGCGCAAGCTGATGCTCGCAGAACGTATTGCCATGGGTGCAGTGCTGATGGTCAGCGCCGTGCTGCGTATCTGGGTGATCACTCAGCTGCCCATCGCGCCGTCCTCCGACTTCGAAACATATTATCAGGTGGCAAAGCTGCTGTCTGAGGGAACGCTGTCCGCCTCAGGCTACAGCGGCTACATTGCGGAATTCCCCCATGTCATCGGCTTCCCTTTTGTGCTGTCGCTGCTCTTTGCCATCACGGGGCCATCGGTTACCGCCGGGCTTTATCTCAACGCGGCGTTCAGCCTTTTTAGTGTTTATCTGACCTATCGCATCGCGCGGACGCTCGGCGGGCGGCTGGCGGGAATGCTCGCGCTGTTGGCAGCAGCCTTTTGGCCCTCGCAAATACTCTTCGGCGCCATACTGTCGTCCGAGCCTGTGTTCACCTGCCTGCTGCTGCTGAGCATACGGCTTTTCATCTATCTTTACAATTATCCAGTGCTGCTGGAAAACCGCGAAAGCGCCATGTTTTTGTGCTTTACGCTGGGCGTGCTGATTGCGCTGTCCAACGCGATACGCCCGCTCGCCATAATCTGGCTGGCTGCGGTGCTGCTTTGCATCCTTCCGTTCCGCAAAAGTTTCGACAAAAACGAGCGGATGCTAAACGGCAGGCTCAGCCGCGCCGCGTGCCAAGGCTGGTTTATGTCGCTGGTCATCTGCGCCAGCTTCTTGATCTTCAGCCAGCTCATCTCCGCATCAATATCCGGCACTATTGCGTATAAGCTGCCCGGCGCGGGGGTGTCCTTTGGGTATAACTTGATGGTGGGCGTGAACACGGAATCCAAGGGCACGTGGAACCAGCAGGATGCCGACTTCTTCGCCGAGGTTTTTCATGCAACCAATTCGCCCGAAGCGGCGCACCGGGCCAGCATAGAGGTCGCGGTGCCGCGCATACTGAGCAACCCGGCGGGTGTGCTGAATCTGGCTTCGGAAAAATATACGCTGCTGTGGAAAAACGACGATTTTGCCGAAACATGGACGAAGCTCTTTCTGGAGCAGCAGGGGGGGCTGTCTCCCCAGAGGCAAAAGCTCATCAGCGGGCTAACTAGCTGCAACGATTATTTCTATCTGCTCGGCGTTTTCTTTTCGGCGGTTTACGGTTTACGTCTGCTCAAGCAAAGAAAGCCGGGCGGGGCGCAGGCGATGGTGCTGCTGTTTGTCGGTACCGCCATTTTGCACATGCTGCTGGAGCACCAAAACCGCTATCACTACCACATGCTGCCGGTGTTTGCCATACTGGGTGCGCTCGGTATATCGTCCCTCTTCCGCCAAAAAGTCATAGAGTTCCGCGAAGCCCGCCTCAATAAAACAGGTCCTCAGCTTATCCCAAACGAGAAGCAAACCCACCCCCACTGAGCAATTGCTATGAAAGCCCCGGCCATTCCGCGCGAATGGCTTTTTTATTGACTCCTGACCATACGCATTACCCATCTGGCCAGCCCATGTATAGTTAGCAAAACAGGTGGCTATAATAACACTGCATATGCATATGACAAATGACACGAGGATAGGAAACAAGATGAGGGGTTTTAAGACTGTACATTGGAAAAAGGCGGTGGTGCTGCTGCTGACAGCGGCGGTGCTGCTGGCCAGCGCGTGTACACCCGCACCGTTTCGGCTGCATGTGATCGCCAATTCAGACAGCGATGAGGATCAGCAGGTAAAGCTGAAGGTGCGCGACGCTGTGCTGCAATTGACGAAAGACGGCATACTCAAGTGCGATAACGCGCAGGAAGCCCAAGAATATATCGCTGACAACCTTGAGATAATAATAGCGACGGCAGATGATACGCTGGAGAAAAACGGATTCGACTACACAGCGACAGCCACGGTGGGTATCAGCCACTTTCCGGATAAGGAATACAAGGGTGTCCGTTATCCTGAGGGTGATTACGAAGCACTGCGCGTGGTGCTGGGAGACGGCAAGGGGCAAAACTGGTGGTGCGTCATGTTCCCGCCGCTGTGCATCTCAGAGCTGGAAACCCAGGAGGACGAGGCAGAATATACCTCATTCTTCGCGGAATTCTTCGACGGCTTGTTTAAGTAATACGTATCCCGCCGTCAAGATTAATGTGATGGCTTGGAGGATACATCGATGGAAAGACTCAAGAAACCGCTTGCGATGCTGCTTGTATTGCTGGCGGTTTTGCTTTTTGGCTGTGAAGCAACACCGGCCGCCTCCTATAAGGTGGGTTCCAGCGGCAACGAGGTAAAGGAGATACAGCAAAGGCTCAAGGATTGGGGCTATTATACCGGCGCGGTAGACGGCAAATACGGCGAAGCCACACGCACTGCCGTGGTCTGGTTTCAGAAAAAGCACGGCATAACGGCAGATGGCATTGTGGGCGCACAAACGGCAGAGAAGTTGGGCGTAAACGCGCCTTCCAGCGGCGGCGGCGGGGGCTCAAATTCGTCAGGCAACAACAACGATGTTTACCTGCTGGCGCGTCTGGTATACGGCGAGGCCCGCGGCGAGCCATACAAGGGAATGGTGGCAGTGGCAGCCGTTGTACTCAACCGCGTGGAAGATTCACGTTTCCCGAACAGCATCGCAAAGGTAATCTATCAGTCGGGCGCGTTCTCGGTGGTAGACGACGGGCAGATCAATCTGACGCCCAACCAGCAGTCTCTCGACGCCGCGCGCGATGCAATGAACGGTTGGGATCCGTCGGGAGGAGCCGTGTTCTATTACGCTCCGGCGAAAACGAGCAACAAATGGATGAGATCAAGGCCGGTGATTGTAACGATCGGCGAGCACATATTCTGCGAATAGGAGAAATGCCATGTTCAAGAAAAGATGGGCGCGTATAACCGCAATAAGCCTGCTGTGTGCCGCATTGGTGGGCGTATCGGCATATGCCATCATACTGGATAACCAGAACAAGAATTTGAAAAACCAGATGGGGGCGGTCTATCAGAAGTCCTTTGAGGAACTGCTGACAGATATGGACAGCCTGAAAACCAAGCTGTACAAGGTAGAAGCGGCAACGGGGCTGAACCAATACTCGCTGCTGCTGATGGACGTATGGCGGCAAACGGGCGACACAGAAAGCTCGATAGCCGCGCTGCCCGTTTCCTACAACGGCACGGGAACGCTGACGCAGTTTGTGGCTCGCACGGGCGATTATTGCCGCACGCTGCTCAACAAGCTGTCATTGGGTGAAGAAATAACGGACGAGGAAATCAAGGCGGTGAACGGACTGGCCGCTTCCTGTGAGGAGGTCTCAGCCAGCCTAGGCGAGCTGTATCAGAAGGGTTATCCCGGCAATGCGGGATTCACAGCGGATGTATTCATACCTGAGAATGAAACGGCGGGCAATCTCGACTTCTCCAATCAGGAGTTTCCGCGCCTGCAATACGACGGACCTTTTTCCGAGAGCACCGAGAATAAGAAGCCGCAGGGGCTGGGCTCAAAGCAGGTAACACAGGCTGACGCAACGGCATTGGCAGCCAAGTTCTTAGAAGTCGACGCGTCAGCTCTCAATTACGATGGCGAGAGCAACGGCAAAATACCCTGCTATCAGTTCTCCGGCGAAACCGATGGTCTGGTCTATCTAATCAGCGTCACTAAGCAGGGCGGCAAGGTGCTGTGGTATCGCGCCGATAACGGCGGCGGCATATCAGCAGTGCCAACTGATGCGCGTTATGCAGAGCTGACCAAAGCCGCAATTCAGTATCTCAACAGCAAGGGCTACGGCGAAACTGCAGCCAGCTATGCCCAGTTCTACAACGGCATGGCAATCATCAACCTTGCGCCGGTAGATCAAAACGTCGTGCTCTATCCCGACCTTATCAAGGTTTGGGTGGATATATCATCCGGCAAGGCGGTGGGCATGGACGCGAACAACTATTTGATGTCGCACAAAAGCCGCCGGTATGTGCCGCCCAAGCTGGATTTGAAAGCGGCACAGGAGAAAATACCCCAAGGCATGCAGGTCAGCAAAACGCGCCTTGCGCTTATTCCGCTGGACTCCGGCGAGGAAAAGCTGTGCTGGGAGTTCACAGGCAAGATAGAGTCGCGGGACTACATCATCTACATCAACACTCAAACGGGTCTGGAAGAGGATATACTGATGATTCAGCACACCAACGACGGCACGCTGGTCATGTAGCGGGCAGTTATTTCTCCCTAAAATATAATCGGCCTTTACGAATCTTCACCAACTGGAGTCGCGGCATTAAAGCAGCGGCTCTTTTTGGCTTTACCTAATATTCTCTCCACCATCATGCCCCCTTATGTCATTCCGAACGCCAGTGAGGAATCCCCTGTGCGACGCACTTCAGTTGGGATGCTTCGCTCCGCTCTGCATGACAGCACGCCGACGCAAGAGTGCTTCGTGCCCACACTCCTCCCCATTATGTCATTCCGAACGCCAGTGAGGAATCCCCCGTCAAGCCCGCCGCAGAAGGGGATGCGTCGCTCCGCTCTGCACGGCAGCACGCCACCGAGTGCTTCGTGTCCACACTCCTCCCCATCATGTCATTCCGAACGCAGTGAGGAATCCCCCGTCAAGCGCGCCGCAGAAGGGGATGCTTCGCTTCGCTCTGCATGACAGCACGCCGCCGCGAAAGTGCTTCGCGCCCCCGGCATCCGGTCATTCCAAACGCCAGTGAGGAATCCCCCTGTTCGGTGCACCTCAGAAGAGGAGTGCTTCGTGTCCGCCGCCCCGCCATTCTGTCATTCCGAACGCAGTGAGGAATCCCCCGTAAAGCGCGCCGCAGAAGGAGATGCTTCGCCCTTCGCTCTGCATGACAGCATGCTGCCGCTCGTGTTCTTCGCGACCGCCCCCTCCATCCTGTTATTCCGAACGCAGTGAGGAATCCCCCGTCATAAGCTGCACATTAACTACTCCCTCAATCCAAACCGCCCACTTTTCAAAGCCCGTCCATCCACACGCGCAAAAAAGCCGCCCGGAAACGCACACCCCGAACGGCTTCAATCCACATATTAACCCACACCCTATCAGAACAGCCCGTCAATCCGCCCCTCGTCATCTATGGTGATCTGCTCTGCCGCAGGCACCTTGGGCAGCCCCGGCATCGTCATCATATCCCCCGCCAGCACCACGATGAACCCGGCTCCGGCAGAAAGCTTGATGTTGCGCACCGTGAATATAAAATCCTTAGGCCGTCCAGTCAAAGAAGGATCGTGCGACAGAGAGTACTGCGTTTTCGCAATGCATATCGGCAGGTCGGCATAGCCGTTCTTGCTCAGTGCCTCAATGGATTTGCCCACCCCGGCAGAGTAATGCACATCCGACGCACCATATATCGTCTTCGCCAGCTTCTCAATCTTCGTCCTGATATCGTCTTCCAGCGCGTACGGGTGCTTGGGCTTCGTTTTGGTTGCTATGCGCATCACCTCTTCGGCCAGTGCCACACCGCCATCGCCGCCCTTTTCCCACACATCAGCCACCACAGCCGTCACACCCTTCGCGTTGCATAGCTGCTGCACCAGCGATATCTCCTCCGGCGTATCGGTATAAAACTTGTTGATCGCCACCACCACCGGCAGCCCGTAAAACTCCTTGAGATTTTCAATGTGCTTGTCGAGGTTCTGCATGCCGCGTATCACCGCCGCCTCATCCGGCTCCGAAAGCTCCGCCTTCTTCTTGCCGCCGTGGCTCTTCAGCGCCCGTATCGTCGCCACCACCACCACCGCGTCGGGCCACAGCCCCGTCTGCCGGCACTTGATGTCAAGAAACTTTTCCGCGCCGAGGTCTGCGCCAAAGCCCGCCTCCGTCACCACGTAGTCCGCCAAATGCAGTGCCATGTTGGTGGCTATGTAGCTGTTGCAGCCGTGAGCAATGTTAGCAAACGGTCCGCCGTGCATCAGGCAAGGCGTCTTCTCCAGGGTCTGCACAAGGTTGGGACGAATCGCGTCGCGCAGCAGCACAGCCATCGCACCCGCCGCGCCAATCTCTCCCGCTGTTACCGGCTTCTCATCAAATGTATACGCCACCTTGATGCGCGCCAGCCGATCCTTGAGATCATGTAAGTCCGACGCCAAACACAGCACCGCCATCACCTCGGATGCCGCCGTGATGTCAAAGCTGTCCTCGCGCGGCATGCCATTGGTGCGTCCGCCCAAACCGCAGGTGATAAAGCGCAGCTGCCTGTCGTTCATGTCCATGCACCGCTTGATGGTGATGCGCCGCGGATCAATATTCAGCGTGTTGCCGTGGTGGATGTGGTTGTCCACCAGCGCGCACAGCAGATTGTTCGCCGCCGTCACCGCGTGCAGGTCTCCCGTGAAATGCAGGTTGATATCCTCCATCGGTATCACCTGTGCATAACCGCCGCCCGCCGCGCCGCCCTTCATGCCAAACACCGGCCCCAGCGACGGTTCGCGCAGCGCTAGATATGCACGCTGTCCGCACTTCTTCAACGCATCCGCAAGACCGATCGAAATTGTTGTCTTTCCCTCGCCCGCCGGAGTCGGGTTAATCGCCGACACCAGTATCAGCTTGCCCTTGCTCTTGTCCTTCAGCCGTTCCATAATAGCCAGCGAAACCTTCGCTTTTTTGTATCCGAATGGGATCAGCTCGCTCTCTCGGATGCCGCCTTCCTCCGCTATCTGTTGAATGGGTGTCAGTTCGGCCTCCCGCGCGATCTCAAGGTCTGTTTTATGCTGCATCGTATACCCCTTAATTTATAATACTGCTGCGTACTATTATACTCATTTCAATCCGCTTGAACACCCACAAATTTGCACGCACTGCTATTTTGCGTTCCCATCAATGCGCCGTCTACAACATTCTTACACCATTTCCATTTCGTACTACCTCACTCAATATTATCGTATCCTCGCCGCATGGTCCGCCTTGACTTTTTTCTCTTGCCACGTATATAATGAATCTGTATAAAAGTTGATCATTTTATTGATCATTTATAACAAAACTTTGTTAAATATGAACAATCGAACGGCTTGTGCCGTCGGCTACAACATTTAATAACTTAAGGAGCATCACATGAAAACAAAAGCAGTCCGGATCTATGGCAAAGACGATTTACGGCTCGAAACCTTTGAGCTGCCGCCCATCCAGTCCAACGAAATCTTGGCCAAGGTGGTGTCCGACAGCCTTTGCATGTCGTCATACAAGGCGGCCAAGCAGGGTGCGGAGCATAAGCGCGTCCCGAACGACATCGCGACCAACCCCACAATCATCGGTCACGAGTTCTGCGGCGAAATCTTAGAGGTGGGCAGCGATTGGCAGCACAAGTTTGCTGCGGGAGACAAGTTTTCGATACAGCCCGCGTTCAACTACAAGGGCTCGCAGGATGCTCCGGGCTACTCATACCGCTTCATCGGCGGAGACGCCACCTATGTCGTCATTCCGGCGGAAGCCATGGAGATGGACTGCCTGCTCAAATACGATTCCGACGCGTTTTTCTATGGTTCTCTCGCCGAACCGATGAGCTGCATCGTGGGCACATTCCACGCGTTCTACCACACCCGTCAGGGCGAATATGTGCACGATATGGGCATCGTGGAAGGCGGCAACATGGCGATTCTTGCGGGCGTGGGCCCCATGGGTCTGGGTTCCATTGATTACGCGCTGCATTGCGACCGCCGTCCGGGTCTGCTCGTTGTCACTGATATCGACGACGCGCGCCTGGCTCGTGCCGAGCGCATCTATACCGTGGAAGAGGCCAAACGCTGCGGCGTTGAGCTGCACTATGTCAATACGCGCGAAGCGGGCAGCTTCGAAAAGCTGATGGCGCTTTCCGGCGGCAAGGGCTACAACGACGTGCTGGTGATGGCGCCTGTGAAGCCCGTCATCGAGCAGGGCGATGCGCTGCTCTGCAAGGACGGCTGCCTGAACTTCTTTGCCGGTCCCACCGATCAGTCCTTCTCTGCCAGCTTAAACTTCTACAACGTGCACTATTCATACACCCACATTGTGGGCACCTCGGGCGGCAACACGGACGATATGAAAGAGTCTTTGGACATGATGAGCAAGGGGCTCATCAACCCCACCTCCATGATCACGCACGTTGGCGGTCTCAACAGCGTGGTGGATGCAACGCTGCACCTACCCGAGATTCCGGGCGGCAAGAAGCTGATCTACACGCACATATCCATGCCGCTCACCGCCATCGACGATTTCGCCAAGCTGGGTGAGACAGATCCGTTCTTCAAGGGATTAGCAGAGCTGACGGACAAGAGCGGGGGCTTCTGGTCAGACGAGGCGGAAAAATACCTGCTTGCTAACGGACAACCTATCGAAGTATAATAGAATACTGGATAAACAAGAAAACGCCGTTATCCAGCATAACGGCGTTTTCTATAATATTCCCATTAATACACATACGATGAGGTGATTGTGTGAAACGAATACCGATGACTATACCTAACATATTATCCTTATTCCGTTTTGCGCTGGTGCCTGTTTGCACAGTATTGATCTACTTTGACATATTAATCCCCGCGTTCGTCGTCTACATCGTCGCGTGCGCGACGGATCTCTTAGACGGCTGGATCGCCCGCAAGTATAACATGGGCTCTGAGGCGGGCATATTGCTCGATCCGCTAGCAGATAAACTCATCTCTGTGTTCGCTGTTATCGCGTTTACAGTCACCGGCGTGCTGCCGTGGTACATCGTGGTCACTCTCATCGTCAAGGAGCTGATGATGATCGGCGGCGGCATATATCTGTACTTCAAGGATATCATCGCTCCATCCAATATGTTCGGTAAAATCGCGGCGTTTGCCCTCAACACCGCCATCGCTTTTTGCTTCCTCGCCCGCTTCGTCAGTCCCTGGCATGTCTGGTTCATCAGCTTCACGCTGGTGCTCATGCTCGCGGCGCTGGCCCAGTATGCTTACCTTAACATGTACAAGAAGCTTAAGGAAAAAGCGCTGTCTCAGCTGCAGGATGCCGAGCAAGCCTAAGGCTTTGCCCGCTGCCGCTTTGGCGGCCTATCTTTGCTGAAAGTCGATTTCCATAAAGGTTTCCACGTCCTTCAGCCAAATGTTTTTCACGTACTCGGTATGGTCGGTATGCTCATTATAGGCCTTGTAGGCGTCTTCATTCGCAAAGAACATACTGAACCCATATTGATAATCATTCTTCTTGCTCACCTGCTTAAATATCTCAAAATCGGCTACCCCCGGTATATTGCTGAGTATTTTTCTGCTGTCCTCGAAAAACTTATCCGCATGAGATGGGCTGTTATCCTTCAGATTAAATATCACCATGTGTTTAATGCCGTCATTCATACTTTTGTATCTCCCTTAAATTTTTAAGCATCATATCATATTTAGTGCTGTTTTTGAATCTCTGATAATGCAATAAACACTGTATGCTCCATATAAAAAACAGGGCAGCAACTGCCACCCTGTTTCTGTATCATTTCTTAATGTGTCTCTTATTCCAAATCCGGCTCAATCAGCCCCAAATCGCCGTCGTTGCGCTTATACAGCACATTGATCTCGTGTGACATCGCGTTGCGGAATACGAAGAACTGGTGACCCAGCAGCTCCATTTGCATCGCTGCCTCCTCTATGTCCATCGGTTTGATAACAAACCGCTTCGTACGTACAACCGCCGGCAGCTTCTCGTCCACCAGCTCGGTATGATATTCATAATCCCCACTGGCAAACGCACCCTCATGCAGCCTTCTCTTCAGCGATGTGCGGTGCTTGTGAATCTGCTTCTCCAGCTTTTTGAGCACGCCGTCAATCGACGCGTACATGTCCCCCGTCGCCTCCTCGCCACGGAGAACGATCCCATCGAAAGGAATGGTCACCTCCACAATATGTCTGGACCTTTGGATCGACATGGTGATATGCGCTTCGGTATCCTCGTCAAAATACCGCTGCAGCTTAGAGACCTTCTTGTTCACGATCTCCTTGAGATAGTCGGACACTTCCATGCCCTTCCCCGCAATACTAATGCGCATAATCCGCCCCCCTTTCTTTGTGTATTTTTATGCCCCGGAATCCGGAGTCATGCTACAATTATATTACCTCCAACAGCGCTGATATAAACAACCTGTTGAAAGTATTATTCTCCAAGCATGATGTCTTTTCCTGCTGAAATAAAAATGATTACGGTTTGTCCACAATTTGTACATAGAAAGTGAAGTGTTGTAGTTTTTGGGTAAAATAAATGCCGTGCACCCAGATATCGACACGAAACTACAAGAGGTATGACGGCAGGTTACTCAGAGCAGACTGATCCGAGGCACACGGCCTAAACCGCTTACTGCTGCTCCCGTCAGGGCCTGACAGGGTTCACGGCCGCCCGTTGCACGGGGCCCACTCGTCAACGCCCCTTACCGTCTCCATACCTTACAATTTCGTGCCTCCATCCGGGAATCCAACCCTGCTATAGCGGATTGCAGGTTCAGGGCACCGCTAGCTCCCCGTCTGGCACGGCAAATTGGTTATCTTATTAAATTGTCGTCATCTGCGGCGAATTATACGAAGTATTTCCGACGCACAATGCACTCGCTGCGCTCAGGTCCCACGCCGATCATGCCGACAGGCGTTTCCGTCTCGCGCTCGATAAACTCGATGTATTCGCGCGCGCTCTGGGGAAGCTCCTCAAATGTGCGCACATGAGATATATCATCGCTCCAGCCGTCAAATTCCTTATAGACCGGCTTGGCCTTGGCCAGCGCCTCCAGCGAAGCGGGATAATCCTTCGTAATTTTACCGTCGATCTCGTACGCCACGCACACCTTTACCTTATCAAAGCCGCCCAGCGTATCCATGCGCGACAGCGCGATAGATGTAATGCCGCTGATGCGCGACGCAAAGCCGACGATGACAAGATCCAGCCAGCCGCAGCGCCGCGGACGTCCCGTGGTCGCGCCGTATTCATGGCCCTTCTCGCGGATGCGCTCACCCGTCTCATCCAGCAGCTCCGTCACAAACGGTCCCTTGCCCACACGTGTGGTATACGCCTTCACGACGCCCACCACATCTGTGACCGCACACGGCGGCAGACCTGTTCCGATGCTGACGCCCCCCGCTATGGGGTGAGACGACGTCACATACGGGTATGTGCCAAAATCGATATCCAGCAGCATGCCCTGCGCGCCCTCAAAAAGCATCTTCTTTCCCTGCTTGTGCAGGCTGTGGCAGATGCTGACGGTGTCGCAGACATGCGGTTCCAGCTTCTTTCTGTAAACAGCGAACTCTGCCAGCATGCTGTCCGCATCCATCGGCTCGCGCCCATATATCTTTGTCAATATCTCATTCTTTTGTGCCAGCACATTGCGCAGCTTATCCTCAAAGCTGTCCGACATCAGATCGCAAATTCTCAGGCCCAGGCGTGCTGCCTTATCGGTATAGCACGGACCGATGCCGCGTTTCGTGGTGCCGATCTGCGCCTCGCCTGCGTTGTCCTCGGCAATGCCGTCCAGCAGCTTGTGGTAGGGCATCACCATGTGTGCCCGGTCAGAGATCATCAGCCCGGCTGTCGAGCAGCCCTTGCTTTGCAGCAGCTCCATCTCCTCGATCAGTGCACCGGGATCAATCACCACGCCGTTGCCGAT
The DNA here is from genome assembly GCA_023415795.1 of Bacillota bacterium. Lineage (GTDB taxonomy): Bacteria > Bacillota > Clostridia > Christensenellales > SZUA-584 > SZUA-584. The sequence goes on along the minus strand of JAEZJG010000007.1, from coordinate 78,605 downwards.
GATGCACGGCTTGCCGTCATACAGCAGCCCCGCGGGTATCAAATGAAGCGTGTAGGTCACGTCATCCACGATGATCGTATGACCCGCGTTATTGCCCCCCTGATAGCGCACCACAACATCAGCTTCGTTCGCAAGAAAGTCGACAAAACGTCCCTTTCCCTCGTCTCCCCATTGTGCTCCAAATACGGATATGCCTGGCATATTATTCTCCTGACCCATCATCAGATTTAAAAAGCGGGGGCCATTCGCTCCCGCTTTTGTGTCCTACGCCATACTAACATAATAAAGAGTTCAGCGTCAATCAAAATCCGCGCTAGTTTATGGCCTGAATGTAAATTTTGATTTTGCGACTATGCCAGATAATAATCGTCGCCCTTTTGTTCCAGAGCCTTTCTATCCACCACCAAATACCCCTTGTGTGCCTTTTGCAGAATACCCAAGGAACACAGCTTGTCCAGCGTCCGCAGCAAATGGCGATAGCTTGTCCCCAGCAGCTCCGAAACCTCCGTCAGTTTCTCGCAAAACCTGTCGTTGTCGCTGGCCATCGAAATGTATGCGCACAGCCGCGCCTCCACCGAATACAATATCGTCACCGCACTGTTGCGGGTGCTGCGAAAAAGCTTTCCCGCCAATGCCTCGCTCACCTTACTCAAAAAAACAACGTTGCTCTTCAAGTATGCCTGATACCGTCTGCGCGGTATGCCGATGCAGTACACGTCCGTTATTGCTTGCACGCTGGTGCCGGCAATGTCTCTGTCGGCCGCAAACTCAGCCTCCCCCAAAATGCCGCTTTTCGCATAGAAGCAAAAAAGCAGTGTCTTGCCGTTGGGCGAATCGATGAACACCTTCATCCTGCCCGCCAGCACCAGAAAAACGTATTCGCAAATGTCCCCTTGCCGCACAATGAATTCGTTTCTTTGGAAATAGAACACGGCAATGTCTTGCATACACATGTCAGTCAATCCATATTCATCGAGAGCATATAGATGCTCCGGGCGCAGTTTTTGCTTTGTGATATCCATCACCTCGCGCACAGTATGACATATGTCATATTATCACGTCAACAATCATGTTATTATGCCGTCAGGAGGTCTGCAAAATGTATTATCTGTTGTCCGTGATATCCGGCATACTGTGTACGCTGATGATTGCCGTGAATGGAGAAATGGGTACCTATTACGGTGCTTATTCCTCCTCAGTGCTCATCCACATCATCGGGCTCACCCTAATATCGCTTTTGCTGCTCACCAAAAAGCAGCGGCTATTTCCCGCAGGCAGGCTGCCTTTTCACCTTTATCTGGGTGGCGCGGCTGGCGTGGGCACCGTTGTTTTTTGCAACTTGGCCTTTGGACGCATCAGCGTTTCCGCCATATTAGCACTGGGTCTGCTGGGTCAAACGCTGACCTCGCTGCTTGTGGATCAGTTTGGCTTATTCCAAATGGCGAAGCATCCTTTCACCGCCAGAAAACTGCCCGGCATCGTTCTGGTTATCATCGGGCTATCAACCATGCTTTGGCCGTTTGATGTGAGCATACTCCTGCCCATCATCTTTGCTCTGCTCAGCGGCGTTTGTATCGTCGTGTCCCGCTCCTTCAACGCACGTCTCGCGCTAAAAGCTGGCATGCTGCAAAGCACCTTCTTCAACTACATCGTCGGGCTCTCGGTTTCTGTCATCGTCATGCTGCTGCTGGGCGCAGACGAGCCGCTACTCACACAGCCCTTTTCTCTGTCGCCCAACGTTTTAATCTACACCGGCGGTTTAATGGGAGTCATTGTCGTCACACTGCTGAGCGCTATCGTATGTAAAATATCTGCTCTCTACGCAACGCTGCTGCAATTCATCGGACAGGTCTTCTCCGGCATACTGCTGGACACTCTGATGTCCGGCAGCTTCTCTTTGCTCAATTTGGCGGGCGGTATCTTTGTCACCGGCGGAATGATCGCCAGCCTCTTCGCCGAAAGAAAAACACAGCAGAATACATGCTCTGTGCCCAAAGCCGATTAACGCTTAATATATTTTGGCATTTAGCCTCTTTGTTTTATTTTTGCGTGCTCTAGTCACTCAACGACACTTTGTTCTGTACATTCCGTGTCGAATTTAGTATTATGGTGCAAATCGACGCATCTGGGGGGCGCATATGTACTGTATCATTTTCAATCCCACCGCCGGAGCTGGACGTTCACAAAAAGCCATGCAAACCGTTACCCGCATTTTAGGCGAGCGCAGCATTCAATACGACGTACTTGAAACGCAGTACCGGGAGCACGCCATTGAACTTGCGCGCAGCGTGGTGGGCAAGGGCTACGACGGCATCATTTCTGTGGGCGGCGACGGCACGCTGCTTGAAATCGCCGGCATATTGCAGGGCACAGAAGAAACCTTAGGCGTGATACCCGCCGGCACAGGCAACGACTTTCGGCAGGCTATCGACGTTCCGCGCGACGCAGCCGAAGCGCTGGATATCATCTTGGCCGGTAATAGAAGACAAGTCGACATAGGTTTGGTGGGAGACCGCTACTTTCTCAACGTTGCGGGTACCGGCTTCGACGTCGAGGTTCTCAAGAATGTTGAGAAGGTGAGGCGTACCTTCACCGGCGGCTTCGCGTACTTCCTTGGTATTTTCCTCACCGTCTTTGGCTATAAGAGTGTTTCACTTGAAGTCAAGATTAATGGAAATACCTACCGCCGTAAGGTCTTGACTATTGCAATCGCCAACGGCAAATGTTACGGCGGCGGTCTCAATGTCGCCCCACAGGCCGACGTAGCGGACGGTCTTTTCAACGTGATGATCATCAACAGAGTACCTAACTGGCGAATACTGGTGGAACTGCCCAAGCTTAAGAAAGGTCTAATCGATAAGATACCCTGTCATGAGCTGTTTACCTGCAGCGAACTGCATATTAGCAGCGATAAACTTCTTCCTTTCAATGTGGACGGCGAAATATATGGACAGACTCCCGCCCGCCTCTCCATCATACCCAAAGCTTTAAGAGTTTTCTGCCCCTGACCGGACTTCAATGTCCGGTTTTATTTTGCGTTCTGCAATGCTTCTTTTTTTGTGTTATAATGCTCTTTAATAATACATAGGAGTATGCACGTGTATAATCAGAAAAAACCAAAGAAAAAGATATCCCGCAAAGCGCTTGCTTTTCTCATCAGTGTTTCTGTCGTCACGCTTGTTCTTATAACGGGGCTTATCATGGTGCTGACAAGGGCACGGGAAATTAAGGATACTCTCATACCTCTCCCCTTTGCCGCCGGCTCAGAGTATGCGCCGGTGGGCAGCAATGTCGTTTATCTCAACGATACGTTGCTTACCTGTATGGACTCGAGCGGCAAGCGCATCTGGCAGTGCAGCTTCGTTGAAAGCGGTCTTGATCTCATTGCAAACGATTATATGATAGCCGCCGTGGGTGAGGATTCCATACAGTGCGTCGATAAGAACGGCATTCAGCTTTTCTCTACGCGCATTGACGGCTCAATAGATTCTGTTCGTGTAGGCGTCAACAAGGTCGCGGTGTATGTGAAGCAGATATTAGAAAACAATCAGCCAGCCTATATACTGATTTTTGATCTTTCTGGCAATAATCTTTATCAGATAACAGTGACTGATAAGCACATACTGGACTATGGCTTCGATTCGAACGGAGATCAGCTTTATGTGCTGGAGCTTGACGTTTCCGGCGCGGTTCCGGTGTCGCGCATATCGACCTACCGTCCTGAAACGCAAGCCATGACTGGTATCAAGGAACTTAAGGATCAATTGGTGGAGGGCGTTAAGATTTTCGGCAAGGACATCTATGCGATGGGAACGCGGCAGCTCACCGTTTATCCGGCGGCGAACACCGGCACCAGCCGCGAGCTGCTTACCTACGGCTGGATGCCGGAGTATGTCAGTTCAATCGGCGATCCAAAGTTTATCTACGTTCTCAGTAACGGTGCACCCTACGACATCGCCCGGGTAATACGGTCTTCCGGCGACGAGACAAAGATAAACCTTCCGCCGCAGGTATTTCGCATCATCATCAGCGGCGACAAGATATATTGCTTTGCAAACACCAATTTTTTCGTTTATACTGGTGAAGGCAAGTATCTGCGTACCTATGAGCTTCCCTTTGAAGTCACCGATGTACGCGCAGCTATGCCGGGTTTCGTATTTATCACGCAGGGCACGACAGTATCATTGATGCCGCTGCCATAGGCAGAAAGAGAGTAAAGGCAGATGAACTTAGTCAACGTTTTCTTTTTACTGATAATCGCCATTGCCGTGCTGGAAGGCTTCAACAAAGGTTTTCTTCATTCGGCTCTTAGCCTTGGCTCAATTTTTTTATCCATCATTACCTCATACCTTCTTTACCCGGTGGTAGCGGTTGCCTTCAAGGCCAACAAAACAATATTTAATTTTCTGCTGTACTTCACTGAAGGTTCGGAAAAAATCGCATCATTTGAAAACTCACGGCTGCTGGTAGATAATCTGAGTTCGTCTCAGCTCACCACCATCATCTCTACCTCATCCGCTACAGAGCCCTTCGCGACGCTTATCCGTCAGAACGTCGAACACAAAGCTTTTGCGTCCAGCGGAATCTCAACCGTGGGCGACTACTTCAACATGACGATGGTGAGCGCTGTGCTGAACATTATCTCCTTTGCTCTTGTCTTCATTCTGGCGCGCATCGTTTACATGTTTGTGCTAGGCGCTGTTGGATACACGGTTAAGTTTCCGGAGCTTCGGCAATACGACAGAGTGTCAGGCGCACTTTTCGGCGGCATTCGCGGCATCATGATATGCTTCATCATTGTTGTGGTTGTGCCAGCGGCGATATTGTTCATTCCTGTTGATAAAGTGGTTGAATATTTTCAAGGCTCTACTGTCGGTATGTTCTTCTTTAATAATAACTTCTTTCTCCATCTCATCAGAGGCACGGTATAGCGTTTCACGTGAAACAAATTATCGACTTAAGCCTGCGGTTAATGCAGGCCTTTTTGTTTCACGTGAAACAGTGTAAATAAAAAGACCACAATGTGCGGTCTTTGAGATGTCTGTATGTTTCACGTGAAACATTATTGCTTACTGGTCAAAAGAAAGTCGTAAAGGGATTCTAACTGATTTTCATTGTAATAGGTGAGAATGATTTTACCCTGCTTCAGATTTCCTGTTATCTGTACCCTTGTGCCTAAGGCCGAAGTCAAAGCCTTTTCAGCAGATTCTATCTCCGGCGGTGCCGGTTTCTCCTTCTTCTCCTTAGGCTGCGCATCTGCCATTTTAACAAGCTCTTCAGTCGCACGTACAGACAAATCTTCAGCGATGATGCGATTTGCCAGCTTTGTTCTTTGTTCATCCGTTTTGAGAGCAACGAGACAGCGAGCATGTCCGCTGGTGAGCGATCCGGCAATTACCATGCCTCTGATGTTTTCCGGCAGATTGAGTAGGCGCAACGTATTGGCGACGGCGCTGCGTGATTTTCCCAGCCGCTCCGACAGCTCTTCTTGCGTCAGCGCGTGTTCACTCATCAGCAGCTGCATAGCTTGCGCTTCTTCGATCGGATTCAGGTCTTCCCGCTGTAAGTTCTCTACCAGAGACACTTCCATCAGCTCGGTATCCGTATATTCCTTAACGACGACGGGAACTGTTTTAAGACCTGCCATGCGTGCAGCACGATAACGGCGCTCGCCCGCGATAATTGAGTATCGGTCATCGATCTTCCGGACGATAATAGGCTGCACTATACCATAGGCTTTTATAGATTGCGATAAGCCTTCCAGCGCTTCTGTGTCAAAGTGCTTTCTTGGCTGCCCCACATTAGGATCAATCTCGTTGACTTCTACCTCGCGGACACCCAAAACCTCGTCACCGGAAACCGACTGAGGTTCCTCACCAATTAATGCGCCCAATCCCTTTCCCAGACGCTGCTGCTTCATGACACCTTCCCCCCATTGTTGAAGCTGATCACTTCATTAGCCAATTCATTGTAGCATTGCGTACCCAAGCAGTTGGCATCGTAGCGAATGATGGGAAGACCGAAGCTGGGCGCTTCCCCCAAGCGCACATTACGGGGAATCACCGTCTTGTATACCTTGTTCTTAAAGAAGCGTTTAACCTCTTCCACCACCTGCGCTGAGAGATTGGTCCGGCTGTCGTACATTGTGAGAACAACACCTTCGACCTCAAGATTAGGATTGAGATTTGCCTTAACAAGCTTGACTGTGTTAATGAGCTGAGAGAGCCCTTCCAACGCATAATACTCGCACTGTATCGGTACTAAAATTTTATCTGCCGCTGTGAGCGCATTCACAGTAATGAGCCCCAGCGACGGCGGACAATCCATGAAGATAAAGTCATAATCCTTTCGGATGCTGCTGAGCGCTGTTTTCATTATCTGTTCACGCGCCATGCGCGATACCAGTTCCACCTCTGCCCCCACGAGATCGATATTTGCCGGGATGATGTCCAGCGTATCAATCATCGTTTTGCATACCGCCATCTTGGGATCTACGCCGTTTATCAATACGTCGTATACGGAGTGCTTCAGTTTTGCTTTTTCGATTCCGAAGCCGCTGGTTGTGTTGCCCTGCGGGTCAATATCAATGAGCAGCACTTTGAGCCCCTTTTCCGCGATACATGCGCTAAGATTAACGGCAGTCGTCGTCTTACCAACGCCGCCCTTCTGATTCGCTATGGCGATTATCTTTGACATCCAGAATATCCATCCTCTTCGATATTGTTCGACCCCTGCCCCGTCATTGCCTCTTGCGTAAAGTAACAATACAATTCTGTTGGAGCGTAGACCTCGACAATCTATTATAAAGCATAGTCCAATTATTTGAAAGACACTTTACCGCTTATATATTTTCAAATAACTCAAAATGTTCACAAAAACCTGATTGATACGATAAACTCACTGTGATATGATTATGTCGGACAATTGTCCGATAAATTTAGTTTTAGGTGGTTTTATGTCAAAAAAGCTATCAACTCAATTTGAAGATAATCGATTGACGATATTGAATACAGCTGCTCAGCTTTTTTGCAACCATGGCGTTCATGCCACCAGCATATCGGACATAGCAAAAACAGTGAAGCTGTCTAAAGGCACCGTTTCGTACTACTATCCCTCTAAGGATCATTTGATCTATGAGGTGACGGAGTTTCATCTTTCGGAGGTGACGGACAGCTTGTTTGCATGGATTGACGACATTACGCCGGGCATGGCATTGGATGCTGCGCTGGAGAGGCTCTTTTCTTTAGTCTTCAATTCTGCGGATAGTTGCCGCCTGCACATCTGCCTGCTGGCCGACGCGATTTTGGGCAACGCGGTTATCCGCAAGCTGCTGCACGATCGCATGGCAAAGTGGCGTACGATGGCGGAGGCCGGGCTGCTCAAAGTGGGCTGCACAAATTATCGTAAGGTGGCAGACGCCATTTTTGTGGCCTTGGACAGCGTGATACTGCACCGTGCTTTGGGAACTGACGATGTACGCGAAAAGGATATTTGCACTCATATTTCAATGAATGTATAAAAAACTGACTGGTGCTTCATATTGAATTATGAAAGGAAGGAGATTATGGAAAAGAAAATACTGCTGGTAGGAGACTCTTTATCTAAAGGTGTGGTGCTGGACGAAGAAAAGAAAAGATATACGCTGCTTAAAGACAGCTTCTTTTCGCTGCTTTCCAATACCATTAACGCACAGCTGATCAATGCGTCCAAGTTTGGCTCCACGGTATTGCAGGGCCAAAAACAGCTGGAATCCAAAATGGAGAAGTACGACCCTGATATCGTCGTCATTGAGTTTGGCGGTAACGACTGCGATTTTCACTGGGACGACATCGCCAGCGATCCTATGATGGAGCATATCCCCAACACACCGTTGGAGCTGTTTGAAAGCAGCATGAGTGGCATGGTGGACTATGTTCAGTCCAGCGGCAAAACTGTTGTTTTAACGACTCTTCCTCCCATTTATGCGGAAAGCTATTTCAAGTGGTTTACCAAATGTGATGGAGAGAAGGGCCGCACCATCCTCAAGTGGTTAAAGGACGTGTGGCGCATATATCGCTGGCAGGAGATGTATTCCAATTGTGTGGGCAACATCGCTCGGGCAAAAAACATAGCGTGTATTGATATTCGGCAGGCTTTTCTTAAAAGCCGTGAGTTCGTCAATCTGATATGCTCAGACGGAATTCATCCCAATGAGGATGGTCACCGGCTTATCTATGAGACCGTGATGAGCTTTATCCGTGTTAATGCCTCCTATCTTCTCCCGGCTCGCATCTAAATGAACTCTTATGATCCCGGCACGTTTAAAACCTTCGTGCCGGGATTCTTAAATTTTTGATAACATCGCCTTTTAAGATATGATATAATTTCTTGCATGAAGCTTAATAAATCACAAATCATCTGGGGTATTGTACTGCTGCTGATAATTTCGGCGGGAATTGTGCTGTTCTTTGTTGGCAAAAACTACGGTTGGTTCACCGTTTTTGAAAGCCGCGAAAGCCTGAGTGCTTATATCAGCTCGTTCAACGGCTGGGCGCCGGTTGTGTTCTTCGCTCTGCAGTTCATGCAGGTGATTGTATCGCCCATTCCCGGAAACCTGACCACTTTGATGGGCGGTATTCTTTTTGGCTTCTGGCAAGGATTTTTGATATCTCTGCTGGCCGTCATTATAGGCTCGATTTGCGCTTTCCTGCTGGGTAAAGCCCTTGGACGTCCGCTTGTCGAGCGCGTGATTGGCAAGAAGACGGTTGATAAATATCTGAATACCGTTTCATCGCGGCAACTGATCGTATTGTTTCTTCTCTTCCTCCTGCCTGTATTTCCGGATGATGTGCTGTGTATGATAGCCGGATTGACTGCCATGCGGCTGAGAACCTTTACCTTGGTGATGGTGGTGACACGCCCCTGGGGGTTGCTGGTTTCTGCGCTGATTGGCTCAGGGCTTTTGAGTGTCAGTATCCCTGTTTGGCTCTGGATTGTTTTTGGTGTGGTTAGTATCGCACTGTTAATATTGGCAATTAAATACGCTCCCCGAATTGAGGAGCGTCTTCACGCATGGATGAATAAGCTGAGCCGCAAAAAGAGCGGCGTTAATTGACCGTGCTTGTTTTAACAGGCAGCACCAGATAAAGATAGCTGGTTCCCTTTATCGGATGGATCACACACGGGCTGATATTCGTGTTAAAATCCATCACGATTTCATCGTCGTCTACCTCTTTGAGCACATCCAGCAGATAACGGGCATTAAACGCGATATCAAGGTTCTTTCCTGTCAGGTTGATGCCGACCTCTTCGCGTACCTTTCCCACCTCAGAATCAGAGGAGATCGTCAGCACGTCCTTCTCGATGCGCAGGTTGACCAGATTGGTCTTGGACTGTCTGGCCAGAATGCTGGCGCGCTCTAAGCTGTTCAGCAGCGCCTGACGCAGTATTATTATGCGCGTGGCATGCTCTGCCGGCAGAATGCTCTTATACTTGACGTAATCGCCCTGCAGTACGCGTGTGACGATTTCGACATTGTCGCAAACGATGCTGATCATGTTCTCGGAAGCGAAAAGACTGATGGATGTATCGTCATCCGGTATGATGTGCGCCATCTCGCGCATTGACTTTGCCGGAACGACAACATCCTTGATGTTGATCTCTACCGGCAGCGTTTCCTGACGGATTGCAAGACGATAACCATCGAGCGCCACCATTTTGAACTGGCTTGCTTCGTATTCCAGCAGTATACCGGTCAGTATCGGCTTATCTTCACTGACAGACGTTGCGAATACGGTTTGGCTGACCATGGAGACAAGCTGTCTTGAGAGCAGCAGCACAGGCTTCTCTTTATCGTATTCCGGAAAAGCCGGATATTGCTCCGCATCCATATAGCACAGCGTGGTGCGAGAGGAGCCGCATTCCATCACCACGTTGTTTCCTTCGGTGTAAAGCGTCAGATCAGCAGCATCAAGCTTGGAAAGCAGTTCGTTGAAAATACGGGCGGTCAGCACCGCTTCACCCGGCTCTGTGACAACGGCATCCTGAGTGCATTTGATAGACAGCGTGCCATCACTGCCGAAAAGCGTCAGCTTATCGTTCATCGCCTGAATGCGTATTCCTTCAAGCAGATAGACGGGCGATTTTACCGGCACCGCTTTGATAACGGTGTTCACACTTTTTTGCAGCTCGTTTTTGTTACAATTTATCCTCATTTTCGATCTCCTTGCATGCTGCGCCCCTAGAGGCGATAATTCCAGTAAATTAGACAGAAGTAGTCGTAGTAGTACATGTTTATAATGTGGAAAACCTCATTATTTGCGATTGCCAAGCTTTTTTTGCGTGGGACAAGCTGTTGGGATAAATCGCTTGAATGTATGGTTGCCTGTTGATAACTGTGGGACAAGTGTTATCGTCGAGTATACGTTAATGCAAAAGTATCAACAGGTTGTCCACTTAATCCTTCAGCTTGGCAATGAAATCATCCACAAGAATTTTGGTTTCAAAGTTGGCTGCAATTTCTTTTTCGATTTTCTCGTACGCGTGCTTAACGGTGGTGTGATCGCTCTTGCCATAGATCTCAGCGATGGCTTTATAGGACATATCCATCAGCCGGCGCGTTAAATACATGGCGATTTGACGCGGATAGGCGACACCCTGGTTCTTTTTGTTGCTGGTTATCTCTTCTTCGGATATTTCGTAGTATTCACAAACCGTTTGCAGTATCTGCTTGGGGGTGATACGGCGCGTGGTTGTGGAGGTCAGAAAATCACGGATGGCGATTTCTGCTTCCATTAAGTTTGGAGAGCGCCCGTTGAGCGCCGTATACGCTATAATTTTCTTTAAAGCGCCTTCTAATGAGCGGATGTTGGAGGATACCTTGGTGGCGATCAGATCGAGAATCTCGTGGCTGATATCGCATTTAAGCCCGTTTTTGCCTGTGATATCCTTCTCTTTGCGCATGAGGATGGCCAGCTTGGTTTCGTAGTTGGGCGGCTGAACATCTGCAATCAACCCGCCTTCAAAACGGGACTGCAAGCGCTCCTCCAGCTTGGAAATCTCTTTAGGGGGCTTGTCTGACGACAGTATGATCTGTTTATCGTTTTCGTAAAGATCGTTAAAGGTATGAAAAAACTCTTCCTGAGTGCTTTCTTTGCCGGCGATGAACTGAATATCGTCGATCAGCAGCACATCGGCCTTACGGTAACGTTTGCGAAAATCTTCGGTTTTAGAGGTTCGTATTGCGGTGATAAGATCGTTCAAAAAGGGTTCGCTTTTAACGAACATGACAGTTGCTGCCGGATTCTGATCGGATATATGGTTGGCAATGGCTTGCATCAGATGCGTTTTGCCAAGCCCTGTTTTACCGTAGATGAATAGAGGGTTGTACGTGTGCCCCGGGTTATCGGCCACGGCCACCGCAGCGGCATGTGCAAATTCGTTGGAGCTGCCGACAACAAAGGTCTCGAAGGTGAACGCAGGGTTGAGCGTGGGACGCGCGCCCCCCAGACCTTCGTTGGTGCTGGGTGCGGGCTGGCGAAATTTTGCTGCTTCCTCGCTGTCCAGGAAAAAGACGTTGATATCGCCATTATAATCAAGAATGTCCGCGGTATTGGTCATGGCGTTGACAATCAGATTTTTATAGCTCTTTTCAACCAATTCTTTATGAACGGGGTTGAGGGTTTGGAAATAGAAATCGGTATTGATTCTCTTAACAGGGGACAACGTTTTGATCCATGTATCATAACGAACGCTGGCCAGCTCCTGCTTTAAAATTTCGAGGGATTTCTCCCAGATAGATAAAAAATTGTCCACTCCACGCACCTCTATAGAAAAAAAAAGATAATAACGCACGCAAAACGCACGAAACCACTAAACACTGCTGCTTTATCCACCGACTTATCCACAATATGTGGATAAGTCAGGCGAGTCTTACGGCTGTTATATTCTATCACAATACTGAAAGAGGCTCAAGTATAACGTCGAAAAAAGAAAAATTGTCATATATAGACTGAGTTTTTGATGATGGTGCAAGGGCAGTTAGAAAATTCTGCGGGCGACGCAAAAGCTTTTTTTATAGTATCCCGAAAACCGGCTGATTTTGACACAGCCTAAGCTGGCACTGGCGTGAATGAACTGTCCATCCCCGATAAATATAGCAGTATGACTGACTTTTGAGCTGTCCGAATCACCAAAGAACATGATATCTCCCGGCAGAAGAGATGTCGCATCGGATATTTTTATCCACTCTTCCGTGCTGGACAGAGAAGATAAGCTGCGGTTTGTAACGTTGTATCCCATGTAGCGAAGCACGTAACGAATGAAGCCTTGCGCATCAAAAGCGCGCGGTCCGTCTGCCAGATAAGTGTATTTTTTACCCAGCTGCGCATTTGCGAAGAACAGCATTTTATCCACAGAGCTTTCGGAAAATGTGGATAACTCGGTCTCTGCGACGCGAATAGTTTTGTCCCAGCGGGGAGCGCTGCCAGAAAACAACAGCGATCGAGTTTCCTTTCCGGCAACGGCATCTGCCAAGAGGTTGCATTGCTTTTGAAACTCCATGAGTGATTTTTGCGTCGCTGTTCCGAAATAGCCGGTGGCGGCTTTATTGAAATAACCAAGCTCAAGGAGGCGCAATTGCAGCTCCTTGACATCGGTGCCTTTGTCACCTGGGTAAATGCAGTAATATTGAGCGTTATCGGAGTTAAGGAGCTCCAACGTATCTTGACCGGCTATGCCGTCGGCCATCAGCCCGTTTGTGAGCTGAAAGCGTTTGACGGCGTTTTTGGTGACGGGTCCGTAATAGCCTGTGATGGTGCCGTAAGTATAGTAACCCAGCTCATAAAGGCGCTGCTGCAAAGCGGTGACGGCACTGCCCTTGTCTCCGGCGGAGCAGGCCTTCGCATCGGCTGCATCGCTGCTGTTGCTTATGGGAACAACAAAGCTGCTGCCCATAAGGGCTTGCAGCGTTTGCGGACCGGCTTTGCCGTCCGTTAATAAATTGTTATCGTGCTGATAATTGAGGACGGCCTGTTGTGTTTTAGTGCCGTAATAGCCGGTGGGTGCGGCAAAGAGATAGCCAAGCTGGTGCAGACGTTCCTGCAGCTGTATGACATATTCGTTCTGATCGCCGATTTTGAGCGTGCCGTTGTTGCCCGCTGCCTGCGCTGCGCCGGGAAAGAGACTGAGCGCGAGCACCGCCGCCAATAACAACGCTGCCAGTTTGTTAACCATTATTGCCCCATTATGCAGTCTATAGCTTAATTATAGAGAACTGCATATATGTTGACAATTGGAGTATAAGCGTTGCAGACGCCAAAAACGACTGGGAGCAATAATTATTACAGACATATTACACATCTGTTAATAATCATCGGTTTTCATCGCTTTTTCATGCCTAGTATGTGTTGTCAACAACAATACCGCCATGATTACGGACAGAAAAGCACCGGAATTAACAGTAGTTATACACACTATCCACAGGTTATACACATGATTAGTTTTCCAGTAGCAGCTGAGGCACTTGCGCCGAAGCCGATATGTTGACACAGCGCGGCAGTGTGTGGATGGCTTCTTTGAGCTTATCCTCGCTGTTGGCGTGGATCTCAAACAGCGCGTCGCCAACGGACACAGTATCGCCGATACGCTTTTTGAGTATAAAGCCGACGGCGGGATCGATGACGTCGTCTTTGGTGAGGCGGCCTGCGCCAAGCGCGCCCGCAACTTCGCCCAGCCCTCGGCAATCCATGCTGCTGACGACGCCGCCCTGCGCGGCGCACAGCGTGTGGATAAGCTGCGCGCGCGGCATCAGCGAGGTATCCTGCACGACAGAGGCGCTGCCGCCCTGTGCCGCAATAATTTCACCCAGCTTTGTGAGGGCGCGGCCGCTGCGCAGCGCGTCTTCCAGCTGCGTGCGCGCTGCCGCTTCGTTGGGCGCGATATCGCTCAGACACAGCAGCTTGGTTGCCAGTGCCATGGAGACGGTGAGCAAATCTCCGTCTGCGCGGCCGGACAGCACATCGATAGCTTCGATGACCTCCAGCGAATTGCCCACGGCGCAGCCCAGCGGCTGGCTCATGTCGCTGATGATGGCGGAGGTTTTGCGGCCCGCGCTTTGACCGATCGCGACCATTGCCCGGGCAAGGGCTTTCGCGTCGTTGGCATCCGTCATGAACGCGCCGCTGCCCGTCTTGACATCCAGCACAATCACGTTTGCGCCTGAAGCCAGCTTTTTGCTCATGATGCTGCTGGCGATGAGCGGTATGCTTTCCACCGTTGCCGTGACATCGCGCAGAGCGTACAGCATTTTGTCTGCGGGGCAAAGACTCATCGTCTGCCCCATTACCGCGCCGCCAATAGCGCTTACCTGATCCATAAAGCGATCCATCGACATCGCGACGGTGACGCCGGGGATGGATTCCAGCTTATCCAGCGTGCCGCCCGTGTGGCCCAGACCGCGCCCCGACATTTTGGCAACCTTGAGTCCGCAGGCGCAGACGAGCGGCACCACGATGAGCGTGGTGGTATCGGCAACGCCGCCGGTGGAGTGCTTGTCTGCCACGATTCCCAGCGCGGACAGGTTAGCCTTGTCGCCCGAATCTGTCATGGCCTGCGTGAGAACGGCCGTTTCCTCGTCGTCAAGACCGCGGATGAACATGGCCATCAGCAGCGCGGAGGCCTGATAATCGGGCACTTCGCCAGCGACATAGCCGCGTATGAAATAGCTGATTTCTTCGGCGGAAAGCTTACCGCCATCGCGTTTCTTTTCAATAATATGATACATGTTCATCGTAAAACCCATCCTTCATTGCTTTTATTGATTAGTATGCGCAGATAGCGCGTCGTATTGCGATTTGAGCAAACCGTAATAGATGACGTCGTGGACGACACCCATGCATTCGTGGTGCTGAAGAAGGCAGCCCTCTTGAGAGAAGCTGTTTTTTTCCAGCACGCGGCGTGATGCTTGGTTGATGGCATAGCAGCGGGAAAACACGCGGCGCACATCCAGCACGCCAAAAGCGTATGCCAGCGCCATGGACACGGCCTGCGTGGCGTAGCCTTTGTTCCAGTGCGGCTCGCCCAGCCAATAGCCCAGCTCTGCGCGGCTGTGATCTTCCTCCAGCACCAGCCCGATAACACCCAGCAGCTTGCGACCTGCGCAGATTTTGAAAACGTGCTCGGCATCATGCTCCTGCACATAGTCGTACCACTGTTTGGCGTGCGCCTGCGTGTATGGGTGCGGCAGGTTGTTGGTCATGGCGGCGATGGCATGGTTATTGGCCAGCTTGGCGATTTGCGCTAAGTCGTCCTCGCCGATGCAGCTTAGGCTTATATTCATGGGTGTAACCTCGCTGTTAATGTATTGTATATTCTAGCATATTTGAGGCGGGAGGAACAGAAGGACAAAAATCGGAAATGTTATTATAATCACTTAAAGTGGATATGAAGGGGGGATTCCTCGCTGTGGGCTCGGAATGACAGCAGATAACATGGGGATATAAAAATGTGGGGCACCTCTCCCTCAGGGACATTCGGAGGCGGGCAGCTCTTCTTGTCTGAGGGAGCGTGTGAGTATTGATCGCGCAGGTAATATACCTATAGCAGAGAGTACCACTGGGGGATTCCTCGCTGGCGCTCGGAATGACAGCAGATAACATGAGATATAAAAATGCGGGGCGGCTCTCCCTCAGGTACATTCGGAGGCGGGCAGCTCTTCTTGTCTGAGGGAGCGTGTGAGTATTGATGTAATATACCTATAGCAGAGAGTACTACTGGGGGATTTTTCGATGCGCCATGAATGACAGCACACAGGTATAACGTTCAGTTGATGATCTCACCTTTGTATTCGGCTAGTTTTTCGCGCCATTCGTTACGTGCCGAAGTGGTCAGCTTCTCCCACTGCGTTTCTTCACCAACAATTTTTAAGGGTTCCTGCGAGCGATAGGAACGGGTTAAGTTTCCGGGAAATTTTTTATCCGTCACATTTGGATCGTTTTCAAACGTACCCGTTGGTTCGATGATATAAACGCGCTCCATTCCCTCTCCTTTTGCTAATGCGGCTGCCAGCCCTGCTGCATTGACATTGGCAGAGAAATAGATATGGTTCATGACGAGCTCTGCCTGGTAATTTGAATGTCCGCCGGGTGTCAGCAAATCACCAATTTTTAAATCTGCCTTAGTGCCGTGATAAAAAGGACCGCTATCGGAAGGCGTCCCCATATATGATTTTGCCAGCTCATAAGCTTTGGCTGCATTAAGCGGATCAGACAACGCCTCATAGCATTTTGCAATATCTGAATAGAGCGTTGGGTAAGCACTTATCACGTTCACATCGTCGATGCTGCGTGCGCACTGTAAAGAAGCTTCCATCCATTTGAGCCTGTCTGTCGCGTTCTTTTGAAGACGACCTAAATGATAGGCGGCTATAAATCTTTCATAGTCGTCGGCAGCTTCGTTCCAGGCTTTTTGAAACATTGCGGCTGCACCTTCAAGATTTCCGCTGTCTTCCCGGCTCAGCCCGCCAACACAAAGCTGAATGATTGCGTTATTAGGATCGAATCGTATAGCCATGCAGACTACCTCCATTGAAGAATTCATACGCGCTTAAATTGTATGATACTCTCGTTAGTATACTGACAATCAAAGAGTATTATAAGACTGCATTTATCAGTATCGTTGTGTTATAATGAAGCTGCAGGGATTATGAGGAAAGAAAATTTGAGCACACCCTTTGAACGAGGTGTTTGGTTAAGGCAGCGGCTGACCTGGTCTTTGCCCCCACATCCGCCGGCTGGGCATTTTGCTCATAAGGCGTTTAGCCTCCCCACGACTCTGCCTCTCGGGGACTTTTGCCCCGGCCGGACTAACCACTAAACCGCGCCATGCTCACCGATCGATTTTAACCGGCTTACGTGGATTGCTTCGCCCGCGACTGGCATCAACTTTCAACCACAGACCCGCTGCCTCAATTCAAAATTATAAAGCGCACGCCATTGTCTGTCAAACACGCATCAAAAACGCGCCATTGCTCAAAAATGAGAGCCTTTGGTCAATATATGCCGTAAATTGGCCCAGATATGCTTTACGTGCCGATGGTTGATTTATTTAACGCACGTGATATAATAACAGTGGCCTTTTGTGGCGGCATTTGTCAGCTTAAGCGAAAGGTGACAAATATTATTTTCGGAGGTGGTAATGCGTGGACGCAGACCCTAAGTTATGCACATATATAAACGGCGGCGCGCTTACCACAGGGCAGGCATAACACGAGCGCGCTCCGCCAAAAGAAAGGCGGTGCTTGCCAATGATACAGATTTTTAAAACAACAGATGGGCTACTCAAAGAAAACGGTGCAGCCTGCGACGGTGCGTGGGTGCATTTAACGGCTCCTACGCGCAGCGAGCTTGAGAAGGTGAGCGAACAGTGCGGTGTGCTGCCTGATTTTTTGCAGGCCGCGCTGGACGAAGAGGAAACCGCGCGTATTGAGCGCGAGGACGAGCAGACATTGATTTTGGTTGACATACCCGTGGTTGAACCGGAGGGTACGTCGTTTGTGTACAACACCATACCGCTTGGCATTATCGTCATGGAGAAAATGGTTGTCACTGTTTGCTTGGATGAAACAACGATCATAGACGACTTTATGGAAAGCCGGGTACGCGGCTTTGACACCTGTAAAAAAACACGTTTTGTTTTTCAGCTGCTTTACCGCACCAGCACCAAGTTTCTTCAATATCTGCGGCAGATAGATAAAGCCAGCACGCAGGTGGAATCGGCGCTGCATAAGTCGCTCAAAAACCGTGAGTTGATACAGATGCTTAAGCTGGAGAAGTCTCTGGTGTATTTTTCGACATCGCTGAAGTCTAACGAAGTGGTGCTGGAGAAAATGATGAAGACGAACCTGATCAAGCGTTATCCGGATGATGAAGATCTGCTGGAGGATGTCATCGTCGAAAACAAGCAGGCCATTGAAATGGCTACGATCTACCGGGATATTTTGTCCGGTACAATGGATGCGTTTGCTTCAGTTATTTCCAATAACCTGAACATTGTGATGAAGCTGCTGACGTCTATAACCATCATTATGGCGGTTCCCACCATGGTTTCCAGCCTGTGGGGAATGAACGTTGATGTGCCGTTCAGGGACATGTCCGGCGGGTTTGGTATTGTCACGGGGATTGCTTTGATCTCGACAATGGTTGTGGCGTTTATGCTGTGGCGTAAAAAGATGCTGTAAGGGAGCCAAATTAACCATGGCATTGCTGAAGTTTATTTGTGAAGACTGCAAGAATATATTTGAAGAGCTGACCTCTGCCGATAAGAAGCCGCCCTGCCCCGCTTGCGGGTCGCACAATGTGTCGCGCCATTATCAGGGCAAGTGCTACTTTGGCGGCGGCACGGTGAAGGGCGGCGGCGGTTGCAGCGGCGGCAGCTGCAGCACCTGCAAGGGCTGCTCTTAAAGGAGCCGCAATGCACGAGGGGCATCGGGAACGGCTGACAAAGCGATTTGCACAACAGGGCTTCGAGGGGTTTGAAGAACACGAGCTGCTTGAATTCCTGTTGTTTTATGCGTTGCCGCGTGTGGATACCAACCCTATTGCGCACCGGCTGATTGAGCAGTTTGGCAGCCTTGCGGGTGTGCTGGAGGCGGATGCCGGGCAGCTGGCGCAGGTGAGCGGCATGGGGCCGCGCGCCGCGGCGTTTCTCGCGATGCTGCCGGAGGCCTTTCGCGCCTATGAGCGCAGCAAGCTGGGGCCAAAGCCGTTGATCCGGTCTGTCAAGGATGCGTGCGCCTATGCGCGGACGCTGCTGTTTGGCAAGCCGGTGGAGCAGATATACGTGATCTGGCTGAATACGCAGAACCGCGTGATACACTGTGAGCGTTTGTCGGAGGGCAGTGTGTCTGAGTCGCCGGTGTATGTGAGCCGTGTGGCGGCGGCGGCGCTGCGGCACAACGCGGTTAAGGGCGTGCTGGCGCACAACCATCCGGGCGGCAGTGTGAAGCCCTCGCCGGCGGATATCCGTGCCACGCAGGACATTCTGCGCGCGCTGTCGGTGCTGGGCATTGAGCTGGTGGATCACATTATCGTGTGTGATAACGAGAGCTTCAGCTTTCAGGCTGATTCGATGATCGGGCGGGCTGTACCGCAGCACGAGGCCTGCGCGGCGGAGTATGCCTGCGCGCGCCAGCTCAGCGCGGTTCTAGCCGAAGTGTTGGATAGTTAAAGGATTACGGCCTTGGGGCTTTGCCCCAGACCCCACTTCTTTTCTTGAAGAAAAGAAGCAAAAGACGCAGAAATGCTGCGCATTTCTTGTACTGAAGGGATACTTAAGGGCCGCGCCTTAAAGTACCGAACGGCGAAGGGATTAAGACCTTGGGGCTTTGCCCCAGACCCCACTTCTTTTCTTGAAGAAAAGAAGCAAAAGACGCAGAAATGCTGCGCATTTCTTGTACTGAAGGGGATACTTAAGGGCAACGCCTTAAAGTACCGAACTGCTAGGGATTAAGACCTTGGGGCTTTGCCTCAGACCCCACTTCTTTTCTTAGAAAAGAAGCAAAAGTGAAAATGCTGCGCATTTTCTAAACTCTAACCGAATGTTTATACGGAAAATGCCGAATGGTATTTTCCTGATGGTATTCCAAAGGGGCCTGCCCCTTTGGCGGGATACTTAAGGGATGCGCCCTTAAGTCAAGCTCTTACTAGGAGGTATCTATATCTATGACGATCACATTTAAAGCGGTGGATAAGCCGAACGCGGAGATTATCTCCAGCATACTGGACATTGAACAGGAAGCGTTTGGCGACGGCGCGCTCAACGAATATGTTGTTGTGCCGATGGTGCGATACGGCAAGGTTTATATCGCGGCCGACGACGACGGTGTTGCGGTGGCGTGTGCTTACTTTATGCGCGACATGGCGGATATATCGGTGGCGTATCTTATGAGCGTGGCGGTGCTGCCGGTGTTTCGCGGTCAGAACGTGGGCACGGCGCTGCTGAACTACGCGTTCTCGAACCTGAAGCGCTACGGCATCACGCGCGTGCTGCTGACGGTGGACCCCGCCAACTTCAGCGCGCTGTCTGTATACCGCGAGAAGCTGGGCTTTACCGTGAAAGACAGCTCTAAGGACGAATACGGCCCCGGCGAAGACAGGCTCATCATGGCGAAAGAGCTGTAAGCATCGCCTTTTTACAAAAAATAAATGCCCCGTTAACACTTTGTTCAATATGATTCTCTATAATCAAAGATGTGAACAGGGCAACCAGCAATTTATATATAGAAAAAAGCGCGTGACAATTACGTCGGGCGCTTTTTTCATGCTGCGGCGCGGGCGGCTTCTCTTTCACACAAATTCTGATATAATGAGCAATGAGGTGAACATATGAGACTGGATAAATTCTTGAAGGTATCGCGCGTCATTAAACGGCGCACAGTAGCGGCGGAGGCCTGCGATAAGCAGCGCGTATCCGTGAACGGACAGGTGGCTAAGCCGGGCAAGGACCTCAAAGTGGGCGACTTGGTGGAGGTGCGCTTTGGCTCCGGCACACTGCGGTTTAAGGTGCTGAAAACGGCAGAAACGGTGCGCAAGGAAGCTGCCGCTGCCATGTACGAGATTTTGGAGGACACCGCGAATGAGTAAGACCGTGGGTGTCGTGCTGGCCGCCGGGCAGGCACGGCGCATGGGTCGAGACAAGATGGCGCTGACCATCGGCGGCAAAACGGTGCTGGAACGGTCTCTCTCGGCGTTTGAGGAAAGCGGCTGCTTCGACCACATCATACTTGTTTATCGCGAAGATGCTGCGGACGAGGCTGCGGGCGCCGCAAAGGCAGCGCTGCGCACGCCCTATACACTGGTGGCGGGCGGCAGCGAACGTCAATTCTCGGTGGCGAACGCGCTGGCGGCGATATCGGAGGACGGCATTGTGGCGGTGCATGACGGCGCGCGCTGCTTCGTCTCCCCCGCGGACATACGCGCCTGTGTGGATAAAGCGCGCGAAACGGGAGCGGCGGCACTGGGCGTGCGCACCAAGGACACGATCAAAACGGCGGAGGGCGGCGTGATTACGGGCACGATAGACCGCGACCGCCTTGTCAATATACAAACGCCGCAGGTTTTTTCTGTGAGCCTTTTGAAGGCGGCGCATGCCAAAGCGAAAGCGGAGGGCTTTGTGGGCACGGACGAATGTGTGCTGGCGGAGCGCATGGGGCATCCGGTGAGCTTTGTGGAGGCGACGAGCCCCAACCTTAAGATCACAACGCAGGAGGATATCATGCTGGGACGGCATATTGCGGGGGAACGTATGCGCGTGGGCATGGGCTACGACGCGCACCGGCTGGTGACCACACGGCCGCTGATATTGGGCGGGGTGGAGGTGCCGCACACGCACGGTCTGGACGGGCACAGCGACGCGGATGTGCTGGTGCACGCGATTATGGACGCGCTGCTGGGCGCGGCGGCGCTGGGCGATATCGGGCGGCATTTCCCGGGAACCGAGGAATTTCGCGATATCAGCAGCTTGGTGCTGCTGGCGCGTGTGCGCAACCTCATCGAAGCGGCGGGGTATTCCATCGTCAATGTGGATTCTACCGTTGTCATGCAGCGGCCGAAGCTGGCACCCTACATTGAGCAGATGCGCGAACGCATTGCCGACGCGCTGGGTGTGCAAACTGACGCGGTGGCTGTGAAGGCCACGACCACCGAGGGCATGGGGTTTGAGGGCACAGGCGAGGGCGTTTCTGCCTCTGCCATTGCCGCCATTATCGGCTGACATTTTTGATGCGGGAGCACAAGCCGTGCGAATGCGTCTGGCGGCTGATGGTTTTGGCGGAGCGCATGGACATTGGGGACGCGCCGGAGAAATTCTTGACGAAAGCCGAGGGGCTGCTGGAGGGCTGAGGCCTTGGCAACAGCGGCACGTTTGATATTGGGTTTGGAGAGGCAGCACTCGCTTGGGAGGCTGCTTTTTTTGCTGTGCGGAAAAAGTTTTGGGAGTGAAGGAAAATGTAGGGATGTGTCGAAATAAGTAGAGTACGTACCAGTGCAATAAATAGTGGAAATGTTTATTGTATTACAAGAGAAGCAAAAAGAAATTAGAGGAATGATAGGAGAAATTATATGTCTATACAAGATGAGCTACATATTAGAAATGAAAATATTCAACATGTATTTAATTGGTTTTGTGATGGATTATTCATGGTCAATCGAAAATATCAAAGAAAACTTGTCTGGACATTACAAGAAAAGGAAAAGTTCATTGAATCCATAGCTTTAAATTATCCGGTACCTTTGTTTTTATTAGCCCGTGCAGAAAAAAAAGGGAAAACGTATTATGAGATAATTGATGGTATGCAACGTTTAGATGCTTTATTTTCATTTATTCGAGGAGAATTTCCGATCTTTGTTAATGGCGAAAAAGGTTTTTTTGATTTAGAAACCATGGCGAAAACTAAAGAGCTTCTTGATAAAGGGGAACTCTCTATAAGAACGCCAGTCTTAAAAAGAGAATTATGTACAAAATTATCGAATTATCAACTGCCAATATCAATTACCAGTTTTGATGATAATCATATTGAAGAGATATTTCGAAGAATCAACGCAACAGGTCGACAATTGTCCGATCAGGATTTACGGCAAGCAGGAGCAACTGGCGCATTTTCGGATTTAGTTAGAAAATTAGCCAACCAAATCCGCCGAGATTCTTCACCTGAAGATGTTTTGGAACTGTCAAAAATGAAGGAAATAAGTTTGTCTAATGTTCAATTATCATATGGAATAAATTTAAATGAAGTATTCTGGGTTAAACAAGAAATTATTTCTGTTGGTAATATGCGCATTTCACGAGATGAAGAATTAATTGCTTATATACTTACTTATATATTATTGGGAAAGGATGTTACACCATCTGCAAAAAATCTCAATGTAATTTATGGCTATGAAGAAGATGGCGATAATCATTTGGTAACAAAGATATTAACGGAAATTGAAAAGCATGGAGAAGAAAAACTTATAAAAAGTTTTATGGTGGTTTTTGATGAAATTGAAAAAGTGCTACGTATTGCACAACAAAACTTTAACGAGTTACTTTTTAATCAACGTGGAGAAGGAAAACCTAGATCTTTCCAAGTAATATTTCTTGCAATGCATAGGTTGCTGACTTGTGGAAAGGAGATATCAAATTATGAAAAATTGGTTCAAGTGTTAAACGGGCTTGGTAATAGGTCGCTGAACAAAATCTCAGAAAGTAGGTGGAATGCAGCTTATCGTCATGAGTTGGTTAAGTCAATTTGTGGAATTATTGAATCATGTTTCATTGACACAAGCCAGCAAGATCCGGCGATAGATATGTGGGTTAGTAAACTAGAAAATTTGCTAATGCAATCTAAGATTGAGCAACAATTATTTGATTTTAAAATTGGTCTCCATTCTCTAGAATCTTCAGCAACATTTAACTCGGAATGTTTGAAAAAAATCGTAAAAACATTAACAGCAATGGCCAATACAGGTAAAAATACAAAAGGATATGTATTAGTTGGAATAGCAGATGGAGAACAGGACTACAAACAGTTTTCAAAAATATATGGTAAAGATTGCGTGGTATTCAATGATTTTTATATTACTGGAGTCGAATCGGAAATTCAGAAGTATTATAGGAACGCTGATGATTATTTCAATAAAGTGAAACAGCTTATCGGTCTGGAACCAATTGAAGATTATACAAAATCCTATATTTTAAGGTTCATGCGACTTGTTAACTATTTTGATAGAAGCATACTAGTATTTTCTATTAAATCTACTGATCATCCGCTGCTATATGATAATGTTTTTTTCGAGCGACATGGTGCAAATGTAGAACAGATTGAAGGTACTAATCTACTCAAATTGATGGATAGATTCAAATAAATCTTTTAATAGGAAAGGAAATGCGTTAGCATTTCCGATAGGATTCTCAAGGGGCGTGCCCCTTGAGCGGGAGTTTGAGGGCAGCGCCCTCAAGGTCTTAGATCTTTTCGTGTCACCAAAAAGTCAGTATTCATAAGCAGCGAGGTTGCGTGAAAAAGAGCGCGAGAGTATAATGACGGTACAACGAACCGCGGAGGTAACGTATGGAATTCACGAAAATGCACGGGCTGGGAAACGACTTTCTGGTGTTCGAGGACGACGGCACGAACCGAGACTGGAACGCAGTGGCGGAAAAGGTGTGCACAAGACGGCTGAGCGTGGGCGGCGACGGCATTATGGTGGTGCTGCCATCGACGATAGCGGACGTGAAAATGCGGATTGTCAACGCGGACGGCAGCGAAGCGGAAATGTGCGGCAACGGCATACGCTGCTTTGCCAAATACGTGTATGAACGCGGCATCGTGAACAAGGAAGACATGACCGTGGAGACGATAGCGGGCATCATACGCCCTAAGCTGATTGTGGAAGAAGGCAAGGTGGCGGACGTGTGCGTGGACATGGGCTGCCCGTCTTTTGACCGCGCGAGCATACCGATGCAGGGCGAGGGCATTGCCGAGGAAGAGATCGACGCGGCGGGCAGCAAGGTCTGCGTGTCGTCGATGCTGATGGGCGTGCCGCATACCATGGTGCTGGTGGAGGATATCGAAAAGGTGGACGCGGGCACTCTGGGCCCCGCCATCGAACGACACAGCATATTCCCGCGCAAAAGCAACGTCAACTTTGTACAGGTGCTGGACAGGGAAAACATACGGGTGCTGACATGGGAACGCGGCGCGGGGCTGACGCTCGCGTGCGGTACGGGCTCGTGCGCCAGCGCTGTGGAAACGTATAAGAAAGGGCTGACGGGGCGCAGGGTAAACGTGCACCTGTCGGTGGGACGGCTCATCATCGAATATACCGAGGACGGGCGCGTGCTGATGACGGGACCGGCGGAAGAGGTTTATACCGCCACGCTGAGGGAATGATGCTGACAGACGTGAAACTGCCCCGCAGCTTTGCGGTGCTGACTGAATTGTTTGCCGCCCACGGCTATGAGCTGTTTTTGGTGGGCGGATACGTGCGAAACCTCGTCCTCGGGCTGCCCGGGGGCGATTTTGATATCTGCTCGACTGCCGACCCCGTGACGGCGGCGGCATTGGCACGCGAGGCGGGGCACTCGGTAACGGAGAAAGCGCTGGAGCTGGGCACCATCGAAATACGCGTGAAGATGGACGGCGAAAGACACAGCTTTGAGCATACGTCTTTTCGGCGGGACTACTATCCGCCGGGCGGCGCACACCGCCCCTACCGCGTGGAGTTTACGCAAGATATTAGAGAGGACGCGTCGAGACGGGACTTCACCGCCGGGGCGCTGTACCTGAAGCTGCGCACGATGGAGCTGATTGACCCGACGGGGCACGGGCTGAGCGATGTGCACAGCAAGGTGCTGCGGGCAGCGGCGGACGACCCGGATGTGACGATCCGCGACGATGGTCTGCGGATTATGCGCATGGCACGGTTTGCGGCGGAGCTGGGGTTCAGTGTCGCGCCGGAGCTGCTGGACTGCGCAAAACGCCGGGCGCAGGTGCTGGCGGATATATCGCCGGAGCGCAAGCGCGACGAACTGATGAAGATACTGCTGGCGGATATCAAATATCCGGGGCTGAACGCGGCGGATGCGCCGCTGCGCGGGCTGGAGATTCTGCTGGAGATCGGCGCGCTGCCATACGTCCTCCCCCGTCTGTGCGCGGGCGACGGTGTAGAGCAGTCGGAGAGATACCACAAATATGACGTGCTGCGGCATTGCCTGCACGCGTGCGCGGCGGCACCGCCTGAGCGGGAACTGCGTCTGGCGGCGCTGCTGCACGATATCGGCAAACCGGCGGCGCTGGCACAAGGCGGCAAGTTCTACGGTCATGAGAAGATCGGCGAGGGGCTGGCGCGGGACGAGATGAAGGCACTGCGCTTTGACAACAAAACGATGCGCGAGGTGCTGCCGCTGGTGCGCTGGCACATGGTGGATCTGGAGGGCAAGGCGAAGCCGGGGACGATACGGCGTCGGGCGGTGCTGCTGGGGCGCGAAACGTTTGAGCGGCTGATCGCGATACGCCGGGCGGATGTGATCGGCTCGGGCTGGCCGGTGGAGTGTGTGCTGTCGGCGGATAACTGGCAGCGGGAGCTCTGCCGCATGCTGGATGAGGGTGTGCCGTGGACGGTGGGCGAGCTGTGCGTGACGGGACGGGAGATATCCGAGTGGCTGGGCATACCGCCATCGCCCGCTGTGGGGAAGATTCTCAAAGCGCTGCACAGGGAGTGCGTGGTAACGCCGTCGCGCAACAACCCGCAGACGCTTAAGAAGAGCGCACTGGCGCTGGGGCAATCCATAATATTACCATAATGTTACAATTATTTCACTAAAATGAACCAACAGGCTTGAATATTGTATGTGATCGTAGTATATTGAGCGTACATCGAAAAACGATATCTGATACCCGCAATGCGCACAAAGGCGGCGCATCCGACAGGGGGTGTATGTCTTGGCGGTCAAAAACTACAACTACAAGGGGCGGGTTCGCACTCCCCAATACGACGAATACACCGGCTCGTCGGTGGATATCAGCTTTGATATCGTCAACGAGACGGAGCTGGGCAAGGAAAGTCTGCGCTTTGACACGACGATACGCTATGTGTCGCAGGGCAAGGGCGAAACGATATTGCTGGTGCATGGCATCGGGCAGTCGCTGTACACCTGGCGGCACAGCATAGACTACTTCGTCAGCTGCGGCTATCGTGTGGTTGCGCTGGATCTTGCGGGCTGCGGCTATAGCGGGCATCCCAACATCTACTTTACGGTGGAGGAGCAGGCGCTGGTGCTGGAAGCCTTTATGAAAGCGCTGCGTATCAAAACGGCGCATGTCGTGGCGTTTTCCACCGGGGCGCTCAGTGCAATCTGCTTTGCGTACGCGCATCCGCAGCGGGTGAACCGTTTGGTGCTGGTCTCCCCCGGCGGTCCGAACGAGAACTATCCGTTTGCGCTGCGGGTATTGACCAGCTGGCTGGGGCGCAAGATTTTTATGACGTATTTGAGCGAAGCTACGGTGCGCCGGCTGCTGGGCGACTATTTCTTTGACGCGACGCAGCTGAGGCCTGAGGTGGTGGAGGGGTATTACCGTCCGTTTCGCAGCCGCGACGTGCGCGAAACGCTGGTGATGATGATGACGCACTTTGACGACACGTATGCGCGGTCACTGCTCAAGGGGGTGCGGCATCGCACGCTGGTGGTTTCCGGCTTGGAGGACAAGCTGCACGGCGAGGACATGATACGCGATTTTGTGCTGATTATCCCCGGCGCAGAGCATGTGCGCTTACGCAACTGCGGGCACTTTGTGCATGAAGAAAAGCCGGATCGGTTTAACGAAGCGGTACGCGTGTTTCTGAATAAACAGTATGCGTGGGAGGACGAGGAGCCAATTTAACAGCGTTTTGGCGGCTACGGTTGAAAAACGCACTCAATTTGTTATAATGAAAATAAAAAATAACGATGATATAACGCCATACCGAATCGGGAGGTGCAAGGTTGTTTAACTTTATCGGAGATAGAATGAGAAAACGGCGGCGACGCAAGAGCATGCGCCTGCGTAAGGGGCGCGGACAGAGAAGCTCATCGTATGGTGCATCTAGACTTGGACCGATACTAAAGATTGGCGGGCTGGTGCTGGCAGTGGCCGGATTGGCGGCGCTGGTGATATTCGTCATTATACCGTTGTTTGGCGGCGGAAACGCGGCATCCACCCCCACGCCTTCAGCGTCGGCGGCACCCACGCCCAAACCCACGCCCATTGCCAAAGAGGATATGTCGGAAGGCGCTGAGGAGCTGGCGATACCCAACCAGTCCATCAACGATCCGTATGTGTTTGGCCGCGAGGTGGTGTTCTCTACCGGTACGGCGACGGAGATGTCTCCTGAGCTGAACACCATTGCAATATACAATCTGGATACCAAGGCGACAGAGCCGGTTGCGGATATCAAGATGAAGTATACCAGCCTGTTTGAGCCCAGGATCAACGATAAGTTTATCGTGTATCTGGACTGCAAATCGTCTGACGGCGGCGCGGTGTGCGCGTATGACCGCACGACCAAAACAGCTTTTGTGATGCGCGAGTATTCGTACGGCAAGCCCAAGGTGACGCTGGCAGGTGAATATGCGCTGTGGCTGCAGCAGACCGGCAAAGGCACGGACAAGCTCTATCTGTTCCATCTGCCCACGCAGGAATCTGTGGTGATTGAGGAGCTGGTGGATCCTGATTTTGTACGGTTCTCCCCCAGCGCGGCATTTATCTCTGACGAGGCGCTGGTGTTTGTGGAGCCCAAGGATGAGACGCGGGTGGTGGAGGGTCGAAACACGGCATCCTCTGCCGTTTCGGAGGAGTCTGAAATTCGCGTGATTCCCATTAAGCAAGGCGGGGATCAGCAGAGCATACAGTTCCTTCCGGGCACTTATGCGTACGACCCGATGATTGACGGCGACAATCTGGTATTTATGAATGGCCCGCGCGACGACAAGAGCGATTTGATGCTGAGCAAAAAGACGGGTGATACGTATTCCGCACCGGTGATGATCGCTGAGGATATTCTCAACTATTGGGTGGGCGACGGGTTTGTAGCCTATACCAAAAATGACATGGTGTATGTGTATTACTTCGCGGATGGTTCGACAGGCAGGGTTTCTGCTGAAAGCACGCGCGCATTTTTGTCCAGCGTGAACGGCAAGGACATCGTGTGGTATGACATTACCGATATAGAAGCGGCAAACGTGGTGATTCATCAGCAGGTGCCGTAAGCATTGAGTGACTATGGCTGATGTGCTAAATTGAGTGCATCAGCCTTTTTTGTTTGGAACAGGCTATAGCTGTCTGACTCGCCTTGAGCGGCAGCTCCCGTACATCGGGTGCCCGGCAGGTGCCGCTTTGCGGGGTGGTTGATCGTCTATCCCGACCGTGTCTGTCAGCGAACAAAAGATAAATAATTTAGAAAGGCTGATGCGCTTCATGAGTGGCGCATCAGCCTTTTAATTTTTGATGGGTTTTGCGGGAATTAGATGGAGGCACCGCGAAATCGCGCAAGGCTCAGGAGTCTGTAAGCTCGCTGAGGTAGAGGGCGCTGTCCCCTAAAAGGTAGATCGTGAATGGCGCACCGCCCTCGAAACCGGCGAGATAGTCGCTAAAGCTTTCATCCAGCTCGGGCAGCAGATAGCCGTCGTAACAGGTGTAGGTGAACCGATCCGCCTGTATCTGCTCGGGCGCGGCATCAGGCTTATCCTGACGCAAAATCGTCAGCGTGAAAGCATCGTCGTCTGCACGGCTGATGGCAGTTATCAGCGCGGGAAAAGAGGTCACGGTTTGCCCCGACTGGGTGATGGTATCCAGCAGGTAGGAAAGATCGTCGGCAGCGCTGGCCACAGAATCGCTTTGAAGCAGCTGGTTTTCGTGCTCCAGATCAGCAATTTTATCCTGCAGCTGCTCCACCTTGCCGGAGAGCGATTCCACTTGATCTTGGAGCGCTTCGTCAGAGCCGGACGGCGCACAGGCTGACAGCAACAGCGCTGCCGTGAATAACAACAATATGAGTTTGGTTTTGCGCATTATACCCCTTGCGCCCTTGCGGCAAATTTTATTCCACCACCTGCCGCTGGGCGATCATGTCTTTGGTTTTCATCAGCCGGATCAGGCTGCCGCGCTCGTTTTCATCCAGCTTCATGCGGATGTATTTGATGGTTTCCTGCAGCTGCGGGATCATCACGTATTCCAGCGCGTTGACGCGGCGGCGCGTCTTTTCGATCTCGTCCGCCAGCATGTTGCACGTTTTCTCCAGCTCCGCTAATTCTACCATCTGGGGCAGAACGCTGGCAAGGCTGGAAACGGCGCTGTCCAGCTCGGAGGAGGTCATCAGCATACCGTACGGGAAGAATGCTTGCTCACGCTTCTTTTCCTGATAGCCAATTTTGGGGACATCGACACTCATGATGTTGGCACGGGAGACGGAAAGCTCGACCTCGCGTACAGGAAACAGCAGGGCCTCGTCCATGGCTTCATGGGACATCGCCACGCGTGCGAGCACAAAGCCCGCCAGCGCTTTTCCCAGCGCGGCTTCTACCGTGAGCCGCAGCTCGCGGTTGCGGCGGATGAGCAGCATGAACTGGCGCACCATCTCGTCGCGCTTATCCTTGAGCAGCTTGTGCCCCCGCGATGCCGTCACCAGCCTTTTTTTCAGGCGGGTGAGCTCCATGCGCGTGGGGTTAACCCGAAGTATCGCCATTGTCTATTCCTCGTCAGCCGGGAGATATTTTTCGATAAAGGCGTCTTTAATACGCTTGAGCTCTGACTTGGGCAGGATCTTCAGCAGCTTCCAGCCAAGGTTCAGTGTTTCCTCGATGGTACGGTTGGTCTCGTAGCCCTGAGAGACATATTGCTTCTCAAACGCGTCTGCAAACTTGGCGTACAGCTTATCCACATCGGACAGCGCCGCTTCGCCGAGAATCACGGACAGTTCCTTGGCATCCTTGCCGCGGGCGTATGCCGCGAACAGCTGGTTCATCGTGTTGGCGTGATCCTCGCGCGTTTTGCCTGCGCCGATGCCCTTGTCTTTCAGACGGGACAGAGAGGGCAGCACGTCGATGGGCGGCGTTAAGCCCTTGCGCAGCAGCTCACGCGAGAGTATGATCTGCCCCTCGGTGATGTAGCCGGTGAGATCGGGGATCGGGTGGGTCTTGTCGTCCTCCGGCATCGAGAGTATCGGTATCTGCGTGACGGAGCCTTCGCGACCCTTGATACGGCCCGCGCGTTCATACATCGTTGCAAGGTCGGTATAGAGGTAACCCGGATAGCCGCGGCGGCCCGGTACTTCCTTACGCGCTGCAGACACCTCGCGCAGCGCCTCGGCGTAGTTGGTGATATCCGTGATGATGACGAGCACGTGCAAACCCTTCTCGTAGGCGAGGTATTCCGCCGCGGTGAGCGCCATACGTGGTGTGGCGATACGCTCGATGGCGGGGTCGTCCGCGAGGTTGATGAACAGCACGGTGCGGTCGATCGCGCCTGTCTTTTTAAAATCGCTGATGAAGAAATCGGCTTCCTCGAACGTGATGCCCACTGCCGCGAACACCACCGCGAAGTTGGCCTCGCCGCCCAGCACCTTGGCCTGGCGTGCGATCTGCGCCGCGAGCTGCGCGTGCGGCAGACCGGAGCCGGAGAACACCGGCAGCTTTTGGCCGCGCACCAGTGTGTTCAGTCCGTCGATCGCGGAGATGCCCGTCTGGATGAACTCGGACGGGTAGTCGCGCGCGGCGGGGTTGATGGGTGCGCCGTTGATGTCCAGACGTTTTTCGGGGATGATGGCGGGACCGCCGTCAATAGGCTCGCCCAGACCGTCGAACACGCGCCCCAGCATGTCGTATGACACGGAGAGCTCGATGCTGCGGCCTAAGAAACGCGCCTTGGAGGTTGCGATTTTGAGGCCCTGCGAGCTTTCAAAAAGCTGCACCAGCGCCTTGTCGCCGTTGATCTCCAGCACCTTGCCGCGTCGGTTTTCGCCGTTCTCCTGAACGATTTCAACCAGCTCGTCGTATTTGACGCCGCTGACGCCATCCACCAGCATCAGCGGTCCGACGACCTCCTTGATCGTGCGGTATTCCTTAAGCAATGCTCATCTCCCCTTCCTCATAAAGCGCGCTCATTTGCGTTTCGAGCTGCTCGTCGATCTGCGCGAAGCGTTCGGCGACTTCGTCGCTGGGTGTATATTTGGCACGCGCGATGGCTTCGCGCACGGGCATATCCATCAGCTTGGAAAACAGTGCGCCGCCGGCCAGAGCCTTTTCGCCCAGTTCGCCCCATCTTAATATCATGCGCAACATCATAAACTGCTTTTCCGGCGGGGCGTATGTGTCCACCTCATGAAAAGCGTCCTGCTGCAGATAATCTTCGCGGATGGAACGGGCTGTTTCTAGCGTCAGGCGATCCTGAAGCGACAGCGCGTCCACGCCGACAAGGCGAACGATCTCTTCCAGCTCCGATTCCTTTTGGAGCAGCTCCATCGCTTTTTGGCGCAAGGCACCCCATTCGGGTGATATATTGTCCTCATACCAGCCGGAGAGGCGGTCGAAATACAATGAGTAGGACAGCAGCCAATCGATGGCCGGGAAGTGGCGCTTATATGCCAGCGACGCCGACAAGCCCCAGAACACCTTGACGATGCGCAGCGTGGCCTGTGAGACTGGCTCCGAGATATCGCCGCCGGGCGGAGATACTGCGCCGATGGCGGTGACAGAACCGGTGCGTCCGTCGTTACCCAGAGATTTAACCATACCCGCGCGCTCGTAGAAGCCCGCAAGACGTGAAGACAGATAAGCCGGGTAGCCTTCGTCGCCCGGCATTTCCTCAAGACGCCCGGACATTTCGCGCAAGGCTTCCGCCCAGCGGGAGGTGGAATCTGCCATGATGGCGACATTATAGCCCATATCGCGGTAGTATTCCGCGATCGTGATGCCTGTATATATGGAAGCTTCGCGCGCGGCCACCGGCATGTCGGACGTGTTCGCGATCAGCACGGTGCGCTTCATCAGCGGTTCGCCGCTGCGCGGGTCTTTCAGCTCCGGAAACTCCATCAGCACGTCTGTCATTTCGTTGCCGCGCTCACCGCAGCCCACGTACACGATGATGTCTGCCTCTGCCCACTTGGCGAGCTGGTGCTGCACCACCGTTTTGCCGCTGCCGAAGGGACCGGGCACCGCTGCCACACCGCCTCTGGCGATGGGGAACAGTGTGTCGATGATGCGCTGACCTGTGACCATGGGCTCTGCCGGGGGCAGCTTTTCGGCAAAGGGACGACCGCGGCGGACGGGCCAACGCTGCAGCATGGCAACGTCTTTCGTCTCTCCGGCTGCTGTTTTAACCTTGGCGATAGGCTCGGTGATGGTGGCTTCGCCGGATGCCAGCCATTCCAGCGTGCCCGAGATGCCCTGCGGCACCATGACAAAGTGCCGAACCAGTGCGGTTTCCTGAACGTAGCCCAAGAAACCACCCGTTTGTACGAGTTCGCCTGTTTTGGCCGTGGGTACGAAGTTCCATTTCTTTTCGGTGTCCAGCGCGCTGACGGACACGCCTCTGGTGATGCGATCCCCTGCGATTTGAAAGATCTTGTCCAGCGGGCGCTGTATGCCGTCAAAAATCGATTCGATAAGGCCGGGCGCTAAGTCTACCGACAGCGGGCTGCCTGTGGAATAAACCGGCTCGCCGGGGCCAAGGCCGCTTGTTTCTTCGTATACCTGAATGGAGGCCATGTCGCCGCGAAGCTCGATGATCTCGCCGATGAGCTTTTGGCTGCTGACGCGCACGACGTCGTACATTTCGCACTGACCCATGCCGCTGGCCACGATGAGCGGGCCGGAAACCTTGACTATTTTGCCTTCCATGTCGTCTCCTCCTTGGCAGAAAGCCTTCGTCTTTCAGCCAGTTTATTACCGGTTTTGCGGTGTTCATCGCGCCAGAGCGCTTCCAAACATGCAAACCCGTAAGGTGTGGCCAGCGCGGGCAAAGCCCCCACAGCCCACTTGTTTTCATTTGTTATGGAGGCTCTGCCTCCAAACCACCGCCAAAGGGAGGCATCCCTTTGGAATCCCGATGGGAAATGCGGAGCATTTCCGTATCTTTTGCTTCTTTTCTTCAAGAAAAGAAGCGGGAGCACGAGGGCAGCGCCCTCGTAAAAGTATTAGTTATTCATCCTGGAACAGTATGTCCGCACCAATGGCCTTTTCCACGTTGGCACGGATGTTTTTCAGCCCGACGCCGGTGGCACCGCGGTTGCCGGGGATCGGGATGATGGCCGGAAACGGCGACGTTTTGTAGCGGTCGATCATCTCAGAGGCAGACTCCGCGGCCTGCTCTGTGACGAAAATGATCGCATACCCGCCAGTCGCCAGCTGAAATATCGTATTCGAAGTGTCTTCCGCACCGGTAACGGGATAGACATCCAGCCCTAAGGCCTTAAAGCCTAAGATACTGTCCGAATCTCCCACAACGCCAATCTTGTTCATGGCTTACTCCTCATCATAGCAGCTCCTTTAACCGATGGGTGACCACATCGGCATCGATGCCGCCCAGCTTGGCCGTCATCACCAGCCGGACTGCGGCTGCTTCGCGCTGCTTGGCGATATAATACCCCATCAGCGGGCCAATGCCGAACATATCGTGCCGCTGTTCGCGCAGCAGCGACATCAGGTAATCGTCCCGCGATTTCTCCATCGCGTACAGGCTGCCCGTTTTCAGGTAATCGTCGAACGCGGCGGACAGTACCGTGGAATAATCCCCCTTGGCGACGGCGGACGGAACGCTCTCATCCGAGAGGTCGTACGCGTCGGAGAGGGTACGCTTGTCGATGCTGCCGCCCTGCACACAGGCACGCTCAAAGCTTTCTTTGGGCAGCCCGGCGGCGCGGATGCGCATCAGCGCGATGATGTTGGTGATATCGAAGAACGCCGTAAAATAGCGGCTGACCAGCGGATTTTTCATCTCGCCCACCATCGCGGAGACCTCTTTGGCGTATGCCCGATCCATCGCGAGGCCGATGATGGACGCGTCTGCAGCCACGGTGAACTGGCGGTCGATGTACTGGAGCGCCTCCTTCATCGTTGCGGGCAGATCATAGTAGTTGTTTTCGGTGATGGCGCGGCGCAGCGTATCCACGGACAAGTTGCCGGGGATGAGCGGCACAGAATCCAGCGGCTTGTCCTGCATCAGCAGCTTGATGAGCACCTTGATATTGTAATAATCCTTCTCGGCGCGCATGATGCGGGTGAACACATCGCTGGGCGACAGCGCCTCTAAGAGCGCATCCGCCTCTGCGAGCTCGCGCGCGATGAGCGCTTCGAACGAGCCGCTGCCGGACGCACCGGCGGACTGGCCGTAGCCAAACTCCGCAAGCTGGCGCATAGCGGCGTCGTAGTCCTTCGACTCGATCAACCGGTTCAGCTTTTCTTTTGTGATCAGCTTGTTCTCAATCGCCTTGACCCGAGCCGAGGCGAAAGGATAGCTGCTGTTTGTTTCAGCCATGTTTTATCCCATCACATGTTAGTCGAAAAGCACGGCGGCGACGTCTGTTTCGGACTGCTGCCACGCTTCGTTCAGCAACGCTTCCAGAGACACGTCGATCTCCATGCCGCCGCTGACGTAGACAAAGCCGCCACTAATATCGCGCCGATCGGGAAGCAGTGTGACGCTGCCCTGCCCCGCCGACTGCTTCAGCCACGCGTTGACATCCGCGAGAAACGCCGCGTTCAGCCGCGTTTCGCCCGGCGCGACGGCGATGCTGCCCGTACCGGAGGCCGCGCAGGCTATGAGGCGCTGCTTCATCAGCTTGAGGTATGCAGCGTCGTCCAGAGCGCGCAGCTTGGAGAGCGCCAATGCGCGCGCCTGCTGCATCATCTCCTGCTTGGCGGACAGCAGCTGCTTGCGGTATTCCAGGTCGTACACAGCGGCCATACGCTTTTTGTCTTCTACGATGGAAGCGTCGGCCATGTGCGCGATCTCTGCCTTGCGTCGGTCAATATCGCGCATGGATTTGTCACGCATTGCCTGCTTTTTTTCGTCAGCTTCCGCCCAGACGGACTCTGCGTCGTGCTGGGCATCGGCCAGTATTTTTTCTATCAGCTTTTCAGCGCCCGGCATTTTATCAGCTCCTTAAGCGGCTTTGCCGAGTAGCACGATCAGCATCGAGATGAGCAGCGAGAACACCGCGTAGGTTTCCACCAGTATCGCCATCGTGATCGCTTTGCCTTGTGCGTCCGGACGCTTTCCGAGGAGCGCGATACCCGCGACGGCGGTACGGCCCTGATGGATAGCGGAGGTGAGACCGACAAGACCTACCGGTATGCCGCCGAAGAAGTAGAGCCAGCCTTGGGCTGCTGATATCGGACCGCCGGCGACAACGCCGTTGTTGAGCAGTATAAGAAAACCAACCAGCAGACCGTAAACGCCCTGCGTACCCGGCAGCAGCTGCAGCACCAGCGACTGACCGAATTTATCGGGATCTTCCGCGATGAGTCCGGCGGCCGCCTGACCGGTGAGGCTTATACCTTTGGCCGATCCGATGCCGGCCAGGCCGGCTGCAAGCGCAGCGCCAAAAGTGGATATGACCATGCCAAAGTGTTCACCGAAAAATTCCATACTCTTTCCTCCTGTATACTAGATAATGACGTCAGTTTGTATTTTTGATAAAACCGTATTTTATTCTTCCAGCCTGTAATTCTTTACTGCGAAACCGAGCGGCACGAACGCCCGCCCGTCTCCTTCATAGAACTTGTTGAAGAATTCGATGTACTGGAGTCTTGCGGAATGTACAAAAGCGCCGAGGGTGTTGATGACGATATTGAATACATGGCCGACTGTCATGATGATAATGCCGAACACGTAGCCGTACCATTCCCCCATCATCAGGCCGGCAATGGTGTTAAAAACCATCGCGATAACGCCAGTGGACAGGCCCATCCCGAATATGCGCGCATAGGACAGTATGTCGCTGATATAACCGGTGACATTATAGAGGCTTGCGAGGCCGCCCGTGGCCTTGCGGACGATGCCCTTTTTGCTGCGTCCTTGTGTCAGCAGCAGCGTTGTACCTCCGGCAAGGACCATATATGTGCCGACCTGACCGACCGGTTTACCGACCAGCATCATGATGCCGCCCAATATCACCAGCATCCATGTGAAGCGGTCGAAGACCGCCGCCCAAACTTGGCCGCGTTTGATATCCATATAGATGCCAATACCTATGCCCACCATGATGTGCAGCACGCCGATGCCAATGCATATGCCGAGCGAGATCATCGCGCCGTCTCCCTCAAGCTGGTTGATGACGGCCGGGATACCCGGAATGCTGAACACCGCGCCGTAGAACAGCCCCCAGCACACTGTGGATATGCCGCAGAACATGATGACGCGGGTGACCGCACGGAACATGCCGGTGGGCTTCTTGAGCCGGAGCACGATATATGCGCCGATGGTCAGAATGACGCCGTAGGCGGCGTCTCCGATCATTGCACCGAAAATGATGAAATAGAAAATTGCCATCAGCTTGTTGGGGTCGTACCCCCTGTATTGCGGATAGGAATACATATTGGTGATGGCTTCAAAGGGCTCAACAATTTTAGGGTTTTTTGTGGCAGTGGGAGGCGTTTCATCATCCGTCGGCGAACGGAAAGATACATACGCTTCGGGAGCCGCCTCCAGTACGGCGGATTCGATTTTACCTTTTTCATCGGCAATGACCCAGCCTTCCAGCAGAAAGGCGGAGTTCGTTGCGCCCAGTTGCTCGATACATTTTTCGCGGGAGATTTCATTCAGCAGATAGTCTTCTATCGCCTTGAGCACGGCTTTTTGTGCGGCTAGGCCCTTGGCGATTTCCTCATACTCTTTAGCCTCCGCTTCGAGGGCGGCTGTTTCGCTCTGTGCGTCCGCGATGATATCTGCCGGAGTGCCGGACAGCTCTTTGGTATACGCTTCCGACAGGCCCAGGTATTTGAGCTCGCCGACGAGCGCTTCCTGAACGCTTTTGTGCATCGTGACGTAAATGGGAATAACATCGCGTCCGCCGCCCAGCGTTTCAAAGCAGGCGGTGTGGGCATAGGCTTCCCGAATCTTTTCGTATTTTTCCGCGCTGTCGGCGGGGATGGTCCCAAGAAGGCTGGTGGTGTAACGACCGGTACCCACGCTTTCCAGCGGGGCATCGAAATGTGTATAGGGGGTAAGCGCTGCAATGCGGTTCTTCAGCCGTT
The DNA here is from genome assembly GCA_023415795.1 of Bacillota bacterium. Lineage (GTDB taxonomy): Bacteria > Bacillota > Clostridia > Christensenellales > SZUA-584 > SZUA-584. The sequence continues at coordinate 40,865 of JAEZJG010000007.1, read as the reverse complement.
GCCGGCGCGCCTTGAGCGCGCTCATATCGTCCGCGAATTGTTTGATCTTGCCGACAAGAGCGTCCGCTTCGGAAAGGCGCGAGGGCATATCCGCCAGCTCTGCCAGCGTCATGGGCGGTTTGGGTGTGAGGAAGGATTGCTTGCTGTCGTCGTACGGGCGGATGATCTCCAGCGCTTCGCGCACCTCGGACAGACGCGCTTCAAGGCGAGCCAGCGACTCCGGTGCGGCGGACAGCGCAAGACCATCGGCAGCCGAGGTGATAACCTCGACCGCGCCCAGCTGCTGGAGCTTTTTTAAAAGCTGGGGCCTGCTGCTCGCGTGTGCGATCAGCGTGACCCTTTCCATGGATAGAATCGCCATGCTATTTCAGTATCCTCTCCACTATGACCTGCGCGGCTTTATCCAGCCGCTGCGCTGCGCTTTGCCTGAGCGCGTCGCAGCCGGACAAGCGCTGCTGCTGCTGAGCGTCCAGCTCGGCCTTGGCGGCAGCCTTTGCGGCATCCACCTTGGCCAGCGCATCGCGGCGAGCGGTGGTAAGCTCGGTATCCGCAATCTGCGCGTATTCCTGCTCGGCCAGCTTGAGCGCGTCTTTAGCGGCAATAGCAGCCAGACGCCGGGTTTCCAGCGCCTTCTCTTCAGCCGCTCTGATTTCGGATAATACATCCATCGCCATTCGCGTATCTCCTGCTATTCTATTTTATCGCTGATACTGTTTTTTTACTTGGTGCCAAAAAGGCGGTCGCCCGCGTCTCCGAGACCGGGAACGATGTAGCCGTGGTCGTTGAGCATCTCGTCCACCGCTGCAACAAATATATCGACATCTCCATGCATTTCCTGAACCGCTTTTATGCCCTCCGGCGCGGCTATCAGACAAACAAGCTTGATATTGGTAATGCCGCGTTCTTTAAGCAGCGTGATGGCACCATTGGCGCTGCCGCCCGTCGCCAGCATCGGGTCCAGAATGATGAGATCGCGCTCGGCGGCATCGGTGGGCAGCTTGCAGTAATATTCCACCGGCTTGAGCGTTTCGGGATCGCGGTAGAGGCCGATGTGCCCCACCTTCGCGGCGGGTACGAGCGACAGTATGCCGTCTACCATGCCAAGACCGGCGCGCAGTATCGGCACAATGCCGATGGTCTTGCCTGAAATTACCTTGGTTTTAGCCTTGGCGACGGGGGTTTCTATTTCAACCTCTTTCAGCGGAAGATCGCGCGTGACTTCGTAAGCCATCAGCATCGCGAGCTCTTCCACAAGAGCGCGGAAATCCTTGGTGCCTGTGGATTTATCCCGGATCAGCGAGATTTTGTGCTGGATCAGCGGGTGATCCATAACGACGAGTTTGCCCATTTGTATGCCTCCGATTGATTATTTGTCCCATCTTACCTTTGATGCGGGGGATTATGCAAATAAGGAGAAACGAGTGATTATCGCTTCTCCAGATTCATGACTTTGTCGATTCTGTTTTGATGGCGCTGCTCGTGAGAGAACGTGGTGCCAAGAAATGCGTCCACGATCTCAAGCGCGTGCCCCGGACCGATAACGCGGCCGCCCATGGCCATCACATTGGTATCGTTATGCAAACGCGTGGCCTTGGCGGAGAATACGTCTCCCAGCAGGGCGCAGCGGATGCCTTTTATCTTGTTGGCCGAGATGGACATGCCGATGCCTGTCCCGCAGATGAGTATGCCAAAGTCTGCTTTGCCGGACAGCACTGCCTCGCAGACGGGAACGGCGTAGTCCGGATAATCACTTGAGTCGCAGCTGTGCGCCCCAAAGTCGCAAATTTCCTTGCCTTGCTGTTGTAAGTGATCGATGACGACCGTTTTGAGTTCGATACCGCCGTGATCGCATCCGATGGCTATTGTCATGCAAGCTCCCCTAACTATAATGCGCAGTGCGCGCGCGATTTGCTTTACTAAAAGCATACCAAACGAAAGAAAATAAATCAACCCAAAGAGCGCGTGGATCAGCACAAGTTTTGGCTTGCCGCAAAGCCTGACAGACAAGCGAAACGGGAGTATATGCGGCTTTACTTTTGCTTATGCTGTCATTATACTATAAACTGTTTAAGAAAAACCGAAACGATAGGCTATCGTAAATTATCAATCGGAACAGGAGAGATTACCTTGAACAGCATATATGACATCGTTGTCAAAATAGGATCGATGGCGCTGATACGTCATGAGGACGGGGACATCGACTACAATATATTCTCCCGGCTGTCCGCCGCACTGCGCCCCGGCATGCTGCTGGTGAGCTCCGGCGCGACGGAAATCGGGCGCATCGATTATATGAAGCGCAACGGCGGCATGGAGCTGGCAGGTGATGTGGAGGATGTAAAGACGGATTACGCCGCGCAGGGGCAGGCAATACTGATGGAGAACTACCGTCGGTTTGTGAGCCCCGCGTATTCGGTGCGGCAGATGCTGGTGGAGCACAGCCATTTCAACGATGCGGAGAAGCGTGAGCACATACTGCGGCTGCTCAAGCGCGCGCCGTCGCAGAACGCCATCCCCATCATCAACTATAACGATCCCGTGTCCAGCGAGGAAAACCGCAAGATGGAGCTCAAGCGCATCGGCAACGGGCATAGCGTGGTGGAGTGTGTGGATAACGACGAAACGGCGGCAGTGATTGCGATGCTGGTGAAGGCGGGCACGCTGGTGCTGCTGACCTCGGTGGACGGCATCTACGAGGTGCCCAGCGATCCGTCGACGCTGATACGCGAGATATCCGGCGCAACGCCCCAGGAGCTGGAGCGCAACGTGGCGGAGGCGATTGAGTGCTGTCAGGGAGCGTCGCGAGCGGGTGCGAACGGCGCGGGTGCGAAGCTGAAGTATTCGCTGGAGCCCGCCAAGGCCGGCACGCATGTGTATATCGCACGGGCCAGCAGCCGGATTGAGGACATCGTTTCGGGGAAGGCGCTCAGCACGCACATCTATGTGAAATAGCAAGAGAGTAAAACAATATTCAAGCGATTTTTTATTCGTTTTCATAGAGAAGCCCCATCTGCCAATGCGATGGGGCTGATACTGAATCGTACATGAGGGATTCTCTTCTGCAAAGAACCTTACAGGGGATTCCTCGCAAGCTCGGAATGACATTTTGGGGCTTATCAAGGGAATGCAATGCGTTCTCTTTTTTGTTGTGCAAAAGCTGCTATATGCTTCGCTACACTCCGCATGACGGGGTGTGACAGTGGATGTTAAAGTAATTTGCAATTGGCAGGGATGAGGTTTTTTGGTATATTGCAGTTAGATGAATGAGTGAAAGGACGGCGGAGCGGTGAAAACGATAGACGGATTTCGCAGAGGCATCAATCTTGGCGGGTGGCTGTCGCAATGTAACCACGAAAAGCAGCACTACGACAGCTTTATTATAGAGGAGGATATTAAGACGATAGCCTCTTGGGGGCTGGATCATGTGCGGCTGCCGATTGATTATGAGCTGATAGAAACGCAGGATGGTGCGCACAAGGAGGACGGCTATCAATACATCGACAACTGTCTGGCATGGTGCAAAAAGCACGGACTGCGAATGATTATCGATCTGCACAAAACAGCCGGATATTCGTTCAACGATGCGTTTGGCGAAGAAAACAGCTTGTTTTCGAGTGAGCCGCTGCAAAGCCGTTTTGTTGGTCTGTGGGAACGGATTGCGTCGCGGTATGCAAGCGAGCAGGATACGGTTGTGTTTGAACTGCTGAACGAGATTGTGGAGGAGGAGAACAGCGGTCCATGGAACGCGCTGTCGCGCCGCGCCGTGGAGGCGATACGAAAGCACGCGCCCAAAACGCCCGTCATCATCGGGGGCATACAATGGAACAGCGTGCGCGGTGTGGGATTGCTGGATGCACCGTATGACGAGAACGTGGTGTATACCTTCCATTTCTACGAGCCGTTCGCGCTGACGCATCAGAAAGCGTATTGGGTAGAGGAGATGCCCAGCGATTTTGAAATCAACTATCCCGCAACGATGGACGATTACAGACGGGCGTATGACATCATCGGCGAAAAGGCGAGCCAGATATTTCGGTGCGGCGTGCAGGAGATGGGCGAAGAGCTTTTGGAAGCCATGTTTATGGAGGCCATTGAAGCCGCTGAGCGCAAAGGGGCTGCGCTGTATTGCGGCGAATATGGTGTGATCGACCAGGCGCCGGTGGATGGAACGCTGCGGTGGTATCGCGACATGCACAGGCTTTTTGAGAAGCACGGCATTGGGCGAGCGGCGTGGACATATAAGCAGATGGACTTTGGTATCACGATGGCGCATTATGCGGGGATACGGGAGGAATTGATCGGGTTGCTGTGAAGCCACAAACACCTTCAGGGAGGCAAGTCAAATGAAATGGATAGATATAACCACGGAAGCTGAACTAGATAATCTTTATAAAAACATTCTGTATGGATGGCATGATGGATGCTTAAGAGAAGTTCATCTTTGGAACAGCTGTTATACAGTCAATAATGAGACGCACCCCGGAAGAGGGGTTACTGATGCTAAGGTATTATTTCAAGGTCATTGGGCTGACGGAATTACAGCAGTTGAGTTGTATTTTAGTAAAGTACAACGATTTAATCTTGTTGGTTCACAACCTAGCTATTTAAATGATATTTATGAAGCAACGTTAAAGATTATAGATGGAGTTATTTATTGGGCGGATGGTGAAGGCTGGGATATTAATGATCCTCAAAGTAAAGAAATAACATGGATTTCAGCAAAGGGATTAAAATGGCGGCCTAGAAACGAGTGGATGGGAGATACATTGAGATATGGGGAGAATGAAGAAGATTAATATATGAGCAAGCATGAGAAGCATTCTTTAATGGAAACGTCTAGCCGCAGCTGAGGAACGGCAATGCGAAAAAGCCTTATGATCAAAGGACTGCATTGGATATTGACAAGCGAAAGAGCACTTGGTATTATTGCCAGTGTAATAATTAACAGGAAAGGATGTTTTGATGTCGGCATTATTGAGAATCAGGGTAATTGCATATAGAGTACTGTCGGCATACAGCCTCCGAGGAAATACGGTTAATTAACCAAATAGGTTTTATTATAGTGACTTCCCAACCGCAGGCGAACAATGCCATGCGGTTTTTTTGTGCTTGCTGACAGTACTCAAAGTTTATTTCATATTATCAGCAAACAAAAAACTAGGGGAATCAAAATGAAACATAAACAGAATAACGGCAATGGCTTGATGATCAGTAATAAGGGCTTCAGGGCTGTCGTCGTCAGTATAATGAATAAGCAGTGTCAGGTGTTGTCAGCGGGAGAATTGATCGGTTGTATTGTTCCCGGCGCGCTTATATCCGGCAAAAACTCTTTGGCAGTGGGCGATGAAGTTGAAGTGGGGCTAGCCAGCCCGGATCAATATAAGCTGCTGGGCATATTGCCCCGGAAATCAGCCCTTTACCGCGGAGACAGGCGAACTTTGGGCGAGGAGATACTGATTGCGGCTAATGCTGAGCATTTGCTGGCTATCGTCACGGCGGATTATACAATCAATCAGGCGGGATTTTTGGAAGCCGCCATTATTGCTGCCCAGCGGGCGGGCATATCGGTGAGCGTATTTGTCAGCAAGTGCGATCTGATTGGCGAGAATGCCAAGGCAACGGTGGCTGAAAAACTGGATTTGTATCGCAATGTGACGGATTTGGTATTGTACGGAGCCTCGCATGAGGCTAATGAAGAATTGGTTCAGGCGGTCAAGGGGAAAACCACGGCTGTGGTGGGCGACAGATCCAGCGGAAAAACAACGCTGATCAACAGCGTAGTAAAGCGATTGGGCGCAGAGGGAACGTGCAAAGGTGCAGCAGCAAGCACGCATATGACCATGCTGTATGCCGGTGCGCATAATACCCGGTTGATTGATACGCCGGGGTTCCGGAGCTTTTCTTTAGCGGGTATAACGCAGCAAGAGCGCGACGCGGTGTTTGTGGAGATAGCGCGGTTGGCAGAGCAGTGCCGGTTTGGAAGCTGCACGCATGTTTATGAAGACGACTGTCAGGTTGTTGAAGGGCTGCGCACCGGACAACTGAGAAGAGAACGCTACGATGCGTATCAGAAGATGGCGGGTAACATACCAATGGCGACCGAAGGCAAGAAGGGTGCGCCGAAGGTGGATTATCGGCATTTCGCCTGTGAGGAAAGCTATGTGTGCAAAGCGTGCGGAATGCTGGTTATACCGGACGGTGCGGGCAGCCGGCACCGCAACCATTGCCCGCACTGCTTGTGCAGTGTTCATGTGGACATTAAGCCGGGCGACAGGGCGGCCTTGTGCCGCGGCGTCATGGACCCGGTCAGCGTGTGGGTGCGAAAAGGAGGCGAATGGGCGATTATTCACAGATGCCGCTTGTGCGGGGCTTTGAGCTCGAACCGCGTGGCGGCAGACGATAATCCGATGCTGCTGATGTCCATTGCAGTGAAGCCGCTGTCTGCGCCGCCGTTTCCACTCGACAAGCTGGCCAGCCTTTAAATGAGAACTCCCCTTATGCTAAAGTCTTACGGCATGAGGGGAGTTGTGCCTTAGCGTCTTCTCTTTTGCGGTGCGGCGTGATAAAATACGGTCAATATGGAAAACAAACGGGAGCGGTACACATATCACTTCTTTATCGCGCTGGCAATGCTTTTGTGCGCGTATGTTTTGCTGTACGGCGTCAACGGACAGGGCGTGCTGTCGCACAGCGATTACGACTCGTATACGCGGCAGGCGCAGAGCTGGTGGGAAGGGCGCACCTATCTGCCTGAGAATGTGAATTGGCTGGAGCTGGCCATATTCGACGGGCATTATTATGTGAGCTTTCCCCCGTTCCCTTCCGTCGTGCAGTTTGTGCTCTACCCCATCTTTGGGCTGAGCACGCCGGACAACCTTACCAATACGCTGTTTGGGCTGGGCGCGTTTGTGATCGTCTACCGGCTGCTGATGCGCAAGGGAGTGAGCGGGCTCAACGCGGCGGTGATTGCGCTGCTGTTCACGCTGGGTTCCAACCTGTTTTATCTGTCGGTGACGGGCTGGGTGTGGTTTTCGGCGCAGACTCAAGGGTTTTTCTTCACGGTGCTGGCGGTGCTGCTGATAGACAGCCGCAAAAAGACTGCCTGGGCGTTCTCCTTTCTGTGCCTTGGGATTGCGTTTGCGTGCCGCCCATTCAACGTGGTGTATGCGCCGCTGCTGCTGTATCTGCTGTATCAGCGCATTCGAGACGGGCGCGGCTTTGCGGTGACGATGGCGCGGTGCCTCCCCTATGTGCTGCCTTTGGCGGCGGCGGGCTTGGCAGCGGCGTTATACAATTACGCCCGCTTTGGCAGCCTGTTTGAGTTTGGACACAACTATCTGCCGGAGTTTCAAGAGGCGGATCAGTTTGGTTTACAGTATATTTGGCCTAACCTGCTGGAGATATTAAAGCTGCCGGGAACGGGCGACATCGGGTTCTGGCCGCGGTTTAACGGCACGCTGTTCTTTTTGGTGAATCCGGCGTATGTGCTGGTGGCGGTGAGTTTGGCGCGCGGGCGGTTTGGCGCCAAGAAGCTGATTTATGTGTTGTGTCTGCTGACGCACATACTGCTGACGCTGGCGCACAAGACGATGGGCGGCTGGCAGTTTGGCAGCCGGTATCTGGTGGACATGCTGCCGTTTATGCTGGTGATCGTCGGGGATGACACGGCTTACAAGGACGGCATACAAAAGCGCGGCGCGGCGGCATTGCCGCTGGTGCTGGCGGCAGTGGGCATCGCGGTGAACGTTTGGGGCGCGATCTGGTTTTACACAATGCCCGTGGGATGATGAGGAGCGACGCATGTATTTAAGCAGCCTGATGCTGAAAAACTACAGAAGCTATACGAGCCTGACCGCTCAGTTTGCGGAGGGGATCAATATATTGCAGGGGCGCAATGCCGCGGGAAAGACCAACATACTGGAGGCTGTGGGCTTTTTGAGCTACGGTAAGTCTTTCCGTACGCAGAAGGACGCGGAGTGCATACGGGACGGCGGCGAAACGGCGTACATCAAGGGCGGTATCAGCACGCGGCAGGGCGCCATGCAGATTGAGGCGCTGATATCCGCGGCGGAGAAGAAGAGCCTGAAGGTGAACGCGCAGCCGGTGCGCAAGATGGGCGAGCTGTTCGGCAACTTCATCGCGGTGGTGTTCTGCCCGGAGGATTTGAAGACGCTCAAGGAGTCTCCCTCGCTGCGGCGGCGGTTTATCGATATGGAGATATCCAAGCTGCATCCGGCTTACTTTTACGAGCTGCAGGATTACGGCAAGGCTTTGGCGCAGAAAAATGCTTTGCTCAAATCGCGCATGGCGGAGCATCAGCTTAAAAAGCTGGTGACAATATACAACGAGCAATTGGCGGCGCATGGCGAGAAGATCATTAAGGCACGGCAGGCGTTTTTGGGGCGTTTGCAGCAGGTGGGGCGCGATATCCACAAGGAGCTGTCGGGCGGCGAAGCGCTGGAGCTCAAGTATCGCAGCAGCGCATCGGGGCCGGACATCCGGCAGGCGTTGTTCGACAAGATGGATAAGTCGCTCACTTCCGAGATAGAGCAGGGGTTTAGCCTGTACGGGCCGCACCGGGAGGACTTTTCGGTCTCTTTGGGCGGCGCGGAGATAAGGAGCTACTCGTCTCAGGGGCAGCTCCGCACGGCGATGCTGTCGCTCAAGCTGGCGACGTTCGATATTGCGCGGGCGGATTTCGGCGAGAGCCCTGTGCTGCTGCTGGACGATGTGTTCTCGGAGCTGGACGAGGCGCGGCAGGCGGCGCTGCTGATGCGCATCAAGGGGGCGCAGTGCTTTATCACCACCGCTGTTCCGGTGAAGAACGCGCCCGGTGCGGTGTTTACGGTGGCGGGCGGCGTGGTGACGGCGGCGACGTGACGTCGAGGTTTCTGTTACGTAAAACCATGAGGGCGCTGCCCTCATACTCCCGCTTCTTTTCTTAAAGAAAAGAAGCAAAAGAGTTATCGGAAATGCTGCGCATTTCCTTAGCACTATTAAGGAGGAAGTTTTATGGGAATTGTGTCACTTCAAACTCAGAAAATTGTTTGGATGGGAGGTAGGACGAGATGTTTAATACGGCATCTGGAGTATTCATTCCATTCCCCGAAAGAATTAAAGAAGAATATTCTATCAGCGACAACCAAATCGTATTCAATATAAGTTTTGAAAGACTAAAGCCGATTGTTAATGAGTTTATATCAAGTCTATTGGAACCGATCTATCTTATAATAAAGAAACCGCTAAAAGAAAAATACAAACCGAATTCGTTCACAAAAGGTCCATTTAAAGCTGAATTACTATACATTGATGTTCAAACCAAAGAAAAACTAAATGAAGTATTTAATCAATTTGGTGAGATCCTTTTTAATGACGGAATGTCTCAATTCGGGATAAGATCACACGTCACAGGTGATGAAATTTTCATTGCAAAATATAAAACAATTTATATTTTTAGTAATGAGGTTAATAAGCACATTGGACTATTGGATAAATATGATATTGCAAAGACTGATAATTTGATTATACCAAGGGATTTAATGTCCTCAGAGTATCCTGGTAAACGATCTAGAGTTGTTATAAATAATAAAGATATATTTGATGTAGCAGAATACATGAAAGATATGTTTGTTTATAAATCAATGATTGTTGACGACTGATTTGCAAGCCAAATACAGTAGAGCTTATATAAATGTTGTAATGCCGAAGGCATTTCTTGTGGGATTCTTAGGGACGCGTCCCTTGGGCGGAGGTTTGGAGGCAGCGCCTCCAACAAGTGATAGTTTCAAACGATTGTGGTCATCAGGAAGCCGACGGCAAGGCCAAGCAGCGCGGGAAGCGCTTTTTGTTTGCCCGCGGCGGGGATGAGCTCGCGCAGGGAGATGAAGAGCATCGCTCCGCCGGCGAAGGCCATGCAGCCTGCGATCATTTCCCGCGAGATAGCACCCACGGCGGTGCCCAGCACTGAACCCAAGGCGGTGGGGATGGCGGTAATAAAGGCGTATACGAACACACGGCGCACGGGCATGCCGGACAGGCGCAGCGGCAGGCACACGGCGACGCCCTCGGGCACATCGTGCACCAACATCAGCAGCGCGAGCGAGAGCGCCATGCTTTGATTTTCCATCAGCGCCGAGCCTATGGCGAGACCCTCGGGCAGGTTGTGCAGCGTAATGCCTACCAACACGAATATGCCCATTTGGTACATGGTGGGCGAATCGTCGTGCGAGAAAAGAGGTGCGGCCACGGCGAAGAATATGCCGCCCGCCGCTGCGCCGACGAGCATGACGGGCACGCCTGCAAGCTGGGTGCTTTCGATCAGTATGTCGAAGAACACCACGGCCACCATCATGCCGCCCGCGAACGCGAGAAAGGGGCGCGGCTCCTTCACATGCTTGCCGATGAGCATCGCCAGCAGACCGCCGGCAATGGTGCCAAGAGCCCCCACCACCACGCCGATGACCGCGCTTTCAATATACATCGCATTACCTCTTTTGCCAGTGTCCGTTATTTATACGCGGATGGGATGGAACTCATGACAGCAGTGAAATTATCATTGCCTGTTGACAAAACTCTGCATGCATTGTAGAATTGCGGGTATTTTGCACACGGGGTGGGACATAAGTTTTGATTAGTCGTTATAAGCACATTTTAAAAGCAGAATTTCAGGGTTATAACTCCAAACGTTTTACGAAGGATATGATGGCGGGATTGACGGCGGCGGCGGTGGCTTTGCCGCTTGCGCTGGCGTTTGGCGTCAGCAGCGGTGCGGACGCGGCTGCCGGCTTGATTACCGCGATCATTGGGGGTATTGTCATCAGCATGTTATCCGGCGCATCGTATCAGATATCGGGACCCACCGGGGCGATGACGGCGGTGCTGATACCCATTGTCTCAAAGTATTCGCTAAACGGCGTTTTTATTGTGAGCCTGATGGCGGGTGTGATTTTGCTGCTGGCGGGGCTGCTGAAGCTGGGCAGGCTGGTGACGGTGATACCACGCCCGGTGATCACAGGGTTTACATCGGGTATTGCGGTGATCATCGCGCTGGGGCAGATCGATAATTTTTTCGGCACGGCCTCTGCCGGAGAGAGCGTGATCGACAAGCTGATTTCCTACGGCGAGCTGGGCTTTCATGTAGCGTGGCAGCCCGTTTTGATCGGCGCGATTGTGATCGCCACGATGCTGCTGTGGCCGAAGCGGCTGAACGCCATTGTGCCCGCGTCGCTTGTGGGCATCATCGCCGCGACGCTGATCAGCACCATTTTCAAGCTGCCTGTGGATACGATTGGGGCGATACCCACAACGTTGCTGCCCGAAGTGCGGCTGGATATTACGATGGTGCAGCCCGTGGACCTGCCGGTGCTGATCTCCCCTGCCATCTCGATCGCGGCGCTTGGCATGGTGGAAAGCTTGCTTTGCGGCACCAGCGCACTGAGGATGAAGCCGGGCGGCACGTTTGATGCGGATCAGGAGCTGATCGCGCAGGGCGTGGGCAACATGATCGTGCCCTTTTTTGGCGGCATACCGGCGACCGCCGCCATTGCGCGCACCAGCGTCGCCATTAAATCCGGCAGCGAAACGCGTCTGACGGGCATTATACACGCGCTGATGCTGCTGGCTTCGATGTTTTTACTCAGCGGCGTGATGGCGAGCATTCCGTATGCGGCGCTGGCGGGTGTGCTGATTATGACGGCGTGGCGGATGAACGAGTGGCCGGCCATCAAAAACATGTTTTCAAAGCGCAACTGGGGCGCTATCCTCAAATTTGGCATTACGCTGGTGGCGACGGTCACCTTCGATCTGACCATTGCGATTATCATCGGTGTGGTGTTCTCCGCGTTCGTGTTTGTGGTTATCTCGTCGAAGCTGGAGGTGACCTCATCCAAGGTGAAAAACGAGCTGCTGCACAACTGCCTTCAGGATGTGGAGCCGGTGCATGCGGGAACCACTGTGATCTACCTGACGGGGCCGCTATTCTTCGGCAGTGCGGAAAAGCTGTTTGATCAGGTGCGCGTGGACATCGAAAGCTCTAAGCGGCTCATATTCTCGATGCGCGGCGTTTCGGCGATCGATTCCACCGGGGCAGAGGTTATGCTGGATGTTGTCAATGAGTGTGTGTCCGCTGGCGTTTGCGTGAACATTTGCGGGCTGCGGCAGGATGTGAAGAGAAGGCTCGATATTGCGGGCGTAACGGAGCTGATCGGCGAGGGCGCTTACTATTTCAGCGTTGACCGTGCGCTGACAGCGAATTTGGAGACATGCTAAAAATAGATACTGCGCGAGCGGTCAGTACATTTGCCATGCCCTCAAGCTGCGTGCTTTAATTTTATTACGGAGAACACCCCACGTTATGCCGGCTATTTCTGTTCAATGGCTGGAAAGTACAAGATAATTAAAGCGAAGGCTATTGCTGCTTGCGGTGACGGTGAAGCTGGCGAGCCGGAGAGTTTACTATCTGCTTAGCAGCTGGTGGTTTTGGTATAAGCGGATGTCGGACACGTTCAAAGGGTGGCTAGCCCAGAAACAGCGCGCCGATGACGCCGGCGATGATGGTCAGCAATATGGGATTGACACGGAAACGGATATTGGCAACGGCGACGGCGGCAAATATGCCGATGAGCGGCAGCGACAGGGTGCCCAGCGGATCGGAAAACAGATTCGTGAGACTCCCACCGGGATTAAGCAATACGCCAGAGCCGATGGTAAGCGCCGCCGCGGCGATCAGGCCCACAGCCGCGGGTTTGATGCCGGAAAGAAAGCCGCCCACCAATCGGTTTTCCCGGTAACGCACGATAAAGCGCATGACTATCACGATGATGATGAAGGAGGGGAGCGCGACGCCGATGGTTGCGGCCAGCGCGCCCCAAAAGCCTGCGTGAAGATAGCCGACAAAGGTGGCGGAGTTGATCGCAATGGGGCCGGGGACCACCATGTCCAGCGCGTTGAGATCGGCCAGCTGCGCGGTGGTGATGCCGAACTTGGCGGACTCCGTGATGATCATGGACATCATCGCGTAACCGCCGCCAAATCCGGTGACACCGATGATGAAAAACGTATATAAAAGGCGCAGGCATTCGATAAGCATCATGATACGGCGCCCCCCCTGCGGCGGTTCTTAATCCACTGGTATAGGCAACCCGCCGTGCCGGCAGCCAGTATCACCAGAGGCGCACCGACATTTCCGAACAGCACCAGTGCAAATGCGACCAGCATCACGACGATGGAAAAAGCGCCTTTGATATTGTGTTTGCCCAGCGCGAATGCGGCTGCAAGTATCAGTGCGGCGGAGGCCGCTCGTATGCCGCGGAACGCGCCCGCAAAGGCCCCTTCCTGTGGGATGAACTGCAGCAGAATCGTTGCGAGAAGCATGAGTACGAACGCGGAAAAAGTGGCTCCAAAGCCCGCAATCACCATGCCCAGAAAGCCAGCGGCCCGCCGCCCTACGAACGCCGCGCAATTGAGCGCGATGACGCCGGGCAGCGTTTGCGACAATGTCGCATATTCCAGAAATTCGTCCTTTGGCATCAGAGCGAATTTTTCCACGACGTCCTTTTCGATGACGGGCAGCATGGCAAGGCCGCCCGCAAATGTGAACGTGCCCGCTTTGAAGAAGATAATGAACAGGTGCCAAAGGGTTTTGGCGCTTGATTTTTTATTCGGACTGCTTTCCGATTCTGGCATTTTTAAATAACCTGTCCTTTTGTTTTTCCAACGTGAGCAACAGCGGCAGGCCCAGCACATAGCAGGCGATGGCCTGCCCGGCAGCCACCCACAATACCGATTCCCAGTATAGAATGCCCAGATAGTATTGCAGTATGCCGGCCACCACAAATGCGTTGATGGCGACTGCGGGCAGCGGCACCAGCCATTTGGGGCGGATATTGCGTGCGGCGACGGCGGCGGTCAGTGTTGCCAGCGAGCCGAACAGTATATCGTACGGACCCAGCGGACTGCCGGCGAGGTTGGACAGCAAGCAGCCGATGAACAGACCCGGTATAGCGGCGGGTGTGAACAGCGGCAGCACGCACAGCGCTTCTGATATACGCACCTGAGGAGTCATGTAGCTTAAGGGGATGCTGGCCATGGTGAGCGCAAAGTACAGCGCGGCGATGATACCGGCCTCCGAAAGGAAGCGCGGCGTGAGCAGCTTTTTGTTCATGTGTTTTAGTTGTGTGCAGATATCTGTATGATATCCGCCCGGGCATGGTTTTAGCCCGGCCTCCTTAGTTTTATTTTAGGACAGGATGGTTACGAACTGTCCGGCGGGGTTTAAAACCCGTCCCGCGCATTGTATCACAGAACAAAAAAAGCGGCAACCGTTTTAGCTGCCGCTTTGGACTTTTGATAAGGCCTAAGACCGTGGAGGCTCTGCCTCCACACCACCGCTCAAGGGATGCATCCCTTGAGAATTCCATCAAAGAAATGCCTTCGCGAAGGCATTTCTTACGTCTTTTGTTTCTTTTCTTCAAGAAAAGAAGAGGATCCCTTACTTTCTTTTCTGGTATTATCTTACCCCACCACGATGTTGGCGATGCGGCCGGGCACAATGATCACCTTCTTGACCGCCTTGCCCTCAAAGCAGGCGACCAGCTCGGGCGTTGCCATGATCTGCTCCTCGATCTCCTTGGCGGTGGCGCCGTTGGGGATATTGAAACGGGCGCGCACCTTGCCGTTGACCTGAAGCGGCATCTCGATGGTATCCAGCACCAGCGCGGATTCGTCGCAGACGGGGTACGGCTGGTTGAACACGGAGTACGCCTCGCCCAGCTGCTCCCAAAGCTCCTCGCAAAAATGCGGCGCGAACGGTGCCAGCAGCTTGACCAGCACGCGCGCTGCCTGTGCAGATACGTCCTTGTCGGGCGCGGCGTCCAGATACTTCGCAAACGCGTTGACGAACTCCATGATGCGCGCGATGGATGTGTTGAACTGGAATATCTCGATGTCGGCCGTCACGTGTTTGATCGCGTAGTTCATCGCGTACAGCAGCTCACGCTTGCCCTGCTCGCCGGAGGCCGATACTTGGCTGGCGCGGTTGACCAGACGCTCGACGCGCTCTAAGAACTTGTGCACCGAACGGATGCCGTCCTCGTTCCACGGACCGCCCTCGATGTACGAGAACCCGAAACCGAGGTAAGTGCGCAGCGCGTCGCTGCCGTATTGCTGGATGTAAGCGTCGGGCGAGATGACGTTGCCGCGCGACTTGCTCATGCGGGCTCCGTCCGGCCCCAGTATCACACCCTGATGAACAAGGCGGGTGAACGGCTCGTCGAAGTTGACATAACCCATGTCGTGCAGCGCCATCGTGAAGAAGCGGGCATACAGCAGATGCATGCAGGCATGCTCCGCACCGCCGATATACGTATCCACCGGCAGCACCTTGTTGATCCACTCGGTGTCGAACGGCTTCTCGCTGTTTTGGCTGTCCGGGTAGCGCAGGAAATACCACGATGAGCAGACAAAGGTGTCCATCGTGTCGGCATCGCGCGTGGCGGGGCCGCCGCACTTCGGGCAGGTGGCGTTCAGGAACGTTTTGGATTTGAGCAGCGGAGATGTGCCGTCCGGCGTAAAATCGACGTCGTATGGCAGGCGCACCGGCAGCTCGCTCTCGGGCACCGGCACCTCGCCGCAGTGTTCGCAGTAAACGATGGGGATGGGCGTGCCCCAGTAGCGCTGGCGGGAAATCAGCCAGTCGCGCAGGCGGTAATTGATCTTGAAGCCGCCTTTTTGCTGAGACGCCAGCTTCTCCAGTATCGCCTTTTTGCCCTCTTCCACCGGCAGACCGGAAAATTCTTCGCTGTTGACCAATACGCCGTAATTAACATAGGGCAGCGTGTCGTCCTCACCCTCAAGACCCGCAACGACGCGTTCGATGGGCAGACCATATTTAGTCGCAAATTCGAAGTCGCGCTCGTCGTGAGCGGGCACCGCCATCACAGCGCCTGTGCCGTAGGTCGCCAGCACATAGTCTGCCGCGTACACAGGGATGCGCCGTCCGTTGATGGGGTTGATGGCATACGCGCCCGTGAACACGCCTGTTTTCTCACGCGTGGTGGACAGACGGTCGATCTCGCTGGCACGCGCCGCATAGTCGATGTATTCCTCGACGGCTTTCTTGTTCTCGTCGGTGGTGATCTGAAGGGTCAGCGGATGCTCCGGCGCGAGCACCGCATAGGTGCAGCCAAACAGCGTATCAGCACGGGTGGTGAACACGGTAAAGGATTCGCCCGATTCCAGCTGGAACGTGATCTCGCCGCCGGTGGATTTGCCAATCCAGTTGCGCTGCATCATCTTGGTTTTTTCCGGCCAGTCCAGCTTGTCGAGATTCTGCAGCAGACGCTCGGCATAGTCGGTGATCTTGAAAAACCACTGTGTTAAGTGCTTGCGCTTGACGGGCGTGTGGCAGCGTTCGCAGCCGCCGTCCACCACCTGCTCGTTGGCAAGCACGGTGTTGCAGCCCTCGCACCAATTGACAGGCGCGGCCTTGCGGTATGCCAAGCCCTTCTTATAAAGCTGCAAGAAGCACCACTGCGTCCACCGGTAATAATCCGGCAGGCAGGTTTTGATCTCGTAGTCCCAATCGAACATCGCGCCCATTGCTTTAAGCTGCTTTTCCATCGTCTCGATGTTGGTCAGCGTGGAATCCTCTGGGTGAATGCCCGTTTTGATGGCGTAATTTTCCGCCGGAAGACCGAAGGCATCGAAGCCCATCGGCTGGAATATCTCATAGCCCTGCATGCGCAAAAAGCGCGCGTAGGTGTCGGACAGACCGTAATTGTACCAGTGACCCAAGTGCAAGCGCGCGCCGGACGGATACGAAAACATCTCAAGTATGTATTTCTTTTTGTCCACGCGGTCGCGGTTGAACTTATACAGCTGTGTTTCTTCCCACTTCTGTTGCCACTTTTTCTCTATCTGCAATAAATCCATGTTCAGTCAACTCCCCAATATGTCGCTTGGAACATTATTATATATTATCCTGAAAAAATCAAGGGTAAACGCTGAGCCGCGTACTTTTGTCGGAAAGGCGCAGCATGGCAGGTGCGGGAGAGGCTTGTCGCCGCAGACAAAAAAGGCAAATGGAGCAATAAATAAAAACTGCAATCACCGTTGCTGATGCCGAATTGGCAAAGAACAATAATTGCAGTTGTTTTCGTTATGCAGGCACTGCTGCCATGATTTCTTTATCCGCGATTAGCCTAGCGCACTGAGGCTTTGGCGCAGCCGGCGCAGCGTTTCATCCTTGCCCAGCAGACACGCGGCTTCCACCGCACCGCCCGGCGTGACCTCGGTACCGGTGATAGCGATGCGCAGCGGCCACAGCACCTGTCCGTTCTTCAAGCCCAACTGCGTAACCAGCGCCGCCAGCGATTCCTTGAGCGCTTCCAGCGAATAGTCTTCCTGCTGCTCCAGTAGTGTCAGCGCGGAATGCAGCACGGGCTTTGCGGCTTCGGCATCCGTCTTCATCTTCTTGTGGGTATACAGCTCGGCGCTAAAATCCGGCAGTGCGGTTAGAAAGCCCAGCTTGCCGGGTATTTCGTCCATGCGCTCCAGCCGGGGCTGTATCAGCTCGGCGATCAGTGCCAGATCGAAATGGGAAACGCCTGCCTGTTCGAAATACGGCATGGCCTGTTCGATAAAAGCCTCTTTGGAGAGGGCGCGGATATATTGCGCGTTCATCCATGTCAGCTTTTCCACATCGAATATCGCGGAGGATTTGGACAGCCCGTCCAGCGAGAAGGCTTCCGCCAGCTCATCCAGCGTAAATATCTCCTGCTCGGTGCCGGGGCTCCACCCAAGCAGCGCGATGTAGTTCAATATCGCTTCCTTGAGGTAGCCCTTTTTCAGAAAGTCGTCGAAGGATGCGTCGCCGTGGCGTTTGCTCAGCTTGCGCTGCTTATCCTTCATGACCACGGGCAGGTGGATGTACTGCGGTATCTCCCAATCCATTGCGCGGTAAAGGTGGTTGTATTTCGGTGTGGACGACAGGTATTCCACGCCGCGGATCACGTGCGTGATGCCCATCAGGTGGTCGTCAATCACGTTGGCGAGGTTGTAGGTAGGCATGCCGTCTGCCTTGAGCAGCACGTTGTCGTCCAGATCGCTGTTGGGTACCGTGATGTCGCCGAACACCGCGTCGGTGTAGGTGGTCTCTCCGTCGCGCGGTATGTTCTGGCGGATGACGTACGGCTCCCCCGCGGTCAGCTTGCGCTGTATCTCCTCCGCCGGCAGGTGCAGGCAGTGTTTGTCGTACGTATACGTTTCGCCGCGCGCTTCGGCGGCGGCACGCGCTTCGGCGAGCTGCTCCTTGGTGCAAAAGCAGCGGTAGGCCGCGCCGCGTTCGATCAGCTGATTGGCGTAGTCCTTGTATATACCGCGCCGCTCGCTTTGTATGTACGGACCGTATGCGCCGCCCACATCAGGACCTTCGTCGTAATACAGCCCTGTCTGGCGCAGCGTGTTATAAATCACGTCTGTCGCGCCCTCTACCTCGCGCTGGGTGTCGGTATCTTCGATGCGCAGTATGAACACGCCATTATGTTTGCGGGCGAACAGCCACGCGTACAGCGCGGTGCGCAATCCGCCGATATGCAGATAGCCTGTGGGGCTGGGCGCGAATCTGGTTCTGACTTGACTCATGTTTAGGTTTCCTCACTATTCTGTATAGGCTGTGCTACGGCTTGCGCCGGGCACAAAGTGCTCAGGCTATGAAGCCTTTTTACGAGGGTTCCTGCTACTTTTCTTTAAGAAAAGTAGCAAAAGATTCGGGTAATGCCGTCGGCATTTCCCTGTGGGATTCTTAAGGGGCTTGCTCCTTAAGCGGAGGTTTGGAGGCAGAGCCTCCAAAATATAAAGCCGGGTTAACTTTCCGGCGGGCGGTAGCTGTCCTTTAGGCTCACAATCAGGTTGAACACCGGACGGCCTTGTGTGCTGTCGGAATCCATGCAGAAATAGCCCTGACGCAGAAACTGGAACTTGTCCCCCACGGCGGCATCCGCGCCCGCACTTTCGATCAGCGCGCCCTGCAGCACCTTGAGCGATTCATTGTTCATGCGTTCGGTGAAGTCTCCCTCGCCGTCCAGCAGCAGGTAGTCGTACAGACGCACCTCGCAGCCTAGAGCTGTGGCGGCATCCACCCAATGCAGCGTGCCCTTAATCTTACGTCCTGCCGTGGGGCCGCCTGTCTTGGAATCGGGGTCGTACGTGCAGCGCAGTTCGGTCACATTGCCGTCTGCGTCTTTCACGACGCTTTCGCATTTGATGATGTAGGCATCCTTCAGGCGCACTTCGCGATCGGGCGCCAGGCGGAAGAACTTGCCGGGCGGGTTTTCCATGAAGTCTGCCTGTTCAATGTATATCTCGCGTGAGAAGCGGATCTGGCGTGTGCCCGCTTCCTCGTTCTTGGGCAGGTTTTCGGATTCGACCAGCTCGCCCTCGCCCTCGTAGTTCTCGATAACAACCTTGAGCGGCTCCAGCACGGCCATGCGGCGCGGGGCGACGGCGCCCAGATGCTCGCGGACGCAGTGCTCCAGCAGACCCGCTTCCACCTCGCTGTTGGACTTGGCGACGCCGATGCGTTCACAGAAATCGCGGATGGCTTCCGGCGTATAGCCGCGGCGGCGCAGCCCGGAAAGTGTGGGCATGCGCGGGTCGTCCCAACCGGACACCAGCCCCTCGTCCACCAGCTTTTTCAGGTAGCGCTTGCTCATGATGGTGCGCGTCATGGACAGGCGCGCAAACTCGTACTGGTGGGGCGTGGCGGCGCATTCGCAGTTGGCGATCACCCAGTCGTACAGAGGGCGGTGATCCTCGAACTCCAGCGTGCAGATGCTGTGCGTGATGCTCTCGTATGCGTCCTCCAGCGGATGGGCGTAGTCGTACATCGGGTAGATGCACCAGTCGTCGCCCGTACGGTGGTGGGTGGCGTGCAGTATGCGGTAGATGACAGGATCGCGCATGTTGAGGTTGGGGCTGGCCATGTCGATTTTGGCGCGCAGCACCTTCTCGCCGTCCGCAAACTTGCCCTCGCGCATGGCGATAAACAGCGCGCGGTTTTCCTCCGCGCTTCTGTCTCGGTAGGGGCTGTTTTTGCCCGGCTCGGTAAGTGTGCCGCGGTGCTGGCGTATTTCCTCCGCTGTCAGGTCACACACGAAGGCGAGCCCTTTGTCGATCAGCTTCAAGGCGCACTCAAACATGTATTCAAAGTAATCGGAGCCGTAGAGCACGGCGGCGGGCTCAAAGCCCAGCCAGCGCACGTCCCGCTCGATGCTTTGGATGTATTCCTCGTCTTCCTTGACCGGGTTTGTGTCGTCGTAGCGCAGGTTGCACACGCCGCCGTATTTGATGGCGGTGCCGAAGTTCAGCGCGATAGATTTGGCGTGCCCGATGTGCAGATAACCGTTGGGTTCGGGCGGGAAGCGCGTGATAACGCTACTGACGCGTCCGCTCTCAAGGTCGTCGTCGATGATCTCTTCAATGAAGTTTCTGGCTTTCGATTCTGTCATACGTTTATCCTCCGCCGTTTCCGGCATAAAACATGAAGCCCGGATAACCCGGGCTTGAAGACGACGATAGAGGTCTAAGACCTTGGAGGCGTTACCTCCAAACCACCACCAAAGGGATGCATCCCTTTGAAAACCCGTCAGGGAAATGCCTCGGCATTTCCCGTATTCTTTTGCTACTTTTCTTTAATAAAAGTAGCGGGAGTTTGAGGGCAGAGCCCTCAAATACAAAGACATTATATCTTCGTCTATTAACAGTCCTTGCGCGAGGCGCTGAATTTACCGGCTGCCGCCACCAGCTCGCGGAACAGCGGGTGCGAACGCACCGGGCGCGACTTGAACTCCGGATGGAACTGGACACCCACGTACCACGGATGGTCGGGAATCTCCATGA
This sequence comes from Bacillota bacterium, assembly GCA_023415795.1. Classification (GTDB taxonomy): domain Bacteria; phylum Bacillota; class Clostridia; order Christensenellales; family SZUA-584; genus SZUA-584. The sequence goes on along the minus strand of JAEZJG010000007.1, from coordinate 19,970 downwards.
TCTCGACCAAGCCAAGCTCCGGATTGACGCCGGACACACGCATGCCCGCGTTGGTCAGCTCCTCGAAGTATACGTTGTTGAACTCGTACCGATGGCGATGGCGCTCCTCGATTTCCTCCTGCTGATACGCCGCGTACGCGAACGTCTCCTTGTTGCTGATGGAGCACTTGTAGCTGCCAAGGCGCATCGTGCCGCCCATGTCGGTGATATTCTTCTGATCCGGCATCAGATCGATGAACGGATACGGCGTATCGGAGCAGAACTCGGTAGAGTTGGCCTCGCGGTAGCCCAGCACGTTGCGGGCATACTCGATCACGGCCAGCTGCATGCCAAGGCAGATACCGAAGAACGGCACCTTGCTTTCTCTGCAATATTGTATTGCCTTAATTTTGCCTTCTATACCACGCTCGCCAAAACCGCCCGGCACGATCACGCCGTCGGCCTCTCCCAGTATGTCGCCGATGTTCTGCGCGACCTCAAGATCCACCGCGTTGATCCACATGACTTCGACATCCAGCTTGTTAGCAATGCCTGCGTGCGTGAGCGATTCGCAGATGGACAGGTAAGCATCGTGCAGCTCGGTATATTTGCCCACGATGGCGATTTTAACCTTGTCTTTGGGACTCCTCTGTATCTCAACGATCCGTTCCCATTCGGGAATGGAGGAGGAACCATCAGGCAGCCCTAAGCGCTGGCAGACCAGCGTGTCCAGATTTTCCTTGCGGAGCATGATGGGCACTTCGTAGAGCGTATCGGCGTCCAGATTCTGCACAACGTTTTTAGGGCTGACGTTGCAAAACAAAGAAATCTTGCGTTTAATATCGTCTGTCAGCTCCTTTTCGGTGCGGCATACGATGATGTCCGGCTCGATACCGATGGTGCGGAGCTCTTTGACGCTGTGCTGCGTGGGCTTGGTTTTAAGCTCGCCCACCTTGCCTAAATAAGGCATCAGCGTGACGTGGATATACATACAGTTTTCCTCGCCCACCTCCCATTTGATCTGGCGGATGGTTTCAAGGAACGGCTGAGATTCGATGTCGCCCACGGTGCCGCCGATTTCGGTGATAACGATGTCCGGCTTGTTTTTGCTGGCGACGCTGTATATACGACTTTTGATTTCGTCGGTGATGTGCGGGATAACCTGAACGGTGCCGCCTAAATAATCGCCCCGGCGCTCCTTGGAGATTACCTTCCAATAGACCTTGCCGGTGGTGACGTTGGAATCCGCAAAGGAATTCTCGTCGGTGAAGCGTTCGTAGTGACCGATGTCAAGATCGGTTTCGGCGCCGTCATCCGTCACAAAGACTTCGCCGTGCTGGAACGGGCTCATTGTGCCCGGATCGACATTGATGTAAGGATCGCACTTTTGCAGCGAGACCTTGAACCCGCGGCTTTTGAGCAATAACCCCAAGGATGCGGCGGTGATGCCTTTGCCTAATGATGAGACCACCCCGCCGGTGACGAATATGAATTTAGTGGACATTTACCCCTCCGTAGCTGATATAATTATAAGTTTATAGATATTCCATTACGACGACACGGGTACGCTTTTTCAGCGAAGCCCGGTCTATGTTCAGATAGCACTTGCCGTGGTGCGACACGTCGTATTCTCGCCCGACCGCCTCTAAAAAGTCGTGCAGGGGCGCGATGTCGTCGTTGCTGTCCGGCGTTTTGAAATGCATCGGTATGATGATGTTGGGCTCAAGACGCTCGCAGATGGTCAGTGCCTCCTGCGCGTCGATCGTAACCTTGCCACCCACGGGAATCAGCAGTATGTCGGTACCGCAGAGCTTTTGAAAAAGAGCATCGTCGGGGATGCAGCCGATGTCGCCCATGTGGCAGACGCGTATGCCCCTGACGGAAAACACAAATATGATGCTCATGCCGCGATGAGCGCCGTTACTGTGATCGTGCGGGACTTCGTAGCCTTCGATTGTCAGCTCGCCGAAGGTATGCTCGCCCGGGGTTTCGACAACGGTATAATTGCCCGTGACATGCGTCAGGTCGTTATGGTCGGTGTGGGCATGGCTGATGGTGACGATGTCTGTCTCCACGTCCTGCGGCACATAGCCCGTTTCGCCGTTGTAGGGGTCCAGCAATATTCGAAGTCCGCTTTTCAGCGTAATTTTAAAACAGGAATGCCCCAGCCACTCTATAACCATTCTTTCACCTCTGCTTAATTTAATTACTAATTTATGCAACCTTCAACGCTTTTAAACGAAAGATCAAGTTTATTAAACGAGCTGAAATTTCCCACGCTCAGCTCGTACTCGAGAGAAAGCTCACCGCTTTGCTCCTGAAGCCGGCTTTCAACGCGCATCGCGAATATGCTCATGCGCTTTTGCCCCTCGGGCGTCATGACGCTGCTTTCGTACACGCTGTTGGGAGAAAAGATCATGTGCATGTCGTTGTTGCTGGCACCTGTGCGCAGCAATGTGACGCTGCCGTCGTTTAATATGAGACGGGTGATGCCGCCTTGTGCGCCTGTCAGCTCGCTCTCGTCGTATTCGAGCAGATAGCCCTCGGCGGTTCTTGTCAGGCGGCCTTCAGTCACGAACTCGACACGTTCGCCCTCGCCGTCGTCCGGCGGAGAGCCTTTAATTGTGAGCAGCACCTTTTGCATTTCGTGACCTCGTTTTTGCACAGTTATTTTGTATTATAGCACAAACACAACCGCAAGATAAATAGGTTATTTTTCGTATCTACAAAAACCTATACTAAAGGAAAAGCCGTCAAAAAGCAAGGCGTTTCAGGCGGTATTATCAGCGTTTTTAAGCTCAAACAGTGTGCAAGACGGTGTGGTGAATTATGGTATATGCTGCATCTGGGGCTGTAACATCAAAGCAGCATCTTAGTCAGATGATTCCCGCTTGTTTTTAGCCAGTAAAGCGTTCTATATATATACAAACTCCCCTGCACCATTACAGGGGAGTCCAGAATGTAAACAAGATCTCAAAAAAGAGCTTTGTCAGCGGTCTTTAAGATTAGCCTAAGTTTTGTACGTTTGTAAAAGTATCTGATTTTGATTCCCGATCATAAATCATACTTTTCAACCTCAAGATGCTCTATTATATCCTCCGGAGGGACATTGGAATCAGTAGGATACATAAAGCAAAATTGATCGCCGTTTTCCCACCAATAAATGTAGATATCACCAAACAGTTCCCCAAAAAAGAACTTCGTATCCTTAAAACGCTTAAGGTTGAAGCGGCCAACACGTTCCTCGATTTTTTTGTCAGTTGCATCCCCTCGTGTCCATGAGAATACTGCTTGTTCCTCATACTCGTCTGATTGATATATAATGGCAGTTCCTTGGAGGACGAGCATAACAGACGATTCCTTAAAGTCGGGCAACGGTGTTTCTCTTAAAAGATATAGATAATCTTTTTCATAAATCTTAAAGTCATTCTGATGTGCCATTTTTTCTGGCCCCATCTCTTTTGTTTCTCTTATTTTTTTTATCGCTTCTTTTGTTGTACTGAATTCTTCGGCAGGCTCAGCACCATCACTTGTTTCAAAGTTCGGCAACTCGGATCCTGCTGGTGTGCTGACTGCTTCGGCAGATGGGGCTCCGTCCTTGGATGATTGAGAGAACGAAGGCTTAGAAGAAGCACAAGCAGTCAAAAGCATAGTAAGTATGAAAATCGTAATGAAAAGTATTGTTTGTTTTTTCATAGTTTTCATATTGTCTCTTTTGCAAAAAGAGACAAGCTCCTTTGTAAAGTATCTGATTTTGATTCCCGATCATAAATCATACTTTTCAACCTCAAGATGTTCTATTATATCCTCCGGAGGGACATTGGAATCAGCAGGGTACATAAAGCAGAATTGATCGTTGTTTTCCCACCAATAAATGTAAATATCACTTACGCTTTTCCCAAAAAAGAACTTCGTATCTTTATAACGTTCAAGACAGTAGCGTTTGGTAAGATTCTCGGTGTTTTCATATCCTTTAAACCAGTAGAAAATGGCTTTACCCATATACCCATCTGCATGATAAAGTATTTCGGTTCCCTGTGTGATGAGCAAAACAGCCGTTTGTTTATAGCCGGGCAGCGGCGGCGGTTCTTTCAAAAGATAAATATGGTCTTTTTCATAGATCTTAAAGTCATCCGGATGCACCATTTTTTCCGGTCCGGCAGCTTTTACTGCTTTTATTTCTTTCACTGCCTCCTCTGCGCTGCTGAATTCCACAGCAGGCGGAACACCGTCAGCTGTTTCAGAGTACGGTAGCTCAGATTCCGCTGGTGTGCTGACTGCTTCGGCAGATGGGGCTTCGTCCTTGGATAATTGAGAGAACGAAGACTTAGAAGAAGCGCAAGCGGTCAGAATCATAAAAAGTATAGAAATTGTAATGAATAATATTATTTGTTTTTTCATTGTAATACTCCTTTACATTATTTGCAGCACTGATATAGGTCAGGGCATATTTGACTTTGCGTATTCTTATTGAGTTTAACTCGGCAAAAGCGTTATGCAATAGTTACAGAAATCCATTTTACCGCGATTGTTTATGTAACGGCTAATAGTATTCTTAACTTTTTTCTGACTGTTTGTAAACCTTAATTGGCTGTTCAACTCTGAAAAACCACTTTTTAGGCAAAAAAGCTCATGTTTTGATTAAAAAACTCTTGACAAGTCGTTTCGGGAAAGACAGCTTGATAGCAATCATGTATTTGTCACAAGAATATAATCGCCGTTATGGAGCTGGATGACATTGGCCCGCAGCCCGCGCGCGATATCTGAGATGACGGACTTTCGCTCCTCCTCGTCGGGAATGTACAGACAAAGCGGGTTGCCCGTAATGATTTTCTCGCGGTTGCTGGTGATATAGACGATGATTTCGGGTGTTGATTTCATGCTGCTAATCCGCCTTTGGTGTCATGATTCGGTGTATTTTTCGGCTGTTTTCCAGTATGGGCGTGTTTTTGACGGCATCGATAAAAACCTCTATGCTGCTGACAATGGGAACAAAGCAGATGAGCACCTTGCCCTGCGCGAAATTGCGCCGGATAAACTTATATCGCTTAACGCCCAGTGCGCGGACGGCCTCAAACAGCATCGCCTGACGCTGTCCGTAGTTTTCCAGCGTGATACGAAAGGTGGGTTTTTTGGGCTCAATGACGACGGCAAGGCCCTCCCTTTGGACGACTTCGCGGCTTCTGTCCATGCCCAGCATATTGGTGACGAACATGCCGTCCACATAAAGCTCGGAGCCCTCCACCTTGATTTCGCCCGCCGTCACTGTGCAGATATCGCCCACGGTTTTACCCTTGGTGAAGCGCTTGAGCAGCAGCACGCAGACCAGCCCCGCCGCCAGCCCAAGGGCGATGCTTAACGGGAAGCTGCGGATATCCGCTACCTTCATCACAAGCACGGTGATCAGAGAGGTGACGAGAGAGATATAGTTGCGCGATTCGTAGGTTTTGGCGATGCCGTCGATATAGGCGTGGCCCCGCTTCACATACTGTGAGCTTTCCAGCTTGTTGAGACTTTCCTGTTCTTGCTTGCGGATATCGCGAAAATGTGACACCGCCAGAGCAAGAAAGGTGATGGCGGCAAAATCGGTCTCGATCAGGGCGGGGATGGCGACCGCACCCAGCGCGGACGCGATGAAGCCCGTGACAATGTTGATGAACTGTCCGTTGGGATATGTGGGGTTCTGCCTGTAATCGACCACCAGCGTGATCAGGCGCGCGATGGTGCCGGCGGCGATGCCGGTGATGATCAAGACAAGGTACTCGGTGCTGATGATCTTACTTTCCATCGGATGGTTCTCCAGGCAGCATGAGGCGGTTCTCCTTATCGCAAGCAAAGCGTTTGGGCTTATTCTTTTCTGAGTGGTTTTTTTTATGCGTGCGGCGGGCAACATAAAAAAACCAGAGTTGGCTTAGAGATGACAATCGAGTTCAGAATCATATGAAAAGGCGGTAAAACGATGCGAAAGGATGCCCGGCTAAAGGTGGAGGGAAAAGCACAATTCAATGACGATGATTGCGCAGTCTCCTGCCTGCAGGCAAGGCTGCTGACCAGCGTTTTTGCCCATGCCGAGATACTCTCCATCGATGTAAAGGAGGCGCTGGCTGTGCCGGGGGTACGCGCCATTGTGACCGGACGGGACAGCTGCGTGCTGACAGGCTCTATATTGCGGGATATGCCGATATTGGCGCTGGGCAAAACGCGGTATTTCGGCGAGCCGGTGGCCATTGCGGTGGCGGGTGAGGAATGGCAGGCGGCGCAGGCGGCGCGGAAGATCAAGGTGGAATACAGGCCGCTGCCCGTTGTCAATTCGATAGACGACGCGCTGGCGCAAAACGCTGAATTGGTGCACCCAGATTTGATGCAGTATATCCATACCGTGCCAGAGGTGTACCCCGAACAGGATACCAACATTGCGAGCCGCGCCAAGATCGCAAAGGGCGACATGGCGGCGGGGTGGGCAAACTGTGCATACGTCGCCGAGGCCGAATACACGCTGCCGCAGGCCAGCCATGCCTTTATCGAAACGCGCAACGCGCGGTGCAAAATATCCCCCGACGGACGGATACACATACGCACGGCGAGCCAGGCCCCGCATGCGACAAGGGCTCTTTTTACCGAATACTTTGGCATTCCCGAAACGGATATTATTGTGGAGACGCCGTTTGTGGGCGGCGGCTATGGCGGCAAGGTGAACGCGCATCCCGAGCTGATGGCGTATATCGCTTCTCGCGCGGCGGGCGGGCAGGAGGTGCGGGTGAGCCTGACGCGGGAGGAGAGCTTTTATACCAGCGCGTGCAAGCTGGGCGCAAAGGTGCTCATGAAGCTGGGCGCGGACAGCAGCGGCAGGCTCATGGCGCTGAGTGCGCAGTTTTTCGCGGATACGGGAGCCTATGCGGACACCGCCCCGGTGATGATCAAAGCCATAGCGGCCGGGTGCAGCGGCGCTTATTTTGTGCCCAATATTGAATGCGATTCCGTCTGTGTGTACACGAACCACGTGTATAGCACCTCGTTCAGGGGCTTTGGACACGGCGTCTCCACCTTTGCGATAGAGCGCACGATGGACAAGCTGGCGGACACCATGGGCATCGACCACGCGCAGCTGCGCTTGCTGAACGGCGCACAGGAGGGGAACGACACGCCCACGCAAACACCGCTGACGCTGAGCAACGGGGGCAATCTGAGCGCCTGCATCCACCGGCTTTGTGAGCTGATGGAGTGGGGCAGCGGCTTGTGCGCTCAAGCGGGAACGGACAAAGTGCGTGCGAAGGGCATGGCCTGCTTCTCCAAGACATCAACAACTCCCACCGATGCGTCCTCTTCCGCTGTGGTGACGTTTTGTTCGGACGGCAGCGTGAACCTGAATTGCAGCGTGATTGAATGCGGTATCGGGGCGACGACTTCGCTGCCGCTGATACTGGCACGGCGGCTGAGGATGAGCCCAGATAGAATCAATATGAATCTGGTGGTGAACACGCACGACCATCCCAAGCATTGGAAGACAGCGGCCAGCATGTCCACCTATATGGCAGGCAATGCCATCATCGCGGCGGCGGACGACGCGATAAGCCAGCTGAAGGCAAACGCGGCGCTGGCACTCAAGTGCGCGCCGCAGGATGTGGAGATTGAGCTGGAGCGGGCATATCTCAAGGAGGACTCCACAAGGTATCTGGCGTTCAAGGATTTTGTATCCGGCACCACGGACGCGAACGGAAATGCGATGGGAGGCCCGGTGATCGGGCGGGGCAGCTTTATTATGCGGCACCTGTCTGCCCTTGACAAGGAGACGGGCAAGGGGCAGCCGGGACCGTATTGGACGGTGGGTGCGCAGGCGGTGGAGGTGGAATACGACAAGACGGAATGCACCTATCGGCTGGTTCGCGCGGTCACGGTGATGGACGCGGGGCATGTGATCTGCCCGGAATGCGCGCAGGGGCAGGTGTTGGGCGCGATGAACACGGGACTTAGCAACGCCACACGCGAGAGCTATCTGTATGCGCCCAGCGGCGAGCTAAAGCAGAGCAGCTTTCGCACCTATAAGGTGATGCATTATGCTGAAAATCCGCAATACGCTGTTGAGTTTATCGAAACGCCCAACGTCACCGGGCCATTTGGCGCGCGGGGGCTGGGTGAGCACGGCATACTGGGCATGCCGGCAGCGCTGGCTAACGCGCTGTGCCGGGCGGCAGGCGTACAGCTGGATGCGCTGCCCATCACTTATGAAAGCCTGTGGCAGGCCGTCACGGCGGCGGGAGGTCAGCCATGATTCCCTTTAGCTTTGACTATTACCTGCCCGACACGTGGCAGGAGGCGGTGGATATTTATCATACCGTACAGGCAGAAGGCAAGAACGCGCTCTATTACGGCGGCGGCACGGAGATCATCAGCATGGCACGCGTGGGCAGCATTCAGCCTGACGCGGTGATTGACATCAAGCGGATTGCCGAATGCCTATGCCTGGGCACGGACGGCACACAACTAGTGTTTGGCGCGGCGTTGACGCTCACCACTATTCGTGAATGCGGTTTGTATCCGCTGCTGAGCTTGGCGGCGGGGCGTATTGCCGATCACACCGTGCAGTGCAAGCTGACGCTGGGCGGCAACCTGGCGGGCACAATACACTATCACGAGACGCTGCTGACGCTGCTGCTGGCGGACGCCGTGCTGCTCGTCGCCAACGCACAGAGCATAAGGCAGCTGCCCGTTAGAGAGACATTGGACAGGGGCAGAAGGCTGGATGCGGGGGAGCTGATACTATCGGTGAGCGTGGACAAGAGCTGCACCGCTTACCCGTTTGCGCACATCAAGAAGACCAAATCCGAGAAGATCGGGTATCCGCTGGTGTCGATGGCGGCCTTGGATGCGGACGGCGTGCTGCGGTTGGGCGCCAGTGCGCTGTGCTCGTACCCATTTCGTTTTGCGGACATGCCCATGGACGGGGGACGGGCGCCCGAGGATATGGTGCGCGAGCTGGAGGCGGGGCTGCCGGAGGCTGTGCTGAGCGATCTGGAGGGCAGCGCCGATTACCGCCGGTTTATATTCGCCAAGACGGCAAAGAAGATCATTATGGAATTTGAACAGGGCGGAGGAAATGGCGATGCTTAAGCTATCCGGCAAAACGGTGATTACGCTCAACATAAACGGCAACGCATATGAAGCGGCGGTGCGACCGTCCGACATACTGCTGGAGGTGCTGCGGGGTCAGCTGGGGCTGACGGGCACCAAGATTGGCTGCGAGAACGGCGACTGCGGCGCGTGTACCGTGCTGGTGGACGGCTGGCCGATAAAATCGTGCCTGATGCTGGCTGCGGAGGGCGTGGGTCACGAGATCACCACGATTGAGGGGCTGGCGGGATCGCCTGTGCAGGCGGCTTTTGCCCGTCTGAATGCGTTTCAATGCGGTTTTTGCACGCCCGGCTTTATTGTGGCGTGCCATGCGCTGCTGACGCACCATCCCAATCCGGACGATTTTACCATTGAATCGTGGCTGCAAGCCAACATATGCCGCTGCACCAGCTATCAGGAAATCAGCGAGGTGGTGCACAGCCTGATTCCGCATCATTCTCCCTTTTAACAGATGATATCAATTCACACGGTGTTTGCTTGAAAGGCGTTTGCTTGGGTGGTATAATGACTGCTTGAACGAACAAAGGAGTTTGTGATGGATTTTTTACCTGATTTTTTAGCGAAACCCAGCGTGTGGATGTATTTATTTGTGTTTGTCGGCAAGATCGTGGAGGTGGCGGTATCTACTGTGCGCATCGTGCTGATCAACCGGGGCGAACGCGTGAAGGGCTCGATCACCGGGTTCTTCGAGGTATCGCTGTGGCTGGTGGTGACGGGCACTGTGCTGGTGGGCTTTCAGGAGGATCTGCTGCGCTGTGTGATATTTGCGGTGGCGTTTGCGCTGGGCAACTATGTGGGCTCGTGGATAGAGGGCAAGCTGGCGTTTGGACTGTGCTCGATACAGGTGATTGTGAGCAAAGACTGCACCTCGGAAGAGCTGGTGGAGGAGCTGCGCAGCCGCGGCTTTGCGGTGACGATGCTGGAGGGCGAAGGAAAGTCGGGACGGCGCGAGATACTGCTGCTGCACCTCAAGCGCAAGAGCATACCGACGGCAGTGGCGATGATCAAACAAAAGTTGTGCAACGCGGTGATTACCGTTAACGATATTCGAGCGATAAACGGCGGGTATATCAGAAAATGATGAAGAATGTATGCGTGTATGCATCGAGCAGCGAGCTGCTGGATACGGTGTATGTGGAGGCGGCGGCATCGCTGGGGCGCAAGCTGGCGCAGCGCGGCATGGGGCTTGTGTACGGCGCGGGCGGTTACGGGCTGATGGGTGCGGCGGCGCGCAGCGCGAAGGAAGCGGGCGGCAGCGTGATCGGCGTGATTCCTGAGAAGATGGACGTGGACGGCGTGGTGTACGACGGCTGCACTGAGCTGTTTGTGACGCGCACGATGCGCGAACGCAAGGCGCTGATGGAGGATAAATCCGACGCGTTTATCGCGCTGCCCGGCGGCTTTGGCACATTTGAGGAGGTGCTGGAGATCATTGCGCTGCGGCTGCTGATGTATCATACCAAGCCGGTGGTGATACTGAACGTGAATGGGTATTATGACGCACTGGTGCGGCAGTTTGACGTGGCGGTGGAGCAAAAGTTTGCCGCGCCCAAGGCAACTGAGCTGTATGGCGTGTTCAGTGAGATTGATGAAGCGCTGGAGTATATCGAGAGCTATAAGCCCCAAGTGTATATCAAAAACGAGCTGTTTAAGTAACGGAGGAGAGTATGAAAGCAATTGTGACGGTGACGGGACGGGACAAGACGGGCATTATCGCGAGGGTGTCGGCGGCACTGTCGGCATACGGCGTGAACATACTGGACATCAGTCAGACGGTATTGCAGGAATATTTTGCCATGATTATGCTGGTGGATATATCGGGCAGCAAGCTGCCGTTTGCGGAGCTTTCCGATAAGCTGAGCGAGACGGCGCGGGACATTTGCATGGACATCCGCGTGATGCGCGAGGAGATATTTGACGCGATGCACAGGATTTGAGTGCCGAAACTGCATAGTATGATGATGCCCCGGTTCATGGAAATGATACCGGGGCTTTTTGTTTGGGTTTGCGAGGCTTACGGCTCGCGGATGTTGTCGATGAGCAGCCCGCCGCCGGACTGCTTTGTGTCCACACAGAACTCGCGGGCGGAGAACAGATGACGGCCTGCGGCATATTTGAGGGCGATGCTGTTTTGCCCGCAGGCGGGTGAGATGGTGTTTGTGAAGCTGACGAAATCGCCCATGAACTCGCGCAGGTCGTCGAAGCTCAGATCCTCCGCGAGTGACGGCGTGAGACAGGCCATAGCGGCGTCGCGCATGCCCGCCTTTACCGCTTGCAGCAGGTTGGCACAGATGTCCGCGGCGGTGGCGGCCTGACGGGGCTCGCAGGTATACCAGCCCAGCTCGGTGTGCAGCAGTGCGAGCTGGCCGTCGCGCACGGCGTATTGTGTGCGCACCTGACGAAAATCGCCCTGTGTCACCACCGCGAGGGTATCCTTCTCGACGGAATAGGCGGCACAGACGGTGTTGACGGCGGTGGAGAAAGCGGGCTGCACGTTGGCCGCGTAGAAGTAGCTCTCGCCCTCGGTGGTTTTACCGGCGGCATACAGCACGGGGCAGTCGTCCAGACGTGTAAAGGCGATTTCCGCTGTGGCTGCAAAAAAGGAAAGAGGCGCGATGAAGCGCAGCCGACCTGTGGCGGCGTGCTCGACCATCAGGCTGGAACCCGCCTCGTTGTATACAAACGCCGTATGGCGCTCGCTGCCGATGTAGAAATCGAACGGAGAGAGCGCGGCAGGCTGGAGTTCCTCCTCGTCGCTGCGGTAAACGGCGGCGGGGTACAGCGTGAGCTCGATGATGTTATCCGGCCACATGCACAGGTCGATAAGGCCGTCATTATCGAACAGCGCACCCTTAGCGGCAACAGACACGCGGCGCGTGTAGGGCAGGTAGATAAAGTGACTGTCGTTTTCCAGCGGCAGCATGGTCACGAAAAAGGACGAGTTGGCCGCAATGGGCTGTGTAACAGCCGCGACGCCCGTCTCGCCCGCGGGCGACTGGTTGATATTGATGAGTGCGTGTACCTTTGAGTTGATGTACAGCAGCTTTATAGCCTGGTCTTCCATCGCCGTCCCCCTTTGTACAATATGTATATTCAGCAGGACGGCGGCAGATACATCATTCTAACATCCTTGCGTTTTGCATACCTATATACAAAACAGGCGGTATGACACTGATACAAAAGCAGACGGGGCGGCGCGTTTGCTTTTTATATTTTTATATAGAAAGCGGTTTAAAACGCATGGTATCAGAGAATAATTACACCAAAATTCTATGATAAGGGGTTTAGGAACATGGATACGAACAACGAAGCCGAGCTGAACAGCTTTGACATTGCCCTGAGGACGGGCTGGAAGGACGAGGAGAAGCTGAAGCTGTGGGATGAAGTGAAGAAGGCCCAGAGGATGGGCGCGCCCTTAAAGCGCGTGTTTGAGACGGTGGCCAAGGAGACGGGGCGCAAGCCCAACAGTGTGCGCAACTATTATTATATGAAGGTGAAGGAAACGGGCGAGATTGAGCAAAAGCCTTCCACCTTTACGCCGTTTAACCGCGACGAGATTTATCTGCTGCTGCGCGAGCTGCTGGCATCCGGCGCACGGGGTGAATCGATCAGGGGCGCGAGCCTGAATCTGGCGGGGGGCGACAAGACACTGATGCTGCGCTATCAGAATAAGTATCGCAGCCTGATCAAGAACGCACGGCCGTTGGTGGAGCGCGTGATGGCAGACATGGAGCGCGACGGACAGAAGTACATAAGCCCCTACGAGTCGGCAAAGCCGGCTGCCGCAGCGGGCAAGGAGAGCAAGTATATCCCTGAAAGCGTGATAAAGGCGCTGATCGCGGCGGACATCGACGTAAAGAGCTTCTTCAAGGGGCTGGCAAAGGTGGCCGGAATGGCGGTTAACAAGAGCAGCCTGGAGGAAGAAATGCGCATGACGCTGGCGCAGGCAGAGAGCATCCGCCGGGAAAACGCCGCGCTGAACGCCCGTCTGAAAAAGGAGATGGAGCGCAGTGTGAAGGCAGCTTCGCTGGTGGAGCAGCTGATTGGCATGAAGGCTAAGATCGAGACCAAGGATATCGAGAGCGTTTCCGGACTGGCAGAATGGCTGCAGGAAGGCTCGAGAAGCAGCAACGCGGACGCACTGTGAAATGGCAAACGGCAGGCAGCTAAGGTGTGTAAAGGCTGCCTGCCGTTATACTTTTTGTCGAAAAACCACTATTTATTTGGAAAAACCAATTTCCTAAGAAATAATATATTTTTCCTGTTTTATTTCCAGCATACGTCACCTTTATTTTTTTGCGTTATTGTAAATGGTATATGGGCGTGTTAATATGTTAACAAATATTTCTTTAAATGTAATGAAGCGACACAATTCGACATATTTCGCGGGGTTGTGGGGTCTTATAACTTGTTATAAATACGAAAGGAGTCCTAAATACATGGACAAAAAGATCAAATTACTCATCGTGGAAGACAATGTGCAGCTGAATGAGATGATGACGAAGTTCTTCAGCACCAAGAATGATGTCGAGGTCGTAGGATCGTGCAGCAATCCGACGGAGGCTGTCGGATTAATCAAGGAAACCTCGCCCGACGCTATGATCGTGGATATGATTATGCCGGAAGCAGACGGATTATCGCTGCTGGAGAGGCTGAATACGTCGGAATTTGAAACGATGCCCGCCACCATCGTGGTGTCTGCCGTGGGCAGCGAGAAGATGGTGAAGCTGGCTTGCGATCTGGGCGCGAAATATTACATGATCAAGCCGTTTAACAAGGACATACTCTACAAGCGCATACAGGATATGTTTGGACAGCGCGTGATTGCCACGCGGCGTACGCCCACACCGGTGCGCTCAAGATCTCTGGACGAGAAGATTACCGCGGTGTTTCTGTCCATCGGCATTCCGGCACACATTAAGGGCTATCACTTTTTGCGTGAGGCCATCAAGATGGTTGTCAAAAACCCCGATCTTATCAATTCTATTACCAAGAAATTATACCCCGGCATTGCGGAGCCGTTTGAGACCAGCGCAAGCAAGGTAGAGCGTGCCATTCGTCATGCGATAGAGGTGGCGTGGTCCAGAGGCAAGATTGAGAACATCAACAATTTTTTGGGCTACAACATTTATACGAGCAAGGACAAGCCGACCAATGGTGAGTTTATCGCGCTAATGGCGGACAAGCTGATTATGGACCGGAGCGCCTGACACGGCATGCCGGAAAAAACCGTGCGCGCTTTTCACCGAGCAAGCGGCGGTTTTTTGTTTTTAAAGGGGCAGAGCCGTTTTTTGGCGGGGTTTGTCCTGCGGCGTTGACTATTGTAAATCAAACAGATAGAATAAAGACACTTATATACACAGGGGTTTGGGGCCATAACTTACTGTGAGGTGTTATTATGCAGCAGACAATGAACGTGGCCTCTAATGCCAGAATGATTGAGGTTTTGAAATCCGAGTTTATCGGGGAAGCGGCCGATGTGATGCGCGCGGCGCTGATTCCCGACGGACGCGGCGAGCTGTGCGAAACGCTGGGCGGCGCCGTGCTGCTGGCTTATGTGCTGGCGAGGCGGTGCGGTATCACATTTGAAGAGCTGGACGCCGACGTGATTAACAAGGCGGAATCGGGTATTAATGAGGGACACAAGCTGGAAAGCACTTACGGCGATCTGTCCCTTCTAAAAAAACATTTTGAAAGCGGGACTTTGAGGGGTTTTGGACAGGACAAAAAGCGTAAATTATAAAAGCGCGGTGATCGCCCTGGCAATTGCCGCGGTACTGCTGCTGGGCACGGCGGGCTTGCCCGCGATAATAAGCTCGTGGCTGCTGGTGCTGGCGGTGCTGGCACTGCCCATGGCGCTGGGCTATGCGGTGGCTGCGGGCGGATATGCCTTGGGCGGCGCGGTGATTGTGCTGTGCTTTGCCGCGGGCGGGCTGATCAGCTATAAGCTGACGCTGATGCTGGCGGCCATGAGCATTCCGTTTGCGCTGACGGTGGGGTATGTGCTGCGCAAGAAGCTGCGTTTCCGTCATGGCGTGATGGCAGCCTGCGGCGCGTCGCTGGCGGGCACGGGGCTGGCCGTGGGCGTGCTGTGGCTGCTGACGGGCATGCTGCCGTTGGACTATGCTGTGAATGCGGCAGGCTCAAGCTTTTCACTTTTCTCTGACGCACAGATTAACTCAATGTATCAGCTGTTCCGCTCTGCCGATGTGGTGCGGGGCGCGGTGACGCAGGCGGCGCTGGACTCGACGGTGCGCGGCGATGCGATTGCCTACATGCTGAACATTTACAAGGAATATCTTAACATAGAGCTGGTGGGCATGCTGGGCTCATACGCGCTGCTGATGGGGCTGGTGGGCTACCTTGTGCCCCGTGCGGCAATGAAACGCGCTAAGCTGGAAACGGCACATGTACCGCCGTTCTCGGAATTTGCGCTGCCCGACCGCTTTTGGCTGGCGTTTCTCGCGAGCTATGCGGCGGCGCTGTTTGGCATGGGCATGGGCTGGCGCGGGTTTGACATACTGGCCAACACCTTGTTTGCGCTGTATGCGCTGGTGTTGTCGGTGCAGGGGCTGGCCTTTCTGGACTATATATACAAGAAGCGCAAGATGGGACGGGCGTCGCGCTTGGCGCTGCACTTTCTTGCGGTGGTGATTGGCTCGCTGGCCTCGATGTCCGGCAGCCTGCTGATGTGGATAGGTTTGTTTGAAAACGCTTCCAAGCTGCGCAAGCGCATGGAAACGAAAGGCGGTACGGCGACGTGAAGCTGCGCATCCGCTTTCTGACAACTGATGTTGCCTGTGTTTGGGGGGCGCTGGCTGCCGCCGTTGTTTTCGCGTTCGCTGCGGACTATCGGCTGGGGCTGATTGCGCTGGCCGCAGGCTTAGCGCTGGGGGCGTTGTATGTGACGCAGGTGACGCTGCGCCGCATCCGGCTGCAGCAGTTGGTGATGAAGACCATATCCGAGCCGGAGGATGCGGCGTATGTCAACACGATGGCAATACCCACCGCACTCACCACGGCAACGGGCAATATCAAGTGGGCTAATCTCGCGTTTCGCAATCTGGTGGGATTTGGTGCGCTGGGCAACATCAATAAGCTGCTGCCCGGCATCCGCAAGCCGGATAAGGACAAAAAGGTGATGCTGAGCGGCAAGGCCTACAAGAAGGAACTGACGACGTTGCAGCACCGGGGGCAGGAGCTGCGGCTGTATCGGCTGATTGACCCGGAGAACACGGTGGAAGCGAAGCGGATGCATCAGAGCTTTCTGCCGGTGGTGTGCTTTATACAGATCGATAATTATGACGAGCTGGCGGCTGAGGTGCAGCAATCGGAGCTGTCTGAGCTGGTGGCGGCAGTGGAACGGCGTATTTCGGCGATGGCCAAAGGTTTGTCGTCTTACTTTGCCCGCATTGACCGCGGGCGCTATGTGTGCGTGTTTGAGCGGCGTTTTCTCTCCACTCTGAGAGCCTCGCGTTTTCGGATATTGGACGACGTGAGACAGATCAAGGCGGCGTTTTCGCCCACGCTGTCGATAGCGGTGGGTGTGGGGGAAAGCCCGGAGCAGTCCGGCGAGTTTGCCGGAAAGGCGCTGGAGCTGGCGCTGGGGCGCGGCGGCGATCAGGCGGTGATCAAGCAGGGCGATCAGTTTGTTTTCTTCGGCGGCGCGACCAGAGCGGTTTTCCGCCGCAGCAAGGTGAAATCGCGCATGATCAGCCACGCGCTGCGCAACCTGATGGAGCAGTGCAGCGATGTGTTTGTGATGGGGCACGAGACACCCGATCTTGACTGTGTGGGCGCGTCGATGGGCATCTGCGCGTGTGCGCGTCACGTGGGCAAGAAGGCATGGATCGTGATGGATAATCCCAACCCTTCTATCGAGCTGCTGCTGGATAAGATTCGCAGCACGGAGGCGTATGCGTCCAGCGTGATCAACGGGCAGGAGGCGGCGATGCGCATCAGCCCGTCCAGCATGCTGGTGGTGGTGGACACGCAGCTGTCCGGCTTTACGGTATCACCCGGTTTGCTGGAGATGGCGGACACAGTGGTGGTGATAGACCATCATATACGCGGTACGTCCAGCATTGAGAACGCCGCGCTGTTTTACCACGACCCGTACTCGTCGTCGGCTTGCGAGCTGGTGACTGAGGTGATGCAATATTTCGGCGACGATCTGCGACCGCTGCCCATTGATCTTGAGGCACTGCTGTGCGGCATTACGCTGGACACCAAGGGCTTTTCGTTCAACACGGGCGTGCGCACGTTTGAAGCGGCATCGTATCTGCGGAGGCTGGGTGCGGACACCACGGTGACCCGGCAGCTGGTGCAGGACGATTTGAAGACGTATCTGGCGAAGACGGAGATTGTGCGAAGCGCAGACATTGTGGACGGCGTGGCGGTGGCGGTGTGCCCCGAGGGCGTGTCTAAGGCATCGCTGGTGGTGGCACAGGCAGCGGACGCGCTGCTGACGATCAGAGGGGTGATCGCGTCGTTCGTGGTGAGCCGCGTGGACGATAATGTGGTGATCAGCGGGCGGTCGCTGGGGGATGTGAACGTGCAGCTGATACTGGAAAGCCTGGGCGGCGGCGGGCATGCGACCATCGCGGCGGTAAAGCTGCCCGGCATTGAAGTGACAGAGGCGGTAGTGAGGCTGAAGAAGGCCATTAAAAAATATATGAAAGAGGGATGACCAATGAAGGTGATATTGACTAAGGACGTAAAGGGACTGGGATATATAGGCGAGGTTAAGGAAGTCAGCGACGGCTACGGGCGCAACTTTCTGGTGGCAAAGGGATTTGCCAAGGAGGCGAGCGCACAGAACCTGAACATCGCCAAACAGCAGCAGAAGGCCAACGAGAACCGCAAGCTGCTGGAGAGGCTGTCTGCCGAGGAAGCTGCCAAGAAGCTCAAAGGCTTAAAGGTGGTTGTGAAGGAGAAGTGCGGCGAGAACGGGCGGCTGTTTGGCTCGGTGACCTCCAAGGAGATTTCCGAGGCAATAATGAAGCAGCACGGCATTGAGATCGATAAGAAGCGCATTGTGATGGATGGGGCGCTGAAGGATTTGGGAGAGGTGAACCTGCAGGTGAAGCTGCACGCGGGCATATCCACCGAGATCGTGGTGTCTGTGGAGGCGGCGGAGTAACTAGCGGTGTTCTCCGAAAACAAGGTTTTGGGGTGCAGGTGTGGAGGCAGAGCTTCTACGGTCTTAGACCTTTGTCAGCAGTCTGTTGGCCAATAAAGCGTAGCGTTATTGAGGCGATTATCGGGAGGATTTCAGGGGGGCTATGGAGCAGAGTCAAGCGGCATATATACCGCCGCACAGCATAGAGGCGGAACGCAGCGTACTGGGAAGCATGTTTTTGGATCCCAAGGCTGTTTTTATTGCGCTGGAGCGCCTGACCGCTGAGGATTTCTACGCCAAGCGCAACAAGCTGATATTTGAGGCGATGAGCGAGCTGTCGGAAACGGGCAAGCCCATCGATACCGTAACAGTGGTGGACTGGCTGGAACGGCGCGGTTTGCTGGCCGATTCGGACGACACCATCTACATAGCCGATCTCTCAGGCAGCGTGCCTTCCGCCTCCAGTGTGCAGTATTATGTGGATATCGTTGAACAAAAGTCGGTGCTACGCGCGCTGATTTCCGCGGGCAACGAGATTATCCGCGATGCGGCAAACTCGGAAGAGGAAGTGGCGGAGCTCGTGAACCGTGCAGGTGATCTGATCTACAAGATTGCCGTCAAGCGGCGGCGTGATTCGCTGGACCACATCCGCAAGGCGCTGCTGGAGGGCTATCAGACCATCGGTGAATCGATGAACAGCGCATCGGGCTTGCTGGGCATACCCACCGGTTTTAAGCTGCTGGACAAGAAGCTTTCCGGCTTGCAGAAGACGCAGCTCATCATCATCGCGGGACGCCCCGGCATGGGTAAGACGAGCTTTGCGCTGAACATGGCGCAGAATATCGCGGTGAAGGACGGCATACCTGTGGCGGTATTTTCGCTGGAAATGTCCCGCGAGCAGCTGGCGATGCGTATGCTGTGCAGCGAGGCGCTGGTGGACAGTCAAAAGACGCGAAACGGGGGCCTGACCTACGACGACTTCGACAAGCTGGCACAGGCTATCGAGGTGCTGGGCAAAGCGCCGATATACATCGACGACTCGCCCACCATCACCGCGATGGAGATGCTGGCCAAGGCGCGGCGGCTGAAGAAGGAGAAGGGCCTAGGGTTGGTTGTGATCGACTATTTGCAGCTGATGACGGGCAAAGACCGGCGCGAAAATCGCCAGCAGGAAATTTCGGGCATGACGCGCAGCCTTAAAATTATGGCGAAGGAGCTGGAACTGCCGGTGATATTGCTGTCGCAGCTGTCCCGTGCGAGCGAGAAGCGCGACACCAAAAGGCCCATGCTCTCTGACCTGCGCGAATCGGGCAGTATTGAGCAGGACGCGGACGTGGTGTTGTTCATCCACCGCGAGAGCTATTACAACCACGAGGCGGATAACGTGACACAGATCATTGTGGCGAAGCAGCGCAGCGGACCGACGGGCGATGTGAACGTGGGCTGGCGCGGCGAATACACGCAGTTTATGGAGCTGGCGGAGCAGCCCACGGGCGGGGAATACTAAGCGGCAGATTCAACATAATTGGAACAAACAGGGAGCGGGCATCGTCATACGGGCAAATTCTTCATTGAGGGGGAGGCGCTGATATGAGGAAGCTGACGCTCCTGTTATTTTGGCTCTATGTCAATGGTTAGGGTAGAGTAGACTAAAGTAATTATTGCAGGGTTCCAATCACCATCAAGTGATTGGAACCCTGTTTGCATTAAAGGTAATTAAAATTCGTCTTCTAAAGTTCTC
>JAEZJG010000020.1 GCA_023415795.1 Bacillota bacterium | reverse complement strand
GTATCTTGACTACTATAACAACCGTCGAATTAAGACAAAGCTAAAGGGCTTGACACCCGCTGTTCACAGGTTTCAAGCCCTATCGACTGCTAAATAATAATTTGTCTAACTTTTTGGGGTCACTTCAATAAGACAGCCCGGCTTTTGTATTGAAAGCTTACCGGCTCAGCTGCCGCGCCAAACCGGCCAGCTGTATAAACTGGGCGCGATACCCCTCCGGGTCTGTACCCCTCGCCGCCTGCGCGCGCTCAATCAGACTGCCGAAGTCCGCATTCCCCGCGTAATCAGAATTTTTGAGCAGCAGTGCAAGCTCAGCCACAGCGGATGCAAACAGAAAATCGTTGTCCGGCGTATCGGTATAGTTGCCTTGGCCCGCCATCACCGTCAGCAGCTGGCTGTCCGCCGCGTCCGGCTGCTTATACCGCAGTTTGACATACATCCAGTCCTTCGGAGGCGCAGCATCCGCCGCCTTTTCATTGCTCTGAAACACCGGTTCGTCCACGCTGCCCGCGCCCGTGCCCGTCAGCGCCAGCTCATAAAACGCCGTGACGCAGTGCCCCGCACCCATCTCGCCTGCATCCTTGCGGTCGTTGTTGAAGTCCTCCGGGTTCAGCATGCGGTTGTCGTAGCCCACCAGACGATATTCCTTCACAGCCTTGGGGTTAAACTCAATCTGCAGCTTCACATCCTTGGCAACGGTAAACAGCGTGGAAGCCGCTTCGTTGACCAGCACCTTCTGCGCCTCGCTCAGCGTATCAATGTACGAATAGTTGCCGTTGCCCTTATCGGCCAGCGTTTCCATCTTGTTGTCCTTGGTGTTGCCCGTGCCAAAGCCCAGCACGCTGAGAAACACACCCGTCTCGCGCTTGCGTTCAATCAGCCGCTCCAGTTCATCCGTGGACGAAGGCCCCACGTTAAAGTCACCGTCGGTGCACAGAATTATGCGGTTGTTGCCATTCTTGATGAAGTTCTTTTCGGCGATGGCGTAGGCCAGATTGATGCCCTCACCGCCCGCTGTGGAGCCGCCCGCCGACAGGCGATCCAGCGCATAGCTGAGGGCGGCGCTGTCCGACCCCTTGCAGCTGTCCAGCACCACGCCGGACGCCCCCGCATACACCACGATGGAAATGCGGTCCGTGTCGCGCAAATCTGCCGCCAGCAGCGACAGCGCGGATTTTACGAGAGGCAGCTTGTTTGGCTCATCCATAGAGCCTGAAACGTCCATCAGAAACACAAGGTTGCTCGGTGGCTTGTCGGTGATGTCCAGCTCCTTGGCCTTCACCACCACACGCGCCAGCGCTAAATCCTCGTTCCACGGGCAGCTGCTGATGGTCACGCCCACGCTGACAGGGTCTTTGCCGTCTGGTGCGGTATACCCATACGGGAAGTAGTTGACGAACTCCTCCACGCGCACCGCATCATAAGGCGGCAGATAGCCGTCGTTTAAAAAGCTTCGTGTCTGGCTGTATGAGGCGGTGTCCACATCGATGGAAAACGTGCTGAACGGCTCGTCGTAGGGCGATGTATACCCGTTTTCCTGATAGCTGCCGTATTCCTCGGAGCTCGGGTCATACACAGGCGGCTTATGCCCGTTGTCGTAAGAATAGTCGTCTTGGAACGAGAACCCATCCTCCATCGGGGCTTCGGCGGCGGGCGCTTCCGTCGCGGCGGGGGCATAGTTGGGCGCGTCCGCGGATGGCGCCGAGGGTGCCGATGCGGCACAGCCGGCCAGTGCGCCCACAGCCACCAGCGCGGCGGCAAAGATAGCGGTAAATCTGGTTCGGATGTTCATGTCTTTGACCTCCTGATTTGTTTGCCGTTTGCTTTAAGACGATATTAAAAGGCCAAAAGTTTTTACAGGAGTTTGAATTATTTGTCACGTGCGGATTTTATTACATCGCTTCTGGCAATACAACGGGGTTCCAATAACTGTTAGCTAATTGTCAGCAACGCGACACACTTTCGAAAAATGGGAAACAGTTTCTCAAAACAGAACAACAATTCGATAACATTCTCTCAATAGATTCTCAATATATGTATAAAGAGTTTAAGTTTCGTAACTTTCGCCGTCCGCCGCATTGACGAAAATTTACGAAAGCACTACCCTTAAACATATCAGAAAAATGCGTATCATAACCGGACGAGGTGAAAGTATGAAAAAACTGCTGGCAGGACTGTTGGCATGCCTTGTGATATTTTCGTTGGCAGCATGTGAATCTGAAGCGGAGCCGGATATCTCTGCAGCTCCGATCACCTCCCAAGCGCAAAGCACTCCCTACCCGTCTTCGGCAACCGTGCAGGAGCGCGCGGCACAGCTGGTTGCGTCCATGACCCTCGCGCAAAAGGCGGGGCAGATGGTGCAGGGTGAGCAGTATCCGGTGTGCGCGGACGATATTACGCGTCTGGGGCTGGGCTCCGTGCTCAGCGGCGGCGGCTCCGTGCCGGATAACGACAACTCCGTGGCGCATTGGCAGCAAACGATTCAAAGCTTTCAGGATGCCGCGCTGTCCTCACAAGCAAAAATACCGCTGCTGTACGGGCTGGATGCGGTACACGGCCACAACACGGTATACGGCGCGGTGATATTCCCGCACAACATCGGCATCGGTGCGGCAAACGACGCGGTATTAACGCAGCAGATGGGCGCATACGTGGCGGCAGAGCAGATGCTGACGCGCACGCCGTGGAACTTCGCGCCGTGCGTCGCAGTCGCGCAAGACCCGCGCTGGGGGCGCACCTACGAGAGCTATTCCAGCGATCCCGCCATCGTCTCCGATCTGGCATCGGCATATGTGAAGGGGCTGCAAAGCGGCGGCGTGCTGGCCACAGCCAAGCATTTCGCGGGCGACGGCGGCACACAGTTCGGCACGGGCGAGAACGGCTATCTGCTCGACCGGGGAAATACCGTGTTAAGCGAAGAGCTGTTCAGCACGATACACCTCGCGCCGTATAAACGGCTGGTGGATGAAGGGCTGATGTGCGTGATGGTGTCATTCAGCGCCTATAACGGCACGAAAATGCACGAGCACCGCCGTCTGATTACCGACGTGCTCAAGGGTGATTACGGCTTCAAGGGCTTTGTGGTGTCCGATTGGGAGGGCACGGCGGGCATCCCCGCAGACAGCTTCGACGCGCAGATTGCCGCCGCCGTCAACGCGGGCATCGATATGCTGATGGAACCGTATAAATACAAGGAAGCGGCGCAAGCCATTGTGAACGGCGTGGAGCAGGGCACAATACCGCCGGAGCGGGTGGACGATGCGGTGACGCGCATTCTCACCGTCAAGCTGGGGCTGGGGCTGTTCGACGATCCGTATCTGGCCAACGCCAAAGCCGCCGCTCAACTGTCCAGCCCCTCCGGCCGCGAGCTTGCACGCCAGCTGGTGCGCAAGTCGCTGGTGCTGCTCAAGAATGAAGACGGCGTTCTTCCGCTGAAGCGCGGACAGAAGCTCTATGTGACGGGTCCCGCAGCGGATAATATCGGCGTGCAGTGCGGCGGCTGGACGCTCAGCTGGCAGGGCAAGCCGGACACCCGCCTGACACCCGGCACCAGCATACTGGGCGGTTTGCAGGAGCTGGCTGACGCCTGCGGCTTTGAGATCATCACCGACAAACAGCGTGCGGCAGAGGCAGACGTTGTGGTGCTGGCCGTCGGCGAGACACCCTACGCCGAGTTCGAGGGCGACACGGCAGACCTGTCGCTCACCGGTAAGCTGGGTCTGGCGGGCAATGCCGAAGCCATCGCACAGGCGCAGGCATTGGGCAAGCCCACGGTCGCGCTCATCGTCGCGGGGCGCAACGTGCTGATCGGCGACTATCTGAACAACTGGGACAGCGCGGTAATGTGCTATCTGCCCGGCACCGAGGGCGGCGGCGTGGCGGATATGCTGACAGGCGCAGAGCCGTTCAGCGGCAGACTGCCCATGCCGTGGTACAAATCAACCAGCGACATTGGCCAGCCAAATGCCGACCTTCTGTTTGAGCTGGGCTATGGGCTGTAGACAACCGTTCCCACAAAACAGGCGTAAAATTGCACTGACTAAATAAATCAGCTTTATTTCATAATAAATTTGTGCTAATATATATGCGGCTATTTGAGACGCATTTTGTTGACAACCTTACGAGGAGATTACATGAGCGAAAAGAAATTAGTTGAAGCCATAACCGATATGGAAGTGGATTTTTCAAAATGGTACACAGACGTGGTGGTCAAAGCGCAGCTGGCAGCCTATTCGGGCGTGCGCGGCTGCATGTATATCCACCCTTACGGCACAGCTCTTTGGGAAAACATCCGCGAAGAGCTGGATAAGCGCTTTAAGGCAACAGGGCACGAGAACGTTATGCTGCCGCTGTTCATACCGGAAAGCCTGCTCCAGAAGGAGAAGGATCACGTGGAGGGCTTTGCGCCCGAGGTGGCATGGGTTACGCACGGCGGCAGCGAGAAGCTGACGGAACGCCTTTGTGTACGCCCCACCAGCGAAACGCTATTCTGCGATTATTACGCGGGCGTCATCCATTCCTACCGCGACCTGCCCAAGCTCTACAACCAGTGGGCAAACGTCGTGCGTTGGGAGAAAACAACGCGCCCGTTCCTGCGCACTGCCGAGTTTTACTGGCAGGAAGGCCACACCATGCACGAAACCGCCGAAGAAGCGATGGAAGAGACGGAGCGCATGCTCAACGTCTATGCTGAGTTTGCGGAAAACGTGCTGGCGATTCCCGTTGTCAAAGGCCGCAAGACCGACAAGGAGAAGTTCGCCGGTGCGGTGGCCACCTACACCATCGAGGCGCAGATGCACGATGGTCTGGCGCTGCAGGCAGGCACGTCGCACTTCTTTGGAGACGGCTTTACCCGCGCTTTTGACATCACCTTCTCCGGCCGCGACGGCAGGCTGCAATATCCGTTCCAGACCAGCTGGGGCATGAGCACGCGCATCATCGGCGGCATCATCATGACGCACGGCGATAACAGCGGCCTCGTGCTTCCTCCCAAGGTAGCGCCCATTCAGGTGATGGTGCTGCCCATCGCCCAGCATAAAGAAGGCGTGCTGGAGGCAGCAAAAGCGCTGCGCGACAGGCTCTCAAAGTTCTGCCGCGTGAAGATCGACGACACCGAAAACTCAGCCGGATGGAAGTTTGCCGAGTGCGAGATGAAGGGCATCCCCCTGCGCCTCGAATACGGCCCGCGCGATATCGAAAACGGTGTGTGCGTCGCGGTGCGTCGTGACAACAGAGAAAAGACGACGATCAAAATCGACGAGCTGGAGCAGCAGATACCCGTGCTGCTGCAAAGCATACAGGACAGCCTGTTCGCCAACGCGCTTGCGCGCCGCGAGCGGATGACCCACACCGCAACCAGCATGGAGGAAATCATCACCACGGCGAAGACCAAGCCCGGCTTTATCAAGGCCATGTGGTGCGGAGACCTCGCCTGTGAGATGAAGCTGAAGGAGGAGGCGGGTATCACAAGCCGCTGCATCCCGATGGTACAAGAGCATATCGCCGACACCTGCGTCTGCTGCGCAAAGCCCGCGAAGCATATGCTGTACTGGGGCAAGGCCTACTAAGAATAAAGAGCATAAAAATACAGGGATCCAATCTGCAAAAATGCGATTGGATCCCTGTTTTCTGTTTCAGATTAAATCGTCATCGTCCAGCCGAAATCGTCCTTCTCGCGCCCGTACTGTATGCCCGTCAGCTTGTCATACAGCTGGGATGTGAGCTGTCCCATTTGTCCGCCGCCCACGCGAATGGTCTTGCCTTCCCACGTCATGCCGCCCACCGGGCTGACGACTGCCGCCGTACCGGTGCCGAATACCTCTTCAAGTCCGCCGGATTCGTTTTCCGCAAACACATCGGCAATGGCGATGGGCTTCTCGTTCACTTTAACTCCAAAGGTTTCCTGCGCCAGCTTCATGATGGAATCGCGCGTGATGCCCGCGAGTATGCTGCCGCCCAGCGGTGCGGTATAAAGCTCTCCCCTGATCTTGAAGAAGATGTTCATCGAACCGACTTCCTCAATGTATTTGCGCTCAACACCATCCAGCCACAGCACCTGAGAATAGCCGCGTGTGTGTGCCAGCTCGGCCGCCACCAGGCTGGCTGCGTAGTTGCCGCCTGTTTTTGCGAAGCCCATGCCGCCCACCACAGAGCGCACATAGTCGTCCTCCACGTAAATATCGATAGGTGCCAGACCGGACGCGTAGTATGCGCCCACCGGCGACAGTATCACAAAGAAGGTGTATTCCTCGCCCGCCTTCACGCCAAGGAACGGGTCTGTGGCGATGATGGTGGGGCGGATATACAGCGAAGTCCCCTCCGACTTGGGCACCCAGTCTTTATCGACGCGCAGCAGCTCCACCATCGCGTCCAAAAAACCGGCCTCGTCGATCTCAGGGATGCACAGACGCTTCGCGGAAACGTTCATGCGCTTAAAGTTATCCCACGGGCGGAACAGCTTAACGCCGTCCGCTGTCGAATAGGCCTTAAGCCCCTCAAATATCGTTTGACTGTAGTGCAGCACCAGGCTGGCGGGCGAAAGCGAAAAGTTCTCATAGGGACGAATCTGCGCATTGTGCCAGCCAATACCGGCCTTATACTGAATGGTCAGCATATGGTCCGTAAAAATTCTGCCAAAGCCCAGTTTCGACTCGTCCTGCGGTTTTGGCTTTAAGCTGTCGGCTTTCGTCACTTTGAGTTCCATGATCGCATCTCCTTACATTGTTAAAAAATATTTTATTGTATTTTATAACGTATCGAAGCCATAGTCAACACCAAGGGGCGGCGCAGGCTGAAGCTGAATTGCCCGGACCGCACTGCAAAACTTGGGTAAAGCCTGCTCATCAAAGAGCGTCCTGCAACATAACCAGTCTTTGCAAAACATATCTTTACTGATATAATAGCATCGCAGTCAGGCGAAAGGAACATACTTATGGGCATATTAGAAGCCATCGTTCTTGGCATTGTACAAGGTTTAACAGAGTTTTTGCCGGTTTCCAGCAGCGGGCATCTGGTGCTGCTCCAAAATGTATTCGGTATGTCGGAGCCGCAGCTCTTTTTTGACACCATGCTGCATCTGGGCACACTGATCGCAGTGGTCGTGGTGCTGTGGAATAACATTGTTGATCTTTTCCGCAAGCCCATACGGCTGCTGTATTTGGTGATTGCCACCATACCTGCCATTCTGGTGACACTGCTGTTTAAGGATTTTATCGAGCACACGTTTACGGGTGTGTATCTGGGATACGGGTTTTTACTGACAGCCATCATACTGACAGCATCCGAGCAGCTTGCGGGACGGGTGCACAAGAAGCGCGGCATAAACGCGGGCGTGTCTCTGGCTATGGGCACAATGCAGGCCATCGCCATATTTCCCGCCATATCCCGTTCCGGCTCTACCATCGCGGGCGGCTTAGCCTTAGGCGTGGGTCGCAAAGAAGCGGCAACCTTTTCGTTTCTGATGTCCATTCCCGCAATTCTGGGCTCTGTTGCTTTGCAAGGCTATGAGATAGTCAAGGAAAATGCTCTGCCTGCCGATATTTTTCCTACCCTCATCGGCATGGTTTTCGCAGCGGTTTCCGGTTATTTTGCAATCAAGTTCATGATTGCGCTGGTTTCAAAAAAGAAGCTTTACGGGTTTGCTATATACGTCGCGATACTCGGAGTTTTGGTGCTGCTCGACCAAAATGTGTTTGGTCTTATCAACTGGGCATAATAAACTGAGCAAGTATCACAGAAGAGGTTACAGACATGCTGGATTTTTCCTTTGAGCCATATCGGCAGGAAATGATTGAAACCTTGAAGGATTTCATCAAGATCGAAAGCGTGAAAAGCGCCGGTCAACCCAACATGCCTTACGGCAAGGGTATATTTGACGCAATCATGTATGTCCAGAGCACGGCGGAGCGCTTGGACTTAGAGTGTGTCAATCTGTTTGGTCACATGGCCTATGTGGACTATGGCGAGGGCGACGAGATGCTGGGCATACTCACGCACCTGGACGTTGTCCCCAAGGGCGAGGGCTGGACGGTGCCTGCCTTTGAAGGGGTCGAGAAGGATGGCCGCATCTATGGGCGCGGCGCCATCGACAACAAAGGCCCCGCCATCGCAGCGCTCTATGCGCTGAAGGCCTTAAGTGATAATTGTGC
This sequence comes from Bacillota bacterium, assembly GCA_023415795.1. Classification (GTDB taxonomy): domain Bacteria; phylum Bacillota; class Clostridia; order Christensenellales; family SZUA-584; genus SZUA-584. Next base: position 19,210 of record JAEZJG010000020.1, on the reverse strand, counting down.
GCAGCTGGGCAAGAAGGTGCGCCTGATATTCGGTGCAGACGAGGAATCCGGCTGGGCGGATATGGACTTTTATAAGCAGCATGAGCAGTGGCCGGATGTCGCCTTCTCACCCGATGGCGAATATCCCGTCATCAACTCGGAGAAGGGGCTGATGCACATACAGCTTAAACTGAGTGCCGAGCCCGTCACCGAAGGTGTGTGCGTCACCAGCATGAGTGCGGGCACGCGCGTCAATGTTGTCCCCAACAAGGCGGATTGCTTCATTAAAGCACCGCTGAGCGTGATACAGAAAAGCCTTGGCACATATGCCTGCCCCATCGGCGCGCAGCTTTCCTGCGAGGACGCTGGCGAGGGGCTGGTACATATTATGGCCGCGGGCAAAAGCGCGCACGGCTCCCGTCCGGATCAGGGTGTAAACGCCGCCGCGTCGCTTCTTAAATACTTAGGCACACTGCCGCTTTGCGCCGGAGCCCTCTCAGAGGGGTTGTACGACCTTTCCACCCAGATTGGCGTCTATGTAAACGGCGAACCGCTGGGGCTGGACATGTCGGACGAATCCGGCAGGCTCACATTCAACCTTGGCACCGTATCGCTGTCGGGCAATACGCTCAAAGCGGGGCTGGATATCCGCTACCCCAAATCGATGAACCCTGAGCAAATCAAGGAGAAGCTGCAAAACGGTTTTTCACGCTTTGAAATCAGCTATCCTCATTCGTTGGGCGCACACTTTGTCCCGGAGGACAGCGAGCTGGTCACCAAGCTGAAGGAAGCCTATACCGAAATTACCGGCGAGGAAGCGTATTGCTTCTCGATCGGTGGGGCGACGTATGCCCGCGCCTTTGAAAACGCCGTCACCTTCGGGCCCGTATTTCCCGGTCAGCCCAGTGTGGAACATGGTCCCGACGAGTATATCGAGATCGAGACGCTGATCAAGAATGCACAGATTATCGCCAATGCGGTAATCAAGCTCTGCGAGTAAGCCGCATGCGTTTTTGGGGCAAGATCAAAAAAGAGGACAGAATACAGAGCGACTTGGTGGAGGAAAGCCGGGATTTTGCTTCCGCACTTACCGCCATTTGCGATCGCTTCGACATTGGCAAACCCATAGTCTGCGACAAGCACCGAAAGGAAATGCAGTCTTTCCGGCGCACGCTTTTTTATCCGGACGATTTTGTGGAGAGCGTTTCGTTCGACACCTTCGAGATAGAAATAATTGACATGAAGAAACCGAAACAAAAGTGATAGTTTGATGGCATTCTGCGGATAATAACTCCGAAAGGAGTTGATTTTTTTGAACGTCGTCGCAATGATACTGGTCATCATTGGTGCAATCAACTGGTTACTAATCGGTCTCTTCCAGTTCGATCTCGTTGCAGCCATATTTGGTGGTCAAGATGCTGTTGTTTCAAGAATCATCTATGCACTTGTAGGTCTGGCGGGTTTGTGGTGCATCATGCTTGTCCCCCGAGTGAGACACAAAGACAAGTAGTTTAGGGAATAATCGCACTGCCACTCGCATAGAAGGCAAAATAGAAAAGAGCCAAAACCGGCTCTTTTTTAATGCTGATTAATTTGCTTCATACGTACGGAGGGGATGCCGGTATTACCGATGTCATGCCGCGCCCAAACCGACTACGATGTAAAGCCCGATAACCAGCAGAGCAGCGCCCGCCGCGATCAACTTTTTCATCGCTACATCCCATCCTTTCCTCACAATTGGGATTTCCATCCCTACTGGCTATATAATAATACGATATTGGCGTAATTAAACGCGATTTGATATCATTTAACATGGCTTTCATCAAATATTCTTATTGTTAACGCTTGTGTAACAAATACAGACATTACCTTGCTCACTTTGCATTTGCACACTGGCGCTGTGATGGTTATAATAGTGCAAGGAACGAGGTGATCGCATGAAAAAAGCACTGCTGCCGCTGATGATTTGCGCCCTATTCCTGAGCGCGTCCTGCTCGGCTGACGTGAGCAGAGAGGCAGACAGCACGGCGATTGAAGAGCGTCTGGCCCAGCTTGACGCTTATAAGCAAACGTATGCGGATACCGCAGACGGCGGTTCACTAACGTGGGAGGAAGCTATCACCACCGCGCAGGCTTTTCGCGGTATTCCTTTTGGATCAACGATGTCACAGGTGAAGGAAGCCGAAACGCTGGAGCTGACAAAGGCGTATAACAACGCGCTGGACTTTGAAACGGTGAGCGTTTATTCCTACCCCATGCTGGTGACATACTGGTTCGACGAGCTGGGGCAGATGAATTACGGTCTGTATTCCATGACGAACAGCGCTTATCTGTCGGTTTTGCAGAACCTTAAAGCCAGCCTTTCCGCAGATTATGGCGAGCCTGCCGAAGCCGGTTACTATACCGACAGTACAACGCTTGTGTCCTTTGCGTCGATCGAGGAAGCCGTCGATGCCATAGACGCATCCGAAGCGTATTACTACGCGGAATACACCGACGCCGACGGACTGGAAGTGACATTGTATGCCGAAAAAGCAGCCCAAGGGTACAGCTTTTATATTTATTACACGAGTGCGGCTGTTTGAGAGCCCCTAAAAGGAGACACCATTGATTTCAAAAAACGAAGTTTTGAACACCATTAAGATGATCGATACCAACCACCTTGATGTACGCACCATCACGATGGGCATATCCCTGCGCGACTGCGTATCGCCGGATGCCGCTGTTTGCTGCGACAATATCAAGAGGAAGATATACACGCTGGCTAAAAACCTTGTGTCGGTGGGCGACGGCATTGCCCGCGAGTTTGGCGTGCCTATTGTCAACAAGCGCATATCCGTTTCGCCCATGGCAGAGATTGCAGCGCCCAGCGGGTTGTCCGACTATACCGTGTTCGCGCAGGCGCTGGACGAAGTGGCGGCGGATATCGGCGTCAACTTTGTGGGCGGCTTTGGCGCCCTGGTACACAAGGGAGAGACGAAGAGCGATACTGTGCTGATCGAATCCTTACCGGCGGCACTGGCGGCAACACAGCGCGTGTGCGCGTTCGTCAACGTGGCCAGCACGCGCTCCGGCATCAATATGGATGCCGTGGCCAAAATGGGACGGGTGCTCAAGGATGCCGCCGAGCTGACGAAGGACAGAGGCGCTATCGGCTGCGCCAAGCTGGTGGTGTTTGCCAACGCCATTGAGGACAATCCGTTTATGGCAGGTGCTTTCTGCGGCTCAGGCGAGCCTGAATGCGCCATCAACGTGGGTGTTTCCGGCCCCGGCGTGGTGAAGGCGGCGCTGGAGCAGGTGCGCGGCGCCAGCTTTGATGTGGTCGCGGAAACCATCAAGAAGACGGCGTTTCAGGTGACGCGTGTGGGGCAGCTGGTTGCCAAAGAGGCCTCCGAGCGTCTAGGCGTGCCCTTTGGTATCGTGGATCTTTCGCTTGCGCCGACGCCGGCCGTGGGCGACAGCGTGGCGCGTATACTGGAGGAGATCGGTGTAGATATTTGCGGGATGCACGGCACCACCGCCGCGCTGGCGCTGCTGAACGATGCGGTGAAAAAGGGCGGCGTGATGGCTTCGTCGCACGTCGGTGGTCTATCGGGCGCATTCATTCCCGTCAGTGAGGACGAAGGCATGATCGCTGCGGTGCAGCAGGGCGCGCTGTCGCTCGATAAGCTGGAGGCGATGACCTGCGTGTGCTCCGTCGGGCTGGACATGGTGGGCGTCCCGGGCGACACCCCGGCCTCGGTGCTGTCTGCCATCATCGCGGACGAATCCGCTGTCGGCGTTATTAACGGCAAAACGACAGGTGTTCGCATTATACCCGTGCCCGGCGGCAAGGTGGGCGAAACGGTGGAATACGGCGGTCTGCTGGGCAGCGTTGTGGTGATGGACGCGGGAAAAAGCGGCAGCGACAGGCTGATTGCCCGAGGCGGGCGCATTCCCGCGCCGCTGCAGGGCATCCGCAACTAGCGTAATAAGACATTGGCTGCACAACACAAAGCGGATGGGGATAGCCCGATCCGCTTTTGTTTATCTCAAAGAAATAATCGTATTGGAGTCTTGAGTCTTAAAGGAGCACAGACCTTTTCCTGCAGTAACAGAGCCCGTCTTCTGTCTCAGTAAGGCTTGATAAACTCCTGCGTCCAATACAGCGTGCCGTTGGCCGCCTTTGCTACGCCTACGCCTATAGTGGTGTACGTCTGCGACAATATGTTGGCCCTGTGCCCTGCCGAGTTCATCCACGCGTTCATCACCTCGGCAGCCGTTTTTTGTCCATAAGCAATGTTCTCCCCCGCCGCGCTGAACCGCAGCCCAAACTTCTCCATCATCTTAAACGGCGAGCCATATGTCGGTGATTCGTGCGCGAAATACTTCTTATCGATCATGTCCTGACTCTTGACTCGCGCCACATACGCCACATCCGTGCTGTATTTGAGCGTCCCCAGACCGCGCGCCACACGCTCCTTATTCACCAGTTCAAACACCTGCTGCTCATACGATGCCAGCGAGTTGGTATCGGGGATCATGATCTTCTGCCCGACATAGATCATAGAGGGGTTCTTGATATTGGAGTTTGCTTTTAGCAGCTCCGCATAGCTGATCTCATACCGCTTGGCGATGCCGGACATCGTGTCGCCCGCCTTCACCGTATACGTCACCATCTTGGTGGACGGTATGGTCAGCTTCTGCCCCACATAAATCAGCGACGCATTCTTCACCGACGGATTTGCTGACATCAGCTGCGCTACCGTCAAATTGTTTCTCGCGGCTATCTTTGCCATCGTGTCGCCCGACTGCACGGTATATGTGCTGTCCGCAAACGCCAGCGTCGCTGTCAGAACGCATAACACCAGGGTCAGCAACAGCACCTTCATGAACATCTTTTTCATTATTTGTCTCTCCTTTGATGCACGTAAAATATTCACGTTTCGCCATTATTTTGCGCCGTGTTTCACCAAATTATTTACATGCGAAAGATTTGATGATAGAGTTGGTCTATACCACAAGGAAGGAAAGAAAAATGCGGAGCCTGCCCACATACATTAAGCTAAAGGAAGAGATTCAGCAAAGCATTGAAAAAGGCGAACTGGTGCCGGGAGACCGGCTGCCTTCCGAGCGCGATCTCGCCGAGGCCAAGGGTCTGTCCCGTATGACGGTGCGGCAGGCGCTTACAGAGCTGGTGGCGGCAGGTGCACTCTATCGCGAGCAAGGCCGCGGCACATTCGTGTCCGCCCGCAAGATGCAGCAGCGCAACATCTCCAGCTTCTCGGAAACAGTGCGCATGCGCGGTTTTAACCCCGGCACACGTGTGCTCGATTTTGCCCTTGTACGGCCTCCGGCCGATATCGCCCAGCGCCTGATGCTCCCCGACAGCGAAGTATACCGCGCTCTTCGTCTGCGTCTGGCGGATACAACACCTGTCGCCGTGGAGGAGGTTTTTATTCCGCTGCACATCTGCCCCGGCCTCAAGCGGGACGATCTTTCAGGTTCGCTGTATCACCTGATGACAGAGACCTTCGGCCATCGCATCAGCAGTGCCGACAGCTCCGTTTCTGCGCTGCTGCCCGGCGCACGCCATCAGGCATACCTCGGCATCGCGCGCAACATGCCCATTCTCAAAGTCAACAGCCTTTACTATTCCTCAAGCGGCACCACGCTGTATTACGAACGCGCAGTTTACCGCACCGACATGTACGAATACAACATCCGCATCTCCACGCAGCCTGTTATCCAGCCGCTGTAATCAGCCTCAAACATACTGAAAGAGCAGCATATACGCGGGTATCGTTACCACAGACGCCGCCGTCGTCCAGATGAAGCCTTTGGTTGCAAAGCGCACATCAGCGCCATACAGCTGAGAGAGTATCACCGTCTGAGTCATAGCGGGCAGACCCGCCTGAACGGTAAACACGTTGCGCATCAGCACATAATCGATCCCCGCTCCGGCTGGAGACAGCAGCTGCACACCCAGCATACAAGCAAAGAACATCAGCGCGGGTATCAGTATAAACCGCCCCAGCAGCACAGGCGCAAGCCCCGCTTCAAAGCCCATGCCCTTGGGTCCCGTTTCCCATATCACGCTGCCCATAAATATGAGCGACAGCGGTGTGGTCAGCGCTCCCATGTACCGTGCCGTGTCCACAGCAAAGCGCGGCAGCGGTATTTGCAGCAGCACCACCGCAAACATTACCGCGATGGTAATGATAGGCGGTGTCGCCAGCTTGCGCAGCACCTCACCCGCCGTAATACGGCTGGCGCAGCCGCTGATGGCATCCGCGTCACGCCGTATCGCATAATATCCCAGTACCCAGAAAAACGTTGTATTGCCCAGATAATAATACATGGCAAACGGCAAACCCGCCGCACCGAACAACGCCTCCGCCACCGGAAAGCCGATAAACATAGAGTTGGAGAATGCAAAAAGCACGGTGAAAACACCGCGCCTTGTCTTTGGTATGTTGAATATTGCGGCAAACAGCCGGCCAGCCAAATACGATAACGGAAATACCAGCAATACCAGCAGCAGCGGCAGCCATGCGTCAAACACCTTCTGCCTGTCAAGTCCGGTGTAAAAATGGTATACCGCCATGCTCGGCACTGCCAGATTCACCAGCAGACGCGGAAACGCGTTAGCAATGGCAGGCGTTATCCATTTAAACCGTGCCGCCAGCATGCCTGCGCCAATCAGCGCGAATATCACGAGCACAGCCTGCACCGAATCCCAGATCATCGGGGCTGCCTAGTCGCAAAAAGCGTTGTATATGGCCTTGATCGCCTTCTCGAAGTCTTTCTCTTCCACACCCACGATGATGTTCATCTCACTGGAGCCCTGATCGATCATGCGTATGTTGACACGGCTCTGCGCCAGTGCCGCGAACAGCCGCGCCGCCACGCCCACGTTGCGGATCATGCCGCGCCCCACCGTCGCAATCAGCGCAAGGCCCTTATACACCTCCAGCGAATCGGGCTGGCAAAGATTATACACATCGTCCAGCAGTCGAGGCTGCTTGCCCTCAATCTCGCTGTTGGCCACCACCACGCTGAGTGTGTCGATGCCGGACGGCATATGTTCAAAGCGAACATCGTTCTTCTCCAGCGCGGACAGAATCTTGCGCCCGAAGCCCAGCTCCGCGTTCATGTTGGCCTTATCCACCGAGATAACAGAAAAGCCTTTTTTGCCCGCGATGCCGGTAATAATTTCCGTGTCCTTCTCGTCCACATTGGGAACGATCATGGTGCCCGGCGCTTCCGGATCGTTGGTGTTTTTAATATTGATGGGGATGTTAGCCTTAAACACAGGGAATATCGCATCCTCGTGCAGCACCGTCGCGCCCATGTAAGACAGCTCGCGCAGCTCACGGTAGGTGATCTTGCGGATCACGCGCGGGTTATCCACGATGCGCGGATCTGCCATTAGCACGCCGGAAACATCCGTCCAGTTTTCATATATATCCGCACGCGCCGCCCGGGCGACGATCGCACCCGTGATGTCCGAACCCCCGCGCGAGAACGTCTTTACAGTGCCATCCGGCAGCGAGCCATAGAAACCGGGAATCACCGCCTTGCTGGACTGGCGCAAACGTCCGCGCATCACCGTGCGCGTCTTCTCCGATTCATATAAACCGGCTTCGTTGAAGAAAATCACTTCTGCGGGGTCAATGAAATCGAAGCCCAGAAAGTCTGCCATCAGCGCGCCGTTTAAGAACTCTCCGCGGCTCACAGTATAATCCTCGCCTGCGCCCGCTTTCACGTCCGCGGCAATCTTCTCCATCATGCCTTCGATGTCCGTTTTTACACCAAGCTCATCGCGTATCTCCACGTAGCGCTGAAGAATATCCTCAAACAGCGATGTCGCATCCCCCCCGCAAGAGGAGGCACGATAATACGCGATCAGCATATCCGTCACCTTGGTATCCGCTGAATGCCGCTTTCCGGGTGCGGAGGGCACCACATAAAGCCGCTGCGAATCCGCATCGATGATCTGCTTCACCTTTCTTATCTGCGCGGCGTCCGCCAGCGAGCTTCCGCCAAACTTACATACTTTCATGGCTAGTCTCTCTTTCCAAACAGTCTGCGCTTGGGGCGCTTTTCGGTCTCTTCCGGCAGAAAGTCTTCTTCTTCGTCCTCATCCTGAGCATAGTCCTGCGGATATTCCTCCTCCGCATAGATGTCCGATTCAGGCATCTGAGGCGCATCGGGCATATCCATGTCTTCCGGTTCCTGCTCCGGCTCCTCCTCGTCCTCGTCCGCGTTCACCAGCAGACGGCACTCGAAGTAATACCGCTTTTCCTCCGCAACGCCCATCGAGAAAGATTTTCTGGGCAATACACCATATGCGATCACTGTGTCAAACAGCTCATCCTTGCGCATCGGCTCCATGAAAAAGCCCAGGCTTGCATGCCCCTTAGACAGCTCACGGAATTCATCGTCGCCGTGGATATAGTCAATACGAGCGCGCGGCAGCTCCTTAAGCAGCGCATCCAACGCCTGCGTCAGCGTCTGCGTCACCATCTCATGCTTGGGCTTCTTCACCTCGATGATGCCTTTAGACATCTTCGACTCGAAGCGAATGGTCTGCACGCCTTCCTTGCTCTGAACGCGCGTGCCCCTTGTGTATATCATTGAGGCTTCCTGCCCCGATTGATTCAGTATCGAAACCAGCACACGCAGTGCCACCGGCACATCCACGTTAAACAAAACGCGGTGTATCGGATGCATCGTGATGCCATGGTCATACAGGTTCACAACCTCCACCAACGCATAGCGCAGCGGATCATCCTGCATTTCCTCTTCGGTCAGCCCCGCTTTGTGGCGTTCCCAGATACCCTTGGCAGATGCCAGAGAGTGGTTGCCATCGCCCACGGCAAACAGCATGCCGTCCTGCGCGGTGCGCTTTAAGTTCTTCAGCGCCGTCACAATGCCATCCAGAGCCTCCTGCCCTTCCACAAACCAGCCCTTGAGCTGTCCGCCGCCCATAATCAGCGGCGTTTCATACATCTGCGGCAGCTTGGCCTTCATGTTATACAGCGGTCCGATCACCGTATCCTTCGGATCGTCGATCAGCAGCATCACGTGGGGGCACTCTATCACCGAGCCCTCGCGCAGCTTCATGCGAATGGGCAGCCGCTCTACCACTGTCTGCTCCGTCGCACGAATCAACGGTTTCTCTCTGAAATCGATCTCATACTGCTCAAGATCCACAGCCAGCACCAGCCCGATGCGTGTACCGTGCGGCGTCTCGCGCTCCACCAGCATCACACCCTTGGGCAGCCGCACCAGCACGCCATCCTCAATGTAATCAGCCATCGTCTGCTTTGCATGACGAATCCGCTCATCCACATCGGGGTCGTTCAGATGCGCTTCGGGTACAATAATATGCAGCGTAGACGGCGCGCCGCCCACTGCCTTTGACGTCTTTATCCAATATTCCTCATTCGAGGTGAACTGGTCGCACGCAATTACTGACCACTTCTGCTTATTTATTTTCCTGTCGGGTATCAATATCTCAGGGAAATGTATCCCCACCTGATGCTCGTCCATATAAACCTCCTGTCTGCCAAAAACGGCATATCGGTAATATATCATAATTATTTATCGTATTCAAGAATCTTATCGGCCGGCGCTTCTTCCAAGTAAGCTGTAAAAAAAGAGCCCCTGTCATTTGAGAGGCTCTTTTTTGCAGCTTGGTCTCAGTAATTTTCCTTATAGTATTGCACGTTGCATTCCTTGTTCCACTCATCAAGAACAGCAGACCATGCCTCTTCCTGCATCGTGGATGTCAGGTTTTCCTTGATATCGTCTTTAACCGTTTCGAAATCCACCGCACCGGGTGTCACATCAGCAGCATACTGTATGATGTGATAGCCGTAATCGGTGGTCACCAGCTCAGTAATATCCCCAACCTTGGCCAGCGCCATCGAAGCGGTGGTAAACGGCTCCATGTATGTCGTGCTTCCTGCCGTCACCGCATAACCTTCTTCAGTCATGCCCTCGTCCTCGTTGTAATCCGTAATAGCCTGGTCAAAGGTGATGCTGCCCGACTGAATTTTCTGCAGCACCTCATCCGCCTTCGCCTTAATATTCTCCAAAGCCTTTTCCAACAGCTGATTCGCCTGTTCTTCATACTCGTTCTCTCGCAGCATGCTGATGGCTTCACTGTCCTTATCGTCAATCTTGATCAGCACCTGCTTTACTGTGCGCACCCCTTCAGGCACATAGTATACAGGCGAGCCATACATTAAAGCAGATTCATAAGAAGAGGGGTCTTCATCCATTGTCGCTTTGTCAGACGCAACATTGGTGTCATATTCTTTGCGAATATCTTCATCCGTCGGCTGCTCATTGGCAAGCTCTTTCATGGCCGCATCCTGTGCAACACCCATCTTGTACGACTCCACCAGCTCGGCCCAAGTCATACCGATGTCGGTCAGCAGCTGCTGCTTATGGGTCTCCAGCTCTGAGGCATATTGTTCTTCTGTATAACCCTCACCCAGAGCCGTTTCAATGTCTTCCTTATAATTGCCCTCAATGTATGATTTTACATCAGCTTCCGCATTTTTTTCAGCCTCTGCAATCTGCTCATCCGTCAGGTTCATGTATCCCTTTTCCGTCAGCATCTTTGTCAGCACCTTTTCGTTGACCATCGACTCCACAACAGAATCCTTGAGCATCGCTGCATTCTCGTCCTCTGGAGAAATGCCAAACTGCGCACACGCGTTGCTCAGCTGTGTATAATAATCGTCATAGTAGATGGGCTCTCCGGCCACCTCCGCCACAATCACGCCCGTTGTTGCCGAGGGTGAGGCCGAAGCCTTGGCATCCTCTGTAGATTCCGGCATGCCGCAGCCGCTAAAAATCAGTGCGCCCGCCAAAACAAGACACACAATCGCTGTCAATTTTGTTTTCAATATATTTCCTCCCATTGTTGGTATGTTTATTGTCACATATTCGTATGACATTAACAATACGCCGTTATGAACAATTTGTAAATATCGCCCCTTTTGTCAAAATGCCAAGCTCTGGCATTGGCGTTTGTTGCTGCCGTTGTGCTATAATAACAAATTACAAGGAGATCGGTTCATGAAAAGCTTTTTTGAAAACGCATGGGACAGTATCGTCAAGTTCACCGATGAGCTAAGCAGCCATGCCGCCGACATACTGATTGGCCTCATTAAAATAATTGCCGTGATTTTGCTGGCGCGCCTTGCCATATTTGTTCTGCGCCGTGTTTTCAAGCGTATTCTGCACATGCGCGCACTGCGGCGTCCGCAATCTTCGTTTAGCAAAAAAGCCGATACGATAAAAACAGTATCAGAATCCGTCATTAAATACACAATATATTTTCTCGCGTTCATGGTTATTCTGGGAATTCTGGGGTTGGGAACTGCGGTCGCGTCGCTGCTGGCTGCCGCGGGCATCGGCGGCATCGTGATTGCCTTCGGTGCGCAAAGCCTTGTGAAGGATGTTTTCTCCGGTCTGTTTTTGCTATTTGAGAACGAATACGCCGTGGGAGACTACATCGAAGCCGACGGCGAAAAGGGCACGGTGGAAGCCATAACGCTGCGCACCACACGCATCAGGCGTTTCTCCGGCGAAATCGCGACCATCCCCAACGGTACGATCACCAAGGTTATCAACTACTCTCAAGGTAATACCCTTGCCGTCACCGATATCGCCGTGGCCTACAATACCGACATCGATAAGGCCAGCCAAATCATGCTGTCGGCAGGCTTGGAATATATGTCAGCGCATGATAATATACTTGAAGAACCTCATGTGCTCGGTATAATAAAGTTGGAAGAATCCAGCATTGTGCTGCGAATGATCATGCGCGTAAAGCCGCTTACCCAGTGGGAAACAGAACGCGCTTTGCGCCGAATGATCATTGAGGAATTTGCACGGCAGCAGGTTGAGATACCCTTCCCGCACCGTGTGCTAATCAACCGCTAAACGGAGGCCCGCTTGGAATACAATCTGAATGATACCGTTCAGCTGAAAAAACCGCATCCCTGCGGCGAAAACAAATGGCGTGTCATCCGCGTCGGCATGGACGTCAAGGTTAAGTGCCTCGGCTGCGGCCACATCGTCATGCTGCCGCACGAGGTTTTCATAAAAAGACTGAAGAGGATACTGCCTGATGCTGAATAATATGTCCGATACGGAAGAGGAATTTGAAGGCGTTTCAAGGATGCAACGCAAAACCAGCGCCGCCAACAACCGCAAGCGCGAGACCTATGGCTGGATATTTTCGCTGTTGGCAGCTGTCGTCATCGCACTGGCTCTTCGCTTTTTTGTGTTCGAGTTTATTCGCGTAGACGGCGAATCAATGCAGCCCACACTGGAAACCAACGAATATGTGTTTATGGAAAAGGTCACTTACTGGTTTGAAGAACCAAAGTTTGGTGACATCGTCATATGCTATTATCCGCACCGTGCCGAAACCTTTGTCAAGCGCGTCATCGGCACCCCGGGCGATACGCTGGAGATACACGACGGTACTCTCTACATCAACGGCGAACCCAACACCACCTACTACTCCGGCTACTTAGAGCACGACCTCGAAACCATAGTTGTGCCCGACAAATCCGTTTTCGTCATGGGCGACAACCGCAACCATTCTATGGACTCTACCAATTCGGGCATCGGCACGCTTTCCTACGACATGATTCTTGGCAAAGCGCTGTTCGTCATCTGGCCTTTCGATAAGATACAAGGGCTGTAACGCTTCATTACACCATACAAAAAAATGCCCGCGAGACTCAGTCAGCGGGCATTTTTTTGTTCTCAGTTGTTATTCCGAACGCCAGTGAGGAATCCCCCCATGCAACCGCATTCTCAAAGAATGCACAGGCACCTTGCCGACCATGAGCACGCCACAGGGAAGCTTCGTTTCGGCTCTGCAAGACAGCGTGACTGTGGAAAGCGCTTCGCCGTCCATGCCCCTATCGGCTATCATTCCGAACGCCAGTGAGGAATCCCCCTGTTCATAAGCACCTCAGCAACGGATGCATCACCGCAGCTTGACTTTCAAACACGATGCTGTATCAAACCTCCAATAGGCACCTTACGTCATATGGCTGCCGCCCGGCTGCGATATGTTCTTCAAGGCCAGCTCAGCGTTATCCTGCAGCTGCGGATCAGTCGATATATCCCCCAGCGAAACAATACCCACCAAGCTGCCCTGCTGTACAATGGGAATGCGACGTATTTGGTTGTCGCTCATCAAACGGGCCGCCTCGTGTATGTCCGTTTCCGGCTGCGCCACCACCGGGTTAGCAGTCATCACCTGCCCCACAGTCTGATTGATGCCGCTGCCCGACGCCACCGTGCGCAGCGTGATGTCCCGATCCGTCACAATACCCACCACCGTCGATCCCTCGCATACGGGTATCGATCCAATGCCATTCTGCTCCATCAATTGCGCGGCATGCTCCACCGTATCATCACGGCTCAAGCAAACCACATCCGTTGACATAATATCCTTCACTTTCATTTTGCTCACCTCCGTGTTTCTAGGTTGCCCTGCACACGCGAAGTTTATCAACGCACGAAAAACTAAAGCTATTTTTATGTGCTGCTTGTTAAAACCTTAATAAAACCGCTTCTTACAATCTCCTCCGCCGCAGTAATTTCAGCTTGCAATACTGCTGATGTGTCCGCTAGACTCCCGCTCCATCAAAGGGTGGTATATAAGCCGCACTGGCGCTGCTGCGCTGCTGCATATATCCGTCCGCCAGCCCCAGCCGCACCGCCTCATCCACCACCGCGTCGTATTCCAACGACGTGACGCGCCGATTTATCTCCGGATAGACATTTAGCCCCTGACGCGGCGTATACTGGCTCATCAGACTGAGCATATACTTCCCCTTAGGTAAATTGCCGCTTATCCATCGCAGTATGTTGATAGAATCCTTCTTGCCGCCCGGCAGCACCAGATGCCGGACGATCACACCGCGCCGCATCAGACCGTCGCCATCCAGCTCTATCCCATGCGTCTGCGCCACCATTTCGGTCACCGCGGCCGCTGCTGTCTCAAAATAGTCCGGCGCATTTGAATAACGCTGTGCCATCTCTGCGCTCATATACTTGATGTCGGGCAGATATACGTCCACAAACCCGCTCAGCGCCCGTATCGTCTCCGCTCGTTCATACCCGCCGCAGTTGTACACTACCGGTATTTGCAGCGCCGGACGCGCCATCTGCAACGCTTCCATCACATGCGGTACGAACGGTGTCGCCGTCACCAAGTTGATGTTGTGTGCCCCTTGTACCTGAAGCTCAAGAAACACCTCCGCCAGCCGCGTCACCGTTATCTCTTGTCCCGCACTGCCCCGGCTGATCTCATGGTTCTGGCAATACACACACCCCAGCGGACATCCGCAAAAAAACACGGTGCCGCTGCCCCGGCTGCCGCTGATACATGGCTCTTCCCAGTGGTGCAGTGCCGCCCGCGCCACCTTAACAAACTCCCCGCAGCCGCAATATCCTTTTTCTCTGCTCCTGTTTGCACCGCAGAGCCGCGGGCACAGGTCACAGGCTTGCATCGTCCGCATGTCCATATCTCTACCTGATATTTATTTTTGTATCCTAACGAGTATAAGAAACAAATAAAGCGCCGTCAACGGCACTTTATTTGTTGTTTGGGAGATATATGATAAAAATATTAATACGCTTCTTATAAGCTATCTAAAAGTAGCTGAGTTATTCTACCGCATACTCTGCCTAAAATCCCTCACCCAAAACAGGTGATTTATCATATTTTGATTCTGCTTTTTTAATCAAGAATATAATTGAACAGCTCAGCCTTGCTCTTTATATCCAGCTTTGAATAAATATTCTTGATATGTGTCTTCACTGTATTTTCGCTCAAATATAGCTCTTCGGCCATGAGCCTGGCAGTCCGCCCCTTCAGCATCAGCGCAACAATTTCCCTTTCACGCTCCGTCAGCGCATCTGCCTTGCTCGGAAGCTGCCTTATCTCCTCCGTGGTTTTCTTTATCAATGCAGATAAGAATCGGTGCAGCATCGGCAATATCACCAGCGTGCTGCAAATCACTGCCATCTGTATTACATAGAGGTAAAATTCTGGAATAGCATGGCTGCCCGTCGTAATGGTTTTGCCTATCAGCACGCCCAGCATCACTGAGCTGTATCCCACCCCAAAAATCATTGCGGGGTTTTTGGACATCTCAAACATTTCGGCCAGCGCGCTCCACCAGAATACGTCGTATATACCCCACGCACCCATCATCACGGTGGTGACAATCAGATAGCTTGTGATTGAATAATCAAGCATAACAAACAACAGATACCCAAAGCCTATCATCCCCACCGAGACAAATAATATATTACTGCGATCTGACGATTTTCTAACGCGCCTCATCACAAACGCCGCACCGGCATAGGGTATCAGCCAATACCAACTTGACAGCCACCCAAAACCACTGTACCTCGGATTTATGACCTCAATCATAATGCCAAAATCTATAGCCACAACCATAATAAACAGTATCAGCACCAGCATTGCCTTGGCGATGGCTTTTTTATTATGCTCCTTAGGTATCTCTTTTTGCGGCTTTATCACCAGTGTACTCATGGTCAGATACCATGACACCGCCAGCAGCAGCAGCGAAATCGCCATTCCGGCTTGAATTGAGACGGACAACGATATCGCGTTAATAATCACCTTGAGCACGGATATACAGATCAATATTTCAGCGGCCGTCCGAAACCTATGCTCCAATGCAACATCCTTTTTGATAAAATATCCGCAGGCTGTAATGCAAAAACCAGCCGTTGCGGCACACAACGACAGCGCAATCGCCCACAATACTCCCGGAGGAAAGAAGAACGCGATCGTCCCCAGCACGCAAACAGGGATGGCCGCCAGCAGTGCTACCCGTGCCGCCTGTATTGACCTGAGCACCAGTCCGCCTGTCAACAGTCCCACAACCAGCATAATAAGTGATATATCAAGCATGCCCGCATTTACAAATCCATTCTTCTTAGCGAGTGCATATAGAAGCTGCCCCTCATAGGGAAAGTTCACAATCCACGTTCCCAGAAGCGCGCAAATGATAACAGAGACCCTGCGATGCAAGCTTCCCTTTATGCTGTCTGATAACACTCTCCTCATACGTCCTCACTGCCCCACCACAAATTTGGTTTGTGCTACTAAATATAAACGATCACGTTGGTGATTACAATTGCAAAACTGATCAATTTATAGAATTCATGTATCGTCTCAATTGTATATAACAGTTTTTGGTGTTATTATATAATATATTGCGATCAAGGAGACTGCTGTATGCCGTCCATCGGTTTTAGAGAAGCCTCGTATATTAAGAAATACTTGTCCGAAGTCAAGCACATTACGCTGGACCCGGGCGGCAATGACGTTTTGCGCATTCATATGATACCCCCGCGCAGCAGCCATGACCATAATACACCCTGTGTCATCATCGTTAATGGACAAGACATCGTTCCCATCAGCCTGTCGTGGGCAATACTACTGTCGGCCTTTATCGACGCGATTACTCCTTTTGACGGGCAGGAACTGCCGGAAAGAGTATGGGATAAACTTATCCGCACCGCGATATTGCGTGTCAAGCGCGTATATCCTACTGTCAAGCAAGACACGTTACGTAGCGATCTTTGGACAATCATCAGCGCGCTCACCGACGTCGCTCGGGGCAGGAAGCCGCAGACAGACATCGGCTGCCTTTCACTTGGTGAATATGCTGTCCATATGAAAGCGCCGCACCGCATGGATCTGATGATCAGCGCCATGACGCACAATGGCGCCTGGAACTGCAATCAGCGCTGCCTGCATTGCTACGCGGCAGGTCAGCCGCTCTCTTCAGCGGACGAGCTGTCTACAAGCCAATGGAAAGCCATCATTGATAAATGCAAAAACGCTGGCATCCCCCAGCTCACCTTCACCGGTGGCGAACCTACGCTTCGCAGCGATCTTATCGAGCTGGTCGAACATTCACGCTGGTTCATCACACGCCTCAACACAAATGGCGTGTTGCTCACACCTCAGCTTTGTGAACGGCTGTGCAAGGCGAGTCTCGACAGCGTACAGGTGACGCTCTACTCTGCGGACAGCCAGGCGCACAACCGACTTGTTGGCGCAGATAACTGGAGTTACACGGTGCAGGGCATCAAGAACGCTCTCAACGCCATTTTAAATGTCAGCATAAACACACCGCTGTGCACTCTCAACAGCAATTATGTAGCAACGTTGAAGCTGGCGCATGAGCTGGGTGTGCGTTTTGCATCCTGCTCAGGGCTCATCGTCACCGGCGGCGCGTCAGGAGAAGAATCCATTCGCACACAGCTTAGCTCCTTGGAGCTTTTCAAAATATTGACGCAAGCGCAGCGTTTCTGTACGGATAACCACATGGAGCTTAGCTTTACATCGCCCGGCTGGGTCAGTGAAAACCTGCTTTTCGAGGCGGGGATATACTCGGCACCATCGTGCGGCGCAGCCTTAAGCAACATGGCTGTCACACCGGATGGTCAGGTGATCCCCTGTCAAAGCTGGCTTTCAGACGATGCGCTGGGCAGCATGCTGACAGACGACTGGTCATCCATATGGGATAATCCACGATGCCGACAGATACGTGCACGTTCTGCCCGCATGGATAAAACGTGTCCGCTTCGCCCTCAATCGGAGGTGACTCTATGAAGAAGCGAATCACACTAGCGGCCATCATGCTGTTTATCTTCTGCTTGCTGCTCACTCCAGCCGCACTTGCAGCCGATCATTTGGATGAGATTGAAAGCTATCGCATTCTCGTTGATCTCCGTGACGACGGCACGCTGGATATGACCTACCACATCGACTGGAAGGTGCTCAACGACACATCACAAGGGCCTCTCACATGGATTAAGGTGGGCATCCCCAATAAACATGTTGATGATATACAGCCGCTCAGCGATAACATACAAGCTATATATTACAACAATGACGACGGCGACTATGTTCGCATCGATCTCGTTAGAGAATATCATGCCGGAGAAGTCGTACCGCTGGATTTTTCTCTTCACCAATCCAACTTGTATACGTTGGATTATAACAAGAAGCAATGCCGCTACGAATTTACGCCGGGCTGGTTTGATCAAGTCGACGTCAAATCGCTTACCATACTGTGGAACCGCAGCAACGTATTGCAGACCGATGCCGATAGCGATAATGAAGAATATCTTGTATGGAATACATCGCTGTCCGCCGGCAAAAAGTACACCGTAAACGTCACATACAGCAGCGATGCGTATTCTTTTAATCCTGTCGGACAAGCCGGCAAGGCACCGGACGATGTGTATGAGCAAGCAGACGATTATCAGTCGCATGATGACACAGCTGTTGTTATGCCTCTTATATTCGTCGGATTGTTTACTGCCATCTTTGTCGTTCGCGCTATTATCAATAAGCTGGGCGGGGGCGGTGGTGGTGGTGATGGCGGTTATCGTGGCGGCTTCGGTACACGTAGTGGGTTTATCAGCGGCGGACACTCCTCGTGCGCCTGCGGCTGTGCCTGTGCATGTGGCTGTGCATGCGCATGTGCTTGCGCCGGCGGCGGTAGAGCGGGCTGCTCTGCCAAGAATTTATACGGCACGCTCGTTAAAACCAAGATGCTCAAGGAATTGCTCGATAAGAATAAGCAAGAACTTAATATTTAGCGCAGCCTCAAGACACATCTGTCTATCTTGAAGCATCGTTACACCTCACAAAGCAAAGCGTATGAATAATTCCTTTATTTATAAGCAAGCTAACACAGAGGTGAACAATATGGATATACAAAGCTTTGATAAATGGACAGAGGTGCTGCACAAGCAGCTGGAATTAGGTCGCGATCTCAATATGTCGGAGGAGCTCATCCATAAGGGGGCTAAGTTAATTGGCGATTCTTTAGCCGCGTGGGTTGAGCCAGACGCTCCGGAAAACAAGCTGTTAAAAGAGCTCTGGGAGCTCGCTGATAAGACTGAACGATATACTATGACCTCGCTCATGATAAAGCTGGTGGACGCAAGATACAACTCTTGATAATCATATTCTAACGGATAAACTTGTACAAAAATCAAGAAGCCCGCGACGCTTCATTGCGCACGGGCTCCCCGACAATGTGTATATATTGGAAAATTGAATCCGGCAGCTACCTACCCTCCCAGGCCTTGCGAGCCAAGTACTATCGGCGTATAAGGGCTTAACTTCTGTGTTCGAGATGAG
>JAEZJG010000003.1 GCA_023415795.1 Bacillota bacterium | reverse complement strand
ATGCCAAACGTGAAGGATTACCTGTTGACCCTTAAAAAACAGCAAGCTGCGTACGCTAAGGCCTTTGGAAAGCAATATCATCACAACGATTATATCTGTAAATGGCAGGATGGCCGTCCGTTTGAGTATAAGTATGTGAATTCTGTGTTGGGAAGAGTCTTAAAACAGAACAAGCTGCCTCATAGAACGCTCCATGAATTGCGGCACAGTACAGCTTCGCTGCTTCGCGCTCAAGGGTTTTCTCTACAGGAAATTCAGTCTTGGCTCAGACACGGAGATATTAAATCCACAATGAGATATGCCCATGATGATATCGATGTGAGGATAAATGCATCGGAAAGATTGAACGGAATATTCGCCGTTCAGCAAAAGGTGAAAGAAGTCGTATAATCCATTAGAAGTTTCATTAGAAGTGGCCAATTTTGGGGGGTTTACGAGAAAAAGAAAAAATCCGAGAACTCAGTGTTCATCGGACTTTTAACTGGTCTGGGTGAGAGGAATTGAACCTCCGGCCTCTTGAACCCCATTCAAGCGCGCTACCAAGCTGCGCCACACCCAGATGTTAACGCACGGGACGGTGAAATCTCGCGCGCATATTATTCTAACAACGAATGCCGCCTATGTCAATCAAAATATGTGTTTGAAAAAACGCATTTTATACGACACATGAATTTTTCGTCCCGAGAAGCCGGTAAGCGTCTGCAGGCACTGCCGAATGGATAGCTGCGGCTCACGGCATAAGCATGTTGGCGTACTCATCGCAGCATACCATTTAGGTCTGTGTCTTCACACTGCGCCGTATGTCCGTCAGGAAACGTATCAGATCATCCACGGAATGCTTTTCCGGCTTGAACACGATGTATGGCGGCACGGCGGCCTTCAGCTGCGCCTGACCTTGGTATTCCTCGATCACTGCCAGCAACCGCTCGGCATCCACCGCGGCATCCTCAGCGTATTTGAGCGTGAACGCGCGTCCATTGCGTGTGACCGAAAGTATTCCCGCCTGCGACGCGTACGATTTGATCAGCGCGATCAGCATCAGGTTTTCCACGGTACGGGGCAGCTTGCCGTATCGGTCTAGCACCTCGTCCTTCACCAGCCGCGCGTTCTTGACACTGTCAATCGCGGCAATCTTTTTGTATACCTCGATGCGCTGCATATCGTCACTGATGTATTCCTGCGGCACGTGCGCTGACAGTCCGATTTCCACCGATGTTTCATTGATGCGCTCTGCACGCTCGCCCTTGATTTCGGCCACCGCTTCACGCATCATACGGCAGTACATATCGTAACCCACCGCCGCCATTTGACCGGATTGCTCGGGACCTAAGAGGTTGCCCGCGCCCCTGATCTCAAGGTCGCGCATGGCAATCTTGAACCCGGCGCCCAGCTCGGTAAACTCGGCGATGGTTTGCAGCCGTTTCTCCGCGTCAGGCGTCATGTGGACGCCCGGCAGATAGGTGAGGTAAGCGTACGAGCTTTTCGCGCCGCGCCCTACGCGCCCCTTGATCTGGTACAGCTGAGCAAGACCGAATTTGTCCGCTTCGTACACGATCACCGTGTTGACGTTGGGAATATCGATGCCCGACTCAATGATGGTGGTGCACAGCAGCACGTCGTATTCGTCCGCAAGGAAGCGCACCATCACATCCTCCATCGCCGTTTCACCCATGCGTCCGTGCGCCAGCGCCACACGCGCTTCGGGCACATACTTGCGCAGATCCATGGCCAGATGATCCATTTGGTTGATCTGGCGGCACACAAAGTATACCTGACCGCCGCGCTCCATCTCGCGCATTACCGCGTCGTGCAGCAGCTGCCCCGTGTATTCCATCACATAGCTTTCGGGCGCGCGCCGTTCGTCGGGCGGGGTGTCCAGCACGCTCATGTCGCGAATGCCCGTGAGCGCCATTTGCAGCGTGCGGGGGATGGGTGTGGCGGACAGCGTCAGCACATCCACGCTGCGTCGTATATCCTTGATGCGCTCCTTGTGCGTGACGCCAAAGCGCTGCTCCTCGTCGATCACCAGCAGCCCCAAGTCTTTGAACTTTACGTCCTTGGACAGCAGCCGGTGTGTGCCGATCACCACATCCACCGTGCCGTTTTTCAGCCCCGCCAGTATGCGCGTCTGATCTGCTTGGGACACATAGCGCGATACCGTTTCGATCTGTATTGCGAACTCGGCGAAGCGCTCGCTGAACGTGTGGTAATGCTGCCGTGCGAGCAGCGTGGTGGGCACCAGCACCGCGCATTGGCGCCCCTCCATCACCGCCTTAAAGCAGGCGCGCATCGCCACCTCCGTTTTGCCGTAGCCCACGTCGCCCAGCAGCAGCCGGTCCATCACCTTCTCCTGCTGCATATCCTTCTTGATTTCAGCGATGCTCTTGAGCTGCCCATCCGTTTCCTCGTACGGGAAGCTGTCTTCAAACTGCTTTTGCCAAACGGTATCTTCGCCGTATTTTGTGCCCTTCTTGAACATGCGCTCGCTGTAGATGGACACGAGATCTTCCGCCAGCTCTTTGACGGCCTTTTTGACGCGTGCCTTCGCCTGACTCCATTCGCGTCCGCCCAGCTTGGAGAGGCGTTCGCCCTCGCCACCCATATACTTGCTGACGCGGTCAATCTGGTCCGTGGGGATATACAGCTTGTCGCCGTCCCGATACTCCAGCTCCAGATAGTCCCGCGATATTTTTTGCACCTCGCGCTTCACCAGCCCTAAAAAGCGCCCCTTGCCGTGGACGTCGTGCACGATCATGTCGCCGGGCTTCAAGTCTGCAAACAGATCCATCTGCCGCCGTGGGGAGACGGATTTGCGCTTGCGGGTGAAGCCGTATATCTCATGCTCACCCA
The DNA here is from genome assembly GCA_023415795.1 of Bacillota bacterium. Lineage (GTDB taxonomy): Bacteria > Bacillota > Clostridia > Christensenellales > SZUA-584 > SZUA-584. Next base: position 9,735 of record JAEZJG010000003.1, on the reverse strand, counting down.
GAAAATAGGTCTTCACCGATGTTAGCTCGAAGCCGGCAGCCAAACGCTGTGTGAACGCGCCAGCCGTGCCCGGCGGCAGTTCCTGCCCGTCTTTAACGCATGGCACAGAGAGTTCTTTGTCTGACAGCTCCGCCGACAGCCGCTCCGCGCGCTGTGTGTTGCCGCACATCAGATAAACGCGCCAGCCGTGTTTCACGCGCGATTTCACGTCCTCCTGCAGCAGCTCCAGCTTGCGGTTATACGCCAGCGCTGATTTCACCGGCAGCACGATCTCGGATTTAACGTGCAGACCGGAGCGGCTGACCGAACAAAAGTCGCCCGCTGTACGCGCTGCCGCGTCTTTCATGACATGCTCCAGTGGCAGATACAATGCCTTTTGATCCGTGACCGCGTCGCCGCTGCCCACCAGCCCCATCAGCCGATGCTCAAAATCCTCGCGCCGCTCCTCTTCCTCCGAACGGATGTGCTTGTAATCGTCGAACAGCACCAATGCGTCCGGTACGTAGCTGAGCACTGTGTGGCTGCACATGGCATAAGCGAAGCTTTCCAGATCCTCAAAATAGCGGTGCTTGCCAAGGTTCCTCGCGTAGTCTGCAAAATGCTGTGACATTGCCGCGTTCTCCGGCTTGGACGACTCGAAGTATGCCTTGCCTGCCTCCGCCGCGCTTTGAGACAGCGTCAGCTCCACCGCGGGAGACAGCGTGACCGCGTCGAATTTCTCACGGCTGCGGCGCTGTGTACCCGGGTCAAACGCGTGAATACTCTCTACCACGTCATCGAAGAAGTCGAGACGATAAGGGGCTGCCGCGCCGGGGCAAAACACATCCAGTATCTCGCCGCGTCGTGCTGTCTGTCCTGCTGTTTCCACCGCGTTGACGCGCTCATATCCCGCCAGCACCAGCCGTTGTATCAGCTTCTCCGGGTCGTGCCGTGCGTCCTTGGCTATCTTGATGTGCGCCGCTGTAAAGTCTTCCGGCGGGGCGAGACGCGCACACAGCGCTTCCTCACTGACGAATGCCAGCCGTGCACCGCCGGTGAGCCTTGAGAGTGCGCGGATACGCTCGAACATGCGCTCGCGGCTTCTTGCCACCGAGGCGCGCAGCTGCAAGGTGCGTTTGGGGATATAAACAGCGTGCGGGATCGCGTCCGCGAACTGCTCCGCCTTATCGTCCGTTGCCGTGATCACAATTATGGGACGCTTCAAAGCCTCGCTCAGCGCTGCCGCCACATGGGGGCGCAGGGCTTCGGGTACGGCAAAAAGCGCGCAGGGCATCTGCTCTGCACGTATTGCTTTTTCCAGCCTTTGAAATTCTTCCAGCTGCCTGATGTGGTCTGTCGTCAGCATGCTTTAGCCCTTCGATGTGCCGTTGAAACGGCTTTGCGCCTCGGTAATGCCGTCCTTAATGATGGTCTCTACTGCATCTGCCGCGCGCACCAGCGTATCGTACGCGGCTTGCTTGTCGTCGTAACCGCCCAGCACATGCTCGATGATGTCGCCGTCCGGCTTGCCGATGCCGATGCGCACACGCGCAAACTCGTCTGTCTGCAGGTGGTATATCACCGACTTCATACCGTTGTGCGTGCCCGCACTGCCGCGAGGCTTAACGCGCACCGTACCCGTCTTTATATCGATGTCGTCGTACACCAGAATCAACTGCTCTGCCCGCACACGCAGCGCCTGCGCCAGCTCCTTAACGCTTTCGCCGGAGTTGTTCATATACGTCTGCGGCATGACAAGCAGCACCCGCTTGCCGTCGATAATGCCCTTGCCAACCACGGCTTTGTACGCATGCATGCGTACGCTGATGCCGTGACGCTGCGCGAGTATCGACAGCGCGTCAAAACCCGCGTTGTGCCGCGTGTGCGCGTATTTGCCGCCCGGGTTTCCAAGGCCGACGATATACCAGTCGCTTATATGATCGTCGGCAGATTTTCTGCGAACCTTAGCAAGTCCGAATAGCTTCCCTTGTGGCATGGCGGCCCCTTTTCTATATCTCCGATCACATGATCCAGCACCAGAAAGGCTTCAAACCCCAGCGCCACAGCGGAGAGGTCGTCCCGCACGTCGTTGCCAACGATATAGCATTCGCTGGCGGCAAGACCGGTATGATCCAAAATCTCGTTGAAATATCCCGCGCTTGGCTTACACCAGCGCGCATTGTCATAATACGTGATGTACTCAAAGTCCTCCGGCTCAAGCCCCGCCCATCTTAGGCGAGTGTCCGTCGCCACGGGCGGGAAGAGCGGGTTGGTTGCCAGTATGCGCCGGTAACCCTTGTCGCGCAGTACCTCGATGGTGCGCTTTACATGCTCGTCTGTCCGTGTGGCGGCTTGCAGCTGCAGAAACTCGTTGGTGTAGAACCCGTCCATATGGGCAATCAGCTCGTCCCGATCCGCGTTTGACTCCTGTGCAATGACGTCGAAGAAAACGTCTCGATTCAGTGCCTGTCCATCGTTTTGCATCATCGCCATCAGCGCCCGCCCGAATATGTCACCGCCGTTTTCTTCGCTGATCTTATCATAAAAGCCGTTTTGCTTAATGGCCTTCATGTAGTAATGCGTAAACGCGTCCATGTCCATCGGCAGCAGCGTGCCGTCCAGATCGAAGAATACCGCTTTTCTCATTCTCCCCGTCGCCTCGATGCCCAGCCAGGGATGATCCGCTGACGGCTGCGCGCAATGCAAAGGGAATCCGGCTCTACATCGCCCGTCACGGTAGAGCCTGCCGCCACGTATGCGCCGTCTCCGATGGTGACAGGGGCGATCAGATTGGCATTGCAGCCCACAAAGGCATTCTTGCCCACTGTGGTCTTGTTTTTCTTTTGGCCGTCGTAGTTGACGAACACCACGCCGCAGCCGATATTGCTTTTTTCGCCGATCTCACCGTCGCCGATGTAGGACAGGTGCGACACCTTTGCGCCGTCGTGGATCACTGCGTTCTTCACTTCCACGAAGTCGCCCACGCGGCAGCCGTTGCCCACCACCGTGCCGGGGCGCAGATACGCATACGGTCCGATGGTGGAATTGTCGCCCACCGACGCGTCCAACAGCACAGAGTTTTGCACCTTGGTGCCCTTGCCCACAGCGCTGTTTACAATGCGGCTGCCGGGATACAGCACTGCATCCTCGCCGATCACCGTATTGCCCTCCAGCGTGACACCGGGGTGTATGACGGCATCCTGACCTACTGTGACGCCCGCTTCGATATACGTGCTATCCGGGTCGAGCAGCGTGACGCCGTCCATCATCAGCTGATGGTTGATACGGCGACGCAGCAGACGAGCGGCCTCTGCCAGCTGCACGCGGTCGTTGACGCCTATGTACTCGTCTGGGTCTTCGCACACCATCGCTTCGGCGGCGCGGCCTTGTCTCACTATATCATGCACACAATCGGTTATGTAGTATTCGCCCTGATCGTTGTCGGCCTTTAAACCATCCAGCGCCTTGAGCAGCGCCGGTATGTGGAAGCAATACACCGAGAGGTTAACTTCTTTGACGGCACGTTCTTCGTCCGTTGCGTCCCGATGCTCCACGATGCGTACGCCTGCGCCCTCGCGCAGCACGCGCCCGTAGCCTGTGGGATTATCGATGACTGCGGTCAGCAGGCAGACACCCAGTGCCTTTTCCTGCGCCCGCTGAGCGATGCGGCGCAGCGTCTCTGCTTTGATCAGCGGCATGTCGCCCGCCACCACAAGCACATAACCATCACCGGTGAGATATTCGCGTGCCGACATCACGGCATGGCCGGAGCCCAGCTGCTGCTCTTGCACGGCGAAGAGAACGGTATCACCGAAGTGTGCCCGCACCGCGTCGGCGCCGCTGCCGATTACCAGCACCGGGGCAGTGCCTGTTGCTTCCCGCGCCGCGTCCGTCACCCAGCCGGTGAGCGCCTTGCCCGCCGCCTTGTGCAGTGCCTTGGGCGTTTTCGATTTCATTCTTTTGCCTTCGCCTGCCGCTAGCACGACGGCCACGCAATCTATGTTCATCGCTTTATACTCCTGTCTGCAACATATTTTTTGCCATAACAATATTATTGTATTATGCAGGGCGTGTCAATGCGCCAGACTCAATCCGTCCCACACGGTTTTGTATGAAGTGAGCTGCCGTATGCAAAGACGCCCCGCCGGATAAAACCATACCGACAGGGCGTGTGATGCATTGCCTTTTGTTACTTCGGCTCGCCGTAGCTAAGACCGATCTCGCGGCCAACCGACAGCAGCGGTGCGTCCAGAGGCACCGTTTTGGTAAAGCCAGCCACTTCCTTGATGAGATTGGAGGTCACCTCGCCGCACTTAACCGCCACCGTGCGTCCGAATTCCTTTCTCTCAATCAGCTTGGCGGCATATACGCCTAGGTGGGTTGCCAACACGCGATCGTAAGGACACGGAGCGCCGCCGCGCTGATAATGCCCCGGCACCACCACGCGCGTGTCGATGTCGATGACCTGATTCAACTCGTCCGCCAGCTTGTAGCCGATGGAGTAGTGCTTGCCCTTGAGGTTTTGATCCGGCGCATCGTTGATGCTGCGCGCGCCCTCTGCCACCGCGATGATGGAGAAGTGCTTGCCGCTTTCGTAGCGGTCGTTGATAACGTCGGCCACTGCGTTGATATCGTACGGTATTTCGGGGATCAGTATTACATCCGCGCCGCCCGCTATGCCCGCGGAAAGCGTCAGCCAGCCCGCTTCGTTGCCCATCAACTCTATGATCATCACACGTGAGTGAGAGACCGCTGTGGTGTGCACCTTGTCAATTACATCTGTCGCTATGTTTACGGCGCTTTGGTAACCGAAGGTAACCTCGGTGCCCCAGACGTCGTTGTCGATCGTTTTGGGCAGGCTGATGACGTTAAGACCCTGATCGTAGAGCATACCCGCCGCCGTGTGTGTGCCGTTGCCGCCGATTACCACGATGCAGTCCAGCCCCATCTTCTCGTAGTTCTTCGCCATCATCTTGAACGAGTCGAGATATTTGCCGGAGTTCTGACGCATCATCTTATCGCGCTGGCGCGATGTGCGCAGGATGGTGCCGCCGCGCGTCAGTATACCGGAGAACTCTTCCTTGTGCATTTCGCGGTAGTCGAGATCGATCAAACCGCCGAAGCCGTCCATGATGCCCAAAATCTGCGCGTCGCTGAAAAACTGATACGAAGCACGCGCCACGCCTCTGATTGCAGCGTTGAGCCCGGGGCAGTCCCCGCCGCTCGTCAATATGCCAATACGTTTAGCCATATGTGTTATCCTCCTATTGCTTTCACGCCATATATAACCCGTTGAGCGCTTTCAAACCATATTATTCTATAGTATTTCCCGTGCGCTGTCCAATACCTGCATCAGCTGATTTTGGATAGGCATAAAAATTACCGCCACGTCCGTATGTTTTGCTATGGCAGCATAGAGTTGCCGCCCAGCACCCCAAATGGTGAAAAAGATGCTTCCATATCCTGAACCGTGGCGTTTTTAGTATCTATCGCAAAGCGCGCATCTTCAGCCACAGGCGTTTTTGGCATGCCAAGTGTCAGCACTTGTTCGAAGCGGAACGATAGGTTCTCGTAATCCTCGGCACCTTTGAAATTCAGTTCGCCTGTCGCCTTAGTGCCGGAGGTTGCAAAGCTGCCGTCATAATTGATAGAGGTTTCTGTACCTGAGATGATGCTGCCGGACAGCTCAAAGCCGCCCTTCACCTTGGATACCAGCATGGTGAAGCGAAAATCGCTGTATATATCGCCTGTATCCGAACTCAGCGAGATGAGCCTGCCATTGTTTTGTTTTTCGGTGCTGAAGGTGATTTCAGACAACTGATCACCATCATCGTAATTAAACACGATCTTGGACGGTTTGCCGCCGCCTCTGACCACGGTAATGGTCAACGTAAAATCATCGTAATCCAGCGCGGCTTCCGCTTGCTTCAGTGACTCAAGTATATCCGTATCGGCAGATCCCGAGTTCTTCATGATTTTGTCCATCTCGTCCTGAAGCGCTTTATCCTCCTTGAGCTTATCGCCGAACGCTTTCAGCGCGTCCTGGATATCCTCCGGAGTCAGCCTAAGCGTAAAGCTGCCGCTGTTTTTGCTGAAGCATTTTTTATCGAAGCTGTTCACAAAGGCTTCAGCCAGCAGCTTGTTGTCGACCTCCTCTAAATCGCCGCCTGCCAGCGCCTTGATACGCTCGTTTAAGGTCATGTCTTTTGACAGATCCGCATCGGTTTTAAACCGTACGCCGCTCACCATGCCGAACATTTCGGTGTAGAGCGTATCCTCCAGCAGCAGCGCACGTATTTTACCGATGTCCGCACTATTGATCAGCACACCCAGTGTTTTATCGTCATAAGCTGCCGCGATGGTCATATCCATGTCCGTCATATAGCCCTTGACACTCATCGACATATCCATATCAAAGGGTTTATCCATCGTTGTAGCGGCGGATGTACCCATGTCAAATTCGGAAACCGATTCTGCCACCACAAGGGCAGCCTCGTTCACAAAACGTGTCTGAACGGTATTACCCGACAGCAGACCCAACCCGCCGCCCGCAAACACGACAAATATCAGCACTGCCGCTATCGCCAGCGCAGCCAAGCCGATACCGCCCCACATAAAGCCCTTGGCATTTTTGCTCATGCGCTTCTTTTCCGGCTGAGCAGGATAAGCGCCGTATGGGTCGTACGGCGGCGCAAAGTCGCCTTCCTGCTGCGGCTGTGTGTTATCCGCAGCTGCTTCGCCATCCTCAATCGGTGCACCGCATTCTGTGCAAAACAAGCTGCCGTCGTCAATGGGTGATCCACACTTATTACAAAACATCTATAGGCCCTCCACCCCAATAATATGGTACTGTATTGTATCTATAATACTTTCTTTATATTACCATAGATGACGACGCAATTCATATAGTTAATACTGTTTTACCCAAAAAACACTAACCACGCCGAAGATACTCGGCGTGGTTAGTGGTGGACTGATATATGATTCGTTGTCGCTAGCTCAGGTATGCTTTTCCTTCAGATTGCCTTCCGCACGGCGAATCTCCTGAAGAGACTGTGTGTAGGGCTTGTTGTATACAGCGCAGCCCACATTCTTCTGGCGAATGAGGAACTCAATGCAGTTGTCACAAGCGGTGCACCATTTGATATCGCTGTCGCGGCCTTCAAGGTATTTCTTGGGCAGCAGCGGATCGGCCAGAGACTGGCGACCCAAAGCGATCATATCGGTTACGCCATCGCTGATGTTCTTGTTGCCCCAGAAGAACGTGGTGTTCTCTTCTTTGTTGCGCGCTTGCAGCTTGTTGTTGCCCTTGTTGAATACTGAGTAAGCCGAGCCGATCATGACAGCCTTCTTCAGCACATCCTTACCCGCCTTCTGGAAGGTGTGGTGCAGATAAACCTGATCGGGGACCGCTTTGTCGGGCTGAGACAGTGCGAGCGTGATGGACGGGCTGCCTGCCGATTGCAGAATGAAGCTGGCGCCGCGCTCTTCTAGCCCCTTGATGAGATCGAGCGGTTCGGTTAAGTCAATGATAGCTGTATCCGGACCGGCGCTGCCCTGTCCGCCCGGGAAGCCTTCCCAGAACGAAACCTTGGAGCCAATAAGGAAGTTTTTGTCGTTGACAGCAGCGGTGACCTTCTCGATGAGGTCAAACGCGAACTGACGCCGTTTTTCCCATGGACCGCCATATTTCCAGTTGCGGTCGTTGTAGGGGCGCAGAATCTGTGAGCCAAGGTAGCCGTGGCACAGCTTTAAGTCCACGCCGTCCGCGCCCGCATCGTGTGCGATCTTGGCGCTCAGCACAAACTTGTCGATGATCTTATCCACGTCGTCTTCGCTGAGGACGTCGCCGCCGAAGCCGGCCAAGGGCTTGATGCAAACGCGCTGCGAGAATCTGGGGTGGCTGAGCTCGCCCGAATGTGTGAGCTGGAAGATGAACAACGGCTTGTTGTTTACTTCGCGCATCTTGGAGACGAACTGCTCCAGAGGCTTTTGGTTGTGCGGCATGATAGAAAGCTGGAATTCACGCGAGCGGTTTTCGTAGCCCACGGTGATTGCTTCCAGAACGATGATGCCGGAGTTGCCTTCAAACAAATTCGCATATCTTTCGTATGTGGGGGCGGTGGGGTTGCCCTGTGGATCGGAATCACAGCATTCCATAGCATTGATCACGAAACGGTTGGGAGCTGTTTTGGCACCGATTTGAATCGGTTGCGCCAATGGTTCATCGGTTCTCATAGCACGACCTCCATACATTTTTATTAATACCAGTATAGAGGCAGCGAAAAGGCACTACAATCCCAAGCTAATACGGGATAATACCAGTGAAAACCCGGTATTAGTCCAATGCGATGTTGGAACGGATCAGAAAGGCGCGAAGGTTATCCCGACCCGGTTCGAGGTGCAGCTTGGCGCGGATGTTGGCGCGATGGAAGTCCACCGTCTTTTTGGACAGGTGCAGTGCATCCGCAATTTCCTTGGAGGTGCTGCCGGCGCGAATCATCGCCATGATTTCGATCTCGCGTGAGGTGAAATCGATAAGCCCCGAGGGACCGGATAGATAAGGCGTCACGATGTTTTCAAACAAGCTGTCCAGAAACGATACCATGTCGGACTCGGCCGGACGTTCGGAAAAGTTCTCGCGCATCTGGCGCAGCACCGGCTTGATGTATTTGCGGATGTTGCCCTTTATGGTGTCCTCAATCTCTCGCTTTTCCAGCTCCTTTTGTTCAATATACGACTTGAGCAGCGCATTTTGGGATTTGACATGCCCCATGTCCTTCTCAATGGTGTGTATTTTGGAGTATAAATCCACCTCGCAGGTGATGTCTTTGACGTATTCCACGATGCCCACCATGCGGCTGCCGTCTAGTATGGGGAAGCCCTGAAGCTCGTGCCAGCCGGAGGCGTGGCTGTCCTTCATGTAATAGGAAACGATATCGCGATGTGCTTTCTGCGTTTCGATGGCCTGTACGATGGGGCAGCCTTCGCAAGGCACGCTGCGGTCGTGGTATGCGACATAGCATTTTTGACCGACTAGGCGTGGCTTGTGGGAATACCACTTCTGCATTGAAAAATTGACGCGCATAATATGTAGCTCGGTATCAAGTATGCTGATGCCGTCCTCAATGGAATTAAAAAGATTGCTTTCATGACTGAAAGCCGCGTCGATATCCTCTTGGCTAAAAAACTTGCTGGGATTGAAAGTTCGGGTGTTTTGCTCCCGGTACATATCGATGGCCTTTCCGCATTTCATGCACTTAAGACCTCCAAAAATTTATACGAATAAATTATATCAAATAAAAATGCCGCGCGCCAGTTAAATCAGTGTGCTGCTGCGGGCGCGCGGTGAGCTGCCGTGCGCGGGGCGGCTATGAGCCGATGGTGGGCAGCATCATCTGGAACGAGAGCTTTTTCTAAGTTCTGGGCGCAAAGAGCAGTTTGGTTATTATTGAGGACTTTGCTTAACGTACAACTCTCCAAAAAATAATAATTGACAAAGATTAACCACCAAGTAAAGGGAGTAAATGTAATTTGTCCGTTAGGAAGGCGTTAAAGGCGTTGTCGGTTGTTAAGATATTTTAAAAGAGGCTACTGTGCCAACTGCTCTTCCAGCGCGCAGACCTCGGTCAGCCTGTCGAATATGCCGGTGTTATCGTATGAACCGCCAAAGGCTTCTGCGCCCGTGCCGTATGCGTAGACGGGCAGCGGCAGGGCGGTGTGGTAAAACGTTGTCCAGCCGATACCCGCTTTGCT
>JAEZJG010000002.1 GCA_023415795.1 Bacillota bacterium | reverse complement strand
GCACCAGACCGTACAATCAGGACAATCGCGGGCCGAGACCGGACGGCGCCAGACCGTATAATCAGGACAATCGCGGACCGAGACCGGATGGTGCTAGGCCGTACAATCAAGACAATCGCGGACCGAGACCGGATGGCGCAAACAGACCGTATGCGGATCGTGGGCCAAGACCGGACGGCGGCAACAGACCATATGGGGATCGCGGACCGAGACAGGACGGCGGCAACAGACCGTATGGACAGAGCGGACCGAGACCGGACGGCGGCAACAGACCGTATGGACAGAGCGGACCGAGGCCGGACGGCGGCAACAGACCGTATGGACAAAGCGGACCGAGACCGGACGGCGCAAACAGACCCATGCCCGGAAAAAGACCGGCGGGTGCAAAGACGGATTCCGATCTGCCCTTTGTGCCGGTTGAAAAGCGCAGCGTTCCCGGTAAAAAGACGCAGCCGAGTGCTTTCGCAAGAGACGATAAGAATAGAAAGTCCAAGAAAGCACTGATGAAGGAAAGGGTAACTGGCGAGGACGACGAGAGGTACAGAGGCAAGCGCCGGAGCAAATCTATGAAGCCGGTCTTGCAGCCTATGCCTGTTGTCATCGACAAAGTGGTGATGAATACAGAATTGATATCGGTAAAAACGCTCGCGGAGAAGACGGGCAAGCCGGTGACAGACATTCTTAAAAAGCTGTTGCTGCTGGGCATGATGAGCACAATCAACTCTGAGCTCGATTATGATACGGCGCAGCTCATATGTAACGAGTTTAGGATCGATCTGGAGTATAAGCCGGACAAAACGGCGGAGGACGTGCTGGACGAGGGTGATCAGGCTGATCTGACGGAGAACCTTCAGTCGCGTCCGCCGATCGTGACCGTCATGGGTCATGTCGACCACGGCAAAACCTCGCTGCTGGACGCGATTCGTTTTACGCGCGTCACAGAGCACGAGGCCGGCGGTATCACGCAGCATATCGGCGCGTATACCATCGAGCATAACGAGCGCAAGATCACATTCCTGGATACGCCGGGCCACGAAGCGTTTACCGCGATGCGTGCCCGTGGCGCTCAGGTGACGGACATTGCGATACTGGTGGTGGCTGCGGACGACGGTGTGATGCCGCAGACTGTGGAAGCAATCAACCACGCGAAGGCGGCGGGTGTGCCCATCATCGTGGCGATCAATAAGATGGATAAAGAGAGCGCAAATGCGGATCGCATCAAGCAGGAACTGACTGAGCACGGTCTGTTGGCAGAAGAATGGGGCGGCGACACCATTATGGCTCCCGTATCTGCGATCACCAAGGAGGGTATTGATAACCTGCTTGAGATGGTGCTGCTGGTTGCGGATGTGCAGGAGTTCAAGGCGAATCCGAACCGCCTTGCCAAGGGCACGATCATTGAGGCGAAGCTGGATAAAGGACGCGGCCCGGTTGCGACGGTTTTGGTGCAAAACGGTACGCTGCGCGTTTCCGACATGATCGTGGCGGGCGTCGCCTATGGGCGTGTGCGCGCCATGACAGACGATATGGGCAACCGCGTGGAAGAAGCTCTTCCGTCGCAACCTGTTGAGGTCGTCGGCTTCTCCGAGGTGCCGATCGCCGGCGATATTCTCCATGCCGTTGAGCAGGATAAGCTGACGCGTCAGGTTGCCGAGGAAAGAAAAGACAAGCAAAAGGCGGATCAGCTCAAGAACCTTTCCAAGGTTTCACTGGAGGACCTGTTCAGCCAGGTGGAAGAGGGCAAGGTGAAGGATCTCAACATCGTCATCAAGGCAGATGTGCAGGGCTCCGTGGAAGCGGTGAAACAGGCGCTGGAGAAGCTCAGCAACAACGAAGTGCGCGTGAAGGTGATTCACGCGGGCGTCGGCGCAATCAAGGCGATGGATGTCATGCTGGCTTCCGCTTCCAACGCCATTATCATCGGCTTCAATGTGCGTCCGGACAGCATTGCTCGTGCCGAAGCGGATAAGGAAAAGGTCGATATACGTCTGTATCGCATCATATACAAGGCCATCGAAGAGCTGCAGCTGGCGATTAAGGGTATGCTGGCGCCGCAGTTCAAAGAGGTTGTGTTGGGTCATGCGGAGGTGCGCAACATCTTCACTGTGTCGTCCATTGGTACCATCGCGGGCAGTTATGTCACGGATGGTAAGATTGTTCGCAACTCGACCATGCGGCTGCTGCGTGACAACGTGGTGGTGCACGAGGGTGCGCTGGCATCGCTCAAGCGCTTTAAGGACGACGTAAAGGAAGTTGCTTCCGGGTATGAATGTGGCATAACGCTCAAAAACTATAACGATATAAAGGAAGGCGACGTGATTGAAGCCTTCGAGATGCAGGAGATAGCAAGATAGTGCAAAAGGACAGAACCTCGGTGATAGCGTCAGAATTCAAAAGGGTGCTGAGCGATGTCATCAAAAGTGAGATTAAAGACCCAAGGGTTTCGGAGATGGCCAGCGTCACGCATGTGGAGTTGTCCCGTGATTTGAAATATGCCAAGGCTTATGTCAGCGTATACGATACGGAAAAGATGAAAAAGTCTACCATCGAAACGCTGTCTCATGCGGAGCATTACATCAAAAACGAAGTGGGGGCGCGTATGAGAATGCGCCGCCTTCCGCAGATCACGTTTCTGCTGGACACGTCCATCGAGTACAGCAGCAAGATATCCGAAATGCTCAAGAAAGTATAGCGCATGGACTTGACAGACATCAAAAAGGCGATTGACGGGGCAGACAGCATGGTGCTGATCTCTCACATACAGCCGGACGGCGATACGCTCGGGTCCGGCTTTGCGCTTTTTCGTATGCTAGAAAAGCTGGGCAAGAAGCCGCGGCTGTGCTGCGACGGTGAGATGCCGGGGCGCTATGCGCCGCTGTTTCCCGTGGGCATACTGGAAGAACCGTCTGCCTGTGAAAACGCGGGCGGTCTGGTGATCGCAGTAGACTGTGCCGATGCCGCCCGTCTGGGCAAATGTCAAAAGGTGTTCAAACGCGCCACGGAAACCATCAACATCGATCATCACATCACCAACGAAGGCTTTGCGCACATCAACCATATAGCGCAAGCGTCGTCGGTGGGGGAGATCATATTCGAGCTGATAAAGCTGTGCGGCGTGGAATTTGATGCCGATATGGCGAAGTATCTGTATATCGCGATGTCCACCGACACCGGCAATTTCACATACTCGAACACGGGGCGCAAGTGCTTGGCTTACGTCTCAGAGCTGGTGGAGCTGTTTGATCTGCGCGACACTGCGGATGTGCTGTTCCGGCGCCGCTCGCTGCTGGCAACGCAGCTCATCGGACGGGCAATTTCGCGGCTTGAGCTGCATGATAACAGCCGTATTGCCAGTGTCACGCTGCTGGATAGTGATATGAAGGAGTTTGGCGCGACGGGTGCGGACTGCGAGAACATCGTGGACTTTGCGCGGGAAATAGAGGAGACGCTGGTGGCGGTGTTCTTTCGGGAGCTCGCAAACGGCGTGAAGGTCAGCTTCCGTTCCAAGGGAAATGTCGATGTGGGCGCGATGGCGGCTCAGTATGGTGGCGGCGGGCACGTAAACGCGGCAGGCTGTGTGGCAAACGGCAAACTGGAAGATGTCAAGAAAGACATGATAGATAAGCTGACGGAGCTTTTATAAATGATTGGGGTCATCAACTTCTTAAAACCGCCGGGCATGTCCTCGAACGGGGCGGTGGTTTTTCTTAAGCATTTACTGAAAGAGAAAACCGGACACGCGGGAACATTGGATCCCGGCGCGTGCGGTGTTTTGCCTATTTGCGTCGGAAAAGCGACGCGTATTTCCGATTATCTGATGGGCGGGAAGAAGGAATACATTGCCGAGGTCACGTTTGGTGCGTCTACGGATACGGGAGACAGCTACGGTACCGTTATAGAAAGATCTGATGCAGCCCCGCCCTCAGCCGGGCAGGTGGCGGAGGCACTGACCCATTTTACGGGCTGCGTGACTCAGCTCACACCCGCTTATTCTGCCGCAAAGCAGAACGGCATGAAGCGTTACCAGCTGGCGCGGCGCGGCATAGAGCTGGAACCCAAGCCTCGCGATATTGAGATTTTTGAAGCGGAGTATCTGGGGCAAACATCATCGATTTCACACCGTGTCCGCATTGTCTGCGGCAAGGGAACGTATATTCGTACATTGTGCGAGGACATCGGCAAGGCACTGGGGCAAGCGGCATATATGTCGTTTTTGGCGCGTTCCCGGTGTGCGGGGCTGAGCGTCGAAAACGCTTTTACCGCCGATGAGCTGCAAGAAGACGGCGCGCCCGAGAGAGCACTGCTGCCGGTGGAACCATTTCTGACAGCACTGCCTCGGGCAGATGCGGCGGCTTGGCAGCGGCGTTTGCTGGTCAACGGCGCTGCGATCAGCTTTGACGGCGCGGCTGCGGATGCTGTGCGCGTGTTTGCGGATGGAGAGTTCCTTGGTATCGGCAGGATTGACGACGGTTTGATCAAGATTTCAACGCTTTTGGTGGATGAATAATGCAGATTATCAGCTGGGCACAGGCCCAAAAGACAAAGTTCAATAACTTGTCACTGGCGCTGGGTACCTTCGACGGGCTTCACATCGGACATATGGCGCTGGTCAACGCGGCAAAGCAGTGTGCCCAAGAGAGCGCAGTGTTTACGTTTGATGCGCTGCCCATCGATCTGTTTAATGCCGCTCATGCGCCGATGCGTTTGTTTACGCTGGAGGAAAAGAAAGAGGCCTTTGCGAAGACTGGCATCGATTATCTGTGCATCGCTCACTTCGATAAGCGATTTGCAGCCATCGATCATCACGCGTTTCCCCGCTTGCTTAAGGAAGTATTTAATCCGGTTTGCTTGGTTGCCGGGTATAACTACACCTACGGAAAATTCGCCAAGGGCAGCACAAGCTCGCTGGCGCGTGACGGCGAGAAGCTTGGCTTTGAGGTGCGTGAGATCGCACCGGTGATATACGACGGCGAACCGGTCAGTTCCACGCGCATACGCGAATGCATTGAGGCGGGAAATGTGGAACGCGCGTCAGATTTGCTGGGCTATGCATATACGATGACGGGGACGGTGGGCGCAGGTCGCGGCATCGGCAGCCGTAAGCTGGGCTTTCCGACGGCCAACCTGATCGCGCCCCCTGAGAAGATCGTCCCGCTGCGAGGCGTTTACGGTGTCGACATTGCGCTGGACGGCAGGATGTATCGGGGCGTGTGCAACGTGGGCGTGAACCCCACGGTGGTGAGCGGCGGGCGTGAGAGCATCGAGATACACATACTTGCGCTGAACCAGGATCTGTACGGAAAAACAATATCGGTGTCGTTCAATAAGCGTATACGTGACGAGAAAAAGTTCGGAAGTTTGGATGAGCTCAAGGCGCAGATTCAGCGGGATATACAAAGCATATAACCTTGAGCACAAATATGGAAATATAAAAGGCACAGCTGTTGTATTTCATAAGCTGTGCCTTTCTTAATTGTTGCCAGAACTTAAAATCCGAAATCTGCGTCAATCAGCACCACATGATATACTTTGCCGCGGGGTGGACGTTGTATGCGGGCAACCACGTTGCACAGACGGTCGGGGCTGTCACAATCGCTGCAAACGCCGGTTGTGGCGCAAGGCGTGTTGAAATTCAGCCGCCTGGCGTTGGGCGGGCACGCATATTTTTTGATACGCGCAACAGCAGTATGCGGATTGCTGGTCAGCTTGTTGCGGCTGGCTACAACGATGACCTTGCCGGGACCGTACAGCATGGCCGCCAGACGGTTGCCGCCGCAGTCGATGTTGACGAGATCGCCCTCCAGCGTCAACGCATTGGTGGAGGTGAGATACACATCGGCTGTCATGCCCAGCCGTTTGGCTTCATCCCTGTCCAAACCCCGCTTTTGAGCCAGATCGCTTTGGTACACGGCATGACCGCGTTCCACCAGCGCGTCGATGATGCCCGTTTCATAGAGTGTTGCGCTGCCGCCCGCACCGATGGTGTCATTCTGATCAATCAGCGACAACACATGATCGAGAGCCGCTTGAGCGTCCGCCGCGTATACGGCGTTAAAGCCTTTGCTGTTCAGCGCATCCAGCGCCTTCTGAATATCCGACATTCGTTGCTCCTTAAAGTAGGTTATTCGCTCAGCTCTGCCTGAACCTTTTTGGTCAGCGAGCGAAAAATGAGATCATACGACATATCTGCCATTTGGCGCAGCACATCATCCGGAACACTGCCGTCGCGATAAACTGAGTTCCAGTGCACCTTGTTCATATAATAGCCGGGGATGATGTCTGCATACTGTTGCCGCAGCGCTTCGCCGAACAGCGGCTCGCATTTGAGTGAGACGATCGGACGCCCAGACTTGTCGCCGCCCATCATGCAAAACATTTTGCCGCCTACCATGTAACGGAAGGCCTCCCACTCCGCTTTGTAGTCCTTGACGGCTGCTTTTTTAGAAAGCAGATACTCATCTAGCCATTCGTAAGCCATAGGTATGCCCTCCTTCAAAATGGTCTTTTCTGTTATTCTAACCACTGGCAGTGTATATTGCAACCCGAAGTATCACCGTACCGTGGGCGTTTATATATTGACGATTGCAATTCAGCCAACTTTTATATAATATTAGTCGTGTTAATAAAATGGAGGACAATATATGGGACTCAGCAGGTTTCGCAACTTTTGCATCATCGCGCACATTGATCATGGTAAATCGACGCTGGCCGACCGCCTGATCGAAACGACGCATACCATATCCCAGCGGGACATGCATGCGCAGATACTGGACACGATGGACTTGGAGCAGGAGCGCGGCATCACAATAAAGGCACAGGCAGTGCGCATGTTTTATACCTTGGACGGCACAGAGTATACATTGAACCTCATTGACACGCCCGGTCATGTCGACTTCACCTACGAGGTGTCGCGCAGCATGGCAGCGTGCGAGGGTGCGATACTGGTGGTGGATGCCAGCCAGGGCATCGAAGCACAGACGCTGGCCAACGTGTATCTCGCGATGGACAATGGTCTTGAGATACTGCCGGTCATCAACAAGATCGACCTGCCATCGGCGCGGGTAGACGAGGTGTGTAAAGAGATCGAGGATGTGCTGGGGCTGGATACGTCTTACGCGCCGCGCATCAGCGCCAAGGAGGGCGTCGGTATCGACGATGTGCTGGCGGCTGTCGTTAAGTATCTGCCGCCGCCCAAGGGCAGCTCGGACGACAAGCTTAAGGCATTGATATTCGATTCGTATTACGACAACTACAAGGGCGCGATCAGTTATGTGCGCGTCAAGGAAGGCAGCGTGAAGCCGGGCGATGAAATTCTTTTCATGGCAGCGGGCAAGCGCTTTGACGTGACGGAGGTGGGCGTGTTCCTGCCGTCGCTGCTGCCTGTAAAATCGCTGTCCGCCGGAGAGGTGGGCTATATTGCCGCCAGCGTCAAGAATGTGTCGGACACGCGCGTGGGCGATACCATCACCAACGGCAAAGACGGCGCGGCCGAACCGCTGCCCGGCTACAAAAACGTGACGCCGATGGTTTATTGCGGTATCTATCCCGCGGACGGCGCAGACTATGAAGACCTGCGCGACGCGCTGGCGAAGCTGGCGCTCAACGACGCTTCGCTGCTGTACGAGCCGGAAACCTCTGTGGCGCTGGGCTTTGGCTTCCGCTGCGGTTTCTTAGGGCTCCTGCACATGGAGATCATTCAGGAAAGGTTGGAGCGCGAGTTTGACCTGAACCTTGTGACCACCGCGCCCAGCGTGAGCTACCATGTGATCACTGTGAAAGGTGAGACGCTGGTGGTGGAAAACCCCACCAATCTGCCGCCGCCCACATCGATCGATTATATGGAGGAGCCAATGGTGGATGCCACCATCATGACGCCGGAGGAGTTCGTGGGCGCGGTGATGGATATCTGTCAGGAGAAGCGCGGCACCTTCAAAAACATGGAATACCTCGAAGAGACGCGTGTGATGATCCACTACGAGCTGCCGCTCAACGAAATCATCTACGACTTCTTTGATATACTGAAATCCCGTACGCGGGGCTATGCGTCGCTGGACTATGAGTTAAACGGCTATAAGAAAAGCGAGCTGGTGCGGCTCGACATGCTGCTGAACGGTGACACGTGCGATGCCCTGTCCATCATCGTGCATAAAGACAAAGCATACGCGCGAGGTCGTTCAATTGCCGAGAAGCTTAAAGACGCGATACCGCGTCAGATGTTTGAGATACCCATACAGGCAGCGATCGGCGGCAAGGTGATTGCGCGCGAAACGGTGAAGGCGATGCGCAAGGACGTGCTGGCCAAGTGCTACGGCGGCGACATCTCACGTAAGAAAAAGCTGCTGGAAAAGCAGAAGGAAGGCAAGAAGCGTATGCGGCAGGTGGGCAGCGTAGAGGTGCCGTCCGAGGCGTTCATGTCCGTCCTCAAGATGGACTGATGCAGCCGCTGGGGCTATACATCCATATACCGTTCTGCAAACGCAAATGCGCCTACTGCGACTTTGTGTCATCCCCCGGCTGCGAGGAGGATATGGACAAATATATCGATAACCTGATCGGCGAAGCGCGCCTGTACGCGGACGCGCTTTTTTCGCGTCGCGTGGATACGGTTTTTGTGGGCGGCGGCACACCGTCTTTGCTGACGCCGCAGCAGTTTGCCCGCTTGACGAAGGGTATCAAGGAGTGCTGCAACTGGGGTGTGGCCGAGTTTACGATGGAGGCCAACCCCGAAACGCTGGATGAGAACAAGCTGGCGGCTTATGCGGACTGCGGTGTGAACCGGCTGAGCATGGGGCTGCAAACGCACGATGATGATATACTTGCCCGCATTGGGCGGCGCCACACGTGGGATGCGTTTTTGCAGGCGTATGAGGCAGCAACCAAGCACTTTGACAACATCAATGCCGACACCATATTCGGTCTGCCCGGACAGACGCTGGACAGCTATCTGGAGACACTGCGCCGCGTGATCGCTCTGGGCGCAAAGCACGTGTCATCGTATGCGCTCAAGCTGGAAGCGGGCACACCGCTGGCTGCTCAATTCGTGGGTGTGGATGAAGACATGGATAGAGAGATGTATCATGCGGGCATCAAAGCATTGGAAGCCGCGGGGCTGATGCAATACGAAACGTCCAACTTTGCCATAACGGGCTGCGAATGCCGCCACAATATGAAATACTGGACGGAGGCGGAGTATCTGGGGCTGGGCGTGGCGGCGCATTCCATGCTGAGGCAAGGGCGCCGCATCCGCTTCGGCAACGTGTGTGAGCTGGGTGAGTATGGCAAACACATCCGAACAGGCAGAACGCCGATTTCGGAGCGGCAGGAGCTGGAGGAAGTGGACGAAAAAGCGGAATTTGTGATGTTGCGGCTGCGTCTGAAAGACGGTATAGCCTACGCGGATTATGACGAAAGGTTTGGCGAAGCCTTTGAGGACCGGTTTGGCAGCGCTGTGCGTTTCTGCGAAAAAGCCGGTTTGCTGACGCAGACGAAAAGCGGCATTGCGCCCACGGTTAAGGGGTTCGATTTGCAAAACAGCCTGATCTCGCAATTCATAAAATGTTTATAAAATAGAAGCCGCATCTCGAAAAATGCCTTTATATAGGGCGATTCATAGCATTTATGAAAAATATATGAATTAGGCGCATGAGTCTTGACTTCATAGACAATTAGTGCTATTTTTATACCATGATATTAGCACTCGTCTGGATTGAGTGCTAACAGAAGAGGAGGTGAGGCAAAATGGACTTAAGCGAGCGGAAGCTGTCGATATTGAAGGCTGTGATAGACGACTATATCATGACAGGGCTTCCTATCGGCTCTCGGACGATATCAAAGAAGCATGGTATTGAACTTTCCTCTGCGACAATACGCAACGAGATGGCGGATCTTGAAGAGCTTGGTTTTTTGGAGCAGCCTCACACCTCTGCCGGGCGGGTTCCGTCCCACAAGGCTTACCGGTTTTATGTAGACCGTTTGATGAAGGTGGTGAAGCTCAACTCATCGGAGGCGGGCAAAATCAAGCGGTATTTCGAGGATCGCATGTCGGAAGTGGAGCAGGTGATGGAGAAGGCGGCGCAGGTGCTGTCGGACACCACGCACCATATCTCCATGGTCCTAAAGCCGCAGCTCAAGAAGTCGGCTATCAAGCGCATCCAGATTGTCAAGATCACCGAGCGCAAAGCCATATTGCTGGTGGTGACAGACGCAGGGCTGGTGACGGATACGGTGGTAGTAGTGCCAGAGGGCATCACGCCGGACTACATGGAGATGATATCCAATCTGCTTACCGATAAGCTGGCGTCCAAGACGCTGGAGGAAGCCGAGGCAGATTTGAAATGCTGTCTGCGCGACGATATCAGTCTGAACAGCGAGTTTGTGACGGACATCATGTCCGCCATCGAAACCAGCGTGGAACCACAGGGCGGTAACGGTATTTTGCTGGGCGGGACGCAGAACATCATTGAGTATCCAGACTATATGAGCATCGAAAAGGCGAAGAACTTTATCTCCGTGCTGCAAACCAAGGAGATGCTCTACGATATGATGAAGAAAGCGTCACTGCTCGAATTCTCCGTCACGATCGGTCAGGAGAACGAGGTTAAAGAACTGCGCGATCTGTCTGTAGTGACCGCTACCTATAAGATCGGCGGCAAATCTTTGGGCTCCTTCGGTGTTATAGGGCCGACACGGATGGACTATGCCAAGGTAATTTCGATTCTGGGCTTGGTGAGCCAGAGTCTTAACAGTATATTATCAGGCTTTATTGAGGATGAATAATCAAGAAGGGTGGTACAACGGATGAACGACATGGAAAAGAACGATCCCATCGACATGCAGACGGAGGAGGCAGCCGAAACGGCAGCCAAGAAGGAGCAGCCTGCGGCTGATGAGATCAAACTGGGCAGCAAAAAGAAGCTAGAGACTGAACTCAAAGCGGCGCTGGCCGAACGGGATGATTATAAAGACAAGTATCTGAGAACGCTGGCGGAGTTTAACAACTTTAAGAAGCGCACGGCCAGCTCCCGCAGTGAGGCTCTCAAGGATGGACAGTGTGCCGCCATCGAGCAGATTCTGCCGGTGCTGGACAATCTGGAACGGGCGTTGGAGCACATTGAAGCGGACAAGGAAAACCCGATGGCTCAAGGTGTGGCGATGGTACACAGGCTGCTGTCCGACTCGTTGGGCAAGCTGGGCATCGCAGAGATTCCCGCACTGGGTGAGCCGTTCGACCCCACAGTCCATCAGGCGGTGCAGATGGTGGATGCTGCCGAAGGGCAGTTGCCGGGTAATGTGGGTGCGGTTGTGCAAAAAGGATATATGGCTGATGACCGGGTGCTCCGGCACAGCATGGTAATCGTCAATAAGTAATACATTTTATATAAGGAGGAAATCTGACTATGGGTAAAATAATAGGAATTGATTTAGGAACGACAAATTCATGCGTGGCCGTGATGGAAGGCGGCGAACCAACTGTTATCGTCAACGCGGAGGGCGCACGCACCACGCCGTCTGTGGTCGCGTTTTCCAATACCGGAGAGAGAATGGTGGGTAAGGTTGCAAAGAACCAGGCTATCACCAATCCTGACAGAACGATCAGCTCGATTAAGAGAGACATGGGCACCGACAGAAAGGTGCACATAGACGGAAAGAACTATTCGCCGCAGGAAATCTCGGCAATGATACTTCAGAAGCTCAAAGGTGATGCGGAAGCCTACCTCGGCGAGACGGTAACTGATGCGGTTATCACGGTGCCGGCGTACTTCACGGACAGCCAGCGGCAGGCCACTAAGGATGCAGGCCGGATCGCGGGTCTCAATGTCCAGCGTATTATCAACGAGCCCACGGCAGCGGCGCTGGCATACGGCGTTGACAAGGAGCAGGAACAGAAGATTCTGGTGTTTGACCTTGGCGGCGGCACGTTTGACGTATCGATACTTGAGATCGGCGACGGCGTTTTCGAGGTGCTGGCCACCAACGGCAATAACCGCCTCGGCGGAGACGACTTCGACCAGAAGGTGATGGATTACATCATTGCTGAGTTCAAGAAGAGCAACGGCATCGATCTGTCTAAGGATAAGTTTGCGGTGCAGCGTATTAAGGAAGCGGCTGAAAAGGCTAAGGTCGAGCTGTCCGGCGTGCTTCAAGCCAGCATCAACCTGCCGTTCATCACGGCGGATGCGTCTGGTCCCAAGCACCTTGACATGACGCTCTCCCGCGCCAAGTTCAACGAACTGACCGCTGATCTGGTGGAACAGACGGCTGTACCTACACGCAAGGCGCTTCAGGATGCGGGCATTCAGGCATCCGAGCTGTCAAAGGTTATTTTGGTCGGCGGCTCTACGCGTATACCCGCTGTACAGGATAAAGTGAAGGAAATCACCGGAAAAGATCCGTTCAAGGGCATCAATCCGGACGAGTGCGTGGCTGTCGGCGCGTCCATACAGGGCGGCGTTATCGGCGGCGAGGTGAACGACATCGTGCTGCTGGACGTAACCCCGTTGTCTCTGGGCATTGAGACACTGGGCGGCGTTTCTACACGGCTCATCGACCGCAACACCACGATCCCCACCAAAAAGAGCCAGGTGTTCTCCACCGCGGCGGATGGGCAGACCAGCGTGGAAATCCACGTGCTGCAGGGTGAGCGCGAGATGGCGGCGCACAACAAGACGCTGGGACGCTTCAACCTCACGGGCATTCCTCCGGCACCCCGCGGCATGCCGCAGATCGAGGTGACGTTCGATATCGACGCCAACGGCATCGTGCACGTGTCCGCGAAGGATCTGGGCACCGGCAACGAGCAGAAGGTGACGATCACCGCGTCCACCAACATGTCTAAGGACGACATCGACAAGGCTGTCAAGGATGCTGAGATGTTTGCCGCTGAGGACAAGAAGGAGAAGGAACGCGTTGAGGTGCGCAACAACGCCGACGCGCTGGTGTTCCAGACGGAGAAGACGCTCAAAGATCTGGGCGACAAGGTGGACAGCGCCGATAAGGGACGCATCGATGCCGAAATCTCCAATGTGAAGAGTGCGTTGTCCGGCAACGACTCCGACGCGATCAAAGAAGCGGCAGACCGGCTCACGCAGGTGTCTTACGACGTATTCGGTAAGGTATATCAGCAGGCTAACGCTCAGGGCAATCCCGCAGGCGGTGCTGGTGCGGGCTTCGACCCCGGTGCAGGCGGTCAGCAGAGCGCGCCCCACGACGATAACGTGGTGGATGCCGATTACGAAGTGGTTGACGACGACAAAAAGAACAGCTAAAACATATAATAGAATGTCTATATGAACGCACGAAAGCCAGAGCGGGCAGCCGCTTTGGCTTTTCGGATGCATATCATCTTTATTTAGGCGGTGTGAAAGCTTGGCAGCAAAGAGAGATTATTATGAGGTCTTAGGCGTTAGTAAGGACGCCAGCAGCGACGACATTAAGAAGGCATACAGGAAGCTGGCAAAACAGCATCATCCCGATGTGAATTCGGAGAACAAGGATGCGGCGGCAGAGAAGTTCAAGGAAGCCAGCGAAGCGTATGAGGTGCTGAGCGATCAGCAAAAGCGACAGCAGTACGACAACTTTGGTCATGCAGCGTTTGACGGCAGCCGCGGCGCGGGCGGCTTTGGCGGCTTCGACGATGTGATGGGCGGCTTTGGCTTTGGTGACATATTCGATTCGTTCTTCGGCGGGGGCGGGCGTTCGTCGCGCCGCAACGGACCAGTGCACGGAGCCGATCTTCGCATGGAGCTGCGTATTACGTTCGAAGAGGCAGCCTTTGGTGTGACGCGCGAGGTCAACATCAACAAGGATGAGACTTGCGAGTCTTGCGGCGGCAGCGGTGCAAAAAAGGGCACGCAGCCGCAGAGCTGCACAGCATGCGGCGGCACAGGGCAGATTCGCCAGCAGCAGCGCACAGCCTTTGGCAACTTCGTAAACGTTGCCGATTGCCCCACCTGCGGCGGACGCGGCAGCATCATCAAGGAACCCTGTACGGATTGCAGCGGGCGCGGCATCAAGAACAAGCCCAAGACGCTCAAGATCAACATTCCGGCGGGTATCGACAACGGACAGGTAATCACGCTGCGCGGCGAGGGCGCGGCTGGTCAGCGCGGCGGCGAGCCAGGTGATCTTCAGATTTTCGTGGGCGTTGCGCCGCACGAGTTTTTCAAGCGTGACGGCTTCGATCTTGTGCTTGATATGCCGGTATCGTTCGTGGATGCCGCGCTGGGTGCGGAGCTGACCGTTCCCACACTGGACGGCAAGGCAAAGCTGAAAATGGGCGAGGGCACACAAACGGGTACTGTGTTCCGGCTCAAGGATAAGGGTATACAGCACTTGCGCTCCAGCAGGAAGGGAAGCCTGTTCGTGCGTGTGAAGGTGGAGGTGCCCACCAAATTGACCGAGAAGCAGAAAACACTGCTGAGGGATTTCGAAAAAGCGGCGAAGCAGAAGGACAAGAGCTTTTTTGACAGGGTGAAAGGCTTATGAACTGGAAGAAGATTAGCATTACGACGAGCGAGGAGTGCTCGGATTTAGCGGCCTCGGTGCTGCTGGATGCGGGCGCGTCCGGCGTGGAGCTGTCTGGCGGCAGCGTTCCCGAGGCAACAAACGACGAATATGCTCTCCCGGAAGCAGCGACGGAATGGGTCGCTGTTTCGGCTTATTACGGCGAGGAGGGCTTCGATGCACTGCTGGAGGCAGTCAAGCTTCGGCTAAATGAGGTGTTTGAGGAAGCGGGTGTGCCAGAGGTTTCGGTGGAAACGGTTGCCGATACCGACTGGAATGAGAACTTCCGCAAGAACTTCACAGCCTTCCGTGCGGCGGGGCGTTTTGTGGTCAAGCCCTCATGGGAGGAATATAATGCAACGGATGAGGACATCGTGCTGGAGATAGACCCCGGCATGGCGTTCGGAACGGGCGATCACGAATCCACGCGCATGTGCTTGGAGTTGCTGCAGCGGTACATGTCGCCCGGAGTTGATGTGATGGACGTGGGGACAGGCTCCGGCATTCTCGGTATTGCGGCGATGAAGCTGGGTGCAAAGCGTGTGCTGGCAATGGATTACGACCCCGTCTGCGTGACGGTGGCGAGGGAAAACGCGCAAGCCAATGGAGTGGCCATACAGGTACGGCAGTCCGATTTGCTCAAAAACGCGGACGGTGCGCCCTACGACATCGTGCTGGCAAACATTGTAGCGGATATTCTGATGCGACTCAACAAGGATATCGGCGGTTATTTGATCGATAATGGTATCTACATACTGGGCGGCATCATCGAAGAGCGGCTGGATGAGGTGCTCGCTTCGCTGCAGGCAGGCGGCTTCGACATCCTCGAAACGTTGTCGATGAAGGACTGGCGTGCCGTCGCCGCGAGGAAGCGCTGACATATGGCACGTTTTTATGCGGACAGCAGCGACATTGAGTCGGACAGGCTGACTATTTCGGGCGATGAGGCCAAGCACATGAAAAACGCGCTGCGCATGCAGCCGGGTGATACGTTCACAGCCTTCGACGGCTCCGGAACGGACTTTGATTGCCGCATAACAGCGGTCGGCGCGACGGTGGAAGCACTGATACTATCACAGTATCAGAATGCCAAGGAGCCTCAGGTGAACGTCACGCTGTATCAGGCGTATCCTAAATCAGCCAAGATGGAGGAGATCGTCCAAAAGGCGGTGGAGCTGGGCGCACGGGCGATCGTACCGTTCATTTCCGCGCGCTGTGTAAAGAAGCCGGAGGACGCGTCCCGGCTGAGACGGGTGGCTTTGTCCGCCGTCAAGCAGTGTGGGCGCAGCGTCATACCGCAGGTTTCGGATATACTGCGCTTTGGTGACGCGGTAAAGCGCATGTCCGCCCATGGCAAGCTGATCGTTTGCTGGGAGGAGGAGCAGCTTACCTCGCTCAAAGAAGCATTGCAGGGCGACGAAACAGACATCGGCGTGGTGATAGGCTCTGAGGGCGGCTTCGAGGCTGCCGAGGTGGACAAGCTGCGGCAGATAGGCGGCGTTTCCGTGACGCTGGGGCCGCGCATATTGCGCACCGAAACAGCGGGCATTGCGGTGCTGGCGGCTGTATTCTACGACAAAGGACAGATGAGGTATTGAGAAGGGTTGCTTTCTATACGCTGGGGTGCAAGGTCAACTCCTACGACACCTCCTATATGCAGTCACTGTTTGAGCAGCGCGGCTTTGAGACGATAGAGTTTGGCGGCGATGCGGATATCGTGGTGATCAACACCTGCACCGTTACCGCCGTGGCGGACAAGAAATCCCGCGCGGCAATACGGCGTGCGGCCAGAAACGGCAAGGTGATTGTCGCCGGATGTATGGCGCAAAAGTCGGCGGCGGAGGTGCTGGAAATGGACGGCGTGGACGCGGTGGTGGGCACAGACGACCGCGCGCGCATCGTGGACATCGCGGAACAGCTGTTGGAGGGCGGGCGCGGTATAGACGCAACGCATGCGCTCACCGGCTGCGGCTACGAGCCGATGCACATCAGCTTGCCGGGTGAGAAGACGCGTGGCATCGTCAAGATACAGGAGGGCTGCAACTGCTTTTGCAGCTATTGCATTATCCCTTACGTGCGGGGACGCTCTCGTTCGCGCGCTTTTGCAGACATAATGGCGGAAGCCAAGTCACTGGCAGCGGCGGGTGTGAAGGAACTGGTCTTGACCGGCATCCACATCGCGTCCTATAATGATAATGGTATGGGGCTGGGCGATGTGATAGTGGCCCTGAACGAAGTGGGGCCGCGCATACGGCTGGGTTCCATAGAGCCGGGTATGCTGGATGAAGCGTTTATCCGTAAGGCTGCGTCCGCAAAAAACCTATGCCCGCACTTCCATCTCTCGCTGCAAAGCGGCTCGACAGCTGTGCTGAAGCGCATGAATCGTCCGTACACACCGGAGGAATACGCGGGCTTTGTGGCGCAGCTGCGTGAAAGCTTTGATGCTCCGGCCATCACGACGGATGTGATCGCCGGGTTTCCGGCAGAGACAGAGGAAGAGCATGCAGAGACGCTGCGGTTTGTGGAGCTTATCGGCTTTTCACGGCTGCATGTGTTTCCGTATTCGGCCAGAGAGGGCACAAAGGCCTGCGGGATAATGCCCAAGGTACCCAAAGCGACGGCTAAAAGACGCGCCGCAGAGCTGATTGCACTGGGGGAGACGCTGGAAATGGCGTACATCCAAAGCCAGCTGGGACGAGCCTCGCAGGTGCTGTTCGAGGAAGCGTCTTTGGAGTATGACGGTCTTTTGGAGGGGTATTCAGAGCGGTACATACGGGTTGCCGCGAACGCGGAAAAGAACGAAATGAAAACGGTCACGCTGAAAAGCGTCAGCGGACAGACCGCTTTCGGAGAATAAGGGAGGAAAGTTAATGGAGAGCTGCCTGTTTTGCAAAATTGCTGCCGGACAGATTCCGTCGTCCAAGGTATACGAGGATGACATGGTGCTGGCGTTCAACGACATCGATAAGCAAGCGCCCGTACACATACTGATTATACCCAAGAAGCACGTGGCTTCTGTCGCGGTGCTGGAGGATAACGATCTGGACATGGTGGCGCACATCATCCGCGTGGCGCGGGACATCGCTGCTGCTCAGGGGCTGGGAAAAGGCTTCAGGCTTGTTGCCAACACGGGGCAGGATGGCGGGCAATCGGTAGACCATCTGCATTTTCACCTGCTGGGCGGGCGCGCGCTGGGCTGGCCTCCCGGCTGAAACTAAACATCAGTCAGTCTATAGCCTCTGTGAATGCATTGGGATGCGGCGCGGCGGCGTTAATGTTATAAAAATGTAAACATTAAACAATCACTATCGTGTATAATTGAGAGTCAGAAAACGATCGGAGGAACAACGTGAAGATAAGGAAAGCTGTTATACCCGCCGCCGGTCTTGGCACCCGGTTTTTGCCGGCCACCAAGGCGCAACCCAAAGAAATGCTTCCCATCGTTGACAAACCGACCATTCAATATATCGTTGAAGAAGCCATAAGCGCCGGTATTGAGAGCATACTCATAATAACAGGGCGCGGCAAACGCAACATCGAAGACCACTTTGACAAATCCTACGAGCTGGAATCGGAGCTGAAACGCAAGGGCAATACGTCGCTACTGAACATGGTGGAGGATATCTCGCATCTGGTGGACGTCTTTTACGTACGTCAGAAGGAAGCGATGGGGCTGGGGCATGCCATCGGCTGCGCTCAGGCTTTCGTGGGCAACGAGCCCTTTGCCGTGCTGCTGGGCGACGACATCGTGCATGCCGGCGTACCGGCCATCGGGCAGCTGATGCAGGTGTATGAGGCGTGCGGCAGCTCTGTGCTGGGTGTGCAGCGCGTTGAACGCAGCGAAGTGTCTAAATACGGCATCATTACTCCTGTGGACGGGCAGTGCGACGGTCGCCTGCACAAAACCGCGGGGCTGGTGGAAAAGCCGTCGATGGAGGACGCACCGTCCAACCTCGCCATACTGGGGCGTTACATCATAACACCGGAGATTTTTGAAATATTGGATAAGCAGCAGCCCGGCAAAAACGGCGAGATTCAGCTGACGGACGCGCTGAACACGCTGGGCAGCGTGCAGGATATTTTTGCGTATGAGTTTGAGGGAAAACGCTATGATGTGGGCGATAAGCTGGGCTTTTTGAAAGCCACTGTCGAATTCGCGCTGCGTCGCGATGATCTAAAGGACGGCTTTTCGGAGTATCTGAAGGGCATTGTAAAGGAGTATCAGCCATGAGCGAGATCCGAAATATAGAGCTTGCCGCAGCAGGCGAGATGAAGATTAAGTGGGTGCAAAAGCACATGCCGGTGCTGTCTGCGCTGCACCGCCAATATGAAGTGGAAAAACCCTTTGAGGGTCTGCGTGTTTCGGTGTCCATCCATCTTGAAGCCAAGACGGCATACCTGTGCCGCGTGCTGCAGGCGGGCGGGGCACAGATGGCAGTGACAGGCTCCAACCCGCTGTCCACCAAAGACGATATCGCGGCGGCGCTGGTTGCGGGCGGCATGGAGGTGTATGCCTGGCATGCCGCTACGGAGGAGGAATATAACCGGCATATTTCGATGACGCTCACGCACAAGCCGCATCTGGTGCTGGACGACGGCGCAGATCTTTCCGAGGCGCTGCACACGCGTGACACGGATAAGCTGGCCCATGTGATCGGCGCCAGCGAAGAGACGACGACAGGTCTGCTGCGTCTCAGAGCGAGAGATAACGCGGGCACGCTGCGGTATCCGGTGATCGCCGTGAACGACGCAGATTTAAAGCACCTGTTCGATAACCGCTATGGTACTGGTCAGTCTGTTTGGGACGGCATCATGCGCACCACAAACCTGCTGATCGCGGGGAAAACAGTGGTGGTTTCCGGCTACGGCTGGTGCGGCAAGGGTGTTGCGCTGCGCGCCAAGGGCTTGGGTGCTCACGTGATTGTGACCGAGACGAACCCCGTACGCGCTCTTGAGGCCGTGATGGACGGATATTGCGTGAAGGCGATGGACGAGGCGGTGCGAGAGGGCGACATCTACGTGACGGTGACGGGCTGCAGCGGTGTGGTTGCGCCGCACCATTTTGCCATGATGAAGGACGGCGCGATACTGACCAACGCGGGGCATTTTAATGTCGAGATAGACACCGCACAGCTTGAGGCGCTGGCTGACAGAAGCTATATGGCGCGTGAGAATATCATGGCGTATGAGATTGGCGGGAAGACGCTGTATCTTATCGCGGAGGGTCGTCTGGTCAATTTGGCGGCCGGAGACGGGCATCCCGCAGAGATTATGGACCTAAGCTTTGCAATTCAAGCGCTGTCGCTGAAATATTTGGCGCAAATGCGGGGAAAATTGGAAAGCAAGGTATACAGCGTACCGGCTGAGTTCAGCGCGCAGGCAGCGCAGCTGAAGTTGGACGCGATGGGCATCAAGATTGACAAGCTGACAGATGCGCAGCTTGAGTATATGTATGGAGCGAAGCCATGACGATACTGATCAGGAACGGATTTTTGATAACGGTGGACAATGAGGATACATGTCTGGACGGCTGTGTGATCGTGCAGGATGATACGATACTGTATGCCGGAGCGGAAGCGCTTGCGCCGCAGGTTCAAGCCGATCGGGTGATCGACGCGAAGGGCGGCATCATCGCACCCGGCTTTGTCAACACGCACACGCACGTGCCGATGACGATGATGCGCGGCTATGCGGACGACATAGCGCTGATGGACTGGCTGCAAAACCACATCTGGCCTGCGGAGGAGCGTCTGACAGACGACGCCGTATACTGGGGCACGATGCTTGCGTGTGCTGAACTGGCGGCGGGCGGTGTCACATGCTTCTCGGATATGTACAACTTCAACGCTCAGATTGCCAAGGCGGCGGATGATGCGGGGCTGCGCGCACTCGTCGCGGTGGCTGTGCTGGATATCGACGGAAACGGCGATGCCCGTCTCCAGCGCGCGGAGGAGTTTTTTGAAACCGTCAAGGGATATGAACGGGTGAATGCGGCGATAGGCCCCCATGCGGAATACACCGTGAGCCCGAATATGTTCGCGAAGGTGCGAGACCTTGCGGCAAAGCTGGGCTCGCGCATCCATGTGCATATCAGCGAAACGCAAGGGGAACATCAGGACAGCATCGGGCGGCACGGCAAGACGCCCATCGCGCTGCTGGAGAGCCTGGGCGTTTTGGAGCAGCCGGTGATGGCGGCACACTGCGTGTGGGTGAGTGATGACGACATAGAGATTATGGCGCGGCATAACGTCAGCGTGATGTCCTGCCCCGGCAGCAACCTGAAGCTGGGCAGCGGAATACCGCGCGTGGCACATATGCTGGAGAAGGGTGTTAACGTCAGCTGCGCGACGGACGGTGCAGCCAGCAACAACAACCTCTCGATGATGGAAGAGATGACGCTGACGGCACTGCTGCAAAAGGGGATCAACAAGAACCCCGCGCTGATACCTGCCAAAACGGCGCTGCGTCTCGCCACCATCAATGGTGCGAAAGCGTTAGGTATGTCAAACACCATCGGCAGTCTGGAAGCGGGCAAGCAGGCCGATCTGATCATTATCAATACGGATGGAGTGCGCTATTGCCCCCGAGTAAATCTGCTTAACCATCTTGTATACAGCGGTTGCGATGCGGATGTGTCACTGACAATGGTGGGCGGCCGCATTTTGTACGAAAACGGTGCTGTTACGTTTGGCGACATCGAGGAGATTAAGGCAAAGGCGGCGCAATACGCGGCGAAGCTTTTTGAATGAAGGGGAAGGGCGTTTTGAAGAAGACAACACTGGCTCTCATCATTGTTATACTGCTGTTGTTATCCGCATCGTGCGCGGCCGGTACCGATCATGCGACCACGGGCGGGGTTGAAAAGCCTGCCGAAAATATCAACCTGAAAGATATCAATATATCCGTGCAGGAAGGCGAGACAAGCGTTACGCTGTCGCTGCTGAGCGGAAGCCGCGTGGCAGGATATCCCGAATCCACACTCACACAAGCACCCGTCTATGAGATCACGGAAACGGCACAGCCTTACCGTCTCAAGATTAAGCTGGAGGATATCAGCTTTTGGGATTACGAGATAAAATCCTCGTGGGATATGTCCGGGCTTGTTGCCGGATTGTTCAAGGAGGTGCCCGCGAACGACAAATCTCTGATTGTTTATCTCCAGCTGTCGCAGAGTGTGGAATACTCCGTGGAAGAATCGGAAGGCAGCCTGACGGTTCGTATGAAGCCGGGAACACATTTGGAAAGCCCGGCGTACTACTGTGTCACCAACGCGTTTTTTGAGCATCAGGAGGGCAAGTGGCCCGCTGATATCGATATGTCGCCGGTGCTGTGCTCCGATCAGAAAAATGTAATGATGATATCGCAGCCGTTCGCATCAGGGGCGGCTGCCGAGAGCTTTCGTCAGCAGACGGCGGACAAGCTGGCACAGTCGCTGCCCGGAAAAAGCGTATCCGTCATTCAGCTTGCGGAAGGGGCCATGCCAGACTATATCTCTGACATTGATTATTCCGCTGCCGAGCTGCGCAGCGTGCTGCTGAACGACGGACAGCTGCTGGATACGCCGCTGCTGGTGCAAAACGGGCGTTTCCTCGCTGTTTCGTCGCAGGGGAGCGTTGCGTTCTCTCGTGCCTACCTGCCCAGCGTGCCGTCCATGGCGCAGGATGAATACCTGCTTTCTGAGACGCTGTGGACGCTGGAACCGAACGGACGCCTCAAAAATGTGGACACGCCTGAGTTCTTCTATATCGACAAAGCGGCGTACTCCTTTGACGGACGATATTTGGCGCTGCTCGACGTCTCGATTGAAAACAGGGTGCTTTACGTATATGACTTTGCAAACGGAAAGCTCATAAACATGGGTGAAGAGGGGTTTGGCAGTCAAACAACCTCGTTCGCATGGTCGGACACGCAAAACGCTTTATACGCTATGTCAGGCTATAACGCGATGCAGCTGATGGCCTGCACGTTTTTGGAGGATGGCAGCTTTCAGATGAGCGCCGTTGAGGAATATGCGGGCAGCGAGGGAAGTGTCGCCGTATCCGGCAGCCGTGTTTTCTTCGCGGACAGTGTAACGGCGCAGGTGTATGAAGCGGGTGAAACGCGCCGTCAGCTGACAACGGGCGTGGATATCAAAATATCACCGGACGGCAAAAAGCTGCTTGTGCTGGAAACCAAAACGGGACAGGATGAGCAGGTGTTAACGTCGCTGAAGCTGTGCGATGTGGAGTCGGGCAGCATCACACCGATTGCAAGCAGCGGTGAAATCATTGATTTTTGTTTTGTTCAGAACAACCTGGTTTATTATACCGATGCGTCATTAGCTCAGACGGTGCAGGGTTATGAATGTGGTCTGTATTCTTATGATGTGGACACAGGTGCCGCACCGCAGCTGAAGGCGCTCGCGACCACGCCGAACATGTCCGCAGCGAACGGCAAGCTATATTTTATCGATTACATTGGCGAAGGCGAAAGCGGCTTTTATGCCACCTACGTCTTTGATCCCAACGCTTAGTTTTCAGGAGGAATTGCATGCGTATACCCATTGCAGAGGTCGAGAAGATCGCGACATTGTCGCGGCTGAGTTTCTCAGAGCAGGAAAAAGAAAAATTCCAGCACGATTTGGAAGCCATATTGATGGCTGCCCAACGGCTGGGAGAGCTGGACACAAGCAACGTTCAACCGACAGCGCATATTCAAGGCATCGAGAACGTGCTGCGCGCCGACGTTGTGCAGCCCAGCATGGACAATGACAAGCTGACGGCAGGTGCACCGGAGCGTGAAAACGGCTGCTATATCGTGCCCAGAGTTGTGGAATGAGGTGACGCATTGAAAGCATATGAGATGACGCTGGCGCAGACGATGGCTGCGCTGGATAAGAAGGAAATATCGTCGGCAGAGCTGACACAGGCGCTGCTGGACAGAATAGATACCAAGGAGCCGCAGCTGCGTGCACTGAACACGGTGTGCGCGGAAACGGCGTTGGCACAAGCGGCCGAGGCGGATGCCCGCCGCGCCAAGGGAGAGAGCCGCGGCGCGTTCGACGGCATCCCCGCCGTGGTGAAGGATAACATCTGCACGGAGGGCATCTCCACCACCTGTTCCTCGAAGATGCTGGAGAATTTTGTGCCGCCGTACGACGCACATGTGATTGAGCGATTCAAGGCACAAGGCATTGTCACGCTGGCCAAATCCAATTTGGACGAATTTGCGATGGGGTCTTCCACCGAGAACAGCGCGTTTCGTGTGACGGCAAATCCGTGGGATTTGAAGCGCGTGCCGGGTGGTTCGTCGGGCGGCAGCGCGGCGGCAGTGTCCGCGGGCTATGCGCCGCTGGCGCTGGGCTCCGATACGGGCGGCAGCATACGCCAGCCTGCGGCCTATTGCGGCGTGGTGGGGTTAAAGCCCACATACGGCGCGGTGTCCCGATACGGGCTTGTGGCGTTTGCGTCGTCGCTGGATCAGATTGGTCCGTTTGCGCGTACCGTGGAAGACGCGGCATTGGCACTGAACGCCATCTGCGGACACGACCATCGTGACTCTACCTCGATGAACATGTCCCATCCCGATTATGCGCTGGGCATGAAGGATGGTGTGAAGGGTATGCGTATCGGCCTGCCCAAGGAATATTTCGGCGAGGGGCTGGATAAAGACGTAAAGGACGCGATCACCAAAGCGGCAGAGGCCTATGAGAGCATGGGTGCGACGGTGGAGGAAACCACGCTGCCCACGTTTGACTACGCGTTGTCCGCATACTACATCATATCGTCAGCCGAGGCTACCTCCAACCTGTCACGCTACGATGGCGTTAAGTATGGCTATCGCGCCAAAAATTATGACGGTATTGTGGACATGTACACACAGACGCGCAACGAGGGCTTCGGGGCAGAGGTTAAGCGTCGCATGATGCTGGGCAACTACGTGCTGTCCTCCGGCTACTATGACGCGTACTATATGAAGGCGCTGCGCGTACGCACGCTCATAAAGCAGGATTTTGATGCGCTGTTTGAGAAATACGACTGCATACTTTCGCCCACGGCACCCGCACCGGCTTTTGTGGCGGGCGAAAAGAGCGATCCGATGCAGATGTACCTGACGGATATCTATACCGTTCCGATCAACATCGCGGGGCTGGCGGCGATGTCGCTGCCATGCGGGCTTGGGGCGCAAGGGTTGCCCATAGGGCTTCAGATCATTACCAAGCCGCTGGGAGAACCATCCATGCTGCGTGCGGCTTACGCGCTGGAGCAGGCGTTTCCGCCGCTCGGAGAACCGGCATTCAAGGGAGGAGAGCGGGCATGAAATACGAAACGGTTATCGGCCTTGAGGTGCATGTAGAGCTGGCGACGGCCACCAAGATATTCTGCGGCTGCGAGAACAAATTCGGCGGTGCGCCCAATACGCACTGCTGTCCCGTTTGCACCGGCATGCCGGGCGTGCTGCCCGTGCTGAACGAAAAGGTGGTGGAGTATGCGGCGATGGCGGGACTGGCCACCAACTGCACCATTGCAAACTTCTCTAAGATGGACCGCAAGGGCTACTACTATCCCGATCTGCCCAAGGCTTATCAGATATCGCAGTTTGATCTGCCGATATGCAAGGGCGGCTATGTGGATATCACGACAAGCGAGGGAGAAAAGCGCATCCGCATCACGCGCATCCACATGGAAGAGGACGCAGGCAAGCTGATGCACGATGTGGGCAACGGTACGGCGGCGGACTACAACCGCTGCGGGGTGCCGCTGATCGAGATTGTGACAGAGCCGGATATGCGCAGTGCCGAGGAAGCACGCGTGTTTTTGGAGACGCTGCGCAGCATCATCAAATACACCGGCGTGTCCGACTGCAAAATGCAGGAAGGCTCGCTGCGGTGCGACGTGAACGTTTCTGTTCGCGAGGCGGGCAGCGATGTGTTCGGCACGCGTACCGAGATGAAGAACCTAAACAGCTTCTCGGCGGTGTTCCGTGCTATCGAGGCGGAGAGTGCGCGCCAGATTGCGGAGATAGAGGACGGCGGTGTCATCCGGCAGGAGACGCGTCGCTTTGATGACGCGAAGGGCAAGAGCTATCCGATGCGCGGCAAGGAAGAAGCGCATGATTACCGCTACTTCCCCGATCCCGATCTCGTTCCCGTTACGCTGACGGATGAGCGCATACAGGCTCTGAAGGACAGCCTTCCCGAACTGCCGGAAGCCAAGAAGCAGCGTTACGTCGCGGAGCTGGGGCTTTCTGAATACGATGCGGGTGTGCTGACAGCCGAGAAGGAAATCGCTTCTTTCTATGAAGCCTGCCTCAGCGAATACAATGAACCCAAGAAGGTGTGCAACCTCATCATGACGGACGTGCTGCGTCTGCTCAAGGAAGATGGCATGGAAATTGAGAGCATACCCGTCTCGCCCGCGCACCTTGCCGAGGCGCTGAAGCTGATCGATTCCGGTCAGGTGAACACCACGGTGGGTAAAGCGGTGTTCGAGGAAGCGTTCCGCACCGGCGAGAGCCCGGCGGCTATCGTGAAGAAGAAGGGGCTGGCACAGATCAGCGACACAGATGAGCTGCGCACCATGCTGCGCGGCATCATCGCCGCGAACCCCGGTCCGCTGGCAGACTATAAGGGCGGTAAGGAGAAGGCGCTGACCTTCTTTGTCGGGCAGGTGATGAAGGCCACCAAGGGGCAAGGCAATCCGCAGGTGGTGAATGCGCTGGCGCGCGAAGAGCTGGACAAAGCGTAAAAGCGCTGACCCAAGCATAGAATTAATACATACGCCCTGTCGGCTGTGCAAAGTCGGGTATTCCAAAAGCACAGCCCGCAGGGCGTCATCTGCTGTTCAGGCAGCAATAAAAGGCGAAAAAGGCAGAGTTTTTAAGATAAATTGAGAAAACACTTATTTTTTTATCGACTATGTGTTATAATCATTTTTCGAAATGGTAAAAAAGTAATAAAGGCGGGCAAAGTATGCGCAGCATGACGGGTTTTGGCAGAGCGGAGGCAGAGCAGGACGGGCGAAAGGTGACGCTGGAGCTTAAAACAGTCAACCACCGCTTTCTGGATCTCAATATACGTATACCGCGCGCGCTGGGTTTTGCCGAGGAAGCTGTCCGCAAGGGCATTAAGGAAAAGCTTACCAGAGGACATGTGGACGTATTTGTGAGCTATAGCGCCGTTGCAGCCGACGCCAAGAAGGCTAAGGCGGATGTGGGGCTGATGCGCTCTTACCTGCATGCGGCTCAGCAGGCGGGCAAAGAGGTGGGCATCAGGGATGATCTCGCTTTGTCTCATCTGGTCAGGATTCCTGATGTCATTATGATAGAGGAAGCGCCGGAGGATGAGGACAGGCTGACGCACATCGTAACGGACGCGCTGAGTGCGGCGCTTGTTTCGCTGGAGCAGATGCGCCTGCGTGAGGGTGAGGAGCTAAAAAACAATCTGCTCTCCTGCTTAAGTGAGCTGGAAGCCATCGTTACCGCTATTGACGGACGCAAAGGTCTTGTGGCGGCAGAATACGCGGAACGGCTGCGCCTGCGTCTCGCAGAGCTGCTGACGGGTTCGGACATCGACGAAACCCGGTTCAATTCGGAGATTGCGATGATGGCCGACCGTTCGGATATCAACGAGGAGATTGTGCGCCTCAGCACGCACATCGGTCAGTTCAGACAGGCGGCGGCCGAGAAGGACGCCGTGGGGCGCAAGCTGGATTTCATGGTTCAGGAGATGAACAGAGAGCTGAATACCATCGGCTCAAAATCCGGCGATATGACGATTACGAACGCTGTCATCGCGGGCAAAAGTGTTGTCGAAAAGATTCGCGAACAGGTTCAAAATATAGAGTAACATATTTAGGAGGGTTCCATGAGCATTAAGCTGATCAACATCGGATTTGGCAATATCGTGTCCGCGAACCGGCTGATCGCAATCGTATCGCCCGAATCTGCGCCTATCAAGCGCATTATTCAGGAGGCGCGGCAAAAAGGCAATCTGGTGGACGCAACATATGGACGCCGCACGCGCGCCGTCATCATCACCGACAGTGACCATGTGATATTATCCGCTGTTCAGCCTGAAACCGTGGCGCACCGGCTGACCGATAAGGCCGACGACTCCGAGGAATAGCGCATGGGGAGAGGGATGCTCATCGTGCTGTCCGGACCTTCTGGGACGGGCAAGGGAACGGTATGCAAGGCGCTGCTGAACAAACACCCTGAGATTTCGCTGTCGATATCCTGCACCACGCGTGAACCGCGTGTGGGAGAAATACACGGAACGCATTATTTTTTCACAAAGATGGAAGAGTTTGAAGACCGCATCGGCAAGGGCGAGTTTCTCGAATATGCCAATGTGTTCTCCAACTATTACGGTACACCCAAGAGCTTTGTGGACGAAATGCTGGCATCCGGTAAGGATGTGCTGCTGGAAATCGATGTTCAGGGTGCGCTCCAGGTGAAGGAGAATTCGCCGGAGGGTGTGTATATCTTCTTGATACCGCCATCTATGGCAGAGCTGGAGAAGCGCATACGCAGCCGCGGCACCGAGACCGAGGAAAAGATCCGTCAGCGGCTGGGCAAAGCCGGTGCGGAGATGGATTTGATGGACAAATACGACTACGTCATTGTCAACGACAAGGTCGATAAGGTGGTTTCGAGGATCGAGAGCATCATGGATGCAGAACGGCATCGAGTACCGCGCAATCTGGATAAAATAAAACAGTTTAAGGAGTAAAACGATATGATGTACCCCGGAGTCAGTGAACTCAAGGAAAAGGCGGATTGCCGCTATACGCTGGTGGTTGAATCCGCCAAACGTGCCCGGCAGCTGGTGGACGGCGCCGAGCCGCTGACAGAGGTTGAAGAGCAAAACCCTGTTTCTCAGGCGGCTAAGGAAATCTTCCTCGACAAGATCACCTATATCGCTCAAGAGGAAGTCTGATCCAAATGCCAAGAACGGTTGTCGTTGGCGTATCGGGCGGTATAGCGGCGTATAAGGCGGCCTATCTGGTGAGCGCGCTGAAAAAGCAGGGCTACGATGTTCATGTGCTGATGACGAGAGGAGCGCTGCAGTTTGTGTCGGCGCTCACCTTCGAGACGCTCTCCGGCAATGCCGTGCTGTCCGACACGTTCGAGCGCAAAAGTGAATACAACGTCCAGCAT
Organism: Bacillota bacterium; assembly: GCA_023415795.1. Lineage (GTDB taxonomy): Bacteria > Bacillota > Clostridia > Christensenellales > SZUA-584 > SZUA-584. The sequence continues at coordinate 66,213 of JAEZJG010000002.1, read as the reverse complement.
GTTTCACTTGCCAAAAAGGCGGACATGCTTATTGTTGCGCCTGCGACGGCTGATTTGATCGCACGGGCGGCAGCGGGCATTGCGGATGATATGCTGACTACCACGCTGCTGGCAGCACGGTGTCCCATCGTTTACGCGCCTGCGATGAACGAGGCGATGCTGGCAGACAAGGCGACACAGCACAATATGGAGCTGCTTCGGCAGCGCGGCGCATACGTGATGGACACGGGCGAAGGCCTGCTGGCCTGCGGCGATGTGGGCGCAGGACGCATGCGCGAGCCGGAGGAGATACTGGAATACGCACACGGCGTCTGGGCGTCGCTGAAGGACATGCACGGCATACGCATGCTGGTGTCCGCCGGCCCCACGCGAGAGATGATAGACCCGGTGCGCTACCTCACCAATCGCTCGTCCGGCAAGATGGGCTATGCCATCGCGCAGGCTGCGGTGGATGCGGGCGCGGAGGTGACGGTGGTTTCGGGGCCGACGGCATTGGCTCCCATAGCCAAGGCGCACACGGTGAGTGTCACATCGGCGGCGGACATGGCGCGTGAAATGCTGGCGCTGTCCGAGAATGCCGACATCATCATCATGGCGGCGGCCGTGGCGGATTACACACCCAAGGAATATCAATCGCAGAAGATTAAAAAGAGCGGCGACATGACGCTGGAGCTGGTACGCACCACGGATGTGCTCAAGGAACTGGGCGGCGTGAAAAGGCCGGATCAGCTGCTGATGGGCTTTGCTGCCGAAACGCAAAACTTTGAAGATAACGCACTCAAGAAGCTGGAGGCCAAGAACCTCGACATGATCGCGCTCAACGATGTATCGCGCGAGGGAGAGGGCTTTGATGCCGACAGCAATAACATACGCCTGTTCTTTCGCGACGGGCGCACATTCAATCTGGGCAGCGACGACAAAACGCTGCTGGCACGCCGCATTATAGACGAGCTGAAAACACAATACAAACGGCTTTGCGCGAGGTGATTTTCATGTACGCAAGGGTGATCGTGGATATCGTGCACTCAGACGTCGATCGGGTGTTTGAATATCGCATTCCCTCCGGCATGTTATTGGAGATCGGCTTTCGGGTGCATGTACCCTTCGGGCGCGGCAATGTGCTGAGGGAGGGCTATGTAATCGCGCTGTCTGATACCTGCGAATATAAAGGTGAGGACATGAAGTCTGTTCACAGCGTGCTGTCCGACTTCGCGGCGCTGACGCCGGGGCAGATTAAGCTAGCGCAGGTTATGCGCCGTTACTATCACACCACATTGGCAGCCGCACTGCGTTTGATGTTCCCAGCCGAGATGCGCGGGGGGCGTGTTCGCGACCGCTTCGAGAAGGAATATACGCTGCTGCTGGATGATGAAGCCTTTGAAACGTTCATCGCGTCAATGAAAACCGCCGATGGCAAGGTTAAAGCGCCCAAGCAGCTGGCTTTGCTGGAGGCTTTGAGACTCCGCAGCCCCTTGAAAGCCTCCGAGCTGGAGCAATACGTGCACGATTTTTCTGCGGCAGCGGCAGCGCTAGAGAAAAAGGGAGCGGTGTCCATAGGTCTTGTGGAAACATTGCGCAGTCCGCAGCCGTATGCGCAGCGCGAAGAGGATTTCGTGCTGACGGAGGATCAAATAGCAGCGGTCAATGCCGTTACGTCCGCGCCGGGAAAGTTCTTGCTGCACGGCGTTACGGGCAGCGGCAAGACGGAGGTTTATATCGCCATCGTGCGCCATTGCCTGGCTCATGGCAAGAGCGCCATCGTGCTGGTGCCGGAGATCTCGCTGACGCCGCAGTTGGTGTCAATGTTCCAGCGACGCATCGGGCAGGAGATCGCGGTCTACCACTCCACGCTGACACCGGGCGAACGCTACGATGAATGGAAGCGGATGGCGACGGGACGCGCCAAAGTGGTGATCGGCGCACGTTCAGCCGTGTTTGCGCCGCTGCGCGATGTGGGCGTCATCATCATCGACGAGGAACACGAAACCAGCTATAAATCGGATACACACCCCAAATACACCGCGCACGAGGTGGCTCGTATGCGCGCCAATATCGAGTCGGCGGCGCTGCTGCTGGCTTCTGCCACACCCTCCGTGGAAAGCTACATCAAAGCAAAGAACGGTATCTACACGCTTATCGAGATGAAAAACCGACTTTTTGGCTTACAGCTGCCAGATGTAGAGATTGTGGATATGCGCGAGGAAGTGGTCAGCGGCAACCGCACCATTTTCTCTGGGTTGATGTATAATGAAATCAGCAAAGCACTGGCGGACGGACGGCAGGTGATGCTGTTCATCAACAGGCGCGGCTATTCCACCTTTGTGATGTGCCGCGGCTGCGGCTACGTGGAATACTGCGACAACTGCGAGGTCACGATGACGTACCACACCAGCCGTCAAAAGCTGCTGTGCCACTACTGCGGACGCACGCGGCTGCTGCAAACCGTGTGTCCGGCCTGTAGCAAACCGTATCTCAAGCAATACGGCATCGGCACACAGCAGGTGGAGGAGCAGGTGAAGGAGCTTTTCCCCGATGCACGTGTGCTGCGCATGGATATGGACACTACGCGCGGCAAGGATGCGCATTTGAAGATATACGAGCAGTTCAAAAACGGTGAAGCGAATATACTGATCGGCACTCAGATGATCGCCAAGGGGCTGGATTTTGCCAATGTGACGCTGGTGGGCGTGGTGTCGGCAGACAGTTCGCTATACATTCCGGATTTCCGCAGCCCTGAGAAAACGTTTCAGCTGTTGGAACAGGTGTCGGGACGCGCGGGACGAAAGAACCCCGGCAAGGTGGTGGTGCAAACGTACAGCCCGGAGCATTACGCGGTGGATCTGGCGCGTCAGCACGATTTCACCACGTTCTTTGCGGAAGAGATGCACGTGCGCCGCGAGGCGCTGCTGCCGCCCTACTCGGTATTCTTCCGTATCGTGTTCTCCGGCAAGGATGAAAAAAAGGTGCGCGAAGCCTGCCTTGATTTCAGCGAGGGTTTGGAGCGTGAGCTGGAGGATATCAAGGAGGCGGTGCTGCTGCTGGATGCCAGCGAAGCACCCATCCGCAAGATCAACGGCAACGCCCGCTGGCAGATACTCATCAAGGCGCTGAATGATGAACGGCTTGCACAGCTGAGAAAAAGATTATATATTTATACGGACACAAAGCATTACAAGGACTGCGCGTTTGGTTTGGAGATCAACCCGCAGAGCATGTTATAAACGGAGGCATATATGGCAATTCGCAGCATGGTGACGGGCACAAAGAACCCGGAGTTGCGTAAAATATCACGCGAGGTCAAATGCATCAATAAGCATGTGTTGCAGTTGCTGGACGATATGAAGGACACGCTGCATGTTGAAGCGGGGGTGGGCTTGGCCGCGCCTCAGGTAGGCGTGCTGCGCCGCATCGCGATTGTGGAATTCGACGGCAGGTTTTACGAGCTGATTAACCCGAAAATTCTGTCGACTTCCGGTGAGCTGGTGGAGGAGGAAGGCTGCCTCTCGGTGCCCGGTGTTCGTGGGCCGGTAAAGCGCCCTGAGAAGATAAAGGTAACTTATGTGGACAGGGAGGGAAAGCGCCATAAGGAGGAGATTACGGGTCTGACCGCTCGCGTGTTCTGCCACGAGATCGATCATCTGGACGGTGTGCTGTTCGTGGACAAGATGTTATCAGAGGAGAGTCAATGAAGATCGTATTTATGGGAACGCCGCAGTTTGCAGTGCCCAGCTTGCAGGCGCTGCTGGACGGCGGATATGATATAGCGGCTGTGGTGACGCAGCCGGATCGTAAGAGCGGGCGCGGGCATAAGCTGATGCCGCCTCCCGTCAAAGAGCTGGCAGAGAAGCATGGAATTCCTGTGTTGCAGTTTCAGCGCATCAAAACGCCGGAGGGTGTCGCGGCACTCAAAGCGCTTGCGCCGGACCTCATCATTACAGCGGCATTCGGGCAAATTCTCTCCAAGGAGATACTGGATATACCGCCAATGGGCTGCGTCAACGTGCACGCGTCCTTGCTTCCTCAATATCGGGGAGCAGCACCCATACAGTGGGCAATCATCAACGGCGAAAGCAGGACAGGCGTTACCATCATGTACATGGATGTGGGCCTGGACACAGGCGACATCATTTCGATGACGGAAGTGCCCATTGATGATAATATGACGGGCGGCGAGCTGTATACGCAGCTGGCTGACGTGGGGGCAAAGCTGCTGACGGAGACTCTCAAGGACATCGCCGCAGGCACGGCAGAGCGCACACCTCAGGACGAAGCGAAATCCAGCTACTTTCCGCCGCTGTCCAAGGAACTGGGGCAGATAGACTGGAGCAAGCCCGCTGTTGAGATACGCAACCTTGTGCGTGCGCTCGATCCGGTGATGGGCGCATATGCCACAGTGGGCGGAGAGGTTATCAAGATATGGCGCGCTTCTGTTGAGGCCGGCACGGCTGAACCGGGGCACATTGTGCAGTCGGACAACAAGTGCGGTCTTGTGATCGGCACGGGCGATGGATTGCTGCGCGTCGAGGAGATGCAGGCTCCCTGCTGCCGCCGCATGAAACCTAAGGAATATTTCTGCGGCAAATCGCTGGGCGGCAACGTATGCCTGTAAACGCACGCCAAGCCGCTTACGATGCGCTGACTGCGGTGATGCGGGACGGCTCATATACAGCGCTGGCATTGAAGAAGCACCTGCCGCCGTCGCTGTCTGATGGAGACCGGCGTTTTGCGACACGCTTGGTACTCACCACTTTGGAAAACCTCATTCGCATTGATCACGCTCTTAGCGGATTTATAAAATCAGGGCGTGTGCATGGCAGCGTCCGCAACATATTGCGTCTGGGCGCGTGCCAGCTGCTGTTTCTGAACGTGGATACGCACGCAGCTGTGAACGAGAGCGTCACGATGGCGAAGCGTATCAAACCGCAAACGGCTGGTTTCGTAAACGGCGTGCTGCGCGCGCTCGACAGGGGGCGGAATGATATCCGCTATCCGCAGGGAGGGAATGCGCAGGCGTTGTCTGTGGCAGCCAGTTATCCGCTGTGGATGTGCGAGAAATACATAACCGTATTCGGCTACGATTTTGCGGAAGAGCTGCTGACCTATCGTGCCCCGCATGACACTGTTGTGCGCGTCAACACGCTCAAGACAACACCGCAAGCCTTGGAGGAAGAGCTGACAAGGCTCGGGCTGGAGTATCGCAAGGGCAAGGTGGAAGGTGCGTATCTGGTTGCGGGCATGTCGGATATTGAAGGCATGCCGATCTATCAAGAGGGGTGGATTGCCGTGCAATCTGAAAGCGCGATGCGCGCTGTGCTGGCGGCGAATGTCCAAAAGGGCGAACGCCTGCTGGACTGCTGCGCCGCACCGGGCGGCAAGAGCGCATTTGCCGCGGCGTTGGCGGCGGGAGAGCTGGACATCACCGCTTGGGATGTGCACGAGCACCGTGTGGATATGATGCGCAGGAACTATGAGCGACTGGACGTGACCGCCCGCTGCGAGCTGCGCAATGCGTCGGTCTTTGAACCGCAGCTGGCGGGCAGCTTCGATGTGGTGCTGGCGGACATGCCGTGCAGTGCGTCGGGCTTGATGGCGCACAGCCCCGACATACGCTATACCCGCAAGCCGGAGGATATCGGGGCACTTGTCAAGCTGCAGCGTGAGATTTTAGAGACATGTGCCGGGTATGTGAAGCCGGGCGGAAGGCTGATTTATTCCACCTGCTCCATCAACAGGGAAGAGAATGAGGGTATCACGGACACATTTGTCCGCGATCACGCCGGTTATCAATATAAGGGAAAGCCTGAAACGATCTACCCGCACATAGCGGATTCTGACGGGTTTTACATTGCGGTGATACAAAGAGATGAATGAACTGTTGTCCTTAAGCGTAAAAGAATTGGAAATGCTGCTGACCCAGATGGGCGCGAAGCCGTTTGCCGCTAAGCAGCTCAAAAACTGGCTGATTAAGGGTGTGCCGTTTGAGGGCATGACCAATCTGCCAAAGGAGCTGCGCGAAAGGCTGCGCGACACCTATGCCGAGGGCTACGCGCGCGTGGCAGAGAAGCATGTCGCCAAAGACGGCACCATCAAGCTGCTGCTGGCACTGCATGGCGGCGGGTTGGTGGAGTGCGTCGTGATGCAGTATCACCACGGGCGTACGCTGTGCGTTTCCACGCAGTTGGGGTGTGCGATGGGCTGTGCGTTCTGTGCTTCGGGCGCCAACGGACTGGTGCGCAACCTGACAGCGGGAGAGATGATGGCGCAGCTGATTGCGGCTAAGGAAGACGGCGATATATCCAATGTGGTGCTGATGGGTTCGGGCGAGCCGCTGGACAATTTGGATAATGTGCTTGCCTTTGTCCGCGCGCTTCAATTGGATTTTGGTATCGGTCTGCGTCATGTGTCGTTGTCCACCTGCGGCCTCGTACCGGGCATGAAAAAGCTTGCGGAAGAGGGTTTGCCGCTGACGCTGTGTATCTCGCTGCACGCCGCAACGGACGACAAGAGGCGTATCATCATGCCTGTTGCCAAAGCCTACACGGTCAAAGAGGTGATCGCCGCCGCCGGGGACTACTTTAAAAAAACCGGCAGGCGCGTTATAATTGAGTACACATTGATTCGCGGGTTCAACGACAGCGCAGAGGACAGAAGCGCGCTGAAGCAGTTGCTTAAGGGCCTGAGCTGCCATATCAACGTTATACCGCTTAATGAAGCTGTGGGCGGTTTTGTCCCGCCCTTTGAAAAGGAGGCCTACGCATTTGTGGCTGCTCTGGAGAAGGAGGGCTTAAGCGCAACAATGCGCCGGGCACTGGGCAGCGAGATTGAAGGCGCTTGCGGCCAGCTCAAGCTGAAAAGAGAGGGAAAATGACCTATTATCTGAGAACGCATGTCGGGCACGTCCGAAAGAGCAACGAAGACAGCTGCTTTGCAGCCGAAAAAGACGGCTGTCTGTTTGCCGTTGTTGCCGACGGTATGGGCGGCCACAACGGCGGCGAGGTAGCCAGCCAAATCGTTGTGGAAAAGGCTAAGCGCTTTCTTGATGACAACATGACAGCCGCGATTACGCCTGAATCAATCATAGTGCTGCTTTCTGACTGCAACAAATGTGTGTGGGAGCAAGCGTTGCGTAACAAGGCGCTGCAAGGCATGGGCTCCACAGCTACGTTGGTACTCGTTCGGGGGAATAATGCACTGATCGGGCATGTGGGTGATTCTCGTGCTTATCTATACAGATCGGGCAAGCTGGAACAGCTTACCAAGGATCACTCCTATGTACAGATGCTGATCGATAACGGATACATCAGCAAGGAGGAAGCATTGCATCATCCGTACCGCAACATCATCACCCGCGCCATTGGGTCGGAGAGCGGCATTGAGGTGGATACCCTTACAATCGGACTGCTCCCCGGCGATGTGCTGCTGCTGTGCAGCGATGGCTTAAACAATGCTGTGCCGGATGATAAAATTGCCGCAATTTTAAAGGATGGCATCGAAGCGGCGGCGGATAAACTTATTGACGCGGCGCTGGTGGGCGGCGGGCTTGATAATGTCACTGTCGTTATCGCGGAAATGGATGGTGCCGGCCTATGATAGGACGCGTATTGGGCGGCAGATATGCCATTACTGAAAGCATCGATGTGGGCGGCATGGCACTGATCTATAAGGCGCTGTGCAAGAAGACGGGGCGGTTTGTTGCGGTCAAGGTGCTAAAAGACAAGTTCTCGGACAACGCGGAATACGTCAACCGCTTCAAGAAGGAAGCGTCCGCGGCATTCTTGCTGGAGCACGATAATATCGTTCGCGTTACCGATATAGGCTGCGATGAAGGCGTATATTACATGGTTATGGAATACGTCGAAGGGCGAACCCTCAAATCGTTGATCGATATGTCGCAGGTCATTGAGGAAAAAGAAGCGATTCAATACGCCATACAGGTTTGTTCGGCGTTATCCGCAGCACATAAGCGCGGTATCATACACCGGGATATCAAACCGCAGAACATATTGATAGATGCAGATAACAATGCCAAGGTCACGGATTTTGGTATTGCAAAAAGCCTGTCAGCCCGCCATGAGACGGAGTCTCAGGTGATTGGGTCGGTCTATTATGTATCACCGGAGCAGGCACGGGGCGAAAGCGTGGACGCGCGTACCGATATCTATTCACTGGGCATTATGCTCTATGAAATGACGACGGGTGAGCTGCCCTACACCGGAGATCAAACGGTTTCGGTGGCTCTCAAGCACATCAATGAGCAAATAACACCACCTGTGCAGAAAAACCCTGCACTGTCCGCCTCCATCAATAAAATCATACTCAAAACAACCAGTAAAAATAAACGAGACAGATACCGCTCAATGGATGCGCTCAGGGACGATCTGGTGAGGGCGTTGGTAAACCCCAGCGGAGACTTCATTGATCTGCCTTATCAGCACCCCGCACTGACGGCAAACCTCAAGCAGCTCAGCAGAAAGTTTAAAATATGGAAAATATGCGTGCTGATGGTGCTGGTTCTCGGTGTGGCACTGGCGGCATGGCTTGGGATCGATGCCATAAACAGGGCGGCATCTGAATTGCTCAGCGTGCCGTATGTGGTTGGAAGGGATATGGATACTGCCACACAAGAGCTGACCGAGATGGGCTTCATTGTGACAACGAATTATGAGTCCAGCAATTTGGTGCCATTGGGCAACGTGATTGCACAGATGCCGCTGGCAGACAGCCAAACGCAAAAAGGCGCGGCGGTTACGCTGACCGTCTCGAGCGGTACTTCCGATCTGTTAATGCCGGATGTTTACGATCTAAGCCTTGATGAAGCGGCAGCGCTTATCGAACAGATGGGGTTAACGCTGGATTCCGTATCCTACGAGGTGGTTGCGGATGTGGTTCCGGGGCATGTGATTGCCCAGTCTCCCGACGCCGGCAGCATTGTGACGCCGGAGGATTCTGTCAGCCTAATCGTTTCGGGGGAGAGTGAACCGACAGGCGTGGTACCACCGACGGTGGGGACGATGCTGGGGCAAGCCATTCCGCTCTTGTATGACACAGGCTTTAGCAATTGCTTTGTATACGAACAGGAGAGCGATTTGCCCGCGGGTACAGTGACGGCGCAAAGCCCGGAGCAGGGTATACAAACCCCGTTGGCAAGCGAAGTGACGCTCTGGATCAGTGCGTATACGGATAAGCAGTATAGCGGCAGCTTTTCAGCAACCGTCAATATCACGGAAGAAGATTCAATTCTGCGTATCATCGTGGAAGACATGCTGGAGGGGCGCAGCGTTCGCTTTGCACAGGAAATGCAACCGGAGGTTGGTATGCTGCCGCTGAACATGGACATCAAATGTCTGACAGCGGGACAAAAAACGGTAAGGATATTGCTGAACAACGTTGAGATCAGCAGCACTACAATTGATGTCAAATGAAAGCAGGACGATGACAGGACGTATACTTAAAGGCATAGGCGGCTTTTATTATGTGCTGGACGACAGCGAACACACCCACGAATGCAAGGCGCGAGGTCGATTTCGCATTGACGGTATGACACCGCTGCCGGGCGATTTTGTCAGCTTTTCGGTATCGGCAGGCTCCGGCTTTATCGAAGAAATATTGCCGCGAAAGAATGAGCTGAAGCGTCCGAGGGTCGCCAATGTGGACATGATCGCTATTGTGCTGTCGGCACACAAGCCCCCGGCAGATAAGCTTCTTTGCGATAAGCTCATCATTTACGCGAAAATGTCCGGTATCAAGCCGCTGCTCGTCATCAACAAATGCGACGCGGCTGATAACGCGTATGTGGCTGCGCTGCGAGAAGAATACAACGGCGTTTGCTCGTCCGTTTGTGTATCGGCGGCATCGGGTGAGGGGTTGGATTTGCTCAAGGAGGAGCTGGCTGGCCGGTGCACTTGCTTTGCGGGGCAGTCGGCGACGGGTAAATCGTCGCTGCTGAACGCACTGTTCTCCGGGCTGACACTGGAGACCGGCGGGTTGTCCAAGAAAGTGGACAGAGGGCGGCACACCACGCGCCACGCCGAACTGATGGTGCTGGAGGGGTTTTCAGGCACGGTGGTGGATACGCCCGGCTTCTCCTTTCTTGAAGCGAATGACATACAACCAACGGAACTGAGCGCGCTGTACGACGACATAGGTGCCTATGCGCAGCAGTGCCGGTTTGTAGGCTGTGTGCACGATAGAGAACCGCAATGCGGCGTGAAGGAAGCGGTAGCTAGCGGACAGATCAACGAGAGCCGTTACCAGCGGTATCTGACCATATTAAAAGAATTGCAGGATGCAAAGGAGAAAAAATATGATTAAGGTTGCTCCGTCGGTGCTTTCGGCGGATTTTACACGGATGTACGACGCGATAAAGCTGCTGGAGTCCGCCGGTGCAGACTATATTCACTGCGATGTGATGGACGGCAGCTTTGTGCCTAACATCACCTTTGGCGCTTACATGATACGCGACATGCGCAAAGCGACCACGCTGCCGCTGGATGTGCATCTGATGGTGCAATCGCCGGAGCGGTACGTTGAGGACTTCGCCAATGCGGGAGCGGATATCATCACCGTGCATGAAGAGGCGTCTGTGCATTTGGACAGAACGCTGCAGCTCATACGCTCAACGGGCAAGAAATGCGGCCTTGCGCTGAATCCTCATACGCCGCTCAGCGTGCTGGACTACGTGCTGGATCAGGTGGATATGGTGCTGCTGATGTCCGTGAATCCGGGCTTTGGCGGTCAGAGCTTTTTGCCGTACGCCCTCGATAAGGCACGGGCGCTCAAGACGATGATTGACAGCAGAGGGCTCAATGTGGATATTGAGATGGACGGCGGCATCGGCGTACACAACGCGCTGGAGGTAACGCAGGCGGGCGTTAACGTCATCGTCGCAGGAAACGCGGTCTTCAACGCGGCAGACCCGGCAAAAGTGGTGAGCCTGCTGAAGAACCCCAAATGAAGTGCCTGATCATAACAGCGGGGGAGCAGCCCGAATACGAGCTGCTGGCGGCGCATACCAAGGATGCCGATCTCGTTATCTGCGCGGATGGAGCTGCTGATACGCTGATGGCACACAGCATTATCCCCGATGTGCTGATAGGCGACTTCGATTCGGCTGACAGTGCCAGCATCGCGTTTATGGAAGCCTCCGGCGCTGCGCTGATGCGCCTTGAGGTTGATAAAAACGAAACGGATACTGAAGCGGCTGTGGCTCTGGCGCTGGAATCCGGCGCGGAGGAGATTGTCGTGTTGGGTGCGTTGGGACGGCGGCTGGACCACGCTCTGGGCAACCTTGGCATGCTGCTCAAAGCGGATAGGGCAAATGTGCCGTGCCGCATCATTGATTCCCTGCACGAGATAACTGCGGCGCACGGCGATTTTGAGCTACACGGCAGCCCCGGGCAAACCGTTTCCATATTGCCGCTGGGGGGAGACATTACCGTTACGGCAACTAACCTCAAATACCCGTTTCAAAAGCTGCTGCTGCGCTGTGATGCCAGCCGTGGCATCAGCAATATCATACTGAACAGCCCCGCTACGCTTCATATTGAAGGCGGTACCGCGCTGATTATCAAGATATCCGGCAAAGCGTCACATTTTCCGCAATAAAATCGTATGATACATTGAACGTAAATCCAGTGCTTGCAAGCGGAGGTGTACATATTGTTTTGCGGTAATTGCATCATGCGTCGGATAATTTCTGTTTTCCTGATCGCGATCGGCGTTATTCTCCTTATTTGTTTTCTGCCGTACTGGATGTGGCTGGCCTTTTTAGGCGCAGTACTGATCCTCGTGGGTATATTCGCGCTGTGGAAGAAAATTTGACGGATTTAAGGTGGAGGTGGAGAGTATGAGAATCTACTGTTTCAGAGCGCCGCGGCTGCTTCGCGGATTACTGAAGAGGCTGTTTGTCTGAATCGGCGGAGAATAACATGACGTGCTGCCGGTCGAATAATCAGAGAGATACATAGCTTTGCCCGGAGGGGAGATTCTTCCGGGCATATTACTGTATTACGACAAAGCAAAAAGGCCGCCCGAGAATAAGGACGACCGTTCTTGGCTAATATATGCCTAGCCGCGGGTAACCTTGCCGGATCTTAAGCACCGGGTACAAACATAAACCCTCTTGGGAGAACCGTCAACGACCGCGCTCACTCTCTGAACGTTGGGAGCCCATGTTCTTCTGGATTTTCTGTTTGAATGGCTGACCGTGTTGCCGGACATGATGCCCTTCTTGCATACTTCGCAGTACTTTGCCATCTGCCTACACCTCTCTCCTTGACGCAAAATCGCACGTGTGATATTCTATCATCGAAGGTCGGATTTGGCAAGATTAAATCTTAAAAATTCATTGCAAATATTTAAAACGCTTGACTCAAAGCACAAAACGCGATAGATTGTATTCGCCGGAGTTTGCATACCGTGACGGTATTTTTTATTCATTGGGAGGCTATTGAATGGCTGTTATCCAGCAAAATTCATACGGAAAAATAGAGTATACAGATGAATTCCTATCCAATTTAGCGGGTCTTGCCACCATGGATTGCTACGGAATCGTCGGAATGTCGTCACAAAAAGCTATGGACGGCATTGTGGAGCTGTTAAGAGGCGAGAATTTAAGCAAGGGTGTCAGAATTTACACCGAGAACGACGCGGTGCGTATTGCGTTGTTTGTGGTTGTCGAATATGGCGTTTCCATTGCTGCCGTAGCTTCCAACGTTATTGACACGGTCAAGTACAGGGTTGAGAAGATCACGGGTCTCAACGTTGACAAGGTCGATGTTACTATTAACGGTATCCGGGTTTAGGGGGATCAACTGATGCATCAAAGGATCACCGGCGAGCTGCTCAAAGAAATGGTGCTTTCCGCAGCCGCTTATTTAGAAAAGAACAAAAAGGGCTTAAATGCGCTCAACGTGTTTCCTGTGCCAGATGGCGATACGGGAACAAACATGTCACTGACGATGATGTCTGCCGTCAAAGAGGTTAAATCGGCCGACACAACCAAAATCGGCACGGTTGCGGATGCTCTGTCGCTTGGTGCCCTTAAGGGCGCGCGCGGCAACTCGGGCGTTATACTTTCGCAGCTGTTCCGCGGGCTGTCCAAGAGCCTGACGGGTCTTGATACGGCGGGTGCGCCTGATTTTGCCAAGGCGATGCAGGAGGGTGTGGACGCGGCTTACAAGGCTGTCATGAAGCCCAAGGAAGGAACCATCCTTACCGTCGCCAAAGAGATGGCCAAGATGGCTCTGCGCTGTGCCGCTCAGGACGACAACATCTATCAGCTGATGGATGCCGTGCTGGAGCATGGCGGTGTGACGCTCAAGAAAACACCTGATATGCTGCCCGTGCTCAAGGAAGCGGGAGTGGTGGACGCAGGCGGCAAGGGTTTGTTGGTTATCTATCGCGGCTTTAAGATGGCGATGGACGGCGAAGCGATTACCGACAGCGCGCTGTTTGATAACGACGAACCGGCAGTGGATTTCTCCAACACCGTAAACAGTGAAGACATTGAATTTGCCTACTGCACGGAGTTCTTCATTAAGAATATCCACGAATCCGTCAAGCAGGACGATATTGACCGCTATCGCGAGAAGCTGATGAAGATCGGCGACTGTGTGCTGGTGGTGGGGGATCTGCAGCTCATCAAAACGCACGTTCATACCAATGTTCCGGGCAAGGCGCTCCAGTTTGCGCTGCGCTTCGGCGAGCTGTCGCGCATCAAGATCGACAATATGCGTGAGCAGCACACCGAGCTTGAGCAATCCGAACCACAGCGTGAGAAGAAGAATATGGCGGTGGTTACCGTGGCGGCCGGCAAGGGCTTTGTCAACATATTCAAGGAGTTTATGGTGGACGAAATCGTGGAGGGCGGGCAGACGATGAACCCGTCGGCCGAGTCCATATCCCGCGCGATTGAGAAGGCGCCTGCGGACAACGTTTTCGTATTCCCCAACAACAAGAACATCATACTGGCAGCCGAACAGGCCGCGCAGTTTTCCAACAAGAACGTTCACGTGATCCCCTCAAGATCGTTCCCGCAGGGTATCACAGGCGTGCTGGCGTACAATCCCGACCTCGATTTTGAAGAGAACACCGAGCGCATGAAAAAGGCGATCACCACCGTGAAGACGGGTCAGGTGACCAGCGCGGTGCGCGAATCCAAGATGAACGGGCAGCTTATCAAAAAAGGTGAGCTGATTGGCATACTGGACGGCGACATCATCTGCCACACCGGCGACGTTTTCCAGACCTGTGACCAACTGCTGGCGGGCATGGTGACGGATGATGACAGCGTTATCACCATATTCTACGGTGAGGAAGTAACCGAAACGCTGGCGAATCAGGTGGCTGACATGGTGCGCGAAAAGTACGGCGACTATGACGTGGAGCTGCAGTTCGGCGGGCAGCCCGTCTATCCGTTTGTGTTCGCGGTTGAGTGATGAACCTTGATACCCCGGTCAGCAAGGTAAAAGGCATTGGAGAAAAGAAAGCCAAACTGCTGGCCAAGCTGAACATCGTAACGGTCGCGGATCTTCTATACTATATGCCCCGCGGCTATGAGTCTGCCGGACGCAGTGCAAAAATCTGCGATCTTGCGGACGGTGAAGTCTGTCATATTACTGCAATCATACATGATGAACCCAAATTAAGACGCGTTAAGAGCGGTCTCAATCTGACAACGTTTCAGTTATCCGACGAAACAGGGCAGGTTGAGGCTGTTTTTTTCAACCAACCATACATCAAGAATATGTATAAGCTCAATGAAGCGGTGTATGTGAGCGGCAGCGTCAAGCGCGTGGGGCGCAGGTTTCAGTTCACTAACCCGCACATGGAGAAAAACGGCGGCCAGCACGAAGGCTTAAACCCGGTTTATCCGCTTACCGCAGGTATATCTCAAAAGGTGATGAGATTGGTGATGCGGTCGCTGTTGGGTTCGCTGGGCGGCAAGCTTGACGACCTGTTCAGCGCGGAATTTCGCAGCGCTCATGAGTTGGCGGAGATAAACTTTGCGCTGGAGCAAATCCACTTTCCGGTGGATGAAGAAGCACTGGAGCAGGCGAAACGCCGTCTGATTTTTGAAGAGCTTCTGCTGTTCAATATCGCGCTGTTGGGACGGGAGACTACAGCGCTGCAAGGAGCTGTGCCTCTCATGATTTCCGGTGCTCAGCGCGACGTATTTCTGCGCAGGCTCAGCTATCAGCCCACGGGCGCGCAGCTGCGTGTGATGAAAGAAATCGAAAATGATATGAAGCGCACTCAGCCGATGAACCGATTGGTGCAGGGCGATGTGGGCAGCGGCAAAACAACGCCCGCATTTTACGCCATGCATATCTGTGTGAAGAGCAGCCGCCAGTGCGTGATGATGGCGCCCACCGAGGTGCTGGCGCGGCAGCATTACGAAAACGCGCAGCGGGTGCTGGGAGAAGCGGGTGTCAATATTGAGCTGCTGACAGGCAGTACGCCGCCTGCACAAAGGCGCAATATCTGCGAAAACATTGCCGCGGGCAATACTCATATCGTATTTGGCACGCATGCCGTGCTGTACGACAGCGTACAGTTTGCCGATCTTGGGCTGGTGGTTACCGACGAGCAGCATCGATTTGGGGTTAACCAACGCGCGGTTCTGGAAACCAAGGGTGGTACGCCGCACACGCTTATCATGTCCGCCACGCCGATACCGCGTACGCTCGCGCTGATACTGTTCGGCAAGACGGATATATCAATACTTGACGAGATGCCGCCAGGACGTCAGCCTGTCAAAACCTTTTGCGTGCCCGAACACAAAAGAGAAGGGATGTACGGCTTTATCGATGACGAGCTGGATAAAGGTGCGCAAGCCTTCGTGGTATGCCCGCTGGTCGAGGAGAGCGAGGCGCTGAATGTGCGCTCGTCTGAGCAGCTATACGAAGAGATAAAAAACTGCTATCCCAACCGCAGCGTTGCTCTGCTGCACGGAAAAATGAAGCCGCAGGAGAAAAACGCGGTGATGGAGCAATTTAAAAACAACGAAGCGCAAATTCTCGTATCGACCACCGTTATTGAGGTGGGTGTGGACGTACCCGCGGCCACCATCATGGTGATCGAAAACGCGGAGCGTTTTGGGCTGGCCCAGCTGCACCAGCTGCGCGGGCGTGTGGGGCGCGGCAGCAAAACGTCGTGGTGCTTTCTGATGTCTCCCAATCAGGATAACGAGCGGCTTCAATTTCTTACAAAAACAAACGACGGCTTTAAAATTGCTGAGGAGGATTTGCGCCTGCGCGGACCCGGCCAGTTCTTGGGCAGCCGTCAAAGCGGTGTATCCGATCTTTATATGGCGCACCTTATCAAGGATATGCGCCTGCTCAGTGAAACGCGTGAGATTGCAGCTCAAATCGCCGATTGCGATCCGCAGTTTTTTGAGCGTCTTAAAACAGCTTCATTAAAAAGATTCCAAAGCCGACTGGAAAAAACAACGATTAATTAATAATACCGAACCTATATATAATTGCCAGCTTATATTTTGTTTTGTTGGGCAAATTATAATTGTCAGACAAAACAAAGGAGGTGAACAAATATGGCAAGTAAGAAAGCCATGGTGCCCGAAGCGAAGAACGCTTTAAATAATATGAAGTATGAAATCGCGAATGAGATGGGTGTCAACCTGAAGCAGGGCTACAACGGTGATATCACATCCAAGCAGGCAGGTTCGGTGGGCGGCGAGATGGTTAAGCGGCTGATCAACCAGGCCAAGGGTACAAAGTAACGACGAAAAAACAACAACAATACAACAGGAACGGAGGTTAAACGTATGGCTTCGAAGAGCAAGAATCAGAATCTCTCTAACATGAAGTACGAAATCGCCAATGAACTGGGCGTCAACTTAAAGCAGGGTTACAACGGAGACCTGACTTCCAAGGAAGCGGGCTACGTCGGCGGTTATATGGTGAAGCGCCTGATCGAACAGGCGGAGCGCCAGATGAGCGGTAAATAATCCTATATTTAAGCTGTATATACAAAAAGCGCTGGTAATTCCGGCGCTTTTTTGATATAAGCATTGACAAAGGGAAAACATTCTATTACACTAACAACATCGTATTAGCATGGTAAAACGCTAAAATGGAGTGTGTGGATGGATAAGTTTAAAAAGCAAGTACCCGACGGCGTGGAAGATTGTCTGCCTGCGGAGTGCTACATCAAAAAAGAGATGGAAACCGCGCTGCGCAAGCGATTCATTTTGTCCGGCTACGATGAAATTGAAACGCCCAGCTACGAATATTTGGACGTGTTTCAAAGCGGCGTCGGCGCGTATATACAGGAAAGCATGATAAAGTTTGTCGGCCCGAACGGACGCATTTTGGTGCTGCGTCCCGATCTGACGGTGCCCATCGCGCGGGTGGCGGCTGCCAAGCTGACGAACCAAAGCGTCAAACGCTTGTTTTATATTCAAAATTCTTATGCCGCGGCAGAGCCGGCTATCGGAAAATCGGGCGAGTTTACGCAAGCCGGTATTGAGCTGATCGGTGACGCGGACAGCAGCGCCGATGCCGAGGTGATCGCGCTGGCTGTTTGTGCTTTGCAAACGGCGGGTCTGAAAACCTTCACCATCGATATCGGTCAGGTGGCCTATTTCAAATCGCTTGTTTCCGGCTTGGAGCTGGAAGAAGCCCAGATAGACGCACTGCGGCATGCGGTGGATTCGAAGGATATCGTTGAAATTGAAATGATGGCAAATCGGCTGGGCATCAGCGGACGGGCGCGTGAGCAGGTGCTGACGCTGCCTAACCTGTTCGGCGGCGCAGAGGTGTTCGACAAGGCACTGGCGCTGTCAGACGAACCGGGCTGCCGCGACGCGGTGGAGAATCTGCGCAGCGTGTACGAGAGGCTCAGCGAATATGGTTTGTCGGAATATATATCCATAGACTTCGGCATGCTGCACGATATTGCGTACTATTCCGGCATCATCTTCCGTGGTTTGACACCTGAAATCGGTTTTCCGGTGGTGTCGGGCGGACGTTACGATGAGCTGCTGGGCAAGTTCGGCGAGCCGTCTGCTGCTACCGGCTTTGCGCTGGGCATCAAGCGCGTGATGATCGCGATGGAACGACAGGGCTTGCTGTCCGGGTATTACCAAACGGACGCGGTGATGTCTTTTAACAGCAGAAGCGGCGGCGCGGCTTATGCGTGGGCAGAGCATCAGCGTGAAGAGGGCAGAAGAGTTATCAGTCTATCGCATCTTTCAGAGCAGCAGCTGCTGGCTGAAAAGGACAAAAGGGGCGCGGCATTGGCTGTATACTTCGATGAAAACGGGATGCGCGAGCTGTAAGGAGACGATATGCAGATTACGATAGCGCTGGCCAAGGGGCGGCTGGCGGAAAAAGCAATGGTGATATTGGAGCAATGCGGCATCGCGTGCGACGATATGTTCAACGATACCCGCAAGCTGATATTCTACGACAAAACAGGCGATGTTCGCTTCATCATGGTAAAGCCGATTGATGTTCCCACCTACGTTGATCATGGCGTTGCGGACATCGGCATCGTGGGCAAGGATACTCTGATGGAGGCAGGCTTGCCGCTGTATGAAATGGCGGATTTAAAGTTCGGCAAATGCCGATTGTGCGTAGCGGGCTACGACGGGGGTAAGGATAAATCGCTGACCTCGTCTGTGCTGCGCGTTGCCACCAAATATCCGGAGATAGCCAAAAATTATTACGCGTCCAAGGGCGAGTCCATCGAGTGCATCAAGCTGAACGGCAGCGTGGAACTGGGGCCGATACTGGGGCTGTCGGATGTGATACTGGACATCGTGGAAAGCGGTCGTACGCTGGTGGAAAACGGCCTTGCCATCACTGAAGAGGTGGCGCAGGTGTCCGCCCGCCTTGCGGTGAACCGTGCCAGCCTAAAAATAAAAGCATCGGTGCTGGTGCCGCTGATTGAGAATATCCGCAAAGCCGTGGAGGATTGCTGATATGAGAATATACAGCTCATCCGAAGCCGCCGAAGCCATCGCGCGGCTGAAAAGAAAGTCCGAGGATGACCCCCGAGTGGTGGAGTCGGTACGCGCTATTGTGAGCGACATTCGGCAAAACGGTGACAAGGCTTTGATCGAATATACAGCAAGGTTTGACGGCTTTATACTGACGCCGGACAATATACGCGTGACAAAAGCCGAGATTGAAGCTGCCTACACGAAGGTGCCGCAGGCATTGCTGGAAACGCTGAAGAAGAGTGCCGCCAATATCGCCGCGTTCCACGAGCTGCAAAAACGGGAAGGCTACGAACGCAAGACGGGCGGAGCAGTCACCGGTCGGCTGGTGCTGCCGATGCAACGCGCGGGCGTGTATGTGCCCGGCGGCAAGGCGGCGTATCCCTCCAGTGTGCTGATGAACATCATTCCGGCTAAAATTGCGGGCGTGGAAGAGATCGTCATGGTGACACCGCCCGGTCGCGACGGCAGCATCGAGCCGCTGACGCTGGTGGCGGCAGATCTTGCGGGTGCGGACACTGTATTACGCATCGGCGGTGCGCAGGCCATTGCGGCGCTGGCCTACGGCACGGAATCTGTACCCAAGGCTGATGTTATCACAGGACCGGGCAACGCCTATGTGGCGGCGGCCAAGCGCGAGATATACGGTGAGGCGGGCATCGACATGATCGCGGGACCCTCCGAGGTGCTGATCATCGCGGACGATATGGCGAACCCCGCATACGTAGCGGCGGACTTCCTGTCGCAGGCAGAGCACGACGAGAAAGCAGCCAGCATACTGCTAACGCCCAGCTCTGCTCTGGCGGAGAAAGCGGCGGCACAGATCGAAAAACAGCTGGCACTGTTGCCTCGGCGCGAGATCGCCGCGCAGTCCGTTGCGGACTTTGGCACCATCATTGTAACCGAAACGCTGGAAGAAGCATTAGATATCGCCAACACCATCGCACCGGAGCATCTTGAAATAATGACGGCGGAGCCCATGCGGCTGCTGAGCAAGGTGAAAAATGCGGGCGCGGTGTTCCTTGGCGCGTATTCGCCGGAGCCGCTGGGAGACTACTTCGCAGGGCCCAACCACGTGCTGCCCACATCGGGCACAGCGCGGTTCTCGTCGCCGTTGTCGGTGGACGATTTTGTGAAGACGACAAATTACATTTACTATGACCGCGAGGCACTGGAGTCGTGCTATAATGACATCAAACTGTTCGCGGAGGCTGAGGGCTTAACCGCGCACGCCAAGAGCGCTACCATACGCTTTGATACGGAGGAGTTGCCATGAGAAACGCAGAAATAAGCCGCAAGACGGGTGAGACGGATATCGCTGTCAGTCTCGGCATTGACGGGACGGGGCAGCGGCAGATTGACACCGGCATCGGATTTTTCGACCACATGCTGGATCTGTTCGCGCGTCACGGTCTGTTTGACCTGACTCTGACGGCCAAGGGCGATCTGCACGTGGATGAACACCACACGGTAGAGGATGCGGGCATTGTGCTGGGCGAGGCGCTGGCAGCGGCTGTGGGTGATAAGGCGGGCATCAACCGTTATGCCACGCAGTTTGTGCCGATGGACGAGGCGCTTGCCTTTGTCAGTGTCGATTTCTCAGGACGTGCGTTCTTGCAGTATAACGTGGACTGCCCGGACGCCACGGTGGGCCGCATTCCGTCTCAGCTATTTGAGGAATTTTTCCGTGCGCTGGCAACCTCGGCGAAGCTGACGCTGCACATCAACGCGTTGTACGGCGTTAACACCCACCACATCATCGAAGCGGTGTTCAAGGCGACGGGGCGTGCGTTGCGCTTCGCGCTGGAGAAGGACGCGCGCAGCACCGGCATTCCATCCACAAAAGGGGTTCTGTAATGATCGCAATCATCGACTATGGCATGGGCAACTTAAGAAGCGTTCAAAAGGCATTTGAATTTCTGGGCTTCGACGCCCGCATTACCGACAGCAAGCAAGACCTGCTGGACGCGTCACACATTGTGCTGCCCGGCGTCGGGGCGTTTGCGGATGCCATCGACTGTTTAGGGAAGTCCGGCATGCAGCAGACGATGCTGGACGAGGTCGCCAAAGGCAAGCCGTTTCTCGGCATCTGCCTCGGTATGCAGCTGCTGTTCGATAAAAGCTACGAGAATGGCGTTTACACCGGCCTGTCACTGGTGCCGGGTGAGGTGGTGCTGTTCGACGTGACGGGGCTTAAGGTGCCGCACATGGGCTGGAATAACCTCGCTGCGCGGGATAATGCGCTGTTTGACGCCGGAAACGGTCAGTATGTATACTTTGTGCATTCCTACCACGCGGCGGGCGTGCCGGATGAATACATCATCGCGGAGGCGGACTATGGGTATCGCTTCACTGCCGCAGTGCAGAAGGATAACGTGTTTGGTTTGCAGTTTCACCCGGAGAAGAGCGGCGATACCGGGCTTGCCATGCTGCGGCGGTTCGGAGGCTTGTCATGAATATATACCCGGCAATCGATTTGAAGAACGGTGTTTGTGTGCGTCTGAAAATGGGCGATATGGAGCAGGCGACGGAATACGGTGATCCGGCGGAGATTGCGGCGCAGTGGCAGCGGCAGGGCGCGAAATACCTGCACGTGGTGGATCTGGACGCGGCTTTTGCGGGTACATTCTGCAATCGGGACACAGTGGCGCGCATATTGAAAAGCGTCAGCATTCCCGTACAGCTGGGCGGCGGCGTGCGCACACTGGAAGATATTGATGAACGGCTGGAGCTCGGCTTGCAGCGCGTCATCATTGGCACAGCCGCGATTGAGAATCCGGCGCTGGTCGCGGAAGCGGCAATGAAGTATCCGGGGCGCGTTGTGGCGGGAATTGATGCGAAGGACGGACGTGTCGCCACGCGCGGCTGGGCATCCGATTCGGGTGAAGACCCGGTGCAGCTGTCGCTGCGGATGAAGGAGCTGGGCATCACCACGGTGATATATACCGACATATCGCGGGATGGCATGATGACAGGCCCCAATGTGGCGGGGGTGCGAAAGCTGGTGGAAGCAACCGGCATGGACATTATCGCTTCGGGTGGCATGAGCGTGCCGGACGATGTGAAGCAGATACTGAGCACAGGCGCGGAGGGCGTCATCATCGGCAAGGCGCTGTACGCGGGCACCATCCGTCTGGACGACGCCATCAACATGGGGGAGGGCATATGCTGACCAAGAGGATTATACCCTGTTTGGATGTACACGCGGGGCGCGTCGTCAAGGGGGTTAACTTTGTGGATATACGCGACGCGGGAGACCCCGTCGAGATGGCGAAGTTCTTCAACAAAGCGGGGGCGGATGAGCTGGTGTTTCTCGACATCACCGCCTCGTCCGACGAGCGGTGCACGATGGTGGATGTGGTGGCGCGTACGGCGGAGGAGGTATTTATACCGCTCACGGTGGGCGGCGGCATCCGCTCGGTGAACGATTTTCGCGAGCTGCTGTGCCGCGGCGCGGACAAAATATCCGTCAACTCGTCGGCGCTCAAGAATCCCACACTGATCAGCGAAGCGGCGGAAAAGTTCGGCAGCCAGTGCGTGGTGTGCGCGATAGACGTCAAAGCACGCCCAGACGGCAGCGGCTGGGATGTATACCTGAACGGCGGACGTGTGAACACGGGGCACGATGCGCTGGAATGGGCACTTGAAGCGGAACGGCTGGGGGCGGGAGAGATACTGCTAACCAGCATGGACGCCGACGGAACCAAGGATGGCTATGACCTCGGCATCACCAAGGCAATAGCGGATGCGGTGCGCATTCCCGTGATTGCGTCGGGCGGCGCGGGAAAGATGGAGCATTTCAGGGATGTGCTGCAGGACGCGGGTGCGGATGCGGTGCTGGTGGCGTCGCTGTTCCACTACGGCGAGATGACGGTACACGAAGTGAAGGAATATTTCAAACAACAAAACATACCGGTGAGGATGTAACGGAGTAATTATGGATATCAATCAGGTAAAGTTTGACGATAAAGGCCTAGTGCCGGTGGTCACGCAGGACATCAAAACGCATGCCGTACTGATGGTGGCATATATGAACGCCGAGTCTCTGCAAAAAACGCTGGAGTCAGGCGACATGTGGTATTACTCACGCAGCCGTCAGCAGTTGTGGCGCAAGGGCGAGACCTCCGGGCACACACAGAAGCTGCACGAGCTGAAAGCGGATTGCGATGGTGATACTCTGCTTGCGCTGGTGTCTCAGGAGGGCTCTGCGTGCCATACGGGGCGCTATTCGTGCTTCTTCGAGTCTTTGTATGGCGACGGGGTTTATTCGGGCGGATATGGGATCATAGACGAGCTGTTTGCCGTCATCGAAGACCGCAAGGCAAACCCCATAGAGGGCTCGTATACCAACTACCTTTTCACCAAAGGCATTGACAAGATATTGAAGAAGGTGGGGGAAGAATCCGCCGAAGTCATCATCGCTGCGAAGAATGCCGCGCCCGATGAGATACGGCTGGAATCCGCCGATCTGCTCTATCACCTGCTGGTGATGCTGAGTGAACGGGGATTAAAGCCCGCCGAGGTTTTTGCTGAGTTAGAGAAAAGAAGATAGCGATAATACCAGCTTTTCGGAGGAAAAGAGATATATAGAGAGCAATAGTTAATTAATTATAAATAATCGCGCTCTTTTGGTTTTGACAGGGACACATGTGTATTATACAATATCGCAGCGTTCTCGTTTACGCCGAGCGTTATGGGAGCATAGCTCAGCTGGGAGAGCATCTGCCTTACAAGCAGAGGGTCGTTGGTTCGAGCCCAACTGTTCCCACCATATTGGCCCGGTAGTTCAGATGGTTAGAACGCTAGCCTGTCACGCTAGAGGTCGAGGGTTCGAGTCCCTTCCGGGTCGCCAATATCGGCTTCAAACGAAGAACGCATACTCTTGCGGGAGTGACTCAGTGGTAGAGTGCGACCTTGCCAAGGTCGAAGTCGCGGGTTCGAATCCCGTCTTCCGCTCCATTATCCCCCCGAGCCAAACCGTTGGCCGGGGGGATAAAAATGACTAACCTAGCATATAGTGTATGTGTCAGGCAAATATGGCGCCATAGCCAAGTGGTAAGGCACGGGTCTGCAAAACCCTTATGCCCCGGTTCAAATCCGGGTGGCGCCTCCAGTCAACAATTTCGGGCTTCTGGAGACAGGAGCCCGAAATTATATCAGTTTTTCCAAAGCAAACGCTTTTGGGAGTGCCATGCCGAAGTGGCGGAATCGGCAGACGCACGGGACTTAAAATCCCGCGGTGGCAACACCGTACCGGTTCAAGTCCGGTCTTCGGCACCAGAGAAGCTCCTCGATTACGAGGGCTTTTTTGTTTGTTTATAACTGGAGTACTAAATGAATAACACCTCATTCTTGACAAAATATACACTTATAGGTATGGTAATATGTGAAATATAATTTGTGAGGCTAAGATGGTTTGGATTGATGTTTATAAGAAATTAGAGAAAGAAGTATTTAATAATAAAAGAGTATCAAATTCAGGAACAATAGAAAACATTAAAGAAATAAATGAGACTAATCGGTTATTTTTTATTAAATATCATGATCTTATGATGTCAAATGTAACTGATGATAACGAATTGCAGAGTTATAAGGTTAGGCGATCAAAAATTATAGATTTCCTCATAAAGACAGATGAAGAATTACCCAATATAGATCAAAATAAATTTAATGAATATATTAATTATTATTATGAAAAAGAGAAAAAGACAAATACAAAAAATAGAATTAACTATATTACTGACTTTTTAAATAGATACAATAAAAACGAAATAATAGATGAATTTGAAATTAACAAGGCTGACATTTCAGATAATATGGATAATAGTTCAATGCCGCTAAATTCGAAAGAGATTGAGGATTTGAGGCATCACTGCTTAAGTAATGAGAAATATTTCGAGTTATTTATATTTGAAATGTTATATGAGAATAAGATTAAATATGAAGAATTAAAAAAATGTTCGATCAACAATTATAGCTTGGAAAAGAAATCTTTTAATATAGAAAAAAAGAGTATATTTGTTAGTGATAGAATTAGCAAAATAGTTGAAAAACTCGTAAAAAATAAGTATGTAAATGATTTTGATTTACTCGGAAATCGCACAATAATTAAGATGAAAGAGGATTTAATTAGAAATGGTATAAGAAAAGAAAGCTTTAAAAGAAAAGACATAATTGATTCACATAGAAAAACATTTATGCGTTGTCCCGAATGTGGTGATAAATATGAAGGTACAATCGGATATTGGGTAGTTAAACAATATTATGATGGTGGGGATATGTGGATCGTATGCAAGAAGTGCGCAGGCATACAATGAGTTATAAAACTTTTCCTGTTCAAGAAAAATTGAAGATTGTTCTATACCATAAAGATAGTATTCAAAACATAATACAACAAGACACCTATGATGTTTTTGACAAATTACCAGATGAAATATCAGATGACCAAGTCTTAGGGCTTCCCGAAGGAGCCGTGCAAAAGATTATTGTGAATAAGTACGAAAGAAATTCTATAAATAGGCTAAGCTGCATTTCGTTTTATAAAAAAGTGAACGGGGGTTATGTGAGGTGCGAGATATGCGGATTTAACTTTAGTATGTATGGTGAGCAGTTTTGCGAGAAGATTAATATTCATCATACTAAACAATTATCGCAGATTGGGCCTGATTATGTTTCAAACCCTATAAGAGATCTGATTCCTGTTTGCCCCAATTGTCATTTGATTTTACACAGTAAGAGTATAGATGAAGCTTATACATGTGAAGAAGTAAAAGGAATGCTAGCAAGGAGATAGAGTGGGAGGCATAGCTGGCAACACCGTACCGGTTCAAGTCCGGTCTTCGGCACCAGAGAAGCTCCTCGATTACGAGGGCTTTTTTGTTTTCGGTGCAAACTATGAACATTCAATAAACATCGTTAAATCGGCTGCGGATGGTGGTTGCCTTGAGACGTGCTCAATGGTAAAATAAAGCTTATGGCTGTGCGTAAGCTTAGCCGGGATAAGGGGATTATAATGGGACTGATTAGGAATATTATCGGCGGAAGCAACGAGGGTAAGGTAAAGAAGATACGCAAGCTTGCGGATGCCGTGGTTAATCTGGAGGACGATTTCAAAAAGCTGAGCGATGCGGAGCTGCAAGGCAAAACCGTTGAGTTCAAAAAGCGGTATGCGGATGGCGAGACCTTGGATGATCTTCTTCCTGAGGTTTTTGCACAGGTGCGCGAAGCTTCGGATCGTGTTCTGGGCATGCGGCACTTCTATGTGCAGCTCATCGGCGGCATCGTGCTCCATCAAGGGCGCATTGCCGAGATGAAGACAGGCGAAGGTAAAACGTTGGTGGCTACGCTGGCGGTGTGCCTCAATGCGATCACAGGCAAGGGCGTACACGTTGTCACTGTGAACGATTACCTCGCCAAGAGGGACTCGGAGTGGATGGGCAAGCTGTATGCGTTCCTCGGCTTCTCGGTGGGGCTTATTATCCACGCGGTGCCGGCGGAGGAGCGGAGCGCCAACTACGCCTGCGACATCGTCTATGGCACCAACAACGAGTTTGGCTTCGACTACCTGCGCGATAACATGGTGATCCGCAAGGAACGTATGGTACAGCGCGATCTCGCGTTTGCGGTGGTGGACGAGGTGGACAGCATACTGATCGACGAAGCGCGGACGCCGCTTATCATATCCGGCATGGGCGACAAGAGCACCGACATGTACGACACGGTGGATCGCTTTGTGAAGACGCTAAAGGTTGAGGAAGACTTTACGATCGACGAGAAGCTCAAGGCCATCAACCTGACGGAGGACGGTATACAAAAGTCCGAACGAGCGTTTAATGTGGAGAATCTCTCGGACGTGGAGAACACCGAGCTGAATCATCATATCAACCAGGCGCTCAAGGCTAACAACCTGATGAAGCGTGATATCGACTATGTCGTCAAGGATGATCAGGTCATCATCGTGGACGAATTCACGGGCCGCCTGATGATGGGGCGGCGTTATTCTGACGGCTTGCATCAGGCCATTGAGGCGAAAGAGCACGTGAAGGTGGAGCGCGAGTCGCGCACACTGGCCACCATCACCTTCCAGAACTACTTCCGCATGTACGCCAAGCTGTCCGGTATGACGGGCACGGCCAAGACGGAGGAGGACGAGTTTCAGGGCATCTATACGCTGGATGTCGTGCAGATTCCCACCAACAGACCGATGGTGCGTGAAGACATGAACGATGTGATATACGCCACCGAGCAGGGCAAGTTCCGTGCTGTGGTGGAGGAGATCAAGCGCGTGCATGCCACAGGCAGACCCGTACTGGTGGGTACTGTGTCGGTAGAGAAATCTGAGCGGCTGTCCGGCATGCTGACACGTACCGGCGTACGCCACAACGTGCTGAACGCTAAGAACCACGAAAAGGAAGCACTGATCATCGCGCAGGCAGGTAAGAAGAATGCCGTGACCATTGCGACCAACATGGCAGGCCGCGGTACTGACATCATACTCGGAGGTAATCCCGATTTTGCGGCGCGAGCAGACATGCGCACGGAGGATTTCACCGAGGAGCTGATCGAGGCGGGCGTAGGGCATGCACCCACCGACGATGCAGATATCTTGAGAGCGCGCAAGCGTTACGCCGAGCTGCTGGATAAGCACAAGAAGGCGATGCAGCCAGAGCATGACGAGGTAGTCTCGTTGGGCGGGCTGCACATTGTGGGTACGGAACGGCACGAGTCCCGCCGTATCGACAACCAGCTGCGCGGCCGCAGCGGACGTCAGGGCGACCCTGGCTCGTCGGTGTTCTTCATATCGCTGGAGGACGATTTGATGAGGCTGTTCGGCGGCGAACGTATACAGGGCATTATGGCGTCCGTCAGCAAGGAAGACGATATACCGCTGACCTTCGGGCTGCTGACGAAGCAGATTGAAGGGGCGCAAAAGCGCATCGAATATCGCAACTACGAAATCAGAAAGAACGTGCTGCAGTTTGACGATGTGATGAATAAGCAGCGCGAGATAATATACTCGCAGCGCCGCCGTGTGCTGATGGGCGAGGATGTATACGAGAATGTAATGGACATGCTGGAGACACTGATCGACAGTATGTTCACGGTGTATTGTCCGGAGAATACCTTTCCTGAGGAATGGGATATCGCCGGGATGACGGAGTACTTTGGTAAGATATTTCTGCCCAAAGGGATGCCGCTGTTCAAACCGGAAGAAATCGAGAAGCTGGAGCATAGCAGTGCCAAGCAGCGCATACTCGAGACAGCCAAAAGCTTTTACCAGCTTAAGGAGCAGGAGATCGAGCAGGGCGGTCAGAACATGCGCGATATCGAGCGCATATTGCTGCTGCGTGCTGTGGATCAGAAGTGGATGGCACACATCGACGCAATGGATCAGCTCCGGCAGGGTATCGGGCTTCGTGCATACGGTCAGCGCGATCCGATCATCGAGTATCGCCGCGAAGGCTTCGACATGTTCGACGAGATGATCCATGAGATACGAGAAGACACCGTTACGATGCTTTTCCATGTAAAGCTCACCACCAAACCGATGCAGCGTGAGGCGCCGCGTGTGGTGGAGCCGCCCAAGAAGGTGGTGGATTCCAGCGGAAATAAGCTGGGCAGAAACGCGCTGTGCCCGTGCGGCAGCGGACGAAAATTTAAGAATTGCTGCGGACGGGAGCAGTAGAGGGGTATATGCTGCAAATTGATGATGCAAAACTAAAGATAAACGAAATACGCGGTTTGCTGACGGAGACGCAGAGCGCTCTTGGGCTCGAAGGGCTCAAGAAGGAGCTGGAAGAGCTTCAGGCCAGGATGGAGGAGCCCGGCTTCTGGGAAAACGTTCAGGAGGCGCATAAGGTCAACAAACGCGTCAAACCCATTGAAGACAAGCTGGATCAGTTCAATCGTATCTCTTCGCGTCTGGAAGACGCTGTGGTGCTGGTGGAGCTGCTAGAAGAGGGCGGGGACGACGACATGGCCGAAGAGCTGGTCTTAGAGCTGGCCGCGCTGAAAAAGGACGTCTCCGAGCTGCGATTAAAGGCTTTGCTGCGTGGTGACTACGACGCCAGCGGCGCGATACTGTCGTTGCACGCGGGTGCGGGCGGTACCGAGGCACAGGATTGGGTGGAGATGCTGTATCGCATGTACACACGCTGGTGCGAGCGCAAGAAGTATACCGTAAAGGTGCTGGACTTTCTCGCGGGCGACGAGGCGGGCGTCAAAAGCGTCACGTTCGAGGTTATCGGACTTAACGCCTACGGCTATCTAAAGGCGGAAAAGGGCGTACACCGGCTGGTACGTATTTCCCCATTCGATTCCTCAGCTCGTCGGCATACATCATTCGCGTCGCTGGACGTGATGCCTGATCTGGAAGATGACGATGCCGATATTGAAATCGACAGCGATGATCTGCGCGTGGACACCTACCGGTCGTCCGGCGCGGGCGGTCAGCACGTCAACAAGACGGAGTCTGCCATCCGCATTACGCATCTGCCAACCGGCATCGTGGTGCAGTGTCAGAACGAACGCTCGCAGATACAGAACCGCGAGACGGCAATGCGTATGCTCAAATCAAAGCTTATTGAGAAGCGCGAGAGTGAGAAGATGCGAGAGCTGCAGGAGATTAAGGGTGAGATGAAAAAGATCGAGTGGGGCAGCCAGATACGCTCCTACGTCTTCCACCCCTACAGCCTTGTCAAGGATCATAGGACGAGCGAAGAAACGGGCAACGTTGGGGCGGTGATGGACGGAGAAATAGACGCCTTCATCAACGCGTACCTTGCGGTGTCCTGACATTGGTGTTACCAAGCACCTTGATAGATTGAGAACTTTGACGTTGATTAATACCTCCGCATAACAATGCAAGTATACATGGCTTGGACTGTGCATATATTCTATTGTGCACTATAGAAAAAAGGAGCCTATGTCATGTATATTGAGGAACCAATTGAAAGACCGGTCAACAAATCTCCCCACAAGGTGGTCATTGATTCGCGCTCCAAGGTGGTGGTGACCGCCGTTGAAGATGTTGACAGCTTCAATGAGAACGAAGTCATATTGCTCACGAACCACGGATTTATCACCATAACGGGGGAGGATCTGCATATCAGCAAGCTGAACCTTGAAGAGGGGCAGCTGGTGGTGGACGGCAAAATACAAAGCATCGATTATGCCGACCATGAGGAGGAACGCGCCAAGCGAGGCGTTTTCTCGAGGGTGTTCAAGTAAGGAGCGCCGCGATGGAGACGACTTCGCCGCAAATATACATATTCATTATCACGCTGTATGGCGGGCTGGTTGCAGGCTTTGTCTATGATATATACCGATATATCCGCAAAGCCGTCAATAAGGGCCGCTGGCTCACGGTGCTGCTCGATGTGCTGTTTATCATTACATTGGGGCTTATCGTGATGGGGGCTTTGTTTGTCGCCAATCAGGGTGAGCTGCGATTGTTCACGTTCGTGGGCATGGCACTGGGCTTCGCGCTATATATGGCGGGTCTGTCTCTGTTCTTTGGTTTTTTGGCTCAGAAGCTCAGTAACTATCGCCAGAAACGAAGGACTGCAAAAAAAGATTAAAAATTACTGGCAGAAAGCAGGAGTCAGGCGGCTATACGTCGAAGAGACTTCCTATTGATATTATTTTTAAATGGGTCTTGTCGCGGCGTATATAAAAGAGAGCCGCGATAATCGCGAAAGCGTTTGTGCAAACACGCAATAAATGTGAGGGAACATGAAAAACAGGAAGATCAAGCTGAGGTTCAAGCTTATTATGCTGGCCTGCTTTTTGGCCTATACTGGCTTTGCGATCTTTTCACAGCAAGCTAATATATCCAAGCTTCTTGAGGAACAGCAGGCTTTAACACAGCAATATGAACAAATGCAGACGGATATCTCTCGCCTGCAATACAGAAGTGAGTATATCAAAACCAAAGACTATGTAGAGAACGAGGCGCGCCAGAAGTTTGGTTTGGTTTACGATGGCGAACTGATATTAGAAACTGAAAAATAGATATGTATAACATTTAAAAGCGCAAATGCGCTTTTTTTATGGCGTTTTGCAGACAACGCGGGATTCCTCCCGTAGGATATGCTATAATTCTTGGCGGACAACACAAATGGAGGACAGCTATGAAGTACGCAGTGGTGGATATCGGGACAAACTCGGCAAGACTGATGACAGCGCAGATATGTAATGGAGCAGTTGTGGCGGAATATAAGACGTTGCGGCTCATTCGGGTGGGCGAGGGCATGGTGGACAAGCGCGTTATTGTACCGGCGGCAATGGAGCGCACACGCAGTGCCCTGCTGGAGTTTCTGGAAATAAGTAAGCGGCAGGGGGCGGATGAGTTTCTTTGCTTTGCAACCAGCGCGGTGCGCGATGCGGAAAACAGCAGCGAATTCACTGAATATATCCGCCGGGAGTGCGGCGTTGCTATCGATATCGTATCGGGAGACAGAGAGGCGCAGCTGGGCTTCGCGGGCTGCGTAGACGGCTTTGGCGGCATGTACGACATCGGCGGCGGCAGCACCGAGGTGATGACAGGCACGATGCAAGAACCCGCCTTCCAGCACAGCTTCCAGATAGGTACCGTACGTCTGCTCCAGATGTTCCCTGCTGCCGACGAAGCGGACTCGGCAGCGTTTGACGCCGCGAGACTTTATATCAGAAGCGTATTCGCAGGCATACCCGGAGCGAAGGGCTTTACATACACCGCTATCGGCGGCACGGCGACGGCACTGGCAGCTATTGATCTGAAGCTGACGGAGTATGACGCGCAGCGCGTACACAGGCATAGTCTTAGTCTCGATCAGGTTACGGCTATCGAAGCCATGCTGATGAGCAAGACGAAGGAGCAACGCAAGCAGCTCATCGGGCTGGAAGAGAAGAAGGCGGATGTGATCGTGTTCGGTGCGATGCTGTGCGCCGAATTCATGAAAGCAGCAAAGGCAGATCGTATCATCGTCAGTGACAGCGATAATCTAGAAGGGTATTTAAAGCTGCGTCTGGGGCTTATTTAAGCCGCTTATCCATCTCCTGCTGGTATCTGATAACCGACTCGCGATCCAGCTTATACTTTCTTGCGAAAAACAAGGCGAGGGAGAAGCAAACCACAAACCCGATGGGCAGTATCAGACCGAGCTTCAAGTAGATATGAGAGGGCTGTACGGTTGCTGTACCGTAACTCAGGATGCTCTCGGGCGTTTGGACAGAGTTAGATTTAAAACCAATGATATCAAGCAGTGCGCCGATGACAAACAAAGCTGCGGATTGTGACAACTTATACAAAAAAGTTGCACAGCCGTAGAACATGCCCTCCTTACGTGTGCCCGACTCATAAGCATCCTTGTCTATCGTGTCGGAGATCATCGAGTAGGGAAGAGAGATGCTTCCGCCCATAGAAAACCCCATAAGAACAGCAGCAGGCAAAATTGAAATGAAGTGAGCGGAAACCCACTCGTTTGCAAAAACGTAAACGAGAAATATAAAGGAAACAGCAATGTTAATATACAGGCAGATGATAAGCGCATGACGTTTGTCCAAGCGTTTCGCAATGGCGATCCATGCTGGTTGTGCAAGCAGCGCGGTGGCAAAAAGTGCACCGAACACCATAGCAATCTGACCGGTTTTAAGCCCGAAAGTATAGGTAAATACGTGCATACCCACCGCTATCACTATTGACATTGCCATATTAATAAAAAGCAAAGCCAGGCTGATGTTGCGATAGTCGGATAACTTCAGCGCCTCGATAAGTTCTTTGAACATGCCTTTAAACGGGTTGCTTTTGGCCTTAGGTACTGAGTAAAT
The DNA here is from genome assembly GCA_023415795.1 of Bacillota bacterium. GTDB lineage: Bacteria > Bacillota > Clostridia > Christensenellales > SZUA-584 > SZUA-584. The sequence goes on along the minus strand of JAEZJG010000002.1, from coordinate 33,440 downwards.
AATGCGGTGTTTGAATGTGAGTATTAAGCAAGCGGCAGCACAAACCAGAACGATCACTGATGATACCCAGCCCATGGTGGCATACGCCTCGGGATTCAGCCGTCCATCCCCAAACAGTTCAGTCGGTCGAAAGAACGTGGACATTGCGATAACGGAAGGGAATAAGAATCCGAGGAAGAAAAATGCCGTTCGGTAAGACTGCACTGATGTGCGTTCGTTATAATCGGAGGAGAGTTCTGCTCCCAAAGCCATATAGGGCGTCGTATATACCGTTGAGAAGGTTTTGAATAGTATTAACAGAAGTGCCACCCAGATTACCTTAACGCTGCCGATATCGCCTCCGCGCAACTGTGGATCTACACGCCATAGTAAAAAGCTGACCGCTGCAAACCCGATAGACCCAATTAAAATGTAAAATAGCCGACGTCCGAATATTATTTTATTATTGGTATGATCAGAGATATAGCCCATAATAGGATCGGTAATAGCATCCCATATTGTGCTTATCGAAATGATGAAACCAGCAATCCAACCTGAAATACCCAGCAGTTCGGTGCAATAAAACAGAAAATATCCGGATAACAGCTGGGAGGGTATAGCATACCCCAGTGTTCCGATACCGTAGCCCAGCTTAACACCGATTGGTATTTTAGGGGTGGCTGCTGTGTTTTCTGGTGTTTGCATACTCATACTTCAGACGTCTCTCTTTTCTTTGCTATTTCGACTGCGCGTTCCCATTTGTAGGCCGATACGTGCGGGCTTTGAAAGCCAATGCGATAATCGATGGATTGATATTTGAATTCCAGATGGCTTTTAAAATATACATTAATGCCGGATATCGCCGCAAGGTCAAAGTTGTATTGCCCGATGATGATCTGCTTGCGCGTCAGTATTGCTTTGCCGCTGTCGATGCACTTAAACGGTTCCGTTCGAGTTTGGGCACACAGCAATATGCCGCCTTCGTCAAACATCAGACGTGCGCTCTGAGGGCTGGCATCAAACAAAGCTTCAAGGCGCTGCTGCTGCCAGCCATTCAGCACATCCAGCCTGTCTGAGGGCATTATGCCGCTGTCTGTATGCAAGAATCCGTACTCGTCGAGCGTGAACCGAGCGTAGCACGAACTGCATCGCGCATCTTTTTCTGAGGAGGTGATGCTGCCAAGCGCCTCGCAAGCGGGACAAATGTAAAGCAGCCGCTCCAGACCTCTTATCAGTCCACGCCCATGGAAGGGCAAATGAACAGCAAGCTGCCAGTCAAATTCGTTGTGAGACAGTGCGTCAGTTATGAGCTTCTCGATTTGATGGGTGTTTAAGTTGCTGCCCGCCTCGATGACGGTTGATAAGTGTACGTCCACGCGCCCGCGCCGCTTATTATCAGCCCAGCGCGGCTCCGAAAGATAGCCACCGCGTATGTTGGCAACGACGACAGGTATTTTAAGCATTTCGATGAGACGAAAGGTAGCAGGGGTGATGGGCGCGGTCTGACCGTCCCAGTTGCGTCCGCCCTCGGGAAATATACCAATAATGTTGCCTCTCTTTACCAAGTTTATGATCTGGCGTATGGCGGCGATATCGCTGACGGATTTGCGTTTGGGTATGTATTCCACAAGGTTTAGCAAACGTGCGAGCGCCTTTTTCTTGAACATGCCGTCCGTCACCACGAATTTGATCTGATGGGGTATCAGGCATTGCAGAAACAAACCGTCAAAATTGTTTGTGTGGTTGCCCAGCAAAAAGTAGGGTCCCTTCGTGGGGAGGGGAGAGTTATCAGTGCGGTGCAGATTATAGCGCAGCCTGACGAATAAGCCGAATGTAGCATAATACATTGCAAGCATTATATGCTGTACGATTACTTTTAAACCGTTGAATGACGTTTTGCGCTTCTTCAAAAAGAGGAACTCCTTGAAATATCATTTAAGCGTGCTGTTTGTCTTGTCTATAATCCCTCATAATAAACTATACCATGAAAATAGCTGCAACAATGTTAAACTTGTATTAACTGAAAAGCGTTTTAATGGGTATATAAAAAGAACGCGATGAAAACCGCGCTCTTTTGAGTGCAATAATTGAATGAGTTAATCCAAATTACTTGCTGACCATATCTTTGAACGCTTTGCCGGGTTTGAATGCCGGAGCGCTCGAGGCAGCGATTTCGATCTGTGCGCCCGTTGCCGGGTTAACGCCTTTTCTGGCTGCTCTCTGACGGAGTTCGAACGAGCCAAAGCCAGTCCACTGAACCTTGCCGCCGTCTGCCAGTGTGCTTCCGACTACATCAACCAGCGCAGCGAGGGCTGCATCGGTATCCTTTTTAGAGAGTTGAGCTTTTTCGGCAACAGCTGCCACTAATTCTGTTTTGTTCATTTAATGTTTCCTCCTGAATATTTATATTTGAGTTTGTCGGGCGGAAATAATTAGGCCCTCTCAAATTGTCAAACTGTTTACTGCGTTGTACTTTTTTGCCGGAGTATAACCTTTGCCTCGTCCCAGAGAGAATCGAGCACTTCGATTCCGCACTGACGCATGTCCATACCGCGCTCCGTTGCCAGCCTTTCGACAAGGGCAAACCTTGTGATAAACTTGTCAGTCGACTTTTGCAGCGCCGTTTCAGGCTCTACATCCAGCAAACGAACCACGTTGACTGCCGCGAAAAGCAGATCACCGCACTCTTCGGCCAGTGCTTCCTTCTCATTTTCAGCCAGCACCTCGGATAATTCTTCCCGAAGCTTGTCCACAGCATATGAGACTGCGGGGAAATCGAACCCGACATGCGCCGCTTTGTGCTGTACCTTGCCGCTGCGCATCAGTGCGGGCATGCTTTTGGGAACGCTCCTGAGAACATCCGTCTGCGACTGCTGACCGCGCTCCTCCTTCTTGATCTGTTCCCAGTTGTTCACCACAGCCTGCGGCGTTTCCGCAACTGCATCACCGAATATGTGGGTGTGCCGGGAGATCATCTTGCGACAGATCGCAGTGGTGACATCGTTGATGTCGAACTCGCCCTGCTGCTCGCCAATGCGAGCGTGGAACACAACCTGCAGTAGCACATCGCCCAGCTCATCAGCTAAAGCATCCATGTCGTCGTCGTCGATGGCTTCGAGAACCTCGTAGCCTTCTTCGATCAAATAACGCTTCAGTGTGGCATGTGTTTGAGCCTTGTCCCAAGGGCAACCGCTGCGAGACCGAAGCCGCGCCATCACATCCACCAAATCCGCGAACAGGAAGCGGTTTTTGCTCACTAAACGACAGGGAACGATTACCACGCTAGTATAATAACCGTATGAAGCCGCGCCGTCAAGCTGACAGAGCAAAATGTTTTCGCCTTTTCCGCTGCGAGTGTCCACCAGAAACGCCTGATACTCGTCGCCGTAGCTGCCGGACAGCTTCAGCTTGAGATCGGATGCCTTGTAACGGCTGTCAATCTCATTCACGATGAGAGACAGACCGGTATCGCTGACGCGCTCGAATGAGGATGCGGAATGGATGCAGACACCGCAGCTGCCATCAATCAATCCGGCGGCGAAGGCGGCACTGAGCGCAGCATCGCCATAGGGTATCGCGCTGACTGTTCCGCCGTCATCCAGTACACGGCGCACGAGCTTAGCAGCGATGAGGTTGTAGCAGTAATCGCCCAGTGTGATAAACAGCAAACCGTCGCGCATCAGGAACGCACAGGCGTTGTCTGTCAGCGCATCAAAATCCTCCGAAGCCTCATACAGGCTGTCCAAGGTGTCATGATCAATATCAAGGTCGGTATTGCCAGCGGCTAAGGTCTGCAAAACCACAGCATTAGCGCCTCTTGCTGCGGTTAATACTCTGTCGCTGATGTGGCCGCCCGGGCTCATCCCGGCAATGGTAATGTGCATGCGTTATCTCCAGAATCCCAGTTTGTTCATTAGCCTTGTTATCTTGCCGCCGCCGGGGATGTGTTCCATATCTGCTTCTTTGAGCGATCCGGTGAGGAACAGCATAACAACGTAGACCAGCATAGCGGCCAGTATAGCAGCAAGCACCGACGAAGTGTTGCCATGACTGGCGGACATGATTTTGAATACCAGATAAGTGACGACTCCCATTGCTACAGTGGATACCAGCGGCATTACAAAGCCCGAAAAGAAGCGTATATCCGGCTTGGTCAGCTTGACGACATAAATAAAGTTAAGCACAGCGGCAAGCCCATAGCACGCAACCGTTCCAATTGCCGCACCATTTATATTGAGAGAGGGTATGCGGATGAGAACGATGCTCATTACCACCTTGATGACCGCGCTGACGAGTAGATTGAACAGCGGAACAAACTGATGGCCGGAACCCTGAAGTATGCCGGTCATGGTTTGCAGCATTGTCAGAAACAATACGCCGATAGCGAGTATTTGCAGCAGCTGGCCCGCAACCGAGATCTCAGCAGCGGTTATTTTGTCAGACGCATACAGCAGCTGAATGATCGGCTCTGCCAGCAGATACATGCCAACTGCGCAGGGCAGACCGATAAGAAGCCCCAGCTTGAATCCCATCGCTGAGCGGGCGCTGACCATATCCTGATTTTTGAGTGCCTTCGCCTCGGAGATAGCTGGAACCAGACTCATGCACAGTGCCAGAGACAGTACGGCAGGCATGTTGATCAGCGGATTCACCAAGCCTGTCAGCACACCATAGTTTGCTTTCGGGGTGAGCGGATTAAAGGCTGAATAATCCATACCGGCCATTTGATTCGTGATGATGAACGTGTCGGCAGCCCCCACAAGCGGCATGATGCAGCCGCCCAGCGCGATCGGCAGCGCGATAATCGCTAGATCAGCTAATATGGAACGCTTTGCCTGATATGTGGCGTGGGGAAGAGACCGTTGATTCGCGTTAAGGGTACGCTTCTTGCTGTGGTACATAATGATGATAATACCCAGCGCGACCACCTCAGACAAAGACACGCCGAACAGAGCACCCGCCGCACCCAGATGAGGCGCTTCGGGTGTCCACCAGATTGACGCAAAATACAGTCCGGCAGCCAGCTTAATCAGCTGCTCGACAATTTGAGTCAACGCGGTGGGCATCATCATCTGCATGCCCTGGAAATATCCGCGGTAAGCAGAGAGCAGCGAAACAAAAAGCAGTGCCGGCGCTATCATCATCAGTGACAGCTTGGCTTCGGGTATCTTCGCTGCGTTCGCCACCGGTGCCGCAATAGCCAGCATAACGACAGTGGAAACGATACCGATGAGCAGCAGAATCTTAAAAGCTGAGATAAATACCTTGTGCGCGCTGCGAAAATCGCCGACGGATACGCGTTCGGAGACCATGCGCGAAATCGCTGTGGGCAACCCCGCGGTGGATATGACGACTAATGCGGCGTATATCGGATAGGCAACCTGATAGCTAGCCATGCCCTCCGCTCCGATGATGTTGCTAAGCGGTATGCGAAATACTGCGCCAATCAGCTTGACGAGCAATCCGGCAATACCTAAGATTGCCGCGCCCTTCACAAAACTCTTTTGCCCTTTGGTCATATACTAGCTCCCGTTCTGAGATGTATAATTTTACTAACTGCTTATATCTTTTTGCATTATATTATAAAAGAACCCGTTTGCCAATGCCAAACTGAAGAAAAAGGCAACAGGTGTGCCGCTCCTACATTTATATATAATATAATAACTGCAATAGTATTTCGTATTAGGCGGCAAGCGTTTCTGGTTTCTGGTTCGCCTTGTACGAGACATATAAATATTCATATATAAATTTACGTAACACAAACTTAATATAATCTATGGAAATTGTGCTTTACTTTGCAATCTGTTTCACGATAGAATAACTGCATTATGTTTTTTGAACCAAAGATATTATTCTCTGCGTATACTATGCCATATAGACTTAATTAAAGGCAGCACAGGAGACAGATATGACAGTGACACTCAAGCTGAAAAGCGGACTCGACAGATTTATATCCAAGCAAGTGGTACAGTGTGAAATCAGTGACGACAAGAAGGTTGCGGATGTGTTGAAGCAGGTCAAGTTTCCGGTGGATATGGCGGGCATCGTCGTGGTAGACGGAAAACGCTGCAGCGTCGAATCCATACTGCACGGCGGCGAGCTGGTTAAAATATTTCCGGCGGCATTCAACTGATATTGTGATATTTAGTACCTGGTTAATTGACGGCATCTTGAATTCCTTTGTTGAAACAGTGCGTGATATTGATATATAATCATGCGGAACTAGTTTGAGGAGGGATGGGGGATGTCTTTTCATATTGTGCTGGTGGAGCCTGAGATTCCTGCCAACACCGGCAACATCGCACGCACCTGCGCTGTCACAGGCGCCCGCCTTCATTTGGTGGAGCCGCTCGGCTTTTCTATATCCGACAAGCAATTAAAACGTGCCGGGCTGGACTACTGGCCTCATTTGGGTGTTCAGGTATATAAGAATATCGATCACTTTTTTGCTTCTAATGCAGGGGGGAAGTTCTACTTTTGCTCCACAAAAGCCAAACGCAGCTATCATGAAACGGTATTTGAAGATGGCTGCTACATGATGTTTGGCAAGGAAACAAAGGGCCTGCCTGAGGAGTTGATATTCTCTGAGCGTGGCGAGCCCATCCGAATACCGATGAAGCCGGGGCTGCGCTCGCTAAATCTTTCAAACTCTGTAAGTATTGTGCTGTATGAAGCGCTTCGTCAGCGCGGCTTTGAGGACATGCTTTAGGCATCTATGCGCCATTTGGAAATCGCTGTGGATAACATGTGGAATCCGCATATCGTTATGACTAAAGGCGGATTTTTTTCTTGCAATTTCTTTTTCTTTCGAATAGAATGATGCATGGTATTTGAGTTTGATTGTTTATTACAAAAGGAGCCTTCTATGAATAAAAAGACAGTGAAAGACATTGAAGTTGCCGGAAAAAGAGTTCTGGTTCGCGTAGATTTCAATGTGCCTCTCAACGACAAAAAGGAAGTTACCGACGACAAAAGAATCGTAGCGGCGCTGCCGACGATTGAATATCTGGTGGAACAGAATGCAAAGGTTATACTGTGCTCGCATCTGGGACGCCCGAAGGGTGAGTTTAAGCCCGAGTTTTCGTTGAAGCCTGTTGCAGAGCGGCTGGAGAAGCTGACCGGAAAAAAGGTCACATTCGCATCGGACGTGATTGGCGAGAGCGCAAAGGCTGCTGTTGAGGGCATGCAGGATGGCGACATTGTGCTGCTCGAGAACGTACGCTTCCACAAGGAAGAAACAGCTAACGACCCCGAGTTTTCCAAGAAACTGGCTTCCTTTGCTGATATATTCGTCAATGACGCGTTTGGCACTGCGCACCGTGCGCACGCCTCTACGGTGGGTGTAGCCAGCTACATACCTGCTGTTGCCGGATTCCTGATTGGCAAGGAGCTCGATGTGTTGGGCGGCGCGCTGGAAAACCCAAATCGCCCATTCGTAGCCATTCTGGGCGGCGCAAAAGTGTCAGACAAAATCGGCGTTATCGACAACCTCATCAACAAGGTGGACGCCATCATCATCGGCGGCGGCATGGCCTATACGTTCCTGAAAGCGGAAGGTATGGAAGTGGGTGCTTCGCTGGTAGACAACGAGCGTCTGGAGCTTGCGCTGGAGCTGCTCAAAAAAGCGAAGGCGAAGGGTGTGGACATCATGCTGCCGGTAGACTCCATTGTGGCAGATAAGTTTGATGTGAACGCGAAGACGGATGTGGTGCCCTCTGAGCACATGCCGCAAGGCTGGCTGGGTCTTGATATTGGGCCGACTACCAAGATGCTTTATACTGATAAGATTCGCACCGCCAAAACGGTGATCTGGAACGGACCCATGGGCGTGTTTGAAATGGCACCCTTTGCGGAAGGCACCAAGGCAATTGCGAGAGCCATGGCGGATTCCGAAGCGGTTACCATCATCGGCGGCGGCGACAGCGCGGCAGCGGTTAAGCAGCTGGGCTTCGCAGATGCAATGACGCATATATCCACTGGCGGCGGCGCAAGCCTTGAGTATCTTGAAGGTATTGAACTGCCGGGTATCGTGGCGCTTCAGGATAAGTAATAGAAACGCGCTCCGGTCAAAGAGCCATAACAAGGCTGCTCGAAAAGGGGCAGCCTTTTTTGCAAGATACGACAAGGCTTTTGCAACTGAATGTAGAATTATTAAATTATAATTAATTGGAGGCATAATGATGAGAAAACCGATCATAGCAGGAAATTGGAAGATGAACAAGACCCCCGGCGAAACCGTTTCGCTGATCAAGGATCTGATTCCGCTCGTAGCGGATGTGGACAAGGTGGATGTTGTGGTATGCCCGCCGTTCGTAGACCTTGCCGCCGCGAAGGACGCGCTGGCTGGCTCCAACATTAAGCTGGGCGCACAGAACATGCACTTTGAAGAAAGCGGCGCTTTCACGGGCGAGATTTCTCCCGGCATGCTGCTGGCTCTGGGCGTGGAATATGTAATATTGGGACACTCCGAACGCCGTCAGTACTTTGGCGAAACGGATGAGGGTGTGAACAAGAAGGTGAAAGCGGCGCTGAAGGCGGGGATTAAGCCCATCGTATGCGTGGGCGAGACGCTGGAAGAGCGCGAGAGCGGCATCACGGCAGAGGTCGTCTGCAAGCAGACCAAGCTGGCGCTGCTCGGTCTCTCCGAAGAGGAAGCTGCGGGCATCGTGATCGCTTACGAACCCATCTGGGCAATCGGCACCGGCAAGACGGCGACGGCTGACGACGCCAACGACACCATCGGCGCTATCCGTGATGCGGTGAAGCAGGTGTACGGCGGCGCCACGGCGAAGGCTGTGCGCATACAGTACGGCGGCAGCATGAAGCCCTCCAATGCGTCTGAGTTGATGGCCAAGTCGGAGATCGACGGCGGTCTGATTGGCGGCGCGGCGCTCAAGGCTGAAGATTTCGCGGGCATCGTAAAATTCTAAGCAGAGGTTGATATGGCAAAAAAATTGACAGCGCTGATGATATTGGACGGCTTCGGCCAGGGCGTGGAGGATGGCGGCAACGCCATCTCCATTGCCGGAGTTCCCAATATCTCCGCGCTTAAAAATGAATATCCCACCACCACCATCGGCGCATCCGGCATGGATGTTGGCTTGCCGCGCGGGCAGATGGGCAATTCTGAGGTGGGGCACCTCAACATCGGTGCAGGGCGCATCGTGTATCAGGAACTGACGCGCATCACTAAGGACATTGAAGACGGCGGTTTCTTCAAGAAGGAAGAGTTTCTTGCCGCGATCGATAACGTCAAGAAACACGGCACCAAGCTGCATACCTACGGTCTGATGTCGGACGGCGGCGTGCACAGCCATCAGGAGCATCTGTACGCTCTGCTGGAGCTTGCCAAAGCGCAGGGGCTCAGCAATGTCTATATTCATTGCTTTATGGACGGGCGCGACGTGCCGCCGGACAGCGGTAAAGGCTTTATCGAGCAGCTGGAAGCCAAAATTAAAGAACTTGGCATTGGCGAAATTGCGACGGTGATGGGGCGGTATTACTCCATGGATCGTGACAATCGCTTCGAGCGCGTTGAAAAAGCGTATGCGGTGATGGCGCGTGGAGAAGGCAACACTGCATCTTCTGCTGTGGAAGCGATGCAGCAAAGCTACGATAACGGCGTGATGGACGAATTTGTGGCGCCCACAGCGATTGTTAAGAACGGTAAACCGGTGGCGACCATCGGGGCTAATGACTCTGTTATTTTCTTCAACTTCCGTCCAGACCGCGCACGGGAAATAACGCGCACCTTCATCGACGAGGAATTTACGGGCTTCGCGCGGGAATACTTCCCGGTGTTCTATGTCTGCATGACGCAGTACGATAAGACGTTCAGCAACGTGCTTGTGGCTTACAAGCCTCAATCGCTGGCTAACACGTTGGGCGAATATCTTGCGTTGAACGGTAAGAAGCAATTCCGTATCGCGGAGACGGAGAAGTATGCTCACGTGACGTTCTTCTTCAACGGCGGTGTGGAGAAGCCCAACGAGGGCGAGGATCGCTTTCTGATCCCCTCTCCCAAGGTGGCTACTTACGACCTGAAACCGGAGATGAGTGCGTACGAAGTCACAGAGGAAGCGGTCAAGCACATTGAATCCGGCGAGTATGATGTGATGATACTGAACTTCGCGAATCCCGATATGGTGGGGCACACCGGCATATTGGAGGCAGCGGTGAAGGCTGTCAAAGCCGTGGATGAGTGCGTCGGCAAGGTGGTCGGCGCGATACTCAAGATGGGCGGAGAGGTCATCATCACAGCAGACCATGGCAATTCTGAAAAGATGTTCGATGAGAACGGCGGTCCGTTTACCGCGCACACGGTAAACCCGGTGCCGCTGATATTGGTGAGCGAGCGTTATAAGAACGCTAAGCTCCGTGAGGATGGCCGCTTGGCCGATCTTGCGCCCACAATGCTGGGACTGATGGGCATGCCCGTTCCAGAGGAAATGACGGGCACAACGCTGATAGAACAATGATATGGATGAGAAACGCTTTGCCGTCGCAGAGCGTTTCTTTTCTACAATCTGCAACATTTTGGAAGTTGCTAAAATTCCATTTGATATTTCTGTTTTGGAGTAGATTAATGGTGGTAAACCATGTATAATGAAAAAAAGTCAAAGGAGTGATGTCGGTATGATTCAGATCATTTATGGTAAGAAGGGCAGCGGAAAATCGAAAAGGCTTCTTGACATGGCCAATGCTGAGGTGGCAACCGCCCACGGCAACATCGTCTACATGGACGACAATAACAGGTGTATGTACGACTTAAAGCATGAGATTCGGTTCATCAATTTGTCCGACTACAGCATTGATAATTTCGACAAGCTCTATGGTTTTGTCTGTGGTGTATTATCTAGGGACTTTGACATCTCTTCGGTATACATAGACGGTTTAAAGAAAATGACGCGTAAGGAAGATGATAATGTCGAGGATCTGCTCAAGGAATTGGAAACAGTGTTCGGCGACATTAACGCGTATCTGGTGATCAGCGGCAGCGAAGAAGTTTCTGAATATATGGAGAAGCTGGTTATCTAATAGAAGTGGAAATGGACAGACCTGCGTACACAAGCGTTTTGAGTGAAACTGAGGACTAGCGGCAGAACACTCAAAACGCTGTGCGCAGGTTTGTTTTCGGAAACCCGGTCATGAAGGTGTACGGGTTTCGCGTCCGGCGGCATATGCCCGCTGCGGCGGTACATAAATCGAAGGAGACAACATCATGATACTGGTGAGTACGAGGGACAGTAAGCTGGGTATGCCAGCCTCTCAGGCGGTGCTGCAGGGCATTGCGCCGGATGGCGGACTGTTTGTGCCGCTTACGTTTCCGAAGTTCAAGGCTGAGAGGGGCGAGGCTTACCCTGCTTTGTGTGCCCGTGTGCTGGAGGCGTTCTTTGACGACCTGCCGGAGCTTGGCGCATTAACGCAGGCGGCCTACCGTCCATTTGATGACGAAAGAAAAGCGCCCGTCGTAAAAACGACGGACGGAGAATATATGCTGGAGCTATGGCACGGGCCCACGCTGGCGTTCAAGGATATGGCGCTTTCGGTTCTGCCGCGGCTGCTGTCCGCATCGATGGACGTGCATGGCGGTAAGGATATACTGATACTCGTTGCCACATCGGGTGACACCGGCAAGGCAGCGCTGGAGGGCTTCTGCGATGTACCGCGTACGCGCATCGTTGTGTTCTACCCCAGCGATGGCGTGTCCGAGATGCAAAAGCTGCAGATGGTGACACAGGAGGGCAGCAACACACAGGTGGTGGCTGTGAAGGGCAACTTTGACGACGCGCAAAACGGCGTGAAGGAAATGTTTGCCGACGAGGCATTTGTAACAGCTGCCGATGAAAAGGGATTCAACCTCTCGTCCGCAAACTCCATTAATTTCGGACGGCTAGCCCCGCAGATTGCGTACTATTTCGGCGCTTATGCGCAGCTGCTGGACAGCGGCGAGATTAGCGATGGTGAAGAGATTAACTTCGTGGTGCCCACGGGCAACTTTGGCAACATACTGGCAGGCTATTATGCCAAACGCATGGGCTTGCCGATCCATAAGCTGATCTGCGCATCCAACAAGAACAATGTTTTAACAGACTTTTTCCATCAGGGGGCGTATTCGCTGAACAGACCGTTCTATAAAACCATGTCGCCGTCGATGGACATACTCATTTCGAGCAACCTTGAGCGTTTGCTGTTCGAGCTGACGGGCAGAGACCCGTACATGGTATCCGTAATGATGAAGCAGCTGAAAGAGACGGGACGTTATGATATCGGTGATATCGCGAAGAAAACGCTTTCGGAGGACTTTTGGGCCGACTGGTGCGATGAAGTTGAAACGATGGCGTGTATCAAGAGCACCTTTGAGCAAAAGGGTTATCTGATGGATACACATACCGCCGTTGCCGCTGCAGTATATGAGAAGTACAAAGCAACGGGCGACAACACGAAGACGGTGATTGTGTCCACCGCATCGCCTTACAAGTTCCCAGAGGATGTGCTAAACTCCTTGGGGGAGAACACGCAGGGCATGGATGCTTTTGCGCTGTCTCGCAGACTAAGCCAGCTGACGGGCACAAAGCTTCCGCAGCAGGTGGTGGAGCTGGAGCACAAACCAGTGCTGCACACCGCTGTGATCGATCGGGATGCAATGCGCAGCGCGGTGCTGGAAGCGCTGTAAGACATGGAAGCCGCGGTGTTCGAGGTGACGCTCAGGGTCACTGGTGCGCAAAGCCTCAAGGACAAACGCATGGTGTTAAAAAGCGTAAGGGAGCGCTGCCGCAGCCGTTATAACGTATCGGTGATCGAAAGCGGTGAGCAAGACAAGTGGCAGTTGGCGCGTCTTGGCTTTGCTTTGGCCGCACTGGGGCCCGCAGAAGCGGATCAGACCGCACAGACCATCATCGACTTTCTGTATGATGATGACAGAATTGAGATTATAGAAATTGTAAGATGACGGAGGATATGCTCCATGAGCGATAAGAAAACGATATTTTCTGGCGTTCAGCCATCCGGTGTGCTGACAATCGGTAACTATTTAGGCGCGATCAAGAATTGGGTCAAGCTTCAGGAGGAGTACAACTGCTATTACTGCGTGGTGGATATGCACTCGCTGACAGTGCGGCAGGAGGCAGCGGATCTGCGCAAGCGCTGTCTCGATACGATGTCGCTGCTGCTGGCCGCCGGTTTATCGCCGGAGAAAAACATCATGTACTTTCAGTCGCACGTGCATTGCCATGCCGAACTAATGTGGGTGCTGAGCTGCTATACGTATAACGGAGAGCTTTCCCGCATGACGCAGTTCAAGGAGAAGAGCGAGCGCCACGCGGATAATATCAACGCCGGTCTGTTTACCTATCCGGTGCTGATGGCGGCGGATATATTGCTTTATTCCGCAGACCTTGTGCCGGTGGGTGCGGATCAGAAGCAGCATCTCGAGATCACGCGTGATATCGCTATTCGATTCAACAACATCTACGGCGATGTGTTCACAGTGCCGGAGCCGTACATACCAAAGGCGGGCGCGCGGGTCATGAGCCTTGCGGAGCCTACGTCCAAGATGTCCAAATCGGACAGCAATGAGAATGCCTACGTATCGCTGCTGGATTCGCCCGAGGTCGTTCAGCGCAAGTTCAAGCGGGCAGTGACCGATTCGGACGGTCAGATACGCTATGCTGAGGATAAGCCGGGAGTGTCCAACCTGATGTCGATATACAGCGCAGTAACAGGGCTGTCTTTCAGCGATATTGAGAAGGAGTTTGAGGGCTTGGGATATGGCGCACTGAAATCGCGTACGGCGGATGCGGTCTGCACGGAGCTGGAGCCGCTTCAGAAGGAGTACGCGAGAATCCGGGCGGACAAGGCATTTTTGAACGATGTCATCGCAGCCGGTGCGAAATCGGCACATGATAATGCCAGAAGGATGCTGCGCAAGGTTTACAAGAAAATAGGCCTGCCGGAAAAGGCGTAACATCAATGAGCATAAGCAAGGCATACAAGCTGTATCTGTTCGATTTGGACGGAACGCTGGTGGATACCAAGCTGGACATTGCGCTGGCAATGCAAAAGGTGCTGGGTGATGCAGGTCTGAATGTCCCGTCGCTGGATGAGGTGGAAAAGGCTATTGGCGGAGGCGCTAAAAATGCGGTGGGCAAGCTCACCGGGCTGGATGGCGACGCGCTCACACCGCTGCTGGACGCTTTTATAGCGGCTTACGAGGAGCTATGTGCGGATCACACAGAGGTGTATGCAGGCGGCGAGGCGCTCCTGAAACGGTTGAAGAGCGAGGGCGCGAAGCTGGCTGTGGTTACGATGAAACTTCGCGCACCCACCCACAAAATACTCAAGCACCATGGTTTGCTTAGTCTGCTGGATGATGTGCTGTCGTTCGATGATCTGGAGAAGCGCAAGCCTGAACCGGACAGTCTGCTGGCGCTGGCGCAAAAGCACGGCATTACGCCGCAGGAGGTGCTTGTAATCGGTGATACTGTGACGGATATCAGATATGCGCAGAATGCGGGTGCAGATGTCTGTGCCGTAGAATATGGCTACGGCGAGCTGAAGGATATCGTGTCACTTGCGCCGAACCGCATGGTAAAGAGTCTTCTTGAAATATAAAAAACAGGGGCTTGCGATTGAATCGAGGCCCCTTAAATATATACACGCGGTGTATATGTTGATTGGTATCATCCTCCGGTATTGTGAGCAGTACAAGCTCTCACCGGGGATTTTTTTATCTGTTGGGGTGTGTTAGCACTTCGGATTGCCGCATCCGCAGCCGCCGAAGCCGCCATCGCCGCAGCAGCAGCAAAGAATCAGGATGATCCAGATAATGCAGCTGCATCCGCCGCCGAAGCCGCCAAAGCCGCCGCCGCATCCGCAACCATCGCCGCAGTTGTTGCCCCAGCCGCCGCCGCCGCAGCAGCACAGTAACAAGATGATCAGCCAGCAGCAGTTGCCGCCACCGAATCCGCATCCACCATCAAATCCCATATATATATCCTCCTTGTATTTCGGTGTCCTTTTTTCTAAAGGCTTAGTCTATATTACGCGGATTATATGGGATTGGTGCATATTCAGAGTGGAGCTGCGTTAGATACAGACAGCTTAGGAGTCTGTCAAAACCGGGCTGCCTACACTGTCGGCCAGCTGCAGCTCCCGCTCTATAGTTCGCGACTTGCGCGATGCGTCATCCAGGTTGTTTTGCGCCGCCTGAAGACTGCGCTGCGTACGCTCGATAGCGTCGGTGAACGATGAGAATGCCTTGCGTATAGCCACCAAAAGCCGAAGAACTTCGCCTGATTGCCGCTCGATCGCCAATGTACGAAACCCCATCTGCAGGCTGTTGAGCAGCGCTGTGAGTGTGGAGGGGCCTGCTATCGTGATGCGGTGGTCGCGCTGACAAATGTCTGATACACCCATAGTTATCGCGTCCGCATACAAACCTTCTGTGGGAAGATACATTACAGCAAAGTCAGTGGTTGCCGGTGGATTGATGTATTTATCGCTGATGCGTTTGGCTTCTAATATCAGAGTCTTTGCGAGAGATTTCATGGCATCCTTCGCTGTTTCAGAGTCGCCTTCGGCCAGCAGCTCTTCCTTTTTAATATATGCTTCCATGGGGAATTTTGAGTCAATGGGTAAAAGTATGGTGTCTCCCGAAGCGCCCGGCATCACGATTGCAAATTCAACGCGTTCGCGCCCCTCCTTAACTGCGGCATTGCTGACATACTGGGCGGGGGAGAGCATTGAGGAAATCAGCGCACCTAACTGCGTTTCGCCCCAGGTGCCCCGCACTTTTACGTTGGACAGTACGCGCTTTAAATCGCCCACGCCCGAGGCCAAGCTGCGCACCTCACCCATGCTCTTAAACACCTGCTCCAGTTGGTCGGAAACCTGCTTGAACGAACCCGTCAGTCGCTTTTGCAGCATGTCGGACAGCTGCTCGTCGACAGTTTTGCGCATCTGCTCCAGCCTTTTCTCCGTCGTCTCCGAAATATCCTTCAGCCGAGCTTCAACTGAGCTGCGCAGCTTGTCCATACTTTCGCCGCTTTGACGTGCGGTGTCGTTTAGCGTGCGCGTTAAGCCGTCACCCAGTGCCCCAAACATTTCGATTACCTCGCGCCGCTGCTGATAGGCCCCGTCTGCGCTCTGTTTTTTCATGTCTGCCAGCAGCCGAAATAGTGTAGCCTCCAGCCGTTCAATAGACGCACCCGCATCGGCAGTTTTGCTCTTCTTAAGCAGCAGCACCAGCAGTACTGCTAAAAGTAGCAAAAGATTTGCGCCAGCCAGCAAATATAAACCTGTGTCCATATGCCATACCCCCCTGTTATTGAGGGATTATCATATCACAGAAAGTGTCCAATAATACGGACAAAAGCAATTTGTTATTGAAAACCAATAAATAATCGTTGACTTTGAGTATTCGTTATGCTATTCTCTCGCTTGATGGAGGTGAAACATGGATAAAAGCTTATGGAACATACCATTGATATTACAGCGTCTGCTGGAAATCACGCTGGTTTTGGGAACTGTTTTTATCGTCGCTTTACCTTTTATGACCGCTCTGCTGGATGAAAAGCTGGTAGCCGATTATTTCACGGGCACATCGAACGACAAATGGCTGTCTTTCGCGTTGCTCGAGCTTTGTAGCATTTGCTGCTGGTTTATACTTGTTTATCTGCGCAAACTATTAAAGACTGTTATTGTCAGCTCACCGTTTGTGTACAAAAACGTGCTTTATCTAAAGTATACGTCATATGTGTGCGCGGCAGCTGCATTGGTGCTTGCAGTTAAGGCACTGTTTGATTTCACGGTGCTGACGCCTGTGGTCGCGATACTGGCTGTGCTTGCCAGCCTGTTTTGCCAAACATTGGCCGCTGTTTTTGACAAAGCCATACGGCTCAAAGACGAGAATGATCTGACGATTTGAGGGGAGGATCGCATTGGCAATTATCGTTAATCTTGATGTCATGATGGCCAAAAGGAAAATCTCGCTCAACGATCTTTCGGACAAGGTGGGTATTACAAAGGCCAATTTATCAATACTGAAAACAGGGAAGGCTAAAGCTATACGCTTTTCGACGCTGAACGCGATCTGCGTAGAACTGGGATGCCAGCCTGGGGATATTTTAGAATTCAGGGAGGACGAGAATGACTGACACAAATTATCTTTACGAGTATTTTTTGACGCACAGCCCGCAGCCTGCCAGTGAACCAGCAGGTGCGCCGCCGGAGTCAAGCGATAAGGAAGAGGAGTAGACCTCAAACAATACTTAGCTTCAAACATTTTAATAGGCGGTGACCTTAACTGAATAACAGCTTTTAAGGTCACCGCCGCTTTTATTTTTCGCGTAGTGCAAAGATACAGGCTTTTTAAAGAGCATCATTTCTCAGCGGAAGCGCCGCCAAGGTCGCGCAGCAGTGCTTTCATCCCCGAGGTCGTAACCAGTTCATCGTCTGGCATCACCCAAAGTGCTTCCACACCCTCCAGTGCCTCGGCGTATTGGAACGCTTGCTCTGGCGGCATTAAAAACAGCACGGTGGACAGCAAATCAGCGACGCCTGAATTCTCTGTCATTACTGTTACTGCCTTGTAATAATCTCCAGGCATCAGTGTTGCAGGCTCTATTAAATGGTGATACTGCTTACCGTCCACGGTATAGAAACGCTCGTATACGCCGCTGGAAACCACGGAGAGGTTGGTCACAAAGGCGACATCCAGAAGGTTTGATTCGTCAACAGAACCGGCTAATGGGCTGTTGGGGTCTTTGATGCCTACACCCCATTTGACACGCTTGCCATCCAAGGGATGTCCGATCGCACGGACATTTCCGCCTGCGCTGAGCAACACCGAATCGTAACCCTTTTCCATCAGCAGATCCGCCACAACTTCAGTTGCATAGCCTTTGGCCACTGCGCCTACATCCAAACGCATGTCCTTATCTGCCAGATAGACGGTGGATGCAGCCTCGTCAATAATGATATCATCGATGCTGGTATGTTGGCTGGCTGCTTCAAGATCGCTCATCGGCGGAAGCTGCGCTGCGGAAGGGTCGTCAATGCCCGCTTCGCGATAATCATGCCAGATGGACAGGACGGACCCCATTGCTATATTGATAAGTCCATCCGATTTCGCATACCATTCCTTTGACATTTTGATAAGGTCAATGATATGAGAATCTACTTTTACGGGTTGTATTCCTGCGTTGTCGTTGATCGTCTTGACGTTGTTGATACCGTCGTAGCTGTGGTAGATATCAAAAAGCTGATGCATATAGAGAAACTCATCGTGCGCGATGCCCACTAGCTCGTCATACTGCTCCTGAGTCTGCGTATAGGCCATCACAATAACGACGGTGTCGAATGTGTCCATGAAATCGCTCTGATATTTTTTGTACTTTGTTTCACCGGCACAGCCAGAAAGCAACGATGCAAGCAAACATGTAACCAGTAAAATCGCAATTGCCTTTTTCATTTGAAAAACTCCGTAATATCATTTTTGAAATTGTCGCTAGCACACCTGCTTAACTTTACATGAAAACCTCCGCAAAGTAAACATAAGGAGCACTGATAACATATCATTGTGTTATGGATTCTGACTTGTAGCTGATAAAGAAAAATCCCTCCAAATCGCTTTGGAGGGATTGACTCCTATCAGGAAACAGTTGATCAGTCAGCGTTTGCAGCAGCCTTCTGCAGCACCTTGATGTAATCGCCAACGTGAATCGTGACGGAAGCAGCCAGGTCGGCATCAGCCGGGGTGCCTTCAGCAGACATCTCCATAGCCGCAACTTCGTCAACAGTCTTGCCGATCATCCACTGAGCCAGAGCCGCAGCCTGCTCGTACCATTCTTTGCCGATGCCGGAAGCCTTCTTCATGCCATACTCGTCGCCAAGCTCAACCTTGGTCTTCAGAGCCGCAGTCAGATCGCTGGTGATAGCACCCTTCGCATCCACACCGATTTTAACCTGAGCGGTATCAAGAACAACGCCCACGATCTTGCCGGATTCGTCAAGGGTAACAGCCATCATCACATCGTCAGTCTGAGCAACGCCTTCGGCATCAGCCGTAGCGCCGGCAGACTTCGCGATGGAAACCACGTTGCCAAGGCCGGTCTTGGTTGCGCCGGTCACAGCAACGCCAAAGTCTTTCGCGTTGTCAACAGCCTTTTTAACAGCAGCCAGATAATCACCAACGTGAACGGTGACAGAAGCGGTCAGATCAGCGTCAGCGGGCACGCCTTCTTCGTTCAGCTGTATAGCCATTACTTCGTCGATCGTCTTGCCAACCATCCAGTCTTCCAGTGCAGCAGCCTGCTCGTACCATTCTTTGCCAATGCCGGAAGCTTTCTTCATGCCATACTCGTCGCCCAGCTCAACCTTCGTCTTCACTTCAGAAGCAACGTCGGTCGTCAGCTGACCAGCAGCATCAAAATTGACCTTGGACTGAGTCATGTCGATCTTGACGTTCACGATCTTGCCGTCCGCATCCAGCGTAACAGCTGCGGACACGATGTCAGCCTGAGCCAGAGCCGGTGCATCCGCCGAAGCAGCCGTAGACTTCGCAATGCTGATCACAGAGCCAAGGCCTGTCTTAACAGCACCACCGGCAGCCGGTTCTTCAGTAGCAGCACCAGGAGCTTCTGTGGCAGCCGGAGCCTCTGTGGCAGCCGGAGCTTCAGACGCCGACGGTTCAGGCTTGCTGCCGCAGCCCGCCAGAGCCATGCCAAGCACCATCACGGTAACTAACATGAGCAATAGAAATTTCTTCATTACAACCCTCCCTAAAATTTGTGACTATTTTATCCAGATACCACCGCTTTATGTACGGTTGTCTTGGATTTGACGATTATAACACTAATCATATAGAGTTTCAATAAGGAAATATGATCCATGAAAGAAAAAAAGAGCATTTATATAGGAAATGCTAAGAATAATTGAATTAAATAGATGCATTGCTTGAGATGGTTAAAAATATCACAGGATTGTGAAAGCTATATCATTTACTTTCCGGAATCATTCTGATATTATTAATAGAATTAAAACCGACTGCAGTATATTAGATATAATGTATAGGCAGTATGGTTGTTACCGTAATATCATCCGGCTGCCTGCAGCATGCCATTAGGGAAAAGGCTGCGAGTAAAAAACTTTCGGGTGAATTATGATAATATTGACCGTTTATTTTAAACGAATCAAGCAGCTGCCCTCCAATTTTAGGGTACCAGTACGCTTTTTTGTGAAGAATTGACGGGTGTTATTTTTTAAATGCTGGGGAGGAGAACTATGCCTAAGAACATTGTTATTGTTGGTGCCGGGTATGCCGGTATTGAAGCGGCGCTGCGGCTTCACAAAATGGGAAGAAGAGACGATATCAGTATTACGATTATCGATCGGAATCCGTACCACACCCTTCTGACTGAAATTCATGAGGTTGCAGGAAACAGAGTAGCAGAAGACGCTGTAAAGGTGCCGCTCAGTGACATTTTCAGAAATACCAAAGTTAACGTCGTGCTGGACAGTATCGAAAAATTTGAGTTTGAAAGCAAAAGGGTCATCTCGAAGAATCATACTTACGACTACGACTATTTAGTTATGGGAATTGGTTCAACGCCCAACTACTTTGGTATTCCCGGTCTCGAGGAAAACGGGTTCTCGCTATGGTCAGTTGAAGATGCCATTGATATACGCGATCACATCGAACGCTGCTTTTTTGAAGCTGCGAAGGAGACGCATATCGAACGCCGCAAAGCTTTGCTGACATTCGTTGTGGGTGGTGCTGGTTTTACTGGTGTTGAGATGATCGGCGAGCTGGCGCAATGGTTAAAGAAGCTTTGCAGAGAGCACAAGATCGCACGGGAAGAGATTCGGCTGCTGCTGGTGGACATGCTGAACTGTGTGCTGAGTAACCTCTGCGATAAAAACAGCAAGCGTGCCCACGATTATATGGAGAATAAGCTGGGTGTAGAAATCATACTGGCCACAGCAATCAAGAACGTAACGGCAGAGTCTGTCAGCCTTGGAAATGATACAACCATCGGAACACACACGCTGATTTGGGCGGCTGGCGTACGCGCCGTGCATGATGTGGAAGACATGGAACTGGACAAGGGCGGTGCCCGTCGTTTGTGTGTGGATGAGTTCTGCCGCACCAAATACGATGACGTGTACGCCATTGGCGACGTAGGCGCTCTTCTTGACGAAAAAGGCAAAGCTTTTCCGGCAATGGTGGAAACTGCGCTGCAAACTGCTGAAGGCGCAGCACACAACATACTTGCTGATATTCGCGGCAAAGAGCTGAAGCCTGTCAAGGTGAAGATGCATGGTGTTATGGTCAGCATCGGTAACTATTTTGCCGTGGCAGACCTTATGGGAGTCCGTCCCGGTCGCTGGATATCACTTATAATGAAGTATATCGTGAACATGCACTATCTGCATGGCATATTGGGTATAACCGGGGTTTGGAAATACCTTAACGACGAGATACTCAAGCGCAAGCAGCACAAACGCTTTTTGCAAAGGAACTACACCAAAACTGTTCAGGCCTGGTGGCTGGTACCGATGCGTTTGTTCCTTGGCTGGACATGGTTCTATGAAGGCTTGAAGAAGATACTGGAAGGCTGGATGACTGATCCCAAGCTGGCTGCGTTCTTGGGTTATGGCGGTGCAGACGGTACAGCTGCTGCGACGGCAGCGGGCGCTGCTGATGCCGCGGCAACAGCAACGGGGGCGGGTGCCGCAGACGGCGCGGCTGCTGTTGTTGAAAACCTGATCAACATCGACTGGGGCTGGCTGGGTGTATTCCTCGATAAGGCCGACAGCACCATGACGTTCCGTGTCAAGTTCTTCTTGGTTGACTGGATTGTTAACGGATGGGTGCTGGCGACAGATGGCTGGGCGATGTTCTTCCAGATATTCATCGTTATCCTTGAGATACTTGTCGGTCTAGCCATATTCTCCGGTACGTTCACATTCGTGTCGTCCATCGTGTCCGTTGGTCTTATGGCGATGTTTATGACAACGACGGGTATGTATGACACCACGTGGTGGATGCTGTTCGCCGGTATTGCCACGGCAGCAGGCGCCGGGCGCGCGTTCGGTCTGGATCACTGGGTGCTGCCGTATTTGGGCAGAGTCTGGGATGGCACCAAGAAGAACGGCCGGCTCACACTGATTTTCGGCAGCAACCGTTTGCCGAAGATCAAGTAGCCCGGAGGGTCCATCTATCGTGTGGGAAAATATGCCCGCCTTAAAGGCTGAGCTGGAGCTTTTCGAGCAGGAGATGCTCGGTCAGTTCCGCTCACGAAAAGGCGTGAATTCTTATTTGGACAAGCTGGCGGTCGATCTGATCGCCAGCGGCGGTAAAAGGCTTCGCCCTGCAATGACCATAGCATCGTCGATGATGGGCGAGTATCAGCGTGAAAAGGCAGTGAGTACAGCAATCAGCATTGAACTGCTGCATACTGCAACACTGGTGCACGACGACATCATCGACAATTCTCCGCTGCGCCGGAATATTCCCACCGTTTATGCACGTGAGGGCGTGAACACGGCGGTATTTACCGGTGACTATCTTTATGTAAAATCCATTATGGCACTGGCCTCTGCCGGATTGCCGATGGAGTATATGAGACAGTTGGCGGGAGCAATTGAAGAGGTATGTGTGGGCGAGGTCGAGCAGTTTCGCGGTCGCGGTAAGCTGCCTGGTTTCAAGACATATCTGTCACGCATCAGCCGCAAAACCGCAGCACTATTTGCAGCGGCTTGCGCTGCCGGTGCGCATATAGGCGGCCTGTCGGAAGAACAGGTTAAGCTGGCGGGGCGTTTCGGCGGATACTTCGGCATTGCGTTTCAGATTAAGGATGATCTGCTGGACATAATGGAAAGCGAAAATACGACTGGAAAACCGGCGGGGAATGACCTTCTGGAGGGTGTAATAACGTTGCCGGTTATATTGGCAGCCGCAGCAGATTCTCTGATAATGGAGAAGCTTAACGGCATGCTAAGCAGCCGTGATACCAAAAAAGTATCCAAACGTGAAGTGTCACAGATGATAAACCTGATACGCAAAACGGAGGGTATAGAAAAAACGCAGTCTCTGCTGACGAAATATATTGTCAAAGCTGAAAAGGTTTTGGACAGATTGCCCGATTCAACAGGACGCGATATGCTCAAGCAAATGCTTGCAATGGGATTTCAAGGTTACGCAATATAATAGAAATACTAAATGGTTAGGCGGCTTGATTTACATCAGCCGCCTTTTTGCAGCTAATGCGAGAGAGTGCATAATTTAGACTCTAAAAATTCTATTCAATATCAAGAATACGACAAGAATCAAACAAGACTCATGATCAATAATATACTTTAGTCGGGTGGTAATTTTGTCGAAAATTATATTTTGGTTACATATACCTTTTATAACATATATGCTATTATACATATACGCAGCTGTTCGGTATTTTTTGGTTAATACAAAAATATTTCCATTATAGCAGGAAGCACTATAAACTAAACGATATTGTTAGCAGGCGCGGGCGGCGGTATTGGTTTGAAACGCGCGCTGTTTTTGTTGGTAATGCTTTGAGTCAGTAAATTCGCGATCCGGCAGTCTGTTAGCCTGTTTTGATATACTAATATACGGTTAAATATACATACAAAAAATAGTTAGTGCTATGACATCTTTAGGGGGATACAAATGAATACTGGGTTGGGGTCTAAAACTAAACGATTCAGTTTGAAGCTGGCCGCGTTATTGTTATGCGTGACGCTCGTTGTGCAAATGTTTTGGGTGGGCGATGTGGCGCTGGGCGCCAGCGTATATTATTTCCGCGGATATGATGTTGAAAATGTAACGGGCAGCACATTTTCCGGATCAGGT
Source organism: Bacillota bacterium (assembly GCA_023415795.1). GTDB lineage: Bacteria > Bacillota > Clostridia > Christensenellales > SZUA-584 > SZUA-584. The sequence goes on along the minus strand of JAEZJG010000002.1, from coordinate 9,586 downwards.
GCTACGATAGGATCGGGCGTGGTTACCATGACTGATTCGGGATTGGGACAAGCTGTTGGGTTTGTGGCGCTGGATGAAGAAGGTTATGATATCTCGCAAGCCATTGATCTTGGTGGCTTGGAGATTGATTTCTCTACCAAAACCTATGTTGGGGATGAAGGCGGAGCCAACAACGACATTCCCACGGCAAGAATCGAATTTCGCCGCACCGATTATTCGGATATTATCTCATCAGTTAATCTTGCCAAGGTGGACAACGCCATACCCGGTGAAGAAATACTATCGTCAAGCGCGAGCATTCCATCAGGCACGCGCTCAATTGTTATATACCTCAACGGACAAAATACAGATGGCACCAACACTGTTATCTTCGAAAATACAAGCATCAAAATTCGTGATGCGGCAGCCCCCTCCTGCACCGTGGATTACAGCACAGCTTGGACAAACCAGCCTATCACAGTAACGGTGAGCGCTGCGGACAGCGACAGCGGTCTTGAAGGCATCTATGTAAATGACATTAAAGTTAAGACAACCTCTCCATACACATTCCAAGCTAATTCTAATATGAGCTTTTCAACCTACAGCAAGGACTATGCGGGAAAAACGTCGACAGTGCGCAACATCACTATAACGAATATTGATACCGCAGCGCCGGCAGCTCCGGGTACGCTTACCTTGTCGAATACCAATTGGACAAATCAGGATGTGAGTGTAACAGTACCCGCGCTGGGAACAGCCACTGGCGCGCCTGAAAGATACCAATACCGATTGAACAGCGGGACATGGACAAACCTGCCGGCTAACTATTCACTTTCGGACAGTGGTCAGTACACGATTGATGTGACGGTTTTGGACGATGCGGGAAACAGGTCCTCCGCTGTTAGCGGTACCGTTAAGATCGACAAGCTTGAACCTGTTATTGATGATGTGGATACGGAGGTTGCGTCCGGGCGTGTTGATGTCACGGTGAGCGCTCGCGACGAAGGTTTGTCCGGTCTAAAGTCTCTAAAGTATGCCAATGGTATAAGAGATGCTGAATATTTCCTGTCAGGCAGCGGGACAAACATCACCGGCGGGAAATTTTCGCTGTCGGAAGGCGGCGTATTCACCATTTGGGCAGAAGACAACGCCGGAAACCATACCTTCAGAGAGGAAGAACTCAACACTGCGCCTACGCTCGCAGCCATTGCGGATGTCCAAATGGATGAGGACGTGCCAAAAACCATTACACTGGATGTGGCAGATGGTGAGTCGGATCTGAGTGAATTAAGTATCACTGCGACATCGGCAGATACTGATTTAATCACCGAGCTTAATGTATCAAAGTCGGGTGAAATCGCAACCTTAGAAATCGTATCTGGCGCTGATTTATACGGTGGGCCGGTTGCTGTCACCGTAACGGTATCGGACGGCGACGAGCAGGCGACGAGAACCTTCAATGTTACTGTGAGCTCTATTAATGATGCACCTGTTGCGGTGGATGATGAAGGCATCGTGACAAGTGAGGACGGCAGCATCAAGATTGACGTGCTGGCAAACGACTACGACACGGCGGACGGTGATACGCTGACAATTACCAATCCGGGTATGCCACAGCATGGTACAACAGCTATTGTGGGTGGGCAGATACGCTACACCCCGTCGGGAGACTACAACGGTTCTGATCAGTTTACCTACACCATTTCGGATGGACACGGCGGTACAGCATCCGCGACGGTATATATCAGCGCGACAGCAGTCAACGACCCTCCTACGGCCGTGCCAGATACCGCACGGGTTGACGAAGATGGAAATGTGTTGATTGATGTGCTGGATAACGATTACGATATCGATATGTCGTCATCTCAGGAGGAGACGATATCGATTCATTCTATTGCTGTGAATCCGGCTCATGGAACGGCGGTTATCGAGAGTGGGCAAATACGCTACACACCTGAGCCTGATTTCTTTGGGACAGATACATTTCAGTATACAATTGCAGATAAAGAGGGATTGCAGAGTACGGCAACGGTGACGGTCACGGTGCGTGGTTTGAACGACATGCCTGTTTTTGTGGGGCTTGGAACAGAATACACCATCGATGAAGACAGCAAAAATGCAGAAATAACATTCTCTATACAAGACTTGGAGACGGAAGCCAAATCGCTTATGCTGCAGGCGGTATCATTGGACGCCACGCAAAAGCTGCTGAGAACCAGCGGACTGAAAATCACAGGGCTAGGTGATAGCTCCGATGCCGTGGTGCTGCAGGTAACACCTATGCCGAATGCTTTCGGTGATGTTACCGTCAAGCTGACGCTGGGCGATGGTTTTACCACTCAGACAAAAACATTTTTGCTGCATATCACCAACCTGAACGACGCACCGGTCGCAAAGGATGATGAGCTGACGTTTATGGAGGATACACCCGAATTCTTGATTGAGGCATCGACACTGCTTGCCAACGACAGGGACATAGACGGGGATACGTTAAGCATAACAAGCATAGCGGCGCAGCCCAGTGATGGTACCGTAACGCTGGTGGATGCCGATACATTGAGCTATACGCCTCCCGCAAACTTTGATGGGGTAACCAGCTTTGTTTATGTTGTATCCGACGGACACGGCGGAACAGATATGGGAACGTGCAAGCTCACGGCTGTGCCGGTTAACGATGCGCCGACTATTACGATTCCTGAAGGTCCGTACTCTACCAATGAGGATACGGAGAGTGAGGCTATATCATTTACCGTCGGTGATTACGAAACACTCCCCGGCAATTTGTTGGTGCGTGCGGCGACCACGGATACTGGCAAGATAGCGGAAGACGGTTTGGTTGTCGTCAATAACGGCGGTAATTGTACGCTTACTGTAAACCCGGTTGCGGATGCTTATGGCCCTGCGCAGGTAACCATCACAGTCAGCGACGGTTCGGCGGCCACATCCGATACTTTAACGATTACAATCAATCCCACGCCTGACGTTCCCGTTGCGGTTAATGACAGAATTAACGTTCCGCTTTCCGGGATACGTACATTCTCAGTATTGGGTAACGACCACGATGTGGATGGAGATACATTGACTGTGGTGCCTAGCAGCTGGGTTGGGCATTCTCTGGCCGGGTTGCTCACCTTCAATGAGGATAAACAGGCTTTTACCTATCGCGCAGCTAACGGTGAAAACGGAACCGGTACTTTCACCTATCAGGTTTCGGATGGAGACCCATTGACGGATGATTCCAACTTGGCAACGGTGACACTCGTAATAAACAGCACGACGCATTCACCGACAATCAGTATGATTCCCAACCAATATATTATGGAAGACGCCGATACGGGGGATATCTCTTTTACTGTGACGGATACAGATCTGGATGATTCGGCCGACATCAGTGTGTCGTCAACTAACACTGGTTTGCTGCCTATTGAAGAAGACAATGTTATCGTTACGGCTGGCACCGGCGGAAACTTCAAATTGAAGCTTAAGCCCGTACACAATAAGTATGGAACATCGTCAATTACGGTGACAGCGACGGATGAAACCGGCAACACAGGCACGGCTACATTCACGCTGACAGTATATCCGGGCAACGATGCACCTGAGGCGCAGCCCGAATCGGTTACTATAGACGAGGACACCTCTGCAATTCTAAAGCTGGTGGATGACGGTAAAGAAGACGGACCGGGGGAGATAACGCTGCTTGCAAACGATAACGATCCTGACGAAGGCGATACCTTCTGGGTTGGCAGCATATCGTCTCCTTTGCACGGCTATCTGTATCGCTCCGGGGATAACTATATTTATACGCCATATGGCAACTGGAACGGCACTGAGCGGCTGACCTATACCGTAACGGATGGGCGCACGTCGTCATCGACCTATGTGGACATCATAGTATCGGCGGTTAACGATGCGCCGGTTAATTACAGCAACTGGGTGGCACTGCCAAACACCACTGGTTCAGAATCTACTGGTTCGATTAACGTGCTTTCGGGTGATTATGACCCGGATGGCGATGCCGTAAAGCTGTATCAAATTGTGGAACAGCCTGCATATGGCACTGCTGTGATGGATTCCGCTACGGGAAAAATAACATATACCCGTACGTCTGTTTCACCCAACAGCAACGGAGCGGACCAAATTAAATACCGTATCATTGACCGGGATGATGACACGGGTGATTACCGCTATGCGGACGCCTATATGTACATCGGGGTGGTGTTCCACAGCTCAATGTATACAGAGCATAACTATATCTACCGTGATGAGGATTCGGCAGCAATAGAGTTCGACTTGTCTATTCACAATCCCAATGGTGTGACTTACGATTTGGAGCTGCTCGATACAACTACGCTGGGTACACTCGAAGTGGTGGACAACAACACCGTGCGGTTTACTCCCGCCGCAGACATGAACGGTGCGGATTGGGTTGACTATAAAGTTACGCAAACAGACGCCACAGGTGAACCGGAGAGCGCAACAGGCTCCTTCTATATCCGTCTGTATCCGATCAACGATGCACCGGTGATAGACAGCGCGCCGGACACCGCTGAGTGTGCGGAGGACAGCGACGGAGCGGAGTTTACAGTAACCTTCCACGACATAGACAGCTCTGACCCCAGCCTCGTATTCTACGCATATACAACCAATACGACAAGTGGTTCGCCTGCAATGCTGACGCTGAATGTGACGTATGACCGCACGACAGGAACAACGCAGGTAACAGCAAAGCCCGCGCCCAATGCCAACGGGACGACAGATCTTATGGTGGGCGTCACCGACGGTATGGCATGGGTAGAGCATAAAATGGCGATGACCGTGACACCGGTTGACGATGCGCCGGTTCCCACTGCAGTCAGCCGGACGCTGAATGAAGATACGAATGTGACGTTCTCCGTGATTACGCCCGACAGCGAGGTGGACGGAGACGACGTTGTTGTGTCATTAGAGGATGGTGACAGTCCCGCACATGGCAGCGCTGTTGTGAACGCGGACGGTACGATCACATATACGCCCAGTGAAAACTATAACGGCTCGGACTCTCTGACGTTTACGGTAACGGATGATACGGGGGCACATCTTTCTGCCAAGAAGACCGCAATCCTGACGATAGAACCGGTGAACGACCAGCCTGAAATCACGAACCTGGTTTATTACCAGACCACCGACGAGGATACGCCCAAGGTTGTGCCGCTGACCGTGACAGATGTAGACAATGACATGTCTGCGGCGTCTCACTACACCATTACATCCAGCAATCAGGAGCTGATTCCAGACGGCAGCATTTCCATCTCGCAGGTGTCGGGTACGGATATGGCCATTACGCTGAATCCCGCACTCAATAAGTATGGCGAAGCAATTATCACGGTGGTTGCCAGCGATAATCAGGAGCCGGAGCCGCTTGATACTCAAGCGCAGTTCAAGCTGACAGTGGTGCCTGTCAACGACAGCCCGACAGCCTTGGACGATTCGGCAGACGTTGGTGAAAATGTGGGAGCTGTTGTGGGTACGACGAGCACAACCATAAATGTGACAGCGAATGATTCGGATATTGAACCGGGTACGCTTCGTGTTATATCCATCACCAATATCAGCGTCGGATCCGTGGTGAACAATGGTAATGGCACTGTTACCTATAGTGTGCAGGGCGACTACAACGGAACAGCCACTTTTGACTATACGATTATGGATGCAGGCGGTAAAACAGCAACGGCTACCGTTACGGTGGACATTGCAGCACAGAATGACCCGCCGCGCGCAGAACCGGACAATGCCGAGACAACCGAGGATGTGGACATCACAATTGACGTGATGGACAACGACAGCGATCCTGAAAACGACGCGCTTTCGCTGGATGCTGTCACGCAGCCGGAAAACGGTATCGCAGCTATTGATGGTACGAACGTCACCTATTCACCGAATGATGACTTCAACGGCGAGGATACCTTTACGTATACCGTCAGTGATGGGAAAGGTGGCACGGATACGGCACAGGTCACTGTTGAGGTGACGGCAGTTGATGACGCACCGACCATCGCGAAATATCCCGTTGAAGACTGGACGATGCTGGAGGATACGCCTAAGGACTTCGTATTTGAGGTGGACGATCAGGAAACGTCAAACGAGAACCTCATCATCACAATGAATTCGACGGAGCCGGATATAATCGCGAACGCGGGCATTGTGCTGTCTACTAACCCGGAGGGACGCAAGGTTATTGCTGTCACGCCTCAGAAGGATCAGTCGGGTGTTGTTCCCGTGCAGTTCAAGGTATCAGACGGAGCGAACGATACGCAGGTGACATGGAATATAACGATTATTGCGGTCAACGATGCGCCAAGGATCATAACGGCAAATATCACAACCCCTGAAGATACGGATTATACGGGGACGCTGGAAGCAGAGGATGCCGAAGGTAATGATATGAAGTTCTATCTGGATGCTGCGCCGACCCACGGTTCCGTAACTGTGAATCCGGATGGAAGCTATACATATACACCCGATGAGAATTACGTTGGGAATGACTCCTTTACCGTTTATGTCGACGACGAGCAGCCCGAGAACCATCGCGGCATTTCCGGTGAGGTTAAGGTGATAGTGACGCCTGTAAACGACCCGCCGGTAGCAGTGGATGATACGGACACGACGGATGAGGATGTACCGGTGATGATCGCAGTGCTGAACAACGACACCGATGTCGATTTGCCAAGCGATACGCTGAGCGTACTAACGGTGGGGGCACCATCCCACGGAACCACCGCAAAAGAAGGTAATGAGATACGTTATGTGCCGACTGGCGACTGGAGCGGTACTGATAGCTTTAGCTATTCCATAAAGGATAGCGAAGGTGAAGTTGATACTGCGACTGTCACGGTGACGGTAAATCCGATCAACGATGCGCCTGTGGCTTATGAAGATACGGTTACGACGGACGAGGATACGGCTATCGATATTGCGGCAACCGAAAATGACGTCGACCCGGATATTGCCTATGGTGATGCGATTACTGTGACCGATCCAGGCACAGCGTCGCATGGTACGCTATCGGTGGTGGATGGAAAGATCCGCTACACGCCTGCGCTGAACTATTATGGTCCCGACGAGTTTACCTATACAATTTCGGACGGCGATGTTGCCGCGATGGCTAAAGTGACGGTTACTGTAAACCCCGTTAACGATCCGCCTGTCTTTAAGGTGAACCCGCCGGATATGAGCCTGACTGAGGATTTGGCTAACGGCATCAGCGACTTTGAGGTGGAAGATGTTGAAACAGCTGCGGGTGATTTGACGGTTACCTTTGTCAGCAGCGATAATACGACGCTGGTGGATGCGGGCGATGTTGTGATAACTTCTGAGGGAGATGGAGCCAGAAAGGTTGAAGTGAACCCGAACGATAACCGCAATGGTACGGCAACCATTACGCTGCGTGTGTCCGACGGGGAAGATTACACCGAGGACACCTTTGTGGTTGTTGTGACTGCCGTTAACGACGAGCCGTCAGCGGCCGACGACATTGCGACCACCAATGAGAATACGCCTGTGACAATCGACGTACTGTCCAACGATGATGTGGATACGCAGGCTGGTAACGAAGGCGACACGCTGACGCTGATGACCGTATCGGAAACGACAAACGGCGGTTCGGTACAGATTACGGGCAACAAAGCGGTATATACACCTAATCCTAACCGAAGCGATACCACAAGCTATACGGATAGCTTCACTTATACAATGAAGGATGCTTCCGGCGCGGGCTCTGGCGCGACCGTAACGGTAACGGTGACGCCGGTCAACGATGCACCGGTTATTACCGATCCCATTACGGATAAAACAATCGCTGAGGATACATCGACTTCGGATATTCCATTTACCGTAACGGATGAAGAGGATGACGACAAGCTTCTGGTTGTCAGCGTCAACTCAAGCAATAAAACGTTGATACCGAATGCGAACGTTGTTGTTACCAATCCGGCGACAGGAAGCGATAGAACTGTCAAGATTACACCTGTGGCGGACGGATATGGCGAATCTACGATAACGCTGACGGTCACGGACTCCGGCTCACCGGTTAAAACGGATACCGTTTCTTTCAAGTTGACGGTGACACCGGTCGATGATGTATTGAGCACCGATCCTAAGGACTATACGGTTGTTGAGGATATAGAGAAGCAACTGATGGTGCTCAATGGCGCTGACGTGGACGATCCCTCAAACCTGACGGTGACGAATATTTCGATAAATGGTACGCATGGTACGGCGCGCATTGCGGCCGACGGGAAATCTGTGTACTATCTTACAGCTCTGAATAGCAATGAAGCCGATTGGTTTGAATATGTTGTTCATGATAGCTTTGGTGATGATGATTACACGATCAGAGCCAACATAACTGTAACCCCTGTCAACGATGCGCCTACGGTGACGATGACGGATAAGATCGCTTATGAGACGACCGAGGGTTTTGCGGTTAGTGACATCCCATTTGAAGTCGTTGATGTGGACGACGATCTGGCAACTAAGGTTACACTGACAGCTAAAAGTTCGAATCCGGTGCTGGTGCTGGGCGGGCTGCATTTGGACACGGGAACAGGCGCGGATACAGCAATCGATGTGAAGCCGAATGGCAAGTGGAACGGCACAACAACGATAACACTGACAGCAAAAGACGCAGCCGGAGCGACGGGAACGGCCACCTTTACCTTCAAAGTAAATGGCGTTAATGAAGCGCCTGTCGCCGTAAACGACACGTATGATGTACAGGAGGATGAGCTGACATTCCTTAATGTGCTTGTTAACGATACTGACGGCGATATTGGTACAGGCACGCCTGAGGCTATATCAGTGAGCTATGTCACAGACAATGACGACAACGCGGTGATCACGAGAAAAGCTGACGGAAGCGGAGTGAACATCCAACCTAACGCTAACTACAACGGTCCGGTCACGTTTACCTATGTAGCGAAGGACTTGGCTGCTGCGGAAAGCAATATCGCTACAGTAACCGTTAATGTTAAGCAGGTGAACGATGCACCGGTGGCTGCGGATATTTTGGATGCAGCAACCACTGAGGATAATCCCGTTACGATTGATGCACTGCTGCTTGCATCCGACATAGATTTGGATGCGAACCTGAATAAGGACACGAGTGCTGCTGCCGAGGTCATTTCGCTCTCGCGGACAGGTGGCGTGCTTGATGCGCCCGATCATGGCTCCGTCAGTATTGTGGACGGCAAGCTTGTTTATACGCCGACTTTAAACTATAACGGGACGGATTCGTTTGAATACTTTGTCACAGATGGCCAAGCACAGGATAAGGCGACGGTAACGGTAACGATTACTCAGGTGAACGACAATCCGGTTGCAAACGCTGACAACAAGACAACCAACGAGGATACCCCGACCACCATCGACGTGATGGCGAACCATACGGACGTGGATACCAATGCGTCGCTGAATCTTGGCTCGCTGCACAGCAAGAGCAGCTTTACCATCACGCTGACAGGCGCGACGGTAGCGTCGCAGCACGGCAGCGCAACCGTGGTGGCAAACAAGGTGGAATATGTGCCTCATGAAAACTGGTATGGCGAAGATACGTTTACCTATTGGCTGA
>JAEZJG010000014.1 GCA_023415795.1 Bacillota bacterium | reverse complement strand
ATCATAAAATGACAGAAATTATGGAAGCTGTAAACGGAACAGTATTCCCGGTATGGTTCCTGATCGGCGCGGCGCTCGTGTTCTTCATGCAGGGCGGCTTTGCAATGGTGGAAACCGGCTTCACCCGTTCGAAGAACGCCGGCAACATCATCATGAAGAACCTCATGGACTTTTGCATCGGCACCGTAGTTTTCATGGTCATAGGCTTCTCGCTGATGATGGGTGAAAACTATCTGTTTGGCCTGATCGGTGTGCCAGATTTCCAAATCTTCACCGACTATTCGAACTTCCCGTGGTCCAGCTTCGTGTTTAATCTGGTGTTCTGCGCCACCGCTGCCACCATCGTATCCGGCGCTATGGCAGAACGCACCAAGTTCTCGGCGTACTGCATATACAGCGCCGTCATCAGTCTTGTCATCTACCCGATTGAAGCAGGCTGGGTATGGAACGGCGGCGGCTGGCTATTCAACATGGGCTATATCGACTTCGCTGGTTCCTCGGCCATTCACATGGTGGGCGGTATCATGTCTTTCATCGGCGCCGCTATACTTGGGCCGCGTATCGGCAAGTATACAAGGGATCCCAAGACGGGCAAAAAGATATCCCGCGCTATCCCCGGTCACTCCATCACGCTGGGCGCACTCGGTGTGTTCATCCTCTGGTTTGGCTGGTACGGCTTTAACGGCGCTGCGGCATTGAGCGTGGAACAGATGGGTACAATCTTCGCCACCACTACCATCGCTCCCGGCGTAGCCACTGTCGTAACGATGCTCTTCACTTGGATCAAAAACGGCAAGCCCGATGTCTCTATGTCGCTTAACGGTGCGCTGGCCGGTCTGGTGGCCATCACAGCCCCCTGCGCCGCTGTGGACGGTTTGGGCGCAACGATCATCGGCTTTGTCGCCGGTATCCTCGTTGTGGTCGCAGTCGAATTTATTGACCTTAAACTGCACATAGACGATCCGGTCGGCGCTATCGCGGTACACGGCGTTAACGGTATCTGGGGTACGCTGGCTGTTGGCCTGTTCGCCACTACCTCAGCCCCCGGCGCAACAGTAGACGGTCTTTTCTACGGCGGCGGCTTTACACAGCTGGGCACACAGGCCATCGGTATCCTCGCCATCGCGGCATGGACAATCGTAACCTCACTTATTCTCTTCGCCATCATCAAGAAGACCAACGGTCTGCGCGTCTCGGCGGAAGAAGAAATACAGGGTCTTGATATCAAGGAGCACGGCCTTGCAAGCGCCTATGGCGATTTCATGATCGCCGTTCCGCTGGCAGACATGGGCGAAGCTTCTGTGCCGTCCGGCGCTGTCCCAGCCGATGTCGCTGTGTCGGTGGTCAACAACGCTCACCCGGATGCCAAGATGACCAAGGTCACCATCATCACCAATCAGAACAAGTTCTCCGCTTTGCAAAGTGCGCTCGATTCCATCGGCATCACCGGCATCACGGTCACCAACGTCATGGGCTACGGCATGCAGAAGGGTCATCCCGTCAAATACAGAGGTGTCGAGATGGAAACCAAGCTGCTGCCCAAGGTGCAGGTTGATATCGTCATCTGCAAGGTTCCGACCGACGTGCTCGTCAGCACCGTTAAGAAGGCGCTGTACACCGGCAACGTCGGCGACGGCAAGATATTCGTCTTCGATGTCGAGAACGTCATCAAGGTTCGCACGGGCGAAGAAGGCTACGCCGCCCTGCAGGACGAATAATACCTCATATCGCGTGTCCATATAATTAAATAAGCACGAAACCCCCTGCGCTTTCTGCAACCTTTGGGGGTTTCGCGCTTTTCTCTTTGCAGCTTGGATTACAGTGCCGCTTTGCGACGTTGCTTGGATACCGCCAGCGTCACAATCAGTATCGCCGCCGCGAAACCCAGCTGTATCAGCATGCTCTCCACCACCGGCGCAATGCTTTGGGTGTTCACCTCGCCCATGCTCCCGATGGCATTCACGGCACGGACATACCAGTAGGTGGGCATGAAGCTGCCCAACGTCTGTACCGTTTTTCCCAGCATTGCTTGCTCTACGAACACACCGCACAGGAAGCTCATACCCAGCGATATAACGTTTGTCAGCGCAGCCTGCACGCCAGAATTCTTGATAAACTTACCCATTAAAAAACCGATGCTCAGGCTGACCAGCGTGAATATCAGCGCGTTGATGCAAAGGAGAATGAAGCTCGCATCCAGCTTTGCCGGACCGAAAGACACCAATATATAGGCACACATCACAGCCCACACCAGCAGCGCAAATACCACATTGGCCAGCACCATCTGCAAATTCATTTGCACTGATTTCAGCGGCGAGCACGACATCCTGTTGCTAAGGTTAGTCTCGTTGAAAGACATCATCACCAGCGAAACGCCCATCATCATTGCCGCCAGCAGGCTGTATGCGAGAAACTGAAAGTAGAAGGTGATGACATTGGGCTGTGCGGGTGCCGTTTCTGGCTGGCGGTATTCCAATGCTGCCGACTTTTGCAGATCCTCTGCCACATAGTTTGCAATGTCCTGCTGCGTGGCTTGCGGCATGCTCTGTACATAAAGCGCGGCCATGCCAAGATATCTGTCCACCATAAAATCTGTGTAGATGCTGGCGGGTTTTCCGGCCGCGGACATTCTCTCCACCTGCACCGCACTGCCGCTCATAAATCGATCTGAAAAGTTTTGCGGTATCGTGACCACGCAGTCGGCCTGCTCATAGAACAGCGCATCCTGAAGCTGATTCAAATCATTTTCAATTTCAACGATATTGGAGTTCTGGCTTATATATTGCTCCAGCCCTTGTGCAAGCGCTGCTTCACTATCCTCGTTAAACAGCGCAATCTTATACTTTGTTTCAAAGTATGCGGCCGGTGCAGATTGCCCACTGATAACGTTCGATATAATGGCGGACAGCACCACAAATACGATCAGATAGATCATGATAACCTTGAAGTGCTTGCGCACCACTTTAAAATAAGCGTTAAAGACTTGCATATCTTTGCCTCCTCGTGATCAGATACACGATCAGTGTAAACACGGCTGAGAAGCCGAGCAGCAGGCCAATGCATTCAAAAAACTTGGTGTACGAGGTATAGTAGTACAGCGAGTAGAACGCATCGGATATCAGATTGGCCGGGTTCAGCCAGGCCATTGCCGGCACCGCCTGCACCACGGCATATTTCACACCCGGCACCATCATCCCTGCCAGGAACGACATCAACAGGCTGGAAACCAGCAGCACTGCCGTCTTGATGCCTTCGCCGCCCTTCACCACCGCCCCGATCATGGCGCCGAATGTTACGCCCGTGATGCTGCCCGTAAGGCACGCAAGCAGCACAAACAGCAGCTGATCCCCAAAGCTGACCCCCAGCACGAGGCTGAGGTAAACCACCAGCACCACACACGACAAAAACTGTATCAGTATGGCAGCGGGGAACGAGTACACCAGCATCTTGAGCTTGCCGACCGGAGCCGTGTTCAGCCGCGCACCATTGGCCGACAGGTTGGCTTGTATGTCGGTGATCTCCTTGATACCCCAGAAGCCGCCGAACAATGCCCCCATTGCAATCAAGGAATAGTAGTAGATGACCCAGCTGTGCGGGTTCTCCTGCTTGCCGGGTGCCACAGGCTTCACATAGCTATCCGAGCCTTCAGAATTCAAATCCGCCAGCGCCGCCGGGTTGGTCTGCGCAATACGCATATAGGCTGATCCCACCTGCATGTAACTGTCGGTGAACTGCTTGATAATGGTCTGGCTGATGCCCGTTTCCTTCACCACCACATGTGAGCCGTTCTCCAGCAGTATATACCCCTTTATCGTACCTTCCTTCAGCATGCTGTCGGCTTCCTCCTGTGAAGCCTCCGATACAACGAACAGCGGCTGCTGTGCCTCACTGCCCTTTGATACCGAGTTAAGCGCACCCTGAAATGCGGTGTCCGCCTGATACTCGGCGGTGTTCACCACGGCAACCGGAATGCTGGTGAACGCGTCGCCGCTGTCGATGTTGGTGAACGCCAGGCTGAAGAAGGTGCCCAGCACCAGCGGGTAAAGCAGCGTCCAAAATATCAGCTGCCGGTTGTGCAAGAGGCACTTGAACCGGTTTACGAATATATGCAAAAACATGATTCTCGCCTCCCCCTAATCCCTGAGTTCTTTGCCTGTCAGCTCCAAAAACACATCGTTCAATGTCGGCGGCTCGCAGTATACCCGACCATGCGCGATGCTGCGGCTGCTCAGGTAAAGCAATATCGACGACAGGTTGCTGCGCCCATGCTCGGCATGCACCGTCAGCGTCTGCCCAGATATCTCTGCCGACAGAACATTGGGCTGCTGCTTGATTGCGTCCAGCAGGCCGTTGTATGCGCCCAGCAGCTCCACGGTGATTTTCTCACCCTTCTTGATCATGCCTTTGAGCTCGCTGTTGGTGCCCATTGCGATAATCTTGCCCTTATCCATGATGGCGATGCGCGTGCATATCTGCTCCACCTCTTCCATGTAGTGCGAGGTATATATCACCGTTGCGCCCTGCCTGTTCAGCTCCTTGATGCCCTCCAGAATGTTGTTGCGGCTTTGCGGGTCCACTGCCACGGTGGGCTCGTCGAGTATGATAAGCTTGGGCTTATGCGCGATACCGCAGGCAATGTTCAGCCGCCGCAGCAAACCGCCGGACAGCTTCTTGGGATAGAACTTGCGAAAATCCTCCAATCCCACGAATTTTATCGCTTCCTCCACCAGAGCTTCGCGCTTTTGTTTGTCTTCCACATACAGCCCGCAGAAATAGCTGATATTTTGCTGCACCGTCATTTCATTGAACACCGCCACGTTTTGCATCACGATGCCGATGTCGCGCTTGATGTCGTAAGCGTCCGGCTTCATCGTCTTCCCGAACACCTCCACCGTTCCCTTGTCGATCTTGAGCAGAGACAGTATGCAATTGATTGTCGTTGTCTTGCCGGAGCCGTTGGGGCCCAGCAGCCCGAAAATTTCGCCTTCCTCCACATCCAGGCTGAAATGATCGAGCGCGATTAGATCACCGTATCTCTTGACCAGATTTTTAACACTGACTACCATATTCGTTCCCCTCCAAACTTTGTTGATTTTATTGTAGTGGAAACAACCATCACATCACAGTGAAGCTGCTCACAAAATGAACATGACATTTGTCACCGTTGCCGTTGCCTTTCATCCCGCCGAATGTTAGAATTTGTGTAGCCAATGCGAAACAAGAAACGAGGAAGCATCATGCTGACAATGAAGGAGCAGGCTGAGGTCTGCCGAATCGGGCTGATTGCCGGGCTGCTCTCGCAGCGGTATGTGACCGCTTGGGCAGACAGCATCATCGAATCGGCAGATACGCCGGACAGCGCCATCATTGATCTATCGCTGATGGGCAGCGCCGACATTGCCGCCTTGGTTTCCGCGCTGTTCGACATCGGCGGAGAAGCGGACCCAGACAAGGTTGCAAACGCTGTGTTGGGTTTGTGTGCTGACAGACGGGCTCTGGGCAGCCTGACTGCGGATGAAACCGTGTCAGCACTGGAGGCACTCGCCCCGGACATGTCCTGCCGCCGGTGCAACATCCGCGCGGAATACGCGACGCTCACTGATCCTGACACCGTCGCTGCCATCCGCACCGCGCTGAACCAGCCGGATATTGCAAACGCCATCAATGCCTTCCTCGCCCCCTATGCCGTTTACGCAGCGGACTTTATATCGGAAAGAGCCTGACGTATGAGCAAGCTGATCGATAAGCTGATACTGTTCATCATCTGCATCGCCGTGCTGGCGCAGCATCGGTCGGATATATTTATCGTTGTGCCCGTGATCAGCGCCATCGCAGGCAGCGCGCTGCACACCTACTCTGAAAACAAGACCGGCATGGTGATGATGGTGATATGGGGCGGGCTGTGCATCCCCTATCCTGATTTCATCTTTTTCCTGCCGCTGATCTGTTACGACCTGTTCAGCTCGCGCTGGCGCTGGGCGCTTCTTGCAGCCATTCCCGCGCTGGCGACAGGCTATGCAAATCTGCCGCTGGACAAATTTCTGTTTACCGTCATGTTTTTGGGGCTGTCGTATCTGCTCAAACGGCGCACGAACGAGCTGGAACGGCAGAAGACCGAATACCTTTCACTGCGCGATACCGCCAAGGAGTTTTCGATTAGGCTGGAAAGCAAGAACAAGGAACTGCTGGAGAAGCAGGATTACGAAATACACCTCGCAACGCTGAACGAGCGCAACCGCATCGCGCGGGACATTCACGACAATATCGGACACATACTGTCCAACACCATACTGCAAACAGGCGCACTGCTGGCCACCTGTCAGGACGAGGCGCTCAAGGAGCGGCTGAAAACGCTGAAAGATACGCTGTCGCAGGGCATGGACAGCATACGCAGCAGCATTCACGATCTGCACGAGGAATCCGTTGATCTGCATGCCGAGGTTAAAGCACTGGCCGACAGCTTCACCTTCTGCCCATTGTCGCTGGACTACGATGTGGATTCCGTACCGCCCAAGGCGGTGAAGTATACGCTGCTGGCTGTGGTCAAGGAAGCGCTGTCCAACGTGATCCGCCACTCCGACGCCTCGCGTGTGAGCCTGACGCTGCGGGAGCACCCGGCATTCTATCAGCTGGTCGTGCGCGATAACGGCAGCAAAAAAACGCACGACGACGACGGTATCGGTCTGAAAAACATCACGCAGCGCGTAACTGCCCTGAACGGGCGGGTCAATATCACCGCCGATGACGGCTTTACCGTATTCGTATCAATTCCCAAGGAGATCAACGCATGAAATTGGTTATCGTGGACGACGATGCTTTGGTGGGGTTGTCGCTGAAAACCATCATTGAAGCCACGCCCGGCATGCAGGTGGCCGCTATCGGGCACAACGGAAAGGAAGCCATCGCGCTGTACGAGCAGCACCGCCCCGACGTGCTGCTGATGGACATCCGCATGGATACCATGACGGGTCTGGAGGCGGGCGAGATCATACTGCAGCAGCACCCGGACGCACGCGTGCTGTTTCTCACCACGTTCGCGGACGATGAATACATCGTCAAAGCGCTCAAGATGGGTGCGAAGGGCTATCTGCTCAAGCAGAACTTTGAGAGCATCCTTCCGTCTCTCAAGGCTGTGGAGGCGGGTCAAAGCGTGTTCGGTGAAGATATCGTCGCCAAGATACCCGCCCTGATGAGTTCGGGCGGTAAGTCGGATGCTAAAGCGCTGGGTCTCACCGAAAAGGAAAGCGACCTCATCGCGCTAGTGGCCGAGGGCCTCAGCAACAAAGAGATCGCCGAACGGCTGTATTTAAGCGAGGGCACTGTGCGCAACAGCATCAGCGTGCTGCTCGAAAAGCTGAATCTGCGCGGACGCACCCAGCTTGCCATATTCTATTACAAGAACATTGCGGCTGTATAGCAAACATCGCCAGATGTCAGAAAATATATTATACCGAAGCAATATTGAATATAAATGCAGTGAAGCTATGAGTAACGGAGGTCACGATGGAGCAAGGCATTCAGCTTTTCAACAATACGATGATGGAAGCTGTCGCGCAGAACAAGCGCTTTCTGAAAAAGAGAGCAGCCTATATTCCGGCGTTCGCAAAAATCGCCGCCAATATCAAAAGATCAGCCAAAACACGTGCAGCGCTGGCGCAAAATGATGATCTAATCGTGCCACCCGTGCTGATACTGAGCGTCACCAACGATTGCAACTTGTCCTGCAAGGGCTGCTATGCCTGTGAGCAGCAGCGCGATAAATCCGCCGAGCTCAGCCTGGAGGATATCCGGCGCGTGGTGAGCGAAGCGGCAGAGCTGGGCGTCTGCGTCACGATGCTCGCAGGCGGAGAGCCGCTGCTGAAAACCAGCATACTGGAGCTGCCCGCGGCGCATCCCGAAATGCTGTTCATCATGTTCACCAACGGGCTGTTGCTAAGCTCCAAAGCCGCGCAGTCTGCAGCGCGTTTGCGTAACCTGATCCCCATCCTCAGTCTTGAGGGCGGGCGCGAACTGACGGATGAGCGGCGCGGCGCGGGCATGTATGACGCGGTGACCGAAGTCATGGCGCAGTTGGATGCGGAAAACCGCATGTTCGGCGTTTCCGTCACGCTCACCAGCCGCAACTACGACGAGATTATCCGCGGCGGATTTCTCAATGATATGCAGTCGCGCGGGTGCCGGGCTGCCTTCCTGATCGAATACGTGCCGTGCGGCGCGGAGGACATGACGCTCTGCCTCACCGACGAACAAAAGGAGCATCTGCGCCTGATCGAGAAGGATTTGTACAAGAAATATGATATGCTGGTGGTGTCGCTTCCGGGCAACGAGGATCCGTATGGCGGCTGTCTTGCATCGGGCCGCGGCTTTTTGCACATCAGCTCCACCGGCGCGCTGGAAGCCTGCCCCTTCGCGCCATACTCCGATGCCAGCGTCAAGAGCCTGCCGCTCAAAGACGCACTGCGCTCCCGCCTGCTGGCGCAGATACGTGAAGGTCACGAGACGCTCAAGGAGAGCCGGGGCGGCTGCGCCCTCAAGGAGAACGGTGCCTGGGTCGCCTCTTTGCAAAATGCCGAATAATATGGTTATGTTAATAAAGGTCTAATTTCTTGGAGGCTCACCCTCCAATCTACCGCTCAAGGGGCCAGCCCCTTGAGAATCCCGTCAGATAAAGCCTTCTGCAATGGCTTCAGACTGCTGACAAAGGTCTAAGACCGTGGAGGCTCTGCCTCCACACCTCCGCTTAAGGGATTTGATCCCTTAAGAATCCCGCTGAAAATGCCATATTCATGGCATTTTCACATGTCTTTTCCCACTTTTCTTCAAAAAGTGGCGGGGGTTCGGGGGCAGCGCCCCTGATAATGGGTTTGTCATCAAACTGAAGCCTTCTGCAAAGGCTTTTTTTCGTATCTATTATCGCTGTTTACGCTCTATATTCCGTTCACCACGTTGATCGGCTGACCAGACAGAAACGCCGCCACATTTTTTGCGGTTTCAGCCATCAGCCGTTCGCGCGCCGAACGTGCCGCCCACGCGATATGCGGCGTGATAACGATGTTCTTTGCACCCAGCAGCGGGTTATCCGCATGGATGGGCTCCGCGGACACCACATCCACCGCCGCACCCGCCACCTTGCCACTGTTCAGCGCTTCGGCCAGCGCCCGCTCGTCGATCAGCCCGCCCCGTGCGATGTTGATCAGCAGCACGCCGTCTTTCATGCGGGAGATGGTGTCCCTGTTGATCAGCAGCTTTGTCGCGTCCGTCAGCGGGCAGTGCAGGCTGATCACATCCGACTGTGACAGCAGTTCTTCCTGCGTTACATAACGGAGCGTGTCGGATTCCGGCAGCACTCGGCTGCCGCTTGCCGCCAGCACCTTCATGCCAAATGCCTGCGCGATAGCTGCCGTTTTCTGACCTGTGCGCCCCAGCCCCACGATACCCATCGTCTTGCCGCACAGCTCGGTCAGCGGGCTTTTCCAAAAGCAGAAATCGGGCGATGCCGTCCACTCGCCGCTTTTCACCGCATCGGAGTGTGCGCCGGTATGGCGGCACAGCTCCAGCAGCAGCGCAAACACCATCTCGGCCACCGCGTCCGTCGCGTAGCCCGGCACGTTGCACACCGGTATGCCATGCTTCTTCGCAGCGGCGGCATCCACCACATCGTAGCCTGTTGCCAGCACGCCCACATATTTGATGCACGGCGCGGCAGCAAACACCTCTGCCGTCAGCCGTGTCTTGTTGGTCAGCACGATCTGCGCGTCGCCGATTCGCTCTATCGTTTTTTCTGCCGGCGTGCGGTCGTACACCGTCAATTCACCCAGCGCCTCCAGCGCCGCCCACGAGATGTCCCCCGGATTCAGCGTATATCCGTCCAGCACCACAATCTTCATGCTCACTCCTCCTTGTTGTTATACTCATTATACACACGGCACCGGGCGATACTCAACGATAACAGCGCAAAAAAAAGACCACGGTTTACGTGGCCTGAATATATGGGTTTTTAAAAGGATACGCTATACGGTTTCGTTCTAGACCGATCAGTTGCTGATCGCCTTATCGAGAGCATCTTCGTAGTACTTTTTGGGTCTCACGCCCACCGCGCTGTCCACAACCTTACCATTTTTGATTACAAACACGCTGGGAATGCTCATCACACCAAACTGCTGCGCCAATTCGCGCTCTTCATCTATGTTGATCTTGCCGACAACCACCTTGTCGCCATACTGCTGGCTCAGCTGGTCGATCGACGGCGACAGCATGCGGCACGGTGCGCACCATGAAGCCCAAAAATCCAATAATACCGGTTTGCCTGCCTCCACAACTTCCTTCTTGAAGTTATCCCTTGTTATAGTCATTGCCATATCACTAAACCTCCTTGCGGAATTATTATTCGTCCTGTCCGATGAGTTTATAATAACGCCGTTTGGTTTGTTCTTCTGTGACAAAGTTACGCTAATCGCAAATTACTTTCAATAATATCTTGCCGCGCTTCAATTCGATCAAGCCCTTATCCGCCAGCTTGTTCAGCTGCCGCGTGATCACCTCGCGAGACGAGCCCAGCTCGACCGCCAGCTTTTCGTGCGTCGCCTTCACCTCGCCATCCGCGTTGGCGTTGTGCTGCAGATACGTCATGATGCGCTCCTCGATGCTTTCAAACAGCAGCATTTCGATGGTCTCAATAGACTGCATGAGATTGAACGCCAGCGCGTTAAACACATGCACCTTGAACGGATCACAGCGGTACAACAGCTCCCTGAACGTGTCGGGCGGTATCACAGCCAGCACGCTGTCCCGCTCGGCCTCCAGCGAAAAATCGTACTCCACATCGCCCATTGCACAAACGCCCGCCATGATGCAAAGCTCACCGTCGCGAATGTGATACAGCGTCATCTCGCGCCCCTTGTCGGATATACGGAACAGGCGCAGCCGTCCGCGCAGCACCATTGGTATACCGGTGCAGCGGTTGTGATCGCCCATCATGATCTGCCCCTTGCTCAGCTCGCGGCGGATCACACTTCGCTTCAGCAGCTCCGCATCCTCCGGCTTCATCTGCCCAAAGAAGGGAAATTTGTCGAAAACGCTTTTCTCCATCTGCGCCTCCTTCTTGCCAGTATTTTAAGTATGTGATTGAAATATATGCCGCACCGTGGCTATAATGGAAGCAATCCATCGAAACAGAGGGTTTTTTGGTGAAAAAGCTGCTGCTGTGTTTCCTCACCGCTTGCCTGATAACGCTGGCGGCTTGCGTGCCCCAAACCGTCCAACAGGGCGGCGTTGTGCTGCGCGCTGCAGAGCCGGTGTTCACCCTCTCGCCGGAAGACCTTGATAAATACACCGACGAGCCCATCGTGTACGTCACCAAATCCGGCAAGAAATACCACGAAGCCGGATGCTCCCACCTGTCCGATTCCAGCATCCCCGTCACATTGGAGCAGGCACTGCAGGAGGGCAAGGAGCCGTGCAGCCGCTGCCATCCCGGCGAAAGCCCATAACCGGATTATATCACGGCGGCTTTGCATCTGACAAATCACTGCAATCAAAAAGCGCCCGCGGTATTCCGCAGAGCGCTCATTGTATGTATAGATTATTCCGCGTCGTACCTGCCGCTCACCAGAAGACGATGATACAGCCATACGCCCAGCGGCCAGTTGGCGACGAGAAGTATCAGCCATACCGACCACATACCGACGCTGTAAGTCAGCATACTGACATTATATACGAGTAAAACTAAGGATATTGTGCCCCATATAGCGAGAGCAATGCGAAGCAGCTTTCTGTACGCCATCCCCACGGTACGCACACTGTCAGCGTGGCGTTTGTAGAAGAAGTGTGTAATCAGCAGCCATATGCCCAGTACCGCGCCCAACAACAACCCTATGATGATAAACCCGCTGAGATAAACATAGCCCGGATTGTCTGCAGACAGCAGATAAACCAGCCAGCCCAGCAGATATTCCGCCGCCACCATCAGTGCGCCATATCGGGCAAAGTGGCGGTTCAGGCGGCTTGTGTAGGCGCTGCGCCTGTTGCCCGACACCTGATCCAGCAGCGGCGTCAGATCCCCCATCGACGCAATCGCTTCTTTCACCGCATCATTGTATGTGCGCCCCATCGCCTGATATTCCTCCGTTTTTAGGTGCAGCGTGTCGCGCAGCTCCTCGATCTGTTCGCGCACCTCCTGCGTATCCGGATACTGCTTTCTGATATCGCTCAAATAATCATTGATACCGCCCATGCTTCAGACCTCCAATAATTGATCGATCACGCTTTTCGCGTATTCCCAGTTTTTCAGATTCTGCGCGTGTACAGCCGCACCCTTGTTTGTGATGCGGTAATAGCGCCGCCGCGCACCTTGGGTCTCGTCCCCCCAGTACGCCTCAATCAGCCCCTGCGCCTCCAGACGCCGTATCGTGCTGTACATCGAAGGCTCCTTGAGCTCATACCGTCCGGCACTCTTCTGTGCCACCAGCTTGCCCATCTCATAGCCGTACTTATCGCCGCTCTTCAAGAATCCGAGCAGCATCGTATCGATATGCCCGCGTATGAGGTCGCTGCTTAATTCCATAACCTCACCTCCGATGGTAAATGTATCACATATTACTATGCGTGTCAATGTACTTTGTGTAAAATTATTAAACTGTCTAATTTTTTAATAAAACGACAGGTACAGGAACTTCCGGCAACGCTGACACGTCATAAAGAAAATCACTATTTGGAGTAATCATGGCAAAAACGATACGCGTGCAAACCACAGTGTTTGCGATTATCGCTGTGCTGGGAACCATCATGCTGTCAGGCTGTACCGAAAAGCCGGATATCGCCGCGATCAATGCGGAGGAAACCTATCCCGCAGTGGTTACGTGTTTCAGCAGGCCACCAGCGATATAAAGCTGGCCGACTATGAGCCTCTATCTGTTGAGGCGTTTATGAAGGCGGCAGCGGGCGGCTAAGTTTCCCGCTATTATCCCTCATACAACCCATCCAAAAAAGCAGGATGGCGCACCACCCTGCTTTCGTATCGTTTCCTTATATCAGCTGTTCTTGTTGGCTCTCGCCCGCTCTTCCTTGTTCAGCAGCGCCTTGCGCAAGCGGATGCTCTTGGGCGTCACCTCCACCAGCTCGTCGTCCGCGATGAACTCCAGTGACTGCTCAAGGCTCAACACCGTCGGCGGTGTCAGCCGCAGCGCCTCATCCGAGCCGGATGCACGCGTGTTGGTCAGCTGCTTCTTCTTGCAAACGTTGACCACCATATCTTCCTGCCGCGCGTTCTCGCCCACGATCATACCCGCATACACCGCAACGCCCGCACCCAGAAACAGCCGTCCGCGCTCCTGCGCGTTGAACAGACCGTAAGCTGTGGTCTCACCCTGCTCGTGCGCGATGATAGAGCCGCGCTGCCGCTCAGGGATATCGCCCGCCCATTCCTCATAACCGCTGAAAATGTGGTTCAGTATGCCGTTGCCCTTGGTGTCCGTCATAAATTCATTACGATAACCGATCAGCCCGCGCGCGGGGATCTTGAACTCAATCCTTGTCGCGCCGCCCTCGGTGCTCATGTCCACCAGTTGCGCCTTGCGTGTGTTCAGCTTGTCGATCACCACGCCGGTGTAATCGCCCGGCACGTCGATCATCAGCAGCTCATACGGCTCCAGCGTCTGCCCCTTCTCTTCCTTCAATATAACGCGCGGTCGGGAAACGGAAAACTCGTAGCCCTCGCGCCGCATCGTTTCAATCAATATCGACAGGTGCAGCTCGCCCCGTCCCGACACCTTAAACGCGTCCGTCGTGTCCGTCTCCTCCACGCGCAGCGAGACGTTGGTCTCCAGCTCGCGGAACAGCCGCTCTCTCAAGTTGCGAGACGTCACGTATTTACCCTCGCGCCCCGCGAACGGGCTGTTGTTGACGATGAAGTTCATCGAAACCGTGGGCTCGTCAATCTTGACAAAAGGCAGCGGCTCCACCGCTTCGGGGTCGCACACCGTTTCACCGATGTTGACGTCGGGTATGCCTGCGATGGAGGCGATGTCGCCAAAGCCCACCATCTCTGTCTCCACACGCTTAAGCCCCTGGAACGTAAACAGCTTCGTGATGCGCACGTTCTCTGTGGTACCGTCCACCTTGCAAAGCGTCGCCGCCATGCCGCGTTTTAACGCGCCGCGCTCCACGCGACCGATGGCGATACGTCCGATGTATTCGTCGTAGTCGATGTTGCTGACAAGGAATTGCGCCGCACCGTCCGGCTCTCCCACAGGCGCCGGCACATGCGTGAGTATCGCGTCAAACAACGCGAAGATGTCCTTATTCTGCGAATCGGGCGACAGCGAGGCCGTACCCTCCTTCGCGGATGTATACACCACGGGGAAGTCCAGCTGATCCTCCGAGGCGTCCAGCTCAATGAACAGATCGATGATACCGTCCAGCACGGCATCGGGGCGCGCCCCCGGCCTGTCCACCTTATTGATGACAGCCATCACATGTTTGCCCAGTGTCAGCGCTTTCTTGAGCACAAAGCGCGTCTGCGGCATGCAGCCCTCAAACGCGTCCACCAGCAGCAGCACGCTGTCCACCATCGTCAGCACGCGCTCCACCTCGCCGCCAAAGTCGGCATGGCCGGGCGTGTCCACAATGTTGATCTTCGTTCCTTTGTATTGTATCGCGGTGTTCTTCGCCAGTATCGTGATGCCCCGTTCCTGTTCCAAATCCTCCGAATCCATCACGCGCTCGCGCACCGCTTCATTGGCGCGGAATATTCCTGACTGGCGCAGCATCTGATCCACCAGCGTCGTCTTGCCGTGATCGACGTGTGCCACAATGGCTATGTTCCTAATATTGTCCTGTTTTTGCATACTATCTCCGTTATTATTTGTTGACCGCAGATGATTATATGCTTTTGAACGTCATAATACAAGGTTTTTTATGTAAAATGGCTATTTGCCCAATCGGGAACCAAGTATGTGAATAAAGCGTATCTTTGTATACTCATAGGTGGACAGCGCACGATCTAAGCTATCGTAGGTGTGTGTGCAGACAAGTATGCTTTCCAACGACAGTGGCGATCCCACCGAGACGATTATCTGCGAGTGGGAAAACCGCCCTTTATCGGAAGCGAACTGTGATATATCCCCCGGCTGCACCTGCTCCATCGGCACCTCAATACCCACCGGCCCCTGCCCGGACTCGCGCACCAGAAAGCTATGCAGAAACTCCACACCCGTCCACGAGGGCGAGCGGCTGTTGGCGCTGTCATAATACCAGCCAAAGGTGGGTGTCGGATTCATAACCCCGCCGCCCGCGTGAATGCACTGTGATACGAAGTTGGTGCAGTCTCCGCCCAGCTTGTCGAAGTTGTAGTAGTTCGGGTTGCGCGACAACGCCCACTTGCGCGCATAGTCCACCGCGGCTTCCCGGTTATATGGCAGCATAGCGTTATTCCTCCCTCCACTATCAGGTTATTCAAGCGGCTTCGCAAGTGTTAGCAATCACCCGCGGCGGCCCCTCTGTAGGTTGACGCGTGCGCGTGAATTGGAGTAAAATAAAATATGGTTACAAACTGAGGAAACTACGAAAGTGAGGGGCTCAGATGGCAAAGAATTTCCGGCACGAGCTGGTGGGCGTTTTTGGGTATCCGGTGGACGAAAACCCGACCGTGGTCATACAGGAAGCCGCGTTTGAAGCCATGGGTCTGTTCTGGCGTTATCTGACGCTGCTGGTGAAGCCGGAGGCGTTGAAGGACGCAATGCAGTCGCTTCGGGCACTGAGCTTCAAGGGCATCAACCTCACGATACCGCACAAGGTGGCTTGCATCCCCTTTTTGGACAGGGTAGACAAAAGCGCGGCGCTGATCGGCGCGGTGAACACCGTGAAGAACGACAACGGAACGCTGATTGGCTATAACACGGACGGTCAGGGCTTTGCGCGTTCGCTGGATGAAGCGGGCGTGGCGCTCAAGGGCGCAACAATTGCGCTGCTGGGCGCGGGCGGCGCAGGCCGGGCAATCGCTGTTGAGGCCGCTCTGGCGGGCGCAAAGAAGCTATACATATATAACCGAAACGAGGAGCGCGGCGCGTCTTTGGCAAAGCTGGTGTCGGACAGCACCGGCTGTGAAGCAGCGTACATTAAATGGTCAGGGACAGTTGCCATACCCACCGATGCGAATATACTGGTGAACGCAACCTCCGTGGGGCTTTATCCCGACACAAGCCTGCCGGACATCGACATGGCGGGCATTACGGATGCGATGGTGGTGTGTGATGTGATTCCGAACCCGCCGATGACACCGTTTCTGAACGAAGCGAAAAAGCGAGGAGCAAAAAAGCTGATCACCGGGGCGGGTATGCTCGTCCATCAGGGTGCGATCGGCTTTGAGATATGGACAGGAAAAAAAGCGCCTGCGGATGTGATGCTCTGTGCATTACAGCGGGCGTTCAGCGAAGAATAAAAGGAGATACACCAATGGTATTGATCAACGAGAACTACAGCCGCTTAAGAGGAAGCTATCTATTTGCCGAAATGGCGAAGCGGATAGGCGCACATGGCGGCGATATCATCAAGCTGGGCATCGGCGATGTCACCTGCCCGCTGCCGCCCGCCGTCACCGAAGCGATGAAGGCGGCGGTGGACGATATGGCGACAGCTGGCGGCTTTCACGGCTACGGCCCCGAGCAAGGCTATGCGTGGCTGCGCGAAGCTATAGCCGCATACGACTACGCGGGGCTGGGCATTTCGGCGGACGAGGTGTTCGTCTCCGACGGCGCAAAGTGCGACACCGGCAATATACAGGAGCTGTTCTCCGACCAGTGCACCATCGCGGTGCTGGACCCGGTGTATCCGGTGTATGTGGACACCAACGTGATGGCGGGGCGTTCGGGCGATTTTGACGCGGCGAAGAACGGCTATGAGAACATCACCTATCTGCCGTGCAGCGCGGCCAACGGCTTTAAACCCTCTCTGCCTACGGCTCCGGTGGACATCATATACCTCTGCTACCCCAACAACCCGACAGGCACCGCGCTGACCAAGGCAGAGCTGACGGAGTGGGTGCAGTTTGCGAAAAAGAACGGCGCGATCATACTGTTTGACGCGGCGTACGAAGCATTTATCCGCGAGGACGGCATCCCGCACAGCATCTACGAGATAGAGGGCGCGAAGGAAGTGGCGATTGAGTTCCGCAGCTATTCCAAGACGGCGGGCTTCACGGGCACGCGCTGCGCTTTCACCGTGGTGCCCAAGGCACTGATGGGCGCGGACAGCGACGGCAACTTGCATTCCCTGAACGCAATGTGGAACCGCCGCCATACCACTAAGTTCAACGGTGTGCCGTATGTGACGCAGAAGGGCGCACTCGCCTGCTATTCGGATGCCGGCAAGGCACAGATTAAGGAGATCGTCCACTTCTACCTCGGCAACGCCAAGGTGATCCGCGAGGGGCTGGCCTCCATCGGTATCGACTGCTGGGGCGGTGTGAACTCGCCGTACGTATGGCTGAAGACGCCGGGCGGCATGCCGTCGTGGGACTTCTTCGATGCTCTGCTGGACGCAGGCGTGGCGGGTACGCCGGGCGCGGGCTTTGGCAGCGCGGGCGAGGGTTACTTCCGTTTGACAGCGTTCAACACGCTTGAGAACACCATCAAGGCGATGGATCGGTTTTCTAAGCTGAAGGTATGAGATAAATCCGAAAGGATTCGATATGGCAGCGGCATTGATCGCGTATTTTACCGGCACAGGCGGCACAGCAAAGGCGGCGGATTCGATGGCCGCGGCGTTTATGCAGCGCGGTCTGACCGTGGATAAGCAGCAGATCAAAAGGAACAAAGCAATACCACACGGTGATGAATCGCTGCTGGTATTGCTTTTTGCCGTTCATGCGGCCAACGCACCCCTGCCGGTGCATGAGTGGTTGGAGGCGCTGACACCGGTGGAGGGCACTCACGCCGTGGTGATATCCGTGTCGGGCGGCGGCGAAATATTCCCCAACACTGCCTGCCGCGGCGGCAGCATTCGGCGGCTTGAAGCCAAGGGCTATCGCGTGGTGTACGAGCAAACCCTTGTGATGCCGTCTAACATGAGCGTAGCGACGCCCGATTTTCTGGCGCAGCGGCTGCTGGCTGTGCTGCCGGAGAGGGCGGCACGCATTGCGGACGATGTATTGAATGGTATGGAGCGGCGGGTAAAGCCACAGGCGATAGACCGCATGATGTCCGCACTGTGTCTGGCAGAGCATAAGGGGGCACATCATTTCGGGAAGCAGCTGACCGCAACGGACGCGTGCAACGGCTGCGGCTGGTGTATGCGCAGCTGCCCGGGCGACAACATCCGCATGGAGCACGGCAGACCCGTATTCGGCACCAGCTGTGTGATGTGCTTTGGCTGTGCCTACGGCTGCCCGCAGCATGCGATTGAGGCAAAGCGGCTGGGCTTTGTGCTCAGCAAGAAAGGTTTTGATATCCACCGATATGAGCAGCTTCCCGAGCTGCCCGACGAGAAGACCGGGCTGCTGATGGCAGGCGTGAGGCGATATCTGAACGATGAAGCTATGTGGTGAGCGCATAGATATAGTATTTGGCACAGCCGAAAGGAGACAGAAGTGCGAAGAGCAGTATTTGGCCTGATAACAATAGCTTTGTTGCTGTCGCTCACGGCCTGCCGCGTAACGGTGGAGCGGCAGTTCTGCCCCGTCGTTTCGGAAACGCCAGCTATTGAAGCAACACCAGAGAAGAGTGAATGAGCAGCAGATTGAAAGACGCCAGCTCT
This sequence comes from Bacillota bacterium, assembly GCA_023415795.1. Lineage (GTDB taxonomy): Bacteria > Bacillota > Clostridia > Christensenellales > SZUA-584 > SZUA-584. Next base: position 137,211 of record JAEZJG010000014.1, on the reverse strand, counting down.
ATTGGCATCATCGGCGGCGCAGACGGACCGACCGCTGTTTTTTTGGCTAAGCCAAAGGCCGACAGCCAGTGGCGTAAGACAGTGGAACGGTGCAAAGCTGTGGCCGTACCGCGGGTATCGCGTGTAACCGGCGAAGATCTGGTGCAGCATTTGAAAGAAGCATACGGCGCTTATGAGATTTCCGTGTCGCACGCAAAGCGGCAGGCGTTTAAGATGAATGTGCTTATGAATCATCATAGCGCGGCGGTGGCACGACCGCCTATGCCGCCGCAGACTGCAAACGTCGAGGTCTGGAAGAAGTGGGCGGAGCAATCCCATATGAACATGGAAGCCGCCCGAAATATACCCGACGAACAGTACGGATTATCGTACACTTTTCTGGCCATCCCTCGGAATGCGAATACGGAGCGTTTTTACGCGGAGGTGGAAAGAGAACAGCGGCCACCGAAGAAAGGCTTCTGGCAGCGCCTGTTTGGCAATAAAACTCCGCCAGTGCGCACAAAGAAAATGGTGTTCAGTATAGAATTATCCACCGGGCATTGGCAGATGGACGACGGCTGCAAGGCGCTTATGGACGAAATAACGCTTTGGCGGGGCGTGACACAGCAGGATATCGAGCATGAAACTCCGCCATTCACGGCATACGCGGCAGCGATACGCGATACCGGTTTGCTATAAACCGCGACTATCTAATCATTTTACAGTCGCAGGTCTATGACCACGGAGGCTCTGCCTCCATGCCACCGAGGGATTCATCCCTTGAGAATCCCGATGACTGTCATCAAGCAGAAAGCCAGCAGATGGCCTTTTTTGGTTTATCGATAACGTGTACCCGCATTGAAAAGGGGTATCGTGCGTGATAGAATGGATGATAGCAAATGGAAATACCGCCAGACTTGATATAAATGGGAGGGCGCATGAAGATACTGCACACGTCTGACTGGCACATCGGGCACACGCTGTACGCAAAGAAGAGATACGAGGAGCACGAACAGCTCCTGCAATGGCTTAAAAATACGATCTGCGAGCGGGAGATCGATGCGCTAATCGTGGCGGGCGATGTGTTCGACAACGGTGCACCGGGCGGACAGGCTCAGCGGTTGTACTACGACTTTCTTACATCGCTGCTGGGAACCTGCTGCAAAACGGTGGTGGTGGTTGCGGGCAATCACGATTCACCCACGCTGCTGGAGGCGCCCTCAGGCGTGCTGGAGCGGCTGAATATTCACACCATCGGCCTTGCGGGAGAACCGGCGCGTCACGTGATACCGCTGCAGAAACAGGATGGGACAGTGGGTGCACTGTGCATCGCTGTGCCGTATCTGCGCAAATCCGAGCTGGTGCGTCTGGAGGACGACAGCGAAAGCAGCGACGAGAAAATAGTCCGAGCGACGGCGCAATTCTATCGCAATGCGGTGAGCGCAGCGATAACAATGCAGGAGCAGTACGGCGACGTGCCCATTATGGCGACGGGGCATCTGTTTGCGGCGGGTGCGCTGCGTAGCGAGGGCGACGGCGTGCGCGAGCTGTACGTGGGCACGCTGGGTCAGGTGGGCGCGGATATATTTCCCGCGGAAATCGATTACGTGGCACTGGGGCACATCCATGGGGCGCAGCGCGTAGCCGGCCGGGAGCATATCCGCTACAGTGGCGCGCCGCTGGCGATGAGCTTCGGCGAAACGTCCAAAAAGCGCGTGCTGGAGGTGGACTTTTCCGGCGGCATGGCGGTAAATGAGATTGAGGTGCCCGAATTCGCGCGGTTGGTCGCGGTTCGCGGCGGGCGCGAAGAGATATTGTCGGAGCTGGCGACGCTGGCGAATGAGGACGTCTGGATAGAGGTGACCTACACCGGCACGGATGCTTGTCCACATCTGGCGGCAGACGTCAACGACGCGGTGAAGGGCGGGCGCGCACAGGTGCTGAGCATCCGAGCGGCGGGTGCGGCAAATCAGTCCATCAGCGCGGGCGAGGCGGAAACGCTGGAAACACTGTCGGTGCAGGATGTGTTTCTGCGCTGTCTGGAAAGCGCCCAAATAAGCGAGGATCAGCGAAATGCGCTGATCGGCGGCTTTAACGAGCTGGTCGCAGAGCTGGAGGATGCGGAATCATGCGCATAGAGAGAGTGGTCATCGAAAACCTGAATTCACTGGCGGGGCGCTTCGAGATAGATCTCAACGACCGTGCGTACGCGGGCGGCCTGTTCGCCATCGTGGGGCCTTCGGGCGCGGGTAAAACCACCGTGATGGATGCGATGTGCCTTGCTCTGTACGGGCGTACGCCGCGCATCGGCACCATTAGCGACACGCAGGACGAGCTGATGAACAAGAACGAAGCTGGATGTGTTGCGGAGGTGGTGTTCACCTCACGCGGCAAGCGGTATATGAGCCGGTTCGAGCACGGACGCACCGCGCGTGGCTCCAAGCCGTTCCGCGCGGTGAAGCGCGAGGTGTTTGAGCTCGACGCCGGGCAATGGAAGCAGCTCGCCGACAGCATCCGCAGCACCGAGGCAATCATCGAGGAGCTGACGGGGCTCAACTTCGAGCGCTTTACGCGCTCCATCATGCTGGCTCAGTTCCGGTTCGCCGAGTTTTTGCAGGCAAACTCCAACGACCGTGCTGCGATACTGGAGCAGATGACGGACATGGGGTTGTACCGCCGCCTGTCGATGGCAGCGTATAACCGTGCCAAGCAGGCGCGCCTTGCGCTGCAGCAGACGCGCACACGCATTGAGGAGATATCCGCCGAGGTGCTGAGCGAAGCGGAAACAGCTGTGCGGGAGAACGAGCTCAGTCGGTTGGACGCAGCCATCCCCCTGCACACGGCGCTTAAAGACAGGCTGTCGGCATGCATCGACGGTATCAACCGTTTGAAGGCGAAGGAGACCGAGCTCAAGCGGTATAGCAGCAGCACCCCCGCGCTGGCAGACGCGCTGGCAGACCGGCAGAGAGAGCTGGCTGAGGCAGAGCGGCAGGAAGCAGCGCAGAAGCAGGCACAGGCGGCGTTGTCCGAAACGCTCAAGCTTGTGCGCGCACTGGATCAGCAAACGGCTTCGCAGCAAGCGGAGATCGATAGGCTCACGAAAGAGATTGACTCGGATAATAAACGCATCACCCTCTATAAGCAAGACATACTGACATTGTTTAAAAAGCATATGCCGGATCAGGATAGAGAAACTTACGGCGCGCTGTACCGTGATCCCAACGTGGGCCCTCGGCTGCTGAAAAGCGCACAGGATAAGCTTGACACCGCAAAGCATGCCGAAGCGGCGCTGCGCACGCAGATGGCCGACGCGTTGAAGCAGCAGGACGAAGCTTACTGGCAGCAGCAAATGGATATGCTGGGCATTGCTGCGCCCATTGCGGATGCGTTGGCGGAGATTGCGGAGCGGCAGGTGCAGCTCAAGCAGGTGCAGACACAGGCACAGCAGCTGCAAGCCCGTGAGCAGGAGTTGTCGCTGCCTGCTAAGGAGGCGGAGGACAAGCTGCTGTACGCGCGTCTGGAGCAGCGATTTGGTCAGGAAAGGCAGAACCTTAAACCCGGTCAGCCGTGCCCCTTGTGCGGCTCCGCAGAGCATCCGGAGGCGGGCAAACCGTTCGATGATAAGTGGCTCAAGAAGTGCGAAGCGGAAAACGAAACGGCACAGCGTGAGTTGACACAGGTACGCCAGCAAGCAGCAGCAGCGGCGGCAGCGGCGGCAGAGCAAGCCAAGCTGATCTCGGAAAAGGAAGCGTTTGTACAGCAGCAAACAGAAAGGCTGGCTGGGCACACACCGAATTTGAGCGACGCATCGGCGCTGCGTCAGGCGTTGGCCGACGCGCAGACTGTGTTGCGCACGCATGCGGCATTGTCACGCCAGCGCGGCGACATGCAGGAGCGTGTCAACGAGCTGACGCAAAAGCTGGGCGATGTGGACAAGGACGTGCAGCAGATCGACAACAACCGCCGCGCAATACAGGACATCACAGCACAGATGGAGGCGCGGATAGACGAGCTGAACAAGGCGCGGTCGAAAGCGGCTTCGCTGGGCGAGGAGCGCACACGGCTGTTCGGTGGCAAAACGGCGGACGCGGAAGAAGCAGCGGCGGAGGCTCTGACTCAGCGGCTGACCGCAGTCAAGGAGCAGCGACGCAAGGACACCGAGCAGGCTGAACGCGCTGTGCTGCAAAACACACGGGACATCGCCCGCACGCAGGATGAGCTGGAGCAGGAAACGCGACAGACGGAGGCAGCCTATGCGGCGGCGCTCAAGGATGCGGCAGACGTTACGGCGGTATCCGACGCGCAGGACACGCTTGCGCGGTACGAGGTGTGGGCCGAGATGGCCTCACGGCTGGACGAGCAGCCGGAGGCGGATGCTCTGCGCTTCGCCATGAATGCACTGGGTGCGTTGATATCCGAACAAACAGCCCAGAAGGGCGTTGTGGCGCAGATACTTAAGGTGAACGCGCAAAGCCGCCACAAGCTCAAGAGCCTCAAAACAGAGGAGTCGGTGCAAAAGAAGTCTTTGGAGAAGTGGGATGCGCTCAATGCTCTCATCGGTTCAGCGGACGGCTCCAAGTTCAGCCGCATCGCGCAGAGCATCACCTTCGAATCTCTGCTGCGCTTCGCCAATGCCAACCTTAAGCGCATGAGCGACCAGTACATTTTGATCCGAGATGAAACTAATGTCGGAAAACCGTTGGAATTGGCAGTGATCGATACGTATTGTGCGGGAATAAAACGGCCCGTTGCCAATCTATCGGGTGGAGAGAGCTTTATCGTGTCGCTCTCACTCGCGTTGGGTCTTTCAGAAATGTCATCAGGAAAAGCACGGATAGATTCGCTGTTCATCGATGAGGGGTTCGCATCTCTTGATGAAAAATATATGGAGGCGGCTCTGCAAACGCTGTCCACGCTGGGCAGCCGCGAGGGCAAGCTGGTGGGCGTGATATCACATGTGGAATCGCTCAAGGAGCGCATCGACGTACAGATCGAGGTGAGAAAGCTTTCGGGCGGACGCAGCACGCTGACCGGCCCCGGCGTTAAAACAGGGGTGTAATACAATGTCATATTATAGAGTTTTACCTGTTAGTGTTAACATTTCTTAAGCGAAGGTTTGGAGGCAGAGCTTCCAAGGCCTTGAGTTCGGATTATTGATAAGGGCGCAAGCCCTTTTTCTATTTGCTCACATCAGCAGCCATTGGGGCTCCCGCGTTCAACGCAGGCTTTCTCTTCATCCCAATCAGCGCCATGCCCAGCATCACCAGCGCGCCGCCAATCCACTGCGTTAACCCGGCAGCCTCGCCCAGCAGCGTAACGGACAGCAGCATCGCGGTGAGCGGCATCATGCCGGAAAACGCCGCCGCCATGGAAGCCGGGCTGCGCTTGATGCCTGCATACCAGCAGATGAACGCCAGCGCCGTCACAAACACGCCATACCACCCCAGTGCCAGCCAGCCGCCAGCGGTCAGCACCATCAGCCTATCGATGGGCTGCTCAAACACTACGGGTACAAGGCACAGCACCAGCGCAAAGGCCGATACCAGCGCGGTCTGCATCAACGGGTCTGTCTGCCGCTGGCGCGCCTCACCCTTCACGGCGAACACGCGCGACATCACATTGAACACGGATTCGCTGGCCGCCGCACACAGCACCAGCATGTTGCCCCAAAAGTGATCGGATGAGAGCTTCTGACCGGGCGTCAGCATCCCCTGTATCAGCAGTACGCCGCACACCGTGGCCGCCACCCCTGCCGCCGAGAAAACGCTGACACGCTCTTTAAGCAGCGTCCACGCGAGCAGAGCGGTGATGGCGGGTGTCGCGCCGGTGAGTATGCCGGCCTCCGCCGCGCTGGTACGTGCCACGCCATTCAGTAAGAAGAAACGAAACAGGAATATGCCGATAAGCGCCTGCAGGCCGGTGTTCAGCCAGTCCCCCGCCGTCATGCCGCGCACAATGGCTGCAATGCGCCTGCCGCACAGGGGGAGCAAAAACAACAGCGAGAACGCCATGCTGACCGCCGTAATGGTGAAAGTGCCTAAAGTTCCCGATACAAAGCGCGCGCACACCACCGACGTTCCCGCCAGCGTGAATGCCCCCGTCAAATATAGCGCTCCTTTTACTTTCTGCATCAGCCTCTTCGCCGCTTCCCGTTTGTGTTTGTTTATGATATCATCATAGCAAAATAACTGGTATGCTTATATATCCACTTATTCCGATATATTATCAGACCAGTTTGAGGTGGGCGATGCTGGGTATATGCTTGGATAAATCGACAGGGATGCCGCTGAGACGGCAGCTCTATAACGCGCTCAAGGATGCGATGACGCAAGGGCGGCTGACCGCGGGCGAAGCGCTGCCATCCACGCGTGAGCTGGCACTTTCGTTGGGTGTGTCGCGCAACACCGTATGTGAGGCCTACGATATGCTGATTGCAGAAGGGTATGCACAAAGCCGTCAGGGTGCACCCACCCGGGTGACTGCCGGGTTGCTGCTGGATGCTACAGTGCAGCCGCCGTCACAGCCGCAAACGCCCAAGAAAGTATGGAAGGCGGATTTTCGAACGGGTCAGCCGGAGCTGCGGCTGTTTCCGCGGACGGCGTTCGTGCAGGTGCTGCACCGCTGCGCAGACGGCTTACCGCTGTCGCAGCTGGGTTATGCAGGTGCGCAGGGGCTTCCGGCGCTGCGGGAGGAGATCAGCGGCTGGCTCTATCGCATGCGCGGCATTCAGGCAGACGCGCAGGATATATTCATTACGTCCGGAGCAACACATGCGCTGCACCTTGCGGCAGAGGTGCTGATGACTTATGGAAAGCATGTGCTAATGGAGGACCCGTGCCACAGCGGCATGCTGCAAACCTTCGCCGATAAAGGGTATACCATATGCCCGGTACATGCGGACGCGCATGGTCTTTGCGCAGACAGACTTGGTGATTATCCGCCGGGGCCGGTATACGTGACGCCGTCGCATCAGTTTCCATTGGGCGGTATACTGCCGGCGTCCCGCCGCGCCGCTCTGATACGTTACGCCCGCGCCCACGACACCTACATCATCGAGGACGACTATGACAGCGAATTTCGTTACACGGGTGAGCCTGTAGCGCCCATGGCTGCCATGGACAGCCAGCGGGTGATCTACGTAGGCACCTTTAGCAAGGTGCTGTACCCCGCGCTGCGTATCGGTTACGCTCTTGTTCCCCGAGCGTTGCAGGAGCGATGGAAACAGCTTCGTACGCACACTGATGTCCAGAACCCCTCCATCGAGCAGGCGGCGCTGGCGGAGTTCATGCGCATGCGCAAGCTGGATCGGCACGTGCTGACAATGCGCAAGGTCTACAGCCGACGCAGGCAGGCTCTGATAGATTGTCTGACAGGAGTGTTCGGCAGCGGCTGGCACCCGTGGGGCGACGCGGCCGGTCTGCATCTGGCAGCGTGCTTTCCCAATATGCGGTTTGGCACCGCGTTTTTGGAAGAGGCAAGGCGGCAGGGCGTGCGCATCACAACGGTGGAAACGCACTGTGTTCAGAAAGGGCAGCACGAGGATAAGCTGCTGCTGGGCTATGGCCACCTGACACCGGAGGAAATACAAAGCGGGGTGGAACGGCTGCGCGCACTCATCAGCACCACAACGGCGCAAACACAATAATAGCCCTTAAGCGTGCACTGCGGTCAGTCTCCGCGATGCACTCTCTTGGGCTATCAATTTAGCACACATTTATTCGGGTATGCGCACACGCATGCCCGGCACAAAATCGCTGGGACGCAGCCGCTCGTTGGCAGCCAGCAGTGCGCTGACGGCAATGTCATGCCGCTTCGCGACGCTCACCAGTGTTTCACCCGGCTCCAGCGTATACCATAAACCGCCGCGTTCCTGCTGCCGCTTCACCCTCACCTTCTGCCCGCTACGCACCTCCAGCGGGTTTATGCCGGGGTTCAGCGCGCAGAACGTGGTCACATCCATGCCATATTTGCGCAGTACATCGAACAATCCCTCACCGTCTGCCAGCGTGTAGACACCGTCCGCAACGATACGGGTCGCAGGCGGAATCACCACCACCTGCCCCGCAGACGCGTTGTTGGGGCTAATCGCGGGGTTGGCCTCCAGCAGATCCGCCAGCGTCAGCCGATGCCGCCGTGCCACAGCCAGCAGCGTTTCTCCCTGTCGCAGCGCATACAGCTCTCCGTAAACACAGCCGCCGTGTGCACATGGTATTCGCACACGCCGTCCCGGTGCTGTGCTCTCCGCGCTGTTCATGGTTCCAAGCTGCTGTTCGCTTACCAGAAATCTGTCCGCCAGCGGCGCCAGAGTATCCCCCCGCTGCATCTCATATTGAAAATTTCCGTCTGCTCGCTGCGCCATAAAAACCGCCTCACTCCATAGAAAATTGGTCGTCCTCTATCCTATGCGAAAGCGCGGCATTTAAGAAGCGCAAGTTTTGTCCTCAATCAACGAAATAAGAGGATACATGTCGTTATATTGCTTTTGCAAAAATAATCGGCTGCCTGCGCAAACAGCGTCTCGGCAGCTCTGTCCGCAGCTGCCAGTGCCAGCTGATCTAACAAAAAGACGGCTATGTTCCCATTATAGCCGTCCCAGACAATCTTAATATGAAATATTTTACTTCTGTTTTTTTGGAGATTTCATCAACTGCTTGAGTGCTTCAACCTTCTTCAAAATAATGGGTATCTCCGCCTCCATCAGGTTCTCATAATACCCTTCGTATTCGAAAGTCAGCTCCTCAAGGCTCTTGGTTTTGATATCCCGCACATACCCGTCTAGCAGCGTAAAGTCTTTCTCGTAGCAGTGCAGCGAATTGCTGCGGTGTGTATACGTCCCCACATCCACCGCCAGCAGTGCTGCCACCTTCTCCTGCAGTTTAATCAGCCCAAACGCACTGAAGAAGAATCCGCCCGGGAGATCATCGGAACGGTACAGTACCTTCATGTGCAGCTTGTCGTCCCTGATGAAAAACTGTATCGACTGCAGGCTAAGCGGGTTGGCAGCCTTGCTGTCCACCTCGAAGCAGCGCAGATTTATAATCGCACGGCGCGATAACGGGTTGCGCGTCAGCTCACTTAAAACGAACGGCATCTGGGGAGCATACCGCGTGTGGCAGGTGCAAGCCCGGCTTTTACCGCAGCCCGAATTGAAGTCCAATATGCCGTCCAGCACCTCCATCACGTATTGCTGCAGCTCGTGATGGTCTCCTAAGACAAGGCGGCTGATACGCGGCTCCTTTACAGGGTTCTCCACAACAATGGTCATGCTGCACTCTTTTTGCAGCTGATTATAGTCCGGACAACCTGCGGTTTGACCATTTTCCGCAAGCTCAACAAGCGCCTGGTGATACGCCTCCGGTAGCGTATCCGCCGCGACAAACAGCTCTCTCATGCCAGTCCCCTATCTCCCAAACAGCGAATTGACGTTCAGATTTATTCGTCCATGATATGCCAAACGCCCCACGAATACAAGATTTTCATAGGCGTTGGTGGATAAATCCCAAAATAATGTGGATAACTCAAAGAATACAAAAAGAGCCGCGCGTCTGCCCGGCGGCAGCTGCACGGCCCTGATAGTCCTTATACTCACCCCAGCTCGTACGGCTTAACAAGCACCTCCGCGCCGTCATCCATCGTCATGAATGACCAGCCCTCTATGTTGTTCACGTCCGCACCCGCTGCCGCGATTACGTCAGCTTTCAGTACAAACACGATGTCCTTGTCGTTCGTCTTGTAGTCCTTCGCAAATTCAAACTTCCCCGCTGCCAGCGTGATGCCATAGTGATCAAGCGCGGAGTGATACGACAGTGCCTCACGATTTGCGCTTACAGCCGCAAACAGCGCTCCCGCCGTCGTGTCTGCCTTGCCGGTATTGCCAAAATCCGTCGTCAGCAGCAGTGTATCTTCGTCGGCGCTCCAGCCGCTGCTCAGCTTTGAGACATCCAAGCCCGCATCCGCAAATGGCTTAAGCGGCGTTAAAAGAACGATGTCGTCAGCCCCGGCTGAGTAGTCAGCGCTCACCCTCAGTACTGTTTCACCGTCTACGGATATCGTATATCCGTTGTCCGTTTCCGCTGTCACATCAGGAAACTCTGCCACCAGTTTATCCAAAGACACGCGGCTGTATTTGAGCACGACATCTGTTTCTGCGCATGCGCCCAACAAAGCCGCAGCGCTCAGCATCACTATTGCAAGCGTGAAAAACGCAATCCTTCTCATTTTTGTTTCTCCTTAATTGCTTTGATTTTGAATCCTCTTAACCGCAGCGCGTTGGACACCACCGATACCGAGCTCAGTGCCATCGCCGCGCCCGCAAATATCGGGTTTAGCAGCGGGCCGCCGAAAATATAGAATACACCCGCGGCAAACGGAATGCCAGCTGTGTTGTACGCAAACGCCCAGAATAGGTTTTGCCGGATGTTGCGTATGGTCGCGCGGCTCAGCGCGATCGCCGTCGGAACCTCGTTCAGATCTCCCCGCATCAGCACCACATCAGCAGATTCCACCGCGACATCCGTGCCGGTGCCGATGGCAAAGCCGACATCCGCTGCCGCCAGCGCAGGCGCGTCATTGATACCGTCGCCCACCATGGCCACCTTGCGGCCTTGCTGCTGAAGCCGCGCCACTTGGGCTGCTTTGTCCTGCGGCAGCACATCGGCCAGCACCTGCGTGATGCCCGCTTCAGCCGCGATGGCGTTTGCCGTATCGCGGTTGTCCCCCGTTATCATCACCACTTCGATGCCCATATGCAAAAGCCGTGCCACCGCTTCTCGACTGGTGGCCTTCAGCGCATCCGCCGCTGCCATTAAGCCGGCCAGCTTTCCGTCTGCAGCTACATACATCAGCGTACGGCCCTTTTTGGACAGCGCATCCCCGTCCGCCGACGCCAAGCTGACATCCACATCATTCTCCTGCATCAGCTTCACGTTGCCCGCCAGCACGCGCACTCCGTTTACCTGTGCGTCGATGCCGCGCCCCGGAACCGCCTTAAACGACTGCGGTTCAGTCAGCGACAATCCGCGCTCCGCCGCGCCTTCCACAATGGCCTTCGCCACCGGATGCTCAGAGCCCTTCTCCGCCGACGCTGCCAAACTCAGCAGCTCGTTCTCCTCCATACCGCCGTACACGGCGATATCCGTCAGCTTCGGCTTGCCTTCTGTCAGTGTACCCGTCTTGTCCAGCACCACCGTTTTAATGCTGTGCGCCGCCTCCAGTGCCTCACCGCTCTTTATCAATATACCCAGCTCCGCGCCCTTGCCGGTGCCCACCATGATTGCCGTGGGTGTCGCCAAACCCAGCGCACACGGGCACGCGATCACCAGCACCGTCACAAAGCTGGTCAGCACAAAATCAAATGTCTGACCCGCTAAAGCCCAGCCCACCCCACTTACGATGGCGATGGCCATCACAATGGGCACGAATATGCCGGAAACCTTATCGGCGGTCTTGGCGATGGGCGCTTTTTTGCTCTGCGCGTCCTCCACCAGCCTGATGATTTTGGACAACGCCGTGTCCTCGCCAACGCGAGTCACCCGAAACCGGAGCAGTCCCTCGCCGTTGATGCTGCCGCCCGTTACCGCGCTGCCGGGTGCTTTCTCCACCGGCAGGCTTTCACCCGTCAGCATCGATTCGTCCACCGACGATGCGCCCTCCGTCACCTCACCGTCCACCGGTATCGAAGCGCCGGGCTTCACAATGACGATATCGTCCGTCACCACATCGTCCAGCTCCACCTCCAGCTCCGTGCCGCCGCGCACCACTGTCGCCGTCTTGGGTGCCAGCCGCATCAGCTTTTTGATAGCCTGCGATGTCTTACCCTTGCTCACGGCCTCCAGATACTTGCCCAGCATCACCAGCGTGATCACCACCGCTGCCGATTCAAAGTACAGCGAACCCGCGAATACGAAGTCTCCGAGATAGATGCGTATCATCGCATAGACGCTGTACACAAACGCACTGCCTGTACCGATGGCCACCAGCGTATCCATGTTGGGCGCAAGCTTGACCAGCGTCCTGATACCATTGGTAAAGAAACGGCTTCCCGCAATTATCACGGGTATCGTCAGCACCAGCTGCACCAGCGCAAACACAAGCGGAAACAGGTGCGGATCCATGAACATGGGCAGCGGCACCTTCAGCCCGGGTATCATGTGCCCCATCCCGATATACAGCTCTGGCACCGCGAACACCGCCGCGACGATTACGCGCAGACGCATGCGGCGCAGCGCTTTCTCCCGTTTCTCCTCCTGCGCATCGCCCGACTGCTCCTCCATGCGCGGTGTAAAGCCTGCATCGGTCACGGCCTTGCGCAGCTGTGCCAGCGTCACCACGGCCGCATCATATTCCACAGCAGCACGGTTTGTCGCAAGGTTGACGGAGGCCGATTTAACGCCCTCCAGCCGCGACAGCGCACGCTCCACCGCTGCCGAACACGCGGAGCACGTCATACCCTCCACACCCAGCGTTACGCTGCGGGTGTTGTCCTCAATGCCGTAGCCGCCACTCTCCACGGCCTGCTTAATATTATCAAAGCCTATGACCGTCTCGTCGTAGGTCACATGCAGCTTTTCCGTCGTGAGATTGACGTTAGCCGATACCACACCCATCAGCTTTGCCACTGCTTTTTGAACATGCGCCGAACACGCCGAGCATGTCATCCCCGTCACTCTGTATGTGTTTTCTCTCAAAATTACTCACTCCTTATATGTTATCCGCAGCACCCGAACCCGCCATCGAGCGCCGGGTCATACTCCGTTTCCTTCGGTTCTTCTGTCGGCTCCGGCGTTTGGCTGGCCTCCGGTGCACAGCAGTTGGGCAGTTGTTGCGCTTGCGTGCTTCCCGCTGTCCCGCAGCAGCCGCCCGGCGGCACCGGGGGCAGTGTCAGTGCAGCGGCAGGCTCTGCCGACGCAGCCGCACCCGGCTCCGAATCCGCAGCCACCACAGTGATGGTGCTGCGTATCATGCCCATCCAGCAGCTGTACGCAATCACGCCGCTTTCTTTGGGCGTAAACTCAATGGTATTGTCGCCCGGCACCAGCTTCTTCTCGATGTCGTAAGCGGGGATGATCAGCGGATTGTTACAGCCGTTGAGGTCCTTCTCCGTCACGCGGATCGTCCATACGACGGGGATGCCCTGCTTCACCGTGATCGGCACGTACTGCCCCGAGGCAAACTCCGAGGTAATCCTTTGTACGTCCTCACCGTCCGTACTTTCCACTGCCGCCACGTTTTGCGTTCCGCTGCCCGGCGGTGTCAACGGCAGTGCCACGCCCGAAAGCCCGAAGCCTCGCCCCAGCATCGTGAAGCCGATCAATATCACCAGCATGGCGCTTACCCTGCCCATCACGCGCGTAAACTTGCTGTTTAGCAATGCGCTCAGCGCACCGAATGCAAACATCAGCGGCACGGTGCCCAGAGAAAATACCAGCATAGACAGTGCACCCATCAGCGCGCTTCCTGTACCCAGCGCGTATATCTGCATCGCCTGCAGCGGGCCGCAAGGCATCAGCCCGTTCAGCAACCCCACCACAAAGGGCTTCTTGGACGACTTGCCTGCCCGTGCCTTGCGCATCAACAGTTTGGGCATGCGCAGGCTGAGGCGTTTAAACCACGGCAGCCCCAGCATGTTCAGCCCCATTACCACCATCACCACGCCTGCCGCCAGCACCACAATGCCCCTCACTGTACCTGAGAAGCTGATAACAGAGCCGATCGCACCCACAACGCCGCCCACAGCAGTGTATGCCAGCACGCGCCCGGCGTTATACAAAAGCCCCGGCTTCAGCCGCGAACGAACACCCTCCTGCCCCACAGCCACATTCTGCGAGAGATTAATACCACCGCACATCGCCAGGCAATGCAGCGATGTCAGCAGACCGATCACAAATATCACGCCCAGCCCCGCACCCGGCTGTACATCCGGAATGAAATTGAAGCCAATGGTATGCGAGATCAGCATATATACGCCAAACAACAGCACCAATATACCGATGATGCGCAGCGTGCCTCCGCCGCTTTTGTTCGGTGTCTCAGCCTGTGTTCTCATGGCATAACCCGCTTGCGTGATCGCTCGTTCCAGCAGCTCCGCTTCCGTCTGCGCCTCGTCATACTCCACTGTCACTCGGGCTTTGGCAGCGCTGGCTTTAGCGCTCTTGACACCCGCCACCGCCAGCAGCGCATTCTCCACGCGCAGCTCGCAGGCTCCACAGTGCATGCCATCTATAGAAAGAGTAACTTTCTTCATCGGTTGAACCTACTTCCAGTTTTCAAATATAATGCTGGCTTCACTCAGCAGCGAGCCGGGAATGGTGATGACGCCATCCTTCTCTGTGCGTTGCTCAGCCGAAATGGGAACCGGATTGCAGCCGCCGCTTTGCAGACCCACCGCGTCGCCCGTAAAACGGTTGCCGCAGTTCTGACACACCAGCTCATCGCCCTCCGCTTCGTAATAGCCCCGACCCGACGAATAGCAAACCTGACAGGTATTAAACGCGGTGCGCACCGTACCATCAGAGGCGACTACCGCCACGATCTCCATTTTCGTGCCGTTCGCTTCCGTCGCGAAAAACTTCGGCGTTGCCGAAAGCTCGCTGATATTGATCGTCACATCTTCCGCGCTGTTCGCTGCTTCCGGCGAAGCTTGCTGTGTTGGTTCGGGCTTCGCTGTGGCAGAGGTTTCATTGCCTCCGTTCTGTCCGCCGGCGGCACCACAGCCAGCCAGCAAAAGCACCGCCAGCAGCGTAAAACCCGTTTTAATCAACTTATATCTTTTTTTAATCATGTATATCCTCCTATTTTTCGGTCACTCCAGCTTTCTAGATTAGTCTGCGCAATTTTGTATCATTGTCACTTCTACCTTGCACGACTTGACCGATATGTTCAGCCGTGTTAATATTATTAAACATTGCAGTATTTTTCGCAAGTATGTACATTTTTGTATTATACTTACCATAATGATAGTGTAAAGGAGACGGGTCAATGAACGGCCATCACAACGATCTTAGCTGTCCGGTGGACGCAACACTGCGTCTGATCGGCGGTAAATACAAATCCCTGATACTGTGGCATCTTGTGGATGGCACTCTTCGTCATGGTCAGCTGCAAAAGCTGATACCACAAGCCACGCCCAAGATGTTGACTCAGCAGCTTCGCGAGCTGGAGAGCGATAATCTGCTAGAGCGTACGGTATATCCGGTGGTGCCGCCCAAGGTGGAATATTCGCTGACGGGCTTTGGCCGCAGCTTGAAGCCCATACTGTCAGCAATGTACGATTGGGGCGAGCAATACATGCAGCGCAACGGCATGGAGGCTTGCTGCTCGATGACAGCCAGCAAAGCAGCAAAATAATGCGGACAATGTAAATGCTAACAAAACAGAACAAACAGCATATAAACAAGCTCTTGACCATGGTCAAGAGCTTGTCTTTATGTTTATGCTGCACAAATGTTATCTGGAAGAAAATCCGTTGTATTAAGTGGATAATTTTATTTAGCCACTCGGCAAACGTATGGTTTATGTGTTGGTATTTAAGCGTGGTTTCTCTTCCTGCGCAGCATCAGACATGCATAGCCCAGCGCAGCAACCGCTACCGCGCCAATTGCCCACACCCACATGAAATCCTGTCCTGTAGCGGGCAGCTCCGATGCTTTAACTGTCACTGCAAAAGTCTCAGTAATGCTGTCCGCCGTATAGGTGACAGTGGTTGTTCCCGCCTTTAAACCTTTGATAACGGCAGTATTGTCGCCGTTGTCCGTCAATTTCAGGTAGGCTTTGTCATAGCTCCATGCGCCGCCCGAAACGGACGCGGTCAGCGTCGTTCTGCCGTTCACAAAAACCACAGCCGTATAAGGTGAAGAGGTTGCCGTGGGTGTCGGTGATGCTGTAGGTGTAGGTGCCGGTGTGGTCGAAGGTGTCGGTGTGGCACTGCCCTGTCCCCAGCCGTATATCCTATGCGTGCTGTCACCCACCTTCACAACCTGTACATAAATTGTCGCCGTGCTTGCAGAGCCAATATCCGTCGCGGTGCTGAATGCTGTCCAGCCCGTGGAATTAAAATCTTCATCATATGACGGTTTTGCCGCCGTATCGTCTGTCGCTGTCTTCTTGTAGTAATACGTTACGCCGGGCTCCGCAGTCTGCTGCGCAAGTGTCACCTTTCCGGCACCGGATGATACGGATACACTCAGGTCGCTGATTTTTGTCACATAACCGCCCGAGATTGCGGCACCGTTGTTGGTCAATGTGGCATTTTTGTACACTAGAATCGCAGGCAGCGACCCCCCCGCAGGCGCTGTGACGGAACCACCGTTAAGGGTCACCGCAGCAGAATTAGACACAAAGATGACGCTGGGCAATGTTCCTGTCATAGTACCCGAAAAGTTGTTTGTTGTTGTACAGTTGTTGAGGGTGAGCGTGCCATTATTCGCCCATATCACCGATCCGCTTCCATTGCTCGTTTCAATCGTCACATCATCGAAGGTTGCAGTCCCCATATTTAGAAGAGCGTAGTTCCCGTTCGTCTTCCGAAGCACACCGCCCGTCATTAAGAGTGTGCCGTAATTCGACACCGCCGGTGAGCTTCCCGTGCCTTCAAAGACAGCACCTCCCTGCACAGTCAGCGTTGACCCGCTATATACAAAAATATCATTGCCCGTGGTAATGGTACCCGGCCCCTGTATGAGCACAGAAACCGAAGGGACCTGGGGTAGAGTCACTCTGTTAAAATTACCTGTAGTAAAACCGATTGTTTGTCCGTTCAGATCCAGCGTAATCGATTTGTTAATCATGATATTTGCGGTCAGCGTGATGGTGCCGCTGCTTACGAACTTGATAGTATCTCCGTTGCTGGCGTCGGTAATTGCAGCGTTCAATCCTGCTTCGGTCAAATCATAGACACCGCCGCCTACTTCCAAAGTGCTGGCTGCTAATGCCATGGCCGGAAGCAAGGTCAGTATGAGCGCCGCAGTTATCAGCAGCGCGAGCAATCTCTTTTTCATGGGATAATCCCTTCTCGTTGCATTTGTATATAGGTCAGCATGTTAATCATAGAAGCTCGGGCGATATTCGGATATTTTATTATCCGGTTGCTAAAATGCAATAACACAAAAGCACCCTATAAGGGCACTTTTGTATTTTGCATCAGTTCGTAAATAATCCGCTCCCAGTGTGATGTCAGCCAACGGCCGCAGAAGCCTTTTTGTTCATGCTACCGCCCACAATATAGAGTACCGGCAGTACGAATCCGATCAGGCTGGTTACCGAGAAGCCGGCGCTTGCAATGTTCATTATCATGCTTGCCAGTGTCAGTACGCAAAGTATGATACCTGTGGTGATGAAGAAACCAGCTTTCGCAGGGTCCCCGCATTTTTTAATACCCAGAATACCCATCACAAGCTCAAGAACGCTCGCAATCAGCATCACAACAGTTGCAATCACCAGTATAATACCCAGATCTCCTAAGTAAGCAGTCAGCGCTGCGGAACCGATTAATGCCAACACCGACATGATCGTTGCAATGACGCCGAAGATGATGAATAAAATGCTGATAACCTTTAAAAGTCCTTTACCCGGTGCGTTCATATGAGTCCTCCAAAAAATGTATTAATGTTATTCCATACGAATTATACCAATGCAAGTACTGTTTAACGTTAAATGGCGCGAAATGTCGAATCCAGGGTGTGAAATGAAGCTAATAAAAAATGCAGGCGACCGCTCAAGCCGCCTGTATTTCTTCTCATGATATATTGGTTTATTCCTCAGCGCTATTGATGCTTTCTTCCGCCTTGGCAACCATATCCTTCAGACCATCCACGAATTTGTTGGCCGATTCGATTTGGGTGCCCAAAAGATCGATCAGTTCATCAATTTTCTCAGACGTATACGAATCCTTGTTTTCGTTGTAAGCACTTGTAATCTGGTCTTTCTGGGCAGCTATCTCCTCCATCGTTGCCTGAATCGGAACAAAATTCTCTTCATACGACATGATATCGTAATGTTGCACATAATAGGCCAGCTCATCCACTTGCACCTGCGCGTCGGCAACGATGCCCTCGTACTGGGATACCATGCCATCAAGCTCTTCTAGCTTGCTCGCATTCGCATTACCGCACGCGGCAAGGCTTAGCACGAGAACAATTACCAGTGTGGCTGCTACCATATAACCAAAAATTCTTTTCATCTATAAACTCCCCTGTTGTTATTATCCGATGCAACCTCTTCGCAAAGCGTATGGTCTGTGGGCTGCTCGTTCCGTAACGCCGCATCGACCCCTAATTATACAGAAAATCAAACCACGGCTGCCGTTAAATCGCGAAAAGTTGTTTTCAGAGAGTGAAATGCATATGCACTAATTGATAATAACCGGCTTCACTGATAAAATAAATGAATACTCGTTGTGATAAGAAAGAGGTAATCATGATCCGATTGGCCATATGCGATGATGAAGCGCATTGCCTTGAAAGCACAAGGCAAATGATTGAGCAATGGTCGGCGAGTTATGGCATAACTGTACAGATCAGTTGTTTTGATAATGGGGATGCATTGCTTAAAAGCATACGCAGCACAAATATAGATATCATTTTACTTGATATTATGATGCCGCTGCTTAATGGAATGGACACCGCACATGAAATACGCGAGTTTAATAAGTCGGTAAAAATTGTTTTCCTGACGTCATCGCCTGAATTTGCACTCGAATCCTACTCTGTCAAAGCAAGCGGATACATATTAAAGCCAATCAGTTTAGAGCGGCTGTCGGCTGCCCTTAACGATTGCACCGCGGCGATGCAGAAAGAACCCGAACATCTGCTGCTGAAGAGCACCTACGGCTATCATAAACTCTATCTGTATGATATCGAATACATTGAGGCTCAGAACAAGCGTGTGGTGTTCTTCCTCAAGTCAGGCCAGATGCTTACGACTACGGAACCCTTGTGCAGTTTTGAAAACAAGCTTCTGACGAAGGGTGGGTTTTTCAAATGCCATCGCAGCTATATCATATCCATGTCCCATGTCAACTCCTTCAGCTCAACTGAGATAACGATGAAATCCGGATGCGCCATTCCCATTGCCCGAGGCTCCGGCAAAGTTTTTCAGGATGCATATTTTTCGTTTATGTTCGGCGAAAAGGAGGCGTGATTATGCTGGCGACTATTCTGGACGTTATCAATTACAGCGTTCTGCTGTTCTTTGGTATATATGTTTCCGCATCTTTTCTCAACATCACCCTGAACAAGAAAACACATCTGACTTTTCTCCTGTTTGGCGTAGCAAACCTTCTAATACAAACGTTCTCCCTTTCTTTTTTAGGCATGCAAATCACACAGATGATTTATCCGATGATTACCCATCTACCCTTGCTTTTGCTGTATAGATACTATTTTAAACGGAGGCTGATTCCCGGCTTATCAGCAATTTTGGCTGCCTATCTGTGCTGCCAGATCAGCAAATGGATTGCACTGCTTGTGTTATCTGCGACCCGTGAGCCTTGGACAATGTCTGTCGCCCGCGTCCTTATCACGATACCCATTTGGTATGGAATCGTCCGATACGCTTCCCGGTCGCTGCTGGTAATGCTCGCCAAATCCACGAAAGAGCTTTTGATCTTTGGACTGCTGCCTCTTGTATACTACATTTTCGATTATGTTGCTACCGTTTACACCAAGCTGCTGTATGAGGGTTCGCAAGCCGTATTTGAGTTCCTGCCGTTTGTGCTTTGTTTAGCATACCTCGTTTTTAATGTCATTTATCTAAAACAATATGAAGAAAAATGTGCTGCGGAGCAGCAAAAAAGGCTGATCGAAATTCAAACAGCACATTCAATTAAGGAAATTGAGGAGATTAAGCGCTCCAAATACGAAATTTCATTAATCCGGCATGATATGCGGCATTTTTTGAGCAACATATCTGTTATGATGGGAAATCATGATTATGAGAAAGCGCAGGATTATATCCGAAGCATTATCGAACTCACCGACCAGACAATAATACATAAATTCTGCGGCAACGAACTGGTAAATATGATTCTGTCATCTTATGAGAAGCGCATGTTCGACAAAGGCATCCATTTCGATGCAACTGTCACCATCCCGTCCACTCTGCCTTGCTCGGAGCTGGAGTTCACATCTATATTGTCCAACGGGCTCGAAAACGCCATTAACGCCGTTTCAGAGTTAAGCGAAGAAAGCCGAACTGTTCAACTTAGGCTATCGATGAAAAATGATAAGCTGCTGTTGTCCCTCCAAAACGCCTTTGCCACACGCCCTGTGTTTGTAAACGGTTTACCGGTGACCAACGCGGCAGGTCATGGTTTGGGTACGCAAAGCATTAAATACGTAACCGAAAGGCTGAATGGCAGTTGTCAATTTTCAGCTGATGACAGTCTGTTTACCTTAAGGGTGGTGTTGTAGAACGGAGCATTTATTCCGCAGATTCAAGCACTGCCTATCCTATCATGTCCAACAGGTTGATAATATCAGAGCAATAAGTTTTATCTGTTGTATTATAGAGGTACAGCCGCACGTTATATGGATCGACATTGTTTGATTCCGTAACAACGCGTTGTGAAACATACGCATCCCATTTTGATGTGTTGCTTTGTGATGAGATGCTTCCAAGATCGGTATACCCGCTCAGATCAGCAATATCCGATTCTTCCCGCTCTGTATATGTGGTTTTTTCGGCTTGAGTTTTATTGGCCCAAATCGACGCTACTGCTCGTAGCCACACACAAATAAAGCGAATTGTCGATAAAAAACGCACGCTTTGGCTGGGATAATGTGAATTTAGTCGCTTTATTGATTTCATTATCAAAGATATATATTGGCTGTCCGTCTATTGAGCAGCCCATCAGCGTAAATCTACCATTTTGGCTGACATCGAAATAAACGCTTTTGCTAAGCATCATTTCATCTTCCAATGAACTAAACTGATCAGGATAGCACGCTTTCATGTCGATTATTTTGCCGGAAGACTTGGCATAGTCTTTTATGACGGCCATCCGACTGTTGTTAAACAGAATAACTTTTGCATCATCCGTTTGGCGATAAATGATATATGGGTAGTACAGTTCGTTCCATGCTTCTGATTCGTCTCCGATATCATTGACAATGGCATTTTTAATTTCTTCGCTACCATATGTCCATTCTGCCGTCTCGACTTGGATATCGATACCGTCAAAAACAGTCTGCGACAAACATGAGCTCAATAAAGAGCAAGTTAATAACAAAAAACCAAGCAACAAGCCTTAAGATAGGCTTTCATGTGATTACTCTCCCGGTTCGTATACTTGTTAAATTTTTTATATGTTGTTTATTATGTCAATCACGAGTGAGTTGTTGGCTTTTAACCTACAGTTACTGATGCAAATTATAAGAAAAAGCCCTTAACCGCGATTGGTTAAAGGCTTGTTTCTGGCAGCGGAACTAGGATTCGAAACAGAATCCAGCGTGTTTTTGAGTATTTTCCGTTATGCCATGTCCAGAAAACGCCTATTTAAAGGCATTTTCCGTTTCGTTGTGTCTATAGCGTTCCGAATGATTTCAAAGCTTTTGTGTCCAAAATGTGTCCAGAAAGTCCTGCTTAACCAACAAAACCTTCTACCATTAGGCACTGATTAAAATTTGAATTCCACTCCTGACTCCACGTGCGTCGGGAATAGTCATCTGCTACGCTATGATTCCACGCTTGCTAACTCTTGAGTGAGTAAGCATTTATGTATCAAAAGATACCTGTGGGTCATTATCTTTATACCTTTCGGAAATCCCGCAAAAAGCGGCAGGTAGACGGCACCATCTGTACCGTTTCCTATCGCTTTTCCTGTATTATATTAACCTCGCCTACCTCCGCCGCCAAACATCCGCATGAGATTAAAGCCGCCGCCCGCCTGGGAAACGTTGCTGGACGAAATATCCACCGTATCGTTGTACTCGTAGAAGACAGTATCGCCCGAGCTTAGGCCGGACAGTATCTCTACGCTCGTGCCGTCCGAAAGTCCGGTCGTTACGCTCACAGGATTGCCCAGCGCGCTACTCTCTTCATCGCAGCTCGTGTATACGAATACATCCCCGCCTTTCTCGACCAGCGCCGCCACCGGTATCGTCACCGTGCACTGCGCCTTGGACAGCGTGATGCTCACCGAGGCGTTCATGCCCGCCAGCATATCCTCCGTTTTGTCCAGCGTCACTACGCCAGTGAATTTCGTGCTGCCGCCAGAGTTTGTGCCCGCCGTGTCGATGCTCGTCACAGACCCTGTGAACGTCCGGCCGGTAAGAGCGTCCAGCGTGACCACAGCCTCTTGCCCTTTCTTCAACGAGAGCACGTCCAGTTCGTCCACCGTGATGGACACGCTCATCGCGTCGGACGGCATCAAATACATCACTGTCGTTTCGGTTATCTCGTAAGTTTCTTCCTCCTCCTTTTCGGTCTCGGTATCCGCCGGGCCGCCACTCATTCCGCCCGAAGGAGCGCCCCCCGGGGGCGTTTCACCCAAGCCGGGATCGCCGCCGCTTGTTGACTTGCTAACGATAACGATCCATACGATATTATCGGTTCCTGAGCTGGAGTCCACCGTCAATATGATGACGTCGCCTGCCGATATGTCGCTCATGGAATACGACGACCACACGCCGTTCTCATACCTATAGACCGACGTGCCGGAAGCCGGGCTCACCTTGTTTTCCGCCGTCATCATGTCCGTGGTCACTCCCAAAGAACTGACGTCCGAATAGTCGGTGATAGTCAGGCTCGTTGGATACTGCATCAGCGTCAATGTGCCGTACGATACGGAGGATACCGTTGCCACGTAGTTGGAATAGCCTTCCACCGTCGCATCGTCCGCACCTGTCGGATTGTTGCCCAACTCCACCATGGAGGGCTGAGCAGCCGTGTATTCCAGCGTCGCCACGCGCTGCTCTGAGCTCACGGAGCTGGCCGACAGCGCTGTGATGCCGAGCGCATTGCCCGCACCCGATGTCGCGCCGGTATATCCTGTTTGTCTATAGTCTGCCGTCACCACCTGCGTTTCTGCGCTCTCGCCTCTTACCGATGCCGCCGTATAGCCCGTTACATTATCCTCGTCTATACCCGACACCGTGCCCGCGTGCTCGGCATAGATATTGCCGTCCTGATACAGCTTAAAGAGCTTCAGCATCTCCTGCTCGTACTCGTCTCGCGTCTGAAGAAGCAGCTGGTATTTCGCCGTATTTTCGGTCTCCGTTAGCGTCAGCAGCGTATCGCCCGCGCTTACTTTATCGCCTTCGGAACAGTTCACCTTCTTCGCTGTGCCTAAAAATCCGATGACTTTGAGCTCGCTGTGTATGTAGAGCGTGCTGTTACCCAGCGCATTGCCGCTGCCGTCCGACACCGTCACCTGTTCGCCGTATGCTGCATCCTCATCGGACACCGTCACCGTCGCCACACCCGCTGCGGCGCTGGCGACCCTACCTGCCAGCTCCGTGCCGTCCGACAACGTCACCGTTACACTGTCGCCCGCGGCGATATCCGCGTCCGTTTCGATGTCCGTGGCCATCAGGCCGTCCAGCGACATCAGCACCAGCGCGCCGTTTTCGTACATCGTATCGGTGACGGCCGTACCCGCCTGAGCATATACAGCTTTAATCCTGCCGTTTACCGGTGCTGTGCTTTTGCTTTCTATTTCCTCGGAAGATGCCGCCTCGATTTTCTTGTTCAGCACGTCCATGGCATCCTGCAGATCGGCAATGGCCTTCATCACCGAGGTATGATCCACCGTCGCCAGTATGTCGCCTTCCGCCACGGCATTGCCGTTTTCAACACTATATGAGGCGATCTCCACCCCTCCCGGAACGGTGATCTCCAGCGCTTCGGCATCTGCAAGCGTGCCGGTGCCCGAAATCACATTCACGATTTCTGCGGCAGACGCCTGCGCGGACATGACCGGAACCTTGCTCTCCTGCTCAATCTGAGCCATATACACCGCACGCGCCACGAAATATCCCGCCACGACCACCAGCAGAGCAGCCAGCAGGATAACGACGATGCGTATCGTCCTGCGCCGCTTTAATTGCCGTTTCTCATAGCCCGACAACTGGAGTCTGTTGTCCTCAGGTTCCAATGTGTCTTCCCCCGCTGCCTCTCCCGGCGCGCTCTTGCGCCGCTTCGATATGCGGACCAGCATGAATATGCAGAACGCGTCCACGAGCACGCAGAGTATGCCTATCGGAATCCACCAGCTGCCGATAAAGCTTGCGAACCCGGAAGCGGAGCCGCCCGGCATCCCCTGACCTCTGAAACCACCCGGCATCTGCGATGGGTCGAAATCCCCCATCTGCGACGGGTCAAAATCCCCCATCTGCGACGGGTCAAAATCTCCCATCTTCGACGGGTCGAAATTTCCCGGTCTCTGTGACGAATCGAAATTTCCTGGCATCTGCGACGGGTCAAAATTCCCCGGTGCCCCACCGCCGCCCGTCTGCGATTCTATATCACCGTCCGCATCGGGCACCGTGCCGCTGCTGACCTCTGGCCACGCACTTTGCGGAAAGCCGTCCGGTCTCGCCGGCATACCGGACGACGCTCCCGCCGTCAGGCTGTACGCCAGTATGTCCGCGCCCAGCAGCAGCGTGAATATTATCAGCAAAACGATATAGATGGGTTTTCGTTTAAACATATCAAATCCTCCTTTGTCAGCCGCCGTAGCGCAGCGCGTCGATGGGCTTCATTTTGGCGGCCTTGTTGGCGGGGTACAGCCCGAACACCACGCCAATGAAGAAGCAGAACCCCACCGCGATCAGCACCACGCCTCCGTCCAGGTCGAACGTAATGGACAGGCTGGACGCGACCACCGTAATGAGCTGCAGTATGATCCACGACAGCGCAATGCCGATGAGGCAGCCCATCATGCAGATCATCACAGCCTCCACCAAGAACTGGCGCAGTATCACGCTGCGGCTTGCGCCCACCGCCTTGCGGATACCGATCTCACGCGTCCGCTCGGTGACGGTGACCAGCATGATGTTCATGATGCCGATGCCGCCGACGATCAGCGAAATGCCCGCGATGCCGCCCAGCAGCAGCTCCAGTACCGATGTAATGCTGCTCGTCGTATCCTCCAGCACGTCCTGGCTGGTCACCTCAAACGCATCGTCATCCTGCTCGAAGCGTTCCATCAGCAGCGCGGTAACAGCCGTTTCCGCAGAGTCGATCGTGCTGCCCTCCGAGGCACTGACGTAAAACGTTGTTATCTTGGATGAAACGTCGGTGGACAGCCGCATCAGCGACGTATACGGTATGTACGCCACCAGCGAGCTGGAGCGGAACACCGAAGTTAAAGACGTTTCGTTGTCCTCCAGAACTCCCACAATGGTAAACTTCATGCCGTTCAGCGAAACGACCTCACCAAGGCAGTCCTCATAGCCGACCAGCTCCGTCGCCAGCGCCTGGCTCACCACGCAGACGTAGCTGTTGTTGTCGACGTCCGTGGTTTTGAGAAAGCGCCCGAGCTCCATCGAAAGGTCCTGTATGTTGACGTATGCGGGCGTGGTGCCGTACACCTGCACGGTATCGCTCGTCGTGCCGTATTTACCCGTAACGCTCGCCTGCGCGTACGGCGCGATCTCGCCGATGGCGCCATTCTCCTCCCACTCGTCCAGCGTGGACAGTTTCACGGGCTCGCCTTTGTCGTCAGATATCGTGACGGTCAAAAGGTTGCTGCCGAGGCTGGAGATGGTATTCGTCACGGAGCTTGTCGCGCCGTTCGCGATACTGACAAGCACCACCAGCGCCATCACGCCGATGATGATGCCCAGCATCGTGAGGAACGAGCGCATCTTGTTGCCCGCTATCGACTTTAATGCCATTTTGAATGACTGTATCATGCGCTCACCTCCGATACCTTGCCGTCGAAGATATGGATACTCCTGGCGGCCTGCTTGGCGACCGCCCTGTCGTGCGTGATGAGCACGATGGTTTTGCCCTGCTCATGCAGCTCATGGAACATCTCCATGATCTCCGTGCTCGTCCTGGAGTCCAGGTTGCCGGTGGGCTCGTCGGCGAGTATCAGCGATGGGTTGGTCACAATCGCCCGCGCGATGGCCACGCGCTGCTGCTGCCCGCCCGAGAGCTCCGAGGGCAGGTGCTTGGCGCGCTTCTCCAGCCCCACTCTCGCCAGCGCCGCCGCCACGAGCTCCCGGCGCTCGGTCTTTTTGACTTTCTGGTATATCAGCGGCAGCTCGACGTTTTCCTCTGTCGTCAGCTTCTGCACCAGATTGAAGTTCTGAAACACGAAGCCGATTTTGATGCTCCGGATATACGCCAGCTCCAGCTCCGTATAATCCTCGATCAGTATGTCGTCCAGCAGATACTCGCCCTCGTCCGCGACGTCGAGGCACCCTATAATGTTCATCAGCGTTGATTTTCCGCTGCCCGACGGGCCGATGATGCTGACGAACTCACCGTCCTCGATGCGCATCGCGGCGTGGTCCAGCGCCCATACGGCTTCGTCGCCCACACGATAAACCTTCGATATGTTACGCATTTCGATCATTGCGCTCACCTCACCGGCCGCCGGGCATGCCGCCCGACTGATTTCCGCTGCCGCCCGGCATGGAGGGCA
The DNA here is from genome assembly GCA_023415795.1 of Bacillota bacterium. Classification (GTDB taxonomy): domain Bacteria; phylum Bacillota; class Clostridia; order Christensenellales; family SZUA-584; genus SZUA-584. Next base: position 110,645 of record JAEZJG010000014.1, on the reverse strand, counting down.
TATTGCCGCCGCCCGGCATATTAGGCATGCTGCCCCCTTCGCCGCCCGGCATGAAGCCGCCCGGCATGAAGCCGTCGAAATCCTCATCGGAGGACGCTTCGTAGTAAACGGTGTCGCCTTCGGACAGGCCGCTCCTGATCTCCACATAGGTGCCGTTGGACAATCCCGCCGTTACCTCAATCATACCGCCCAGCTCGCCGCTTTCCTCGTCGTATTCGGTGTACACATACGAGGTGCTGCGCGTCTGCTGAAGCGCATCTTCCGGAATAAGTAGCGCATTTTCCACGCCCGCGATCTTGATCTCCACCGTCGCGGACATGCCCGCGAGCATATCCTCTGTCTTGTCTATCGTCACCTCCACCGTGAACACCGTGACGCCGCCCGAGCTCGTGCCGGTCTTGTTGATCTCCGTCACCGTGCCCGTGAATTCTTCGTCACCGATGGAGTCTATGTTCACGGTCGCTTCCTGCCCAACCTCCAGCGAGAGAATATCCAACTCATCAATATTGACGGCGACGGACATCGTGGCATTTGGGCATACCGTAGCCACTGTGATATTGTCGTCTGAAGAATCTTCACCCGCCACGGACTGCGCATCGGCCATCCCTTCGGCGCCCCCCGCAGCCGAATCAGACGAAGCCGCGTCATCGCCGTCCTCGTCGTAGTCGACGCTGCTGACGGTGCCAGCGATGGGCGAACACACCGCGCCTTCCTTATATAGCTTAATGAGCTCGCCCATTTCATCCTCGAGGGATGTGCGCTGCTTGAGCAGCGTATCGTAGTTGGCGGTATAGGAGGTATCGGTGAGCGTAATCACCGTCGTGGAGGCGGATACCTTCTGGTTTTCGGAAATCCTTACCTTGCTGATGGTGCCCGCGTAGCCCGTCACCTTAAGCTCGCTGTGAATATAGAGCGTGCCGCTTCCCAGCGCGCTGCCGCCGCTGGTTGAAACCTTAACGGTATCGCCGTACACAGTGCCGTTGTCCGTCACCGTCACCGTCACCTTGGCGTTTCCGGTGCTCTGTACCGTTCCTTCAAGTTCGGTGCCGTCAGACAGCGTCACCGTCACCGTATCCCCCGCCGCAACTTCCGCATCGGTTTCGATGTCCGCCGCCATCAGGCCGTCCAGCGATATTAGCATCAGCGCGCCGTTTTCATACATCACCGTCGCGACGTCGTCGCCCTTCTGCGCAAATATCTTTTTCACGCGCCCGGACAGCCCCGCCGTGATTTTACTGCTCACCGTTTCATCGCTAACGTCCTTAAGCTGCTCGTCGACATCATCCAGCTGGTCCTGCACGTCCGCCATGGCGCTGATAACGGATGCCGTGTCCACGACCGCGATCATGTCGCCTTCCGCAACGGTGTCGCCTTCCTCCACCCTGACTTCCTTGAGCTTGACGTCCGCCGGTATCTCAATGTCCTCGACATCGTCGTCCGCGAGCGTGCCGGTTCCGGATATTGTGGTGCTGATGCTGCCCACTGTCACCGAGGCAGACTGCACGCCCGAATTGTCTGAAGCAAACCGGTCGGCAACGGAATTTCTAAGCTGAATCACCACCACGGCGATTGCGATAAGGGCAAGAGCCGTCACCACGATGATCGTCGTGAGCTTCCTTCGCTTGCGCCTCTGCGCAGCCGAAAGGTGCTTTTTCAATACGGAGTTCGGGTCCATTACGCCGCCCGCCACCTTATCATTCTTCATAAGTATGTCTCCTTTAGCTCAATGCGTTTTGTGCGCGCCGCGCCATTGCGAAGCGCGCCGCTTAAACTTTTGCCATTATCACACTTAAACCTTACAGCTTCAAAACCAAATCATGAACAATAAAAAAACTTTTTTGGTCAAGCGAAAAGGCAGTTATTCAGTCAGTTTTGCTACCCGGGCAAAAACATGTTCATATTTTATTAATATTTTTAACATGCTATTGTTAAACAGAACCTGTATAATAAGGCAGCAATTTGGCTTAGTAATTCCGGCAGAATACGGTTACCTTATTATAAGTCGACATGCGTATAATTTTTTTGGGGTGTAGGATGAATAGCAAAGCAAAAAAAATACTCGTCGTGGACGACGATACGAGCATACGCAACCTGCTGCGCGTGGTGCTGGAAAGCCGCGGCTTTTCCGTTGCAGAAGCGGACAACGGCGTGACTGCGCTGCACACATTCCAAACCGAAAACCCCGACATTGTGATACTCGACGTGATGATGCCGCAGATGGACGGCTTTGAATGCTGCCGACGGCTGCGCGAAATATCCGACTGCCCGATCATCATGCTGACCGCCAAGGGCGAGGACTACGACCAGGTCAGCGGCTTTGATGCCGGCGCAGACGACTATGTAGTCAAACCTTTCACGCCGATGGTGCTGGTGGCACGCATGGAGGCGCTGTTCCGCCGCAGCGATAAGGAAAGCCACGTGCGCACCGCGTTTGGCGGCATCCGTATCGACATAGACGGGCGCGAGGTATACGTGGACAGCGAGCGCGTGCAGCTGAGCCGCAAGGAATATGATCTGCTCAAGTACCTTATGGACAACTACAATATCTCACTCAGCCGCGACCAGATACTCGAATCGGTCTGGGGGTACGACTATCTGGGCTCTTCGAACACAGTGGACACACATATCACCCGACTGCGCACCAAGCTGGGGCGCTGCGGCAGTTACATCACAACGCTGCGCGGCTACGGGTATAAATTCGAGGTCGAACCATGAAAACCAGCATATCGCGGCGGCTTTTTATTCTGATCATCGCGGTGGTGCTAGGCATCACGGTGCTCATACTGCTCGCGAACTCGCTGCTGCTAAAGCCGCTGTATTATAGCTCCATCAAGCAGTCGATGCTGCACGCAATGGAAACGCTGTCAGACATCGACTACTCGGTGGAATGGAGCGTCTGGAGCGACGAAATCAAGCAACAGACGGCGGGCAGCGCCTACGACGTGGTGGTACGTACCGACGAAAAGCTGCTGTATTCCGATTCACGCGAATTCGGGCTGATGCCGTGGCAAAGCGATACAGCCAGCGGCAAAGATAGCCCGGTTCCCGTTCCCAGCGGCGTGCCGGATGCTAATAATGGTGGTCAGAGGCCGCCGGATGCGCCCGGCGGTTTAGGACGATTCCCCTTCGCCCCGATGGCAAACTCCGATAACTGGGAACAGGTGGACGACAACACGAAGCTGGGCATCGCCACCGAGCCAATGACGGGCATTGAGATGCTGATCTGCACGTGCCGGATGGACAGTGGCATCACCATCATACTGATGCAGGCCATCGCGCCGGTCAACCAGAGCATACGCCAGTCCAACATACTGCTGATCGTGTGCGCGGCGATCATGCTTGCAATCAGCACGCTGCTCGTGTTCAAGCTGTCGCGGCGCTTCACGGAGCCGATACGCCAGATCAGGGCCAAGGTGGCCAGCATCGCGGCGCTGGATTTCGGCGAAACATGCGATATACGCACGGGAGACGAGTTGGAAGGCCTCGGCAGCGATATCAACCTGCTTGGCGACAAGCTGAAAACCGCTCTCGATACACTGCGCGAGCAAAACAAGCAGTTGGAGCGCGACATCGAAGCGCAGCGGCAGTTCATCTCCAACGCATCGCACGAGCTTCGAACGCCGCTTTCGCTGATAAAAGGCTACGCCGACGAAATCACGGCGGGCTACGTGCAGTCCGATCAGCAGAAGGACTTATACATCTCCATCATCGCGGAGGAAACGGCCAAAATGAACCGGCTGCTCCGCGAAATGCTGGACCTGTCGCGTCTGGAAAGCGGCCGCGTGACGCTGCGCATGGAAACGCTGCTCGTGCGCGAGCGGATACTGGCGTTTCTGGTCAAGTACGACGGCTACATTACCGAAAACCGGCTGGATGTCAGGCTCCTGCCAAGCGATGAGGTTTGCGGCGTGTTCGACCCGATGTGCTTCGAGCAGGTGCTGGCAAACTACCTCTCCAACGCAGCACGCTACAGCAGCGCGGATAAGCGCGTGGAAATCGCGGTGCAGGACCGGGGTAACAGTATCCGCATCACCGTTTTCAACTCCGGCGACCCCATTGCGGAGGATATGCTCCCCCATATCTGGGACGGCTTCTACAAGGCGGATAGCGCGCGCACCCGCGTCAGTGACAGCTACGGCCTCGGCCTGTCCATCGTCAAGGCCATACAGACGGCTGCGGGCCAGCCGTACGGCGTACGCAACGTGGAAGGCGGTGTGGAGTTCTGGTTTGACGTGCGCCGCGCTGGAAATAAAAGCGCGTGTAAAGAGTAATGCCCCCAAATGTTACTCTTTACTATATATCTGGGGCAGCCTTCTTCGGGCGACTGCCCCAGGATGTCAAAAAAGTCTGCAACGAGCTCAATGTCATTAAGTTAACAAAACAATGATGCAAGAAAGAACGAGGACGAGAAGCAAAAGTCCTCGTTCTTTTCTTTGTATCGAACAGGATGCAAGAAAGGGGAAACAAAATAAACGTTAGGGCTTAACAACAGATTATGATATTCTGTAATTGAAGTTAACGGCCTGTCTGAAACGGACTTTGCGCGCAAAACAACGGCCATTTCTGACAGGGAGAGTGTTCGCGAGAATCAAAGCTTCAATATCGGGCGGGTGTGCCATCTCACAGGTGTGTAAAAAGCGCTTGCAAACGTGTACGGCTACAAAGTAGTTTATCTGATAATCATATCTGGTATCTTTTTTCTGAATGATAAACTGAGAAGCGATCATTTCAGAAAAGTTGTTCATGATAAGAGAGGCAAATACCTCCTGTGAGATGTGCTCCGCCTTTTTGGAATGAAAACAAACGAGGCCAACCGCATATTTCAATGACCGAAATGCCGTTTCAATACCCCAGCGCATTAAGACTTCGTCATCCACCTCCTTTGCTCCGCTCTTGGAGAGGAGAAAATTAGTCCCCCCCCCAAAGTGCAAATATTTTATTACCGCGCCAACTCTCTGTTCCTTTTCGCATGTTTCAATTCCTCCATCACCTCTCGCGGAATCCTATCCAGCAGCCGCTGCTGAGCTTTAAGCGAACGCTGCATATATGCCGCCTCCATGCTTAGTTCTATATACCGTTCTTCTTTTTCACTCAGCTTCTGCGCCAAAACTGATCTTGTATCCACCAGCTGATCGATATATTCCTGCGTTCCCTTCACCTGGGCCGTAAATCTCTCAGCCTCCGGTAGCCACATCTCCAGAGCTTTCAGCGCTTCTTCTCGTTTCTTACCCGCATTGAACATTGTGATGTCCTCCAGTGACTGTTTTATTTTTTCAGCCTGAACATCCAGCCTCTGCGCCTTCTTGAAGAGCCATACGGGTATATGCTTCCGATGGGTTTCCATAGCCGAAGCCCCACGCTCCAATTCATTCCACCTTGCCGACATATGCTCGTGGAACTTCGTCTGCCATTCGGACAGCTTCTTCTGGTTCCCCATAATCGTCTTAGCAGATAAACGCTTATCAGGTGTTAAGGGAACCATGCAGACGTGCATATGCGGGTTCCTCTCATCCATATGAACAGTAGCCGCAAACACATTCTCTTCGCCCATTTCATTCCGAATAAAGGTCAGTGCCTGTTCAAAATACTCACTCTGTTCTATAGAAGATCGCGCTGTCATGAACTCTGGGCTTGCCGTGATTAAAGCCTCAATCATCAGGACACTGTCCTTTCGGACGCGGCATTTCGCTGCTTCCACCCTACTCATGATCTCGGCATAATATCTGTGCTGCGGCTGGATCAGGTGATAATTCTCGGTCGTTTTTGAAGTATCAATGTCCGAGTTACTTTGTACTGTTCTTTCATACGTTCGTTGTGAGCTTCCATTGAATTGATTGACCCTTTTCTTCTTTTTGCGAATCGCATAATGGCATATGGCATTTTTTCCTCCTTTGCAATTTCAATGCACCGTTATGGTGCAGGTCCTTCTCAATCAGCGTCATTCATGAACCATCATGGTTCACATCTCCTGATGCATGTACTCCTTGTTCAGAACACCGCTATTTTTTATGTGCCCGCATCGCTTCGCCACAGAAACACCGCGTCCCACAACTGCTTTGAGTAGCTTGATCGACCTGTTTCGAACTGGCAGATCGACCGAGCCACGACAGACAATAGCGGTGTAACACACTAGACTTTGCACGCAAAGTCGTGTGCTCTGCGAGACTGACTGTCCCCGCAGGTGACAGTTGGTGACGGCAGTGACGGTTGTTTCCCTACCCGGATTTCGGTGTCACAACTGTCACAACCGTCACTCCGTAGCCGTATCAATCGTCTTTTTCCGGTGCGATTGTATCGGTATTCAATACCGTTTTCGGTCAATACGCCGTGATGCTGATTCAGTAACTTCGTGACCGCGTTGACTGCTGTTGTGGTATCCACCATCTCATCAAGCAAATCCGTGGCACTCCCGCGCCATTCACCGCGTCCAGCCATGAAGCTGACCACCCGGAAAATGAACTCCGGCGTTTCGCGCTTCCTCACATCCTCGGCGGTTTCACAGGAGATGCATTCCCATATACAGTTCTCAAACTGCAACGTCAGCTCCATGTACTCCACATCCCGGCCGGTGACATACAGCTTGGCAACATTGTCGGAACGTTTGTCCTTCTCCAGCACATATGTGGTATCCACACCACCAGTCAGACCCGTGGTGCCGGATACCATCATGAATGGGTCTTTGTCTGAATGTTTACGCAGATGGTGCACCAGCTTAATCGCTACCCGATGTTTATCTGCAATCTGCTTAAGTTCACAGATATCCCGATAATCATTCGCGTAGGCGTTGGACGATACATCCATGCCACGTACACGCTGAAGCGTATCGATTACAACCAACCTCGTTTCCGGCACCTGCTTCAGGAAGTCTTCTATCTGCTGCTGTAGACCAGTACCAATCTGATCAGCCATGACTGCAAAATGCAGATTGCTCGGCGCTGTGTCTGTGATCTCAAACAATCGGTTCTGAATCCGGTTGAACGTATCCTCCAGGCAAAGATACAGAACGCCGCAATGATTGGTCGTACGTTCCCACACAGGCTCTCCAGCCGCGACCTTCAGGCACAGCCACAGCATCAGCCAGCTCTTGCCTATCTTCGGACTGCCGGCTAAGATATGCAGACCACATGGGATAAGCCCGTCGACAATGAAAGGGACGGGCTTTAGCGGCGTGGCCAGTAGTGTTTCGGCATCAATGGTTTGCAGCTTCGCGCTCATACCGCTTCACCGCTTCTGCGTTCAATCCATTGGATGAAATGCTCTTTACTGACCATCATGCGCTTACCGATTCGCAGTGTCGGGAATCCTTCGCTGTTCATCAGCTCATATGCTCCGGCCCTAGAGATACCAAGCGTTTGGGCGATTGCGTTGGCGTTGAGTATGATCGGCAGTTGATCGTAAGACGTTTTGGTTGCTTCATGGTGGTTCCTCCTATTCTTTTATCAAAGTCCTTTTCTTGCCACTGCTTTACTGGCAATCCTGTTGTTATGATTCACACCCCCTCATATAACGATTATCATTTTTTGTCGTATTATTTTCCGTATTGACACAATACATGACGCCTGATATGATTTCAATAGAGTTGGACAACAATTTTAACGACTAGTCATTATCGTTTTGTACTAATATCAATAGTCGTTATTCAGGAGTTGTATATGGCGTACTATGCAAGGATGTCTGAAAGCAAAATGGAAGTTCTCATTGAAGGACAGAATCAACTACGCCGCCAAAGGGAAGTCTTAGTCGGGCAGCAGCTGCTAGATTTTATTTATTACGATCTGAGAAAGTTGAACGAAGCACTTGACCATGCATACAGCCTTGCAACACATGCGAAGGTTCCAAGTTTCGAAGGAATACTCAGCAAGTTGGATACGCAAAACATCTACCTGCGCTTTTTTGTCGAATTGCTGCTGGACACAATCTTTCATGGAAAATCCAACACAAAGGTGGGGTTTGAAGCGCTGCGAAATCAATTTCTGCAGGAAGTCGCATTTCTGGAACAAAGTAGCGATAGATTTAAAAACGTCACATATCGCACAGTATCCAAGCCGTTTTTGATTGGTGTATTCTCCATTCATGCGCTGGGTATGCAGACCTTTATGAAGCAGCAGCTTGAGTTCTGTGTGGATGGAGCTGGTGAAGAGCAATACCAGCAGCTTTCTCCCACTGAAAGGCTTTATATCTATGAGCAATGGCGCAAATCAAAGAGAGAGCAGCCGCTGTATTTTGAGACGGATACTTTTTCTTCCCGGCTGGTTATCAGCGAAGAGATATCAACTGACGGGGATTTTTCTATCGAAGAGTTGGCTAACAAGCTAAAAAAACAAAAGCCACAGATCGCCGAAATGACAGTCCTGCCCACCGGCTGGGCGCTGATGCGTTTTGAGCTGATAAAGATAGTATCTCTGGGCATACCTATAAGGAAATGCGCGAACTGCAGACGGTATTTTATCCTGGACGGCAGAAGCGATATCGAGTATTGTTCACGCCCACTGGCTGACCAGCCGGGAAAGACATGTCAGGACGTTGGGGCGCTCAATAAGTACATGGATAAGGTGCATGCCGACCCGATCCGCAAGGAGTTTCACAAGGCGTACAAGCGCAACCATTCCCGCGTCCGTGTCGGTACAATGTCCCAGACAGAATTCCTTGAATGGTCGGACGAGGCCAGAGTAAAGCGTGATCAGTGTATTGCTGGCACGATGAGTAAGGATAAATTTATGGAGTGGGTGAACATGGATCGGAGATATGCGAAAAGGCAGTGACCAAAATGTCGTACATCCTATTTAGTATATTGGAATAAAGCGGGCTTCAATTCAATACAAGGAGGTTTAAGATGGCTACTATTAGTAAACGCGGAGACAAGTATCGTGTACGTTTTGACGTTTATGAAAATGGGCAACGCAAACAACGCAACAACGCTGGTAAGATCACTGTTGAAGCATACCTCGATCAGTATTTTGATACCTATTGCGCACACATGCGTTCTAATACCAAAACAGCGGCGATGGGCTACATGAAAAAGCACATTATTCCATCGGTCGGGCAGATGCGTTTGAAAGACTTGACCACACTTCAGATTCAGCAGATTTATAATAAAATGCTGATGACCGAATTTAAAGCCGCAAAATAAAAACTATAAATAAAGAGGAAGTGCTAATTTGTCCAGCGAAGACTTACAGCCCCAAGACAATAAGAAATGTGCATGGGGTCCTCTCTACGGCTTTAAATAAGGCTGTCAAAACCAACTTGCTGATGCACAACCCATGTGATAATATCACGCTTCCGAAAAGCAAAAGCTTTGAATACGTCATCCCTGAGCGGGATGAGTTGAAAAGTATTATTGACGCTATAAAAGATACCGAACTGTATGAAGCTATTTTGACTTGTGCCATACTTGGTATTCGCAGAAGCGAGGTTATGGGGCTATATTGGTCAGATATCGATTTTACAGAAAAGACGATTTCGATAAACCGTTCTCTTATCTACGTTGAGGAAACGCACAGCCTTGAAATCGGCGATCTAAAGACCGAGTCCTCCTATCGTACCCTTCCTGCGCCGGATGTGCTGCTAGACACGCTCTCAGAGCTTTACAAACGAAATGCCTCCAATGCTATGAAACAAGCATCACCTCTGATTTTCACAAACGAAATTGGAAAGCCCGTCCGCCCTGCAAAGCTGACCAGATGCTATAAACAGGCCGCAGCAAAAGCAGGGTTCCCAAAGATGCGGCTGCACGACCTTCGACATACAGTCGTGACATACTTAATTGAATCGGGTCTGTCTCCAAAGACCGTTCAGGAGTTTGTTGGACACACTGACGCACGCTTCACCCTGAAGCAATATGCGCACGTCGTCAATGAGAGCAAGCGTAAATCCTCACAGGTCATCAGTGATCTTTATTTCGGAAAATAAAATGTTTTGTGTCCAAAATGTGTCCAGCCACTGCATTTTTCAACCTCTAGATAAGAGAAAACCCCGTAACCATCGTGGTTTCGGGGTTTTCTTCTGGCAGCGGAACTAGGATTCGAACCTAGACAATACGAGTCAGAGTCGTAGGTGCTACCGTTACACAATTCCGCTATATCATGCCAAGTTATCAGTCTCCCAAGTTTTTACACTGTTTGCTCAGGCTTAACTGACACTACGATTACCGCAAAAGTTATTATAATTGTCTCTTTCTTTTTTGGCAAGAGTTAATTTTATTTTTTTATATTTAACCGGCGCACCTCATGACGAAAAGTCTAAAAAAGTCTGTGTTTCGTGCTGTAAAGCTCGTTCTTTACAAACGCATTTTTAACGATTATAATAGGAAAACGTAGATTTTATGGCTTTGACGCAGGACACGGCGATTTGCAGCGCACGGCACAGCGAGCGGGGAGACGGTGTAAGCCCCGACCTCAGCGGCAAGCTTTGTCATCACCTGCCAGCCTTTCGGCTTAACGATTTTATCCAGTAGGCCGAAACGCTTCGCGCCCGTTACAGCGCGCAAAAGATATGCCTTTATGATTTTGGGCATGCTTTGGGTGGTACCGTGAGAGACGTGCGTCTTTTGCCCCAAGCGGGCAAGGCGCTTTTTTATTTATAAGGCGCAAATACGCCAAATAAGGAGAGTTAGATGCTGTACAAACAGGTAGACAAGGATCTCAATTTTCGCGACAGAGAGCTCAAAGTTCTGGAGTTCTGGAAAGAGAACCGCATATTCGAGAAGACGACTGAGAAAAACAGCGGCAATAAGCCGTACACGTTTTACGACGGTCCGCCTACGGCCAACGGCAAGCCGCACATCGGTCATATACTGACGCGCTGCATCAAGGATCTGATCCCGCGGTATCGTACGATGCAGGGCTTTGACGTGCTGCGCAAGGCCGGTTGGGATACGCATGGTCTGCCGGTAGAGCTGGAAGTTGAAAAGCTGCTGGGTCTCGACGGCAAGGAACAGATCGAGCAGTACGGTGTGGAGCCATTTATCGCCGAGTGCAAGAAGAGCGTCTGGAAATACAAGGGCGATTGGGAACGCATGAGCGAACGTGTCGGCTTCTGGGCGGATATGGAGCATCCGTACATCACCTACGAAAACAACTATATCGAGTCCGTCTGGTGGTCGCTGAAGCAGATCCACGAGAAGGGTCTGCTGTACAAGGGGCACAAGGTGGTTCCTTATTGCCCGCGCTGCGGAACGGCACTGTCGTCGCACGAGGTGGCTCAAGGGTACAAGGATGTCGAGGAAGAATCGGTATTCGTCAAGTTCAAGGCAAAGGGTGAGGATAACACCTACATTCTTGCGTGGACGACCACACCCTGGACGCTGCCCTCTAACGTGGCACTGTGCGTACACCCGCGCCAGCAGTACGTGAAGGCGGAAGTGAACGGCGAATACTTCATCATGGCAGGCGCGCTGGTGGAAGCTGTGCTGGGTGCAGACGCCAAGATCGTGGCGGAGTACACCGGCAAGGAGCTGGAATACAAGGAATACGAGCCGCTGTACGACTTTGGTGCGGCGGATAAGAAAGCTTATTACGTGACGGTGGACGACTACGTCACGCTGACGGACGGCACCGGCGTGGTGCATAACGCGCCTGCCTTCGGTGAAGACGACGCGCGCGTGGGTCGCAACTACGACCTGCCTTTCGTGCAGATGGTGAACGAGCAGGGTCGCTTTAAAGGCGGCACGCCGTGGGACGGCGTCTTTGTGAAGGATGCTGATCCCAAAATCATCGCAAACCTCAAGGAGCGCGGGCTGCTGCTGGACACAAAGAAATATGCCCACAGCTATCCCTTCTGTTGGCGCTGCGACACGCCGCTGCTGTACTATGCCCGCAGCACATGGTTCATCCGCATGACGGCCGTGCGCGACCTGCTGATGAAGAATAACCGCGCTGTGGGTTGGCTGCCCGACAACATCAAGGAAGGCCGTATGGGCAACTTCCTCGAGAACGTCATCGATTGGGGCCTCTCCCGCGAGCGCTACTGGGGCACGCCGCTGCCTGTGTGGACGTGCGGCTGCGGCCATGTGCACGTCATCGGCTCTATCGCGGAGCTGCAGGAGCTGGGGCACAATGTGCCTGCGGATATCGAGCTGCACAAGCCGTTCATCGACGTGGTGACGCTGGACTGCCCCAAGTGCGGCGGCGTCATGAAGCGCGTTTCCGAGGTCATCGACTGCTGGTACGATTCCGGCGCAATGCCGTTTGCGCAGTGGCACTACCCCTTCGAGAACAAGGAAGAATTCGAGCGCCGTTTCCCGGCGGACTTCATCAGCGAAGCCGTCGACCAAACGCGCGGCTGGTTCTATACGCTGCTGGCCATCGGCACGGCCGTGTTCGAGCGCAACCCGTTTGAGAACTGCATCGTGCTGGGTCACGTGCAGGACAAGGACGGTCAGAAAATGAGCAAGCATAAGGGCAACGTGGTAGACCCATGGGCGGTGCTGGATAAGCAGGGTGCCGACGCTGTGCGCTGGTATTTCTACGTGGGCAGCGCCCCGTGGCTGCCCAGCCGTTTCTATGACGACGCAGTGTCTGAGGCTCAGCGAAAGTTCATGGGCACGCTGTGGAACACGTACGCGTTCTACATACTGTACGCCGACATCGACGACTTTGACCCCACCCAGCACAAGCTGTCGCTGAACAACGTGATGGACAAATGGATTCTGTCGCGCCTGCACACGCTGGTGCAGACAGTGGGGCGCTATCTCGACAGCTACCGCATTACCGAGCCCGCGCGCGAGCTGGATAAGTTCGTGGACGAGCTGTCCAACTGGTACGTGCGCCGCTGCCGCAACCGCTTCTGGGCTTCCGGCATGGAGGAAGACAAGGTGGACGCATTCCTGACGCTGCACACCGTGCTGGAGACGCTCTGCCGCGTGGCCGCACCCTTCATTCCGTTCATGACGGAAACGATCTACCAGAATCTCGTGCGCAGCGTGGACAAGAATGCTCCGGAGAGCGTACACCTCACCAGCTTCCCCGTCGCTGATGCGTCGTTGATCGACAAGGCGCTGGAGGCAGGCATGGACACCGTGCTCAAGGTGGTGGTGTTGGGACGCAGCGCGCGCAATACCGCCGTCATCAAGAACCGCCAGCCCATCGCCAACATGTACGTAGGCGGTGTGGACGATCCGGGCGACATGTTCACTGAGCTGATTGAGGGTGAATTGAACATCAAGAAGGTTTCCTTCGGTGCGGATGTCACACAGTACATCGCGTATAATATCAAGCCGCAAATGCGCACACTGGGGCCCAAATATGGCAAGCTGCTGAACACCATTCGCGAACACCTCTCCGAGGGCGACGGTATCGACATCGTGAACGCAGTGCACGGCGGCGGCACTTACAGCTTCAACGCCAACGGCACTGAAGTCGTACTCACCGAGGAAGACCTGCTGATCGAGCCCAAGCAAAAGGACGGCTATGTGGTGGAAAGCGACAGCGGCGTGAGCGCGATACTGGAAACCACGCTGACCGAGGAGCTGATTGAAGAAGGCTTCGTGCGCGAGCTGATATCCAAGATACAGACGATGCGCAAGGAGGCTGGCTTCGAGGTGATGGACCACATCCGCTTTGCTCTCACCGGTAACGACAAGCTGGCGGGCGTGGTATCCCGCAATGCCGAGGAGATTGTCTCCGAGGTGCTGGCGGACGAGATTGCCGACACCCTCTCAGGCTACGAGAAGGAATGGGATATCAACGGCGAAAAGGCCACGATGAGCGTACAGAAGCTGTAAAAGCAAACGAATAGTATGAGCAAGGCCGGTGCAAAAACTGCATCGGCCTTTTACTATCCACGGTATTTTGTAGGGGAGGGGTTCTCCCCTCCCGCATCTCCCGCAACGCACTCATGGGCCGTCCGCCACCCATCAGAAATAATAGCAGGCTATTATTTCTGATGTCATTCCGAACGCAGTGAGTAATCCCATGTATGACGCACAGCCTCCTCTCACTCAATGCTTGCTACCTTCGGTTCCGTCCATGTCCGTTCAGCCCCAGAAACAGGCCGATGCCGGGGATGAGAAAAATGGCCCGATTCTTGGGGAAAAAAATCTGATAGTCAAATACTAGCCACGGCAGTTCACCGTTACGCAAATACACCACCCCTGCGGCATAATGTATCAAAACATACGTTACTACCGCAATCAGTATGGACAGTCTTATACTCTTATGACGAATCCTAATATCCCATAACAGCGAACACCCGTATAGTACCGCCATGGGAATAAACAGATAGAGTAGTGGTTCAGCATAATACATATATAATGTCGTTGGTAAATTATTGAAATTGTTTTGCTGTTCAATAAATAACGGTCTGATAAATAGAAAAACTATCCACATTACCAGTGCTAATGTACCAAACACGATCAACCCTGTCAGATACCGTTTCCGCCGCTCCGGATCTATCCCCAAAGTTTCCTTCCGCTTCTCCCCATAGATCACTTCTGTTATGTCCACGCCAAATACGTCCGCGATGGCTGCCAGCGTGTCGAGGTCGGGCTGCGTATTTCCGTTCTCCCATTGTGACACCGCCTGCCGTGTCACGTTCAGCTGGTCCGCGAGCGTTTGCTGTGTCATGTTCGCTTTTTTACGAAACACGCTGATATGCCCGCCCACCGTGTTCATCTGTTGCCCTCCCTGCCAGTTCTTAGCTTTACCGCCATATTATCAGTCCCCGCCGCTATTGTCACGCAAGCGTTTGTTGCGCCTAATTGACTCTCTTTTTTTAACCCACATTTCATTAATGTCCAGTCTGCTATTAATACATTTTGGGCCATTTTTCTATCTAAATCTCTGCAAATCGTATATTTATTCATTATATATGCAGTGCATGTTCAGTCTCAGTTATCCACCATTTCCGGTGGATAACTGTCTCAAAGCAGTGGATAACTCTCGAATTTGGCTCTATAATCGTACTTATCGATCCTTGGGAGAATTTTTTAAGTTTGTGGACAACGCAGCTTGACAGGCTTTAATGTATAAAAAAAGAGCACACACTTGCGCACTCTTTTTGACTTTGACTTTACGTGATCTTAATATACGGCGCATAAACATACGCAGTGGAAGATTTGTATCGAATCTTATACCATTCCTTTCCGGTAGTCAGTATCTCCACCACATCCCCCTTCGATAACTTGCCCAGCACCGACGAAGATGTGGATGATGCGCTGCGCACGTTAAGCGTACCCGCGTTCACCTGTCCGTAGGTTCCGGCTGTCAGCTTTAAATACTGAGCCGACATATAACCTGTCACGCCGCCATACTTTACCTGATGCCATTCCTTGCCCTGTGTTATCACTTGCACCGTATCTCCGCGAGACAGCGTCTTAATGACAGCGCTCTTCAGATCCGCGCTCTTTCTGAAGTTGAGCTTAGACGCATTCACCGTTGCGTACTGAGAAGTCGCCGGAGGCTGTGTCGGCGGGGTCACAGCATTGTCAACCGCCACATAGCTGGCGTGCACATAGCCTTCCAGTCCGTTGAAGATAATCTTGTGCCACTCCGGCGAAGCATTCAATTGAATAATCTCCACCTTATCGCCTTTTTCAAGGTTGCCAAGTATCTCGCTTGTCGTGCCCGCGCTCTTGCGTACATTGAGCACGGAAGCAGTTATAGTCCCTGTCGTGGGTTTGGTAATATCCACGTAATTCGCATACACCCAAGCAGCCTTGCCGCTGTATAGTATTTGATGCCAGCCATCCTTGCCGCCTGCCTGTATGATGCACAGCACATCGTTTTTGCCGAAACTGCCCAAAACGCTGTGGTTTGTGCCCGCTCCACTGCGAATATTCAGCTCATTTGCCGTTACACGCCCCGTCTGCTTGATCAAGAGCGTACCATCAGTCGGTGTGGGCACCGGCTTAGTTGTCGACGTCGTCGGCGTAGGCGTCGGTGTCGGTGTAGGCGTCGGTACTGCGGTTGCGGTCGGTTTGGGCGTAGGTGTCGCGGTCACAGTCGGTGTCGGCGTCGGCGCTGCCGTCACAGTCGGTGTCGGCGTCGGCGCTACTGTTGCGGTTGGTGACGGTGTCGGTGTCACCGTCACAGTGGGCGACGGCGTGGGTGTTGCAGCAGCCTCATCCATCTGTACATAATAGGCGCTAATATATGCAAAACCACCGCCATAGGCAATCTTGTGCCAGCCCTCAGCAGCGTTAGCCTGCGTCACCGTAATACGGGCATTCGCTTCAACACTGCCGACAGCCGCATACTGCGTGCTGGGTGTGTTGCGCACATTTACAAAGTTGACACAGTTAATCACCGTCGCGTTCGCCACCAACTCATCGATCTTTACAAACTCGGTGCTGATATATGCTGTCACGCCTCCGAAATTGATTTGATGCCAACCTTCTGCCGCATCTGCCTGCGTTACAAGAAGGCGCGATCCGGCAAACGCCTTGCCTACCGCCGCATATTGTGTGCTAGGTGTACTGCGTACATTTACATAGTTGTTGCAATTGATGACCGTGGCGTTTGTGTTACCCTGCACCACCGGGGCATCCATGCTGGGAGGTGCAATATTCAGTGTCTCGAACGTCGTGTTCGGATAATAGAACGACAGAATCTGCTCATATGTATGACCCGCTCTCGCACGCTGCTGCGCGCCCCTCTGAGACATACCGATTCCATGTCCGTAGCGCCTGTGATAAATATTCCAGCTGTCAGCGGTTTCTTCCACTACAAACAGTCTCAAGCTGGTGTTATTGAACGCCTGATAAAGCCCGCCTGACTCATCCAGCTTGTGCAGGTCAATTGTTGCCGTCACCGTCACCGGCTCCTGAACGTATAGCTGACCCGTTTCAGCTTTCTCATCCTCCGTCGCCTTGCGACTAGCGGTTACACGCATCGTTACATCCGCTTTATAGAAACAGACGCAATTTGTTTTTCCAGAATAGTCTTTAAGCCCGTGATTGCCCTCATAGGTATGCGCCAAAATACGGTCAAATCCCAGCAGTTGTATATCCGAGGTGACGTCACCCACATATCCCTTTGCCTTTACAGCGGGCAGAGCCATCAATTTCAGATAGCGGGTTGCATTGGCACTGAGGCTGGAGCTTCCTGCCACCATCGAGCCCTCCTTCATCACCTTATACGCGATGTCGCTCTCCTTGGCAAGTGTCTTGGGGAAAATCAGCACTTCCTGATTGCTCCAGGTGTTCTGCGTATCAAATGGGTCCGCCTGTATCACGTGGTAAGGCATCAGCTTCGCGCTGGAAGACCACACGTGCTGCGGAATATCGGTATAACCGCCGTTAGATGCCGCGAAATACGTTTGTACAAGGCTGCCCTGTGAAACCAGCACTTTCTTTGCCGTATCGTTTACAGCCTTTATCGCGTTGGTATACGACGGATTGTAGCCGCGGTACACCTGACTGGCGGAGGTATCCAGCAGATCGTAGGAACCGCCGCCCATATACCGCACCGCATAGGTACGCGCCGTAACCGCCTGTGCCTTTAGCGCCTCCATCGGCCACGAATTGCTCATCTCATGCGGCACAACGCCATAGAGATAGTATTCCAAATACACATGGTTGACCACCATCAGCGATTTACCGCTGATAAGAAACTCAATGTTTCCCCGATAGTTGTTGGTACCATAAGTCGTCGTCTTAATTTTGGCATAGTTGTAATCAGAAGACGGCTTTCGCTCCACCACCTTGACACTGCCGCCCGAACACACCAAAGAGCTGCCCTTATAAAGCTTTATTACGCCATTTTCAATCTTAGCGGAATAGTCGCCCGAGGACATGCTTATTGAGCTGTCTGCTTCAATACCGTAGTTCCCGCTGAGTGAAAAACTGAGCGATGATACTGACCCGACTGAAAGCTTGACGCGTACGATTGATTTGTCGGCTGCCGAGCTGTTGTTTATGTACATGCCTAAAACGCCGACTAAAACGGCGATAATAGACAACATAACCAACACGCGGCGCAAAACCTTGGTAGTATATATATACAAGCTTAAGTCACCTCTAATTTTATATCGGCTGTTCCTGCTGTATCGATTAGCATTAATTTATGAACAGGTAAGTATTACCTGCCGTTTTGGGGTGCAAACATAAAAAATCCTGTTTTTTGTTGACATTTTTGAGCTGATGTTATATATTTGCTAACTATGCGGCATAATTATTACGTGATGTTTACATTTGTTAAGCAAAAGCGTCATAAAGACGGCCGCACCTTTCACGACAGCATAGCGGCCCAAAACAGCCGCAGCTATATATATTTTTATCTGTGGAGAAAGGAAAACGTTTGAAAAACCTAATAGTCAAGCTCGTAGCAGTCGTCGGAATCGTTCTGGCATTTTTCTGTACGGCTGCGGGTTCGATGAACAGTACGGATGGAATCGCACCAACCTTTAGCAATGCGCCTTCAAGAGTCTCTGCATTGCCAAGCTTCGGTTCAGCATCTTCGATGCGCCTGCCTGCCCGCACCAAGGAGACTCCGAGACCGGAATGGACAGCACAGGCATTTGCGGATGATACACCGCCCGTCAAGACAGCAGCAGAAGAGCGCTCTTTCAGCAAAACGGTGAACGAGAGCTTCACCCCCTCCTATAAATACAGCGATGAGGAAAAGGCGTACATCGCCCGCGTCGTGTATGCCGAAGCCCGAGGAGAGGTATTTGAAGGCAAAGTCGCCGTTGCCGCCGTGGTTCTCAAACGCTTTGAAAGCGGACTGTTCGGCAAAACAGTTAAAAAAGTGGTGCTTGCGAAAAACCAATTCGCAGTTGCGCGCAAATACTCAAGCGAGTGCATGAAAGCAGTGGAAGAGGCCATCGAAAAGAACGAGGACTATCCGGATGATCTGTATTACTTCCGGGTGTCCAAGAGCAAAAAGTGGCGCAACTTTGACTACTACGATCGAATTGGCAACCATAGCTTTTACTGCTCGTAACAAAGCCAGAACAAATATGGGGCGGTATGCCGCTCAACCAAACGTAAAGCACCTGAAAATCGGGTGCTTTTCTATTTCTTGGGCTCACTGTCATGTGCATAAACAGAAAGAAAACAAAGCCGCTATCTGATATAATGCTTATCAGAAGGGAGTTGCGCCTGGCATGGTTTTTGAGTACGGAGAGACTGAAGTCAAATATCTAAAAAAGAAGGATAAAAGATTGGGGCTTGTGATCGACGCAATCGGTCCTATTCGCCGGGAGGTTAACCCCTGCCTGTTCGGTTCGCTGATCAATGCTGTCATCGGGCAGCAGATTTCCGCAAAGGCTCAAAAGACGGTATGGAACCGGATGGTTGAGGATTTGGGGAACATAACCCCCGAAACGGTTTGCAGTTGCTCACAGGAGCGTATTCAGCGCTATGGGATGACCTTTCGCAAGGCCGCCATTATACAAGGCATTGCCGAAAAGGTACGCACAGGCGTGCTTGACCTGCAAGCCCTGTCCTGCAAGGAGGACGCCGAGGTCTGCGCCGAGCTTTGTGCGCTGGATGGCATCGGCATATGGACAGCCGAAATGCTGATGATATTCTCCATGCAGCGTCCCAACGTTATCAGCTATGGCGACCTTGCCATTCGACGCGGGCTGTGCATGCTGCACCGTCACAAAACGCTCACACGAGAGCTGTTTGAAAAATACCGACGCCGCTATTCCCCTTACGCCAGCGTCGCCAGCCTCTATTTATGGGAGCTTGCGGCTGGCACAACGCCCATCGATTTTTCCCGGAAGGGGTAAATGAACATGACACACGAAGAAAAACTCAGTGCTGTTTTTGCAAACGATGCCGCGCACAACGGCAGCTTCTATTACGCCGTCACATCAACGCAGGTTTATTGCCGCCCCTCGTGCAGTTCACGCTCTCCCAAGCCTGATAACATCCGTTTCTTTAATACGGCGGCAGATGCCGAAGATGCGGGCTTTCGCCCCTGCAAGCGCTGTCGTCCCGATCTGCTGCACTATCAGCCCGCTCAGGAGCTGGCGCTGCAAATGAAGCAGCTCATTGACGCTGGGTTTTCGGACAAGTCCCGCGTGTTTGAAGAGCTCAAGACGCTGGGCGTTTCCCCGAAACGCTCCATCGAGGTGTTCAAGCAGCAATTCGGCGCAACGCCGGGGGTATATGCAGATACACTGCGCCTGCAAGAGGCGCGGCGGCAGCTGCTGGAAACAGATACTTCCATCGTTGAGATTGCGTATGCGCTCGGTTTTGAGAGCCTGTCCGCCTTTTACTCGTTCCTCGGAAAGCACACAGGCATCAGCCCCGGAGAATTTCGCAGAAACGCGCGGCTGCCCGCTGAGGCTCAGCACGCCGTCTCCTGTGTCTATCCCACAAGCCTTGGCAGCATGACAATCACAGCGACCGACAGCGCTGTCACGGGCGTGCGCACAGTAGCGCACATCGCGTCCGCCGAATGCAATAGCAATAAGCTGACCGACATGGCCGCCGAACAGCTTGAGGAATACCTTCGCGGAGCCAGAACAGCGTTTACGATTCCCCTGAACCCGCAGGGCAGCGCCTTTCAGCAGCGGGTGTGGTCATCCTTGCAAAGCATACCGTATGGACAGACGAGAAGCTACAAGCAAGTTGCCGAGCACATCGGCAAACCCACTGCCAGCCGTGCCGTCGGAATGGCCAACAACAAAAACCCGATAATGATCATCATCCCGTGCCACCGCGTTGTCGGATCGGATGGTTCGCTGGTGGGCTATGCCGCAGGGCTGCCCTTCAAGCAGCGCCTTTTGGAGCTGGAGCAGCAGCACATGCCTTATTAGCGCAAGTAACTCATTATATATAGGAAGGAACAAAAACGTATGAACTATGTCTTCGCGCCCGGCTGCGCACTGCACATCTACAACCCTGAATTATCCCACAGAATATGGCGATTTCTCTGCGATACCGTTGGCGATATTGAGCTGTTTCTCACCTGCTGCCATCACGATGACAACCTGCCGGACGGCACCACAATCATCAACGTATGCCCCGGCTGCAACCGCCGCTACAAGTCTCGCCGCGCGGGGCTGAGCACAGTGTCATTGTGGGAGGTCATCGCAAACAACCCCTCTTTTCCCTTCCCAAATTATGACGGCATGGAAATGAGTGTGCACGACGCCTGCCCGACGCGAACGGAAACAGGGATGCACGCGGCCATCCGCAGCCTGCTGCAACAAATGAACATACGGGTGATTGAGCCGCAGTACACCATGACTCAGCAAAAATGCTGCGGTGACAGCTATTATCCCGCCCATTCCGTGGAGGAGGTCAACCAGCGCATGAAGGAGCGCACAGCGCAAATGCCCGCAGAGCACGTGTGTGTCTATTGCATTTCCTGCGTTAAATCCATCCATATCGGCGGCAAAACACCGCGTTATCTGGCGGAGCTGCTGTTTGGTGAGCTCACAGTGCCCGGAATCAGCGAAACCGACAAGTGGCATGCCGAGGTTAAGGCGTTCCGCGACGCCCACTGACCAGCGTCAGCCTTCCGTGACGCGCCCCACAATCACCGTCATGTCGTCGCGCGGAAGCATGCCGCCGCAGGCCTTCAGCAGTATCGCGTCCGCCGCTTCCTGCGCGTCCTCCTGCGGTATATCAGCGAACCACTGGCTCACGCCGTCGCCCACCGCCTCAGATACGCCGTCGCTCATCATCACGATCAGATCACCCGTCTGAAGCGTGCGGCGTATGCTGACCGGACGCACCTCGTCTACGATGCCGATGGGCAGTGAGCCGGGCTTGACCGCAGCCACGCCGTCTTGGCTCAATATATACGAAGGCTCCGCGCCGATCTTGGTAAACGTTGCTTCCCCTGTCTTCAGGTTCAGCAGACAAAGATCCACCGTCGTGAACATATCCTCATCGCTTTTGAGTATCAGCAGCCGGTTGATAGTATCGAATATAATGGCGTCGTCGAACCCCGCCTGATAGAAGTTTTCAATCAGCGAAACCGCCGCCGTGCTCTCGCGCCGTGCGTTTTCGCCGCTGCCCATGCCGTCGCAGATCATCATCAGATATCGCCCGTCCTTGAGTGCGGCAAACACATGGGTGTCGCCCGACACGCTCTCCTTTGCCAGCGCTGCCGTCCCAGTCATCACGACAAACTTACACGCTTGCTCAAACCGCAGCGTGCAATACGCATTGCCGCCGCAGGCAGACTGCGCCGTCCTCTGCATTTTCACGCCGCAGACGTCGGACAGCGCCTGTTCTATCTTCCGTCCGCAATCGGAACCACCGCCGCAGTGCTTCACCTTGAGCCCCACAGCTACCTGCCCGCCCACAGCCTCCGCACACACCTCACGGGCGCGTATATCTTCCGCGTCGAGAGCCGCCGCGATGCGCTCCTCCAACTGTTCAAGAAACTTAAAGCCGGTATCCATCTCCTTGCCGATGTCCGCCACCACCTTGGCAACGCCCCTGAGCTGCCGTCCGGTGACCACGCGCGATTCGTCTATCTTTCGGCGCCACCGTAGGCTTAACAAATATGCGCTGAACACGCTCTCCGCTGACGCGATTATACCCTTCACGTTATAGCACTTCTTCACGAACGCAGGGTCCATGCAGCTCTCATCGATGCAGCCGTTCTTCTCATATGCCGCCAGCAGACGGTTCAGCACGGCATAGGTGTTGAGGAAATCCTTGTCCCAGCAGCTTTTCTTGAACACGCAGTCCTTACAGGTGCTTTCAGCCACCAGCGAGAGCACGCCGGATATATCGCTGCCTGCCAGCTTCTCCTCCGCATCCCGCGCAAACATATCACCCGTCTGCAAAAACACCTGCGACACTTCCTTGAGCCGTCCGACTGTCAGCTCCTTAAAACGGCGTGCGTGCAGATTGTTTTCAAATTCACGGCGTGTCTTGACATCGATAAACCGCCCGACAGCATCGTAAGCCTTTTGCGGCAGTATGCTAAAGATTAACGCTGCCGCTGCCGCCTCAATAACCAGCAGATGCCACACAGCCATCTCAGCCAGTGCAATCGCCAGCATCAGTACTGTCAGCGTAAAGCCCAGCGCCGTACCCGGTTTTTTAAGCCGCCGCAGCGTGCCCGCCACCAGCCCCGCCACACCCAGCATTGCCGCCATTGATGCATCCGCCTGAACCCCAAGGCACAGCGCAACGCCCGCCGTCAGCCCCACGCCCGCGCCCAAGGCTGCGCCGCCCGCATAAGCCACGAACAGCACCAGCAGCATCGCGACAATATCGGCAATGTAAACACCGCTGACGTTCAGCGAACCAAACATGCATATCAGCGCCAGCATCCCCAGAGCAAGGCATATGGTTTCCTCGGCAGACAGCATCGTGCGCTTGCGCCCACCGCGAAACAGCTGAAGCAATGTGCCCATTACATATATCATCACCAGTGCCACCAAACATTCCAGCACCGCTGTCATCAGCATCTGAATATTCTGCGTCTTGAACACCATAGCGCCCACCGCGTAGGCACTCGCCGTTGCCATCACCGCCACCCATCGGCGGCTTGTCCCCACAGCCATCAGCGCGCCGCATGTCAGCAGCGCCACTGTCAGTATGTACAGCGTATCGCCCGCCACAAGCATTGCGCCCATTGCTACGCCCGCCGTCGCGCCCAGCACCTCGTACCGGCTGCGCACATAACAGGCAGCCACAAACGCAGGGCCAAAAGGCGACACGGCAGAAATAAGGCGTATGCGTGCCAGCAGAAAGGCCACCGCCACATAGATCAACAGAAAAAGCACCTTCTTGAGCATTTCGGTATGTTGAACAGTATCAGGCCTTGCATCCCGGCCGGGGGCTTGTATCACAGCGGATGGCATTGTATATCACTCCCGTCGCTTTTTTGATGGTAACCCCTATTATAGGAGCGCACAGAAAGGAAACATTGTCGGTCTGCGCCAGCCGTGTTCAGATAATTTGCCGATAACGCTTAATTTTTTTTGATTTGTATGTATATTTATTGGCGATTTTGCGTATACTTTTAAGTTATATTTAGGTGTTTGCTTCTTCACGTTTTACTGGTATAATGTTAAATAATTATCAGCCTTTTTGGAGACAAGTTTTGATTTATTAACAGGAGGATTTTGTTTCATGCAGTGTTCCAGAGAAGTGGACGAAATGATCTACGTGGCAAAAGGTCCCAAGCACGGCCCCGCACCCATTCCCGAAGAAGGCCTATGGGTGAAGGCCAAACAGATTACCGACATTTCCGGTCTGACCCACGGCGTGGGCTGGTGCGCACCTCAGCAGGGCGCATGCAAGCTGACGCTCAACGTTAAGGAAGGCATCATCGAAGAAGCTCTGATT
The DNA here is from genome assembly GCA_023415795.1 of Bacillota bacterium. GTDB lineage: Bacteria > Bacillota > Clostridia > Christensenellales > SZUA-584 > SZUA-584. The sequence goes on along the minus strand of JAEZJG010000014.1, from coordinate 86,434 downwards.
GAGACCATTGGCTGCAGCGGCATGACGCACAGCGCCGCGATGGCCGCAGAGGTGCTCTCCGGCAAAACGATTCTTGAAGCGCTCAATACCGACCTTGTGTGCGACGCGATCAACACCGCCATGCGCGAGCTGTTCCTGCAAATCGTCTACGGCCGCACGCAGACGGCGTTTTCCGAATGCGGTCTGCCCATTGGCGCTGGTCTTGAAGACCTCGGCAAGGGCTTGCGTTCGCAGGTGGGCACCATGTACAGCACACAGGCCAAGGGCGTTCGTTACCTTGAGATGGCCGAAGGCTACGTAACCGAGCTGGCTCTGTCCGACACAGACGAAGTCATCGGCTACAAGTTTGTACACCTGGGCAAGATGATGGAAGCCATCCGCAAGGGCACTGACCCGGCGACGGCACTTGCCAAGAATACCAACTTCTACGGACAGTTCGAAGGCGCGGCGAAGTACATCGATCCGCGCGTGAAATAGGAGGTCAAATCAATGGTGACATTTGAAGGTTATAACAGACGCATCGCGGGCATCGAAGCCTGCATGAAGCAATACGGCTTTGACAGCCTGGAGCAGGTGGAAGCATACTGCACCGAAAAGGGCGTTGATGTGGCGGGCATCGTGAAGGGTGTGCAGCCCATCGCTTTCGACAACGCGGTGTGGGCATACACGCTGGGCGCAGCCATCGCTCTGAAGAAGAACTGCAAGGTGGCGGCAGACGCGGCGGAAGCCATCGGCATCGGCCTGCAGGCATTCTGCATCCCCGGCAGCGTGGCGGCGCAGCGCGAAGTGGGCATCGGTCACGGCAACTTGGCAGCCATGCTGCTGCGTGAGGAGACGCAGTGCTTCTGCTTCCTCGCCGGACACGAATCCTTCGCGGCGGCTGAGGGCGCTATCGGCATCGCGAAGACGGCGAACAAGGTTCGTAAGTCTCCCCTGCGCGTTATCCTCAACGGCCTTGGCAAAGACGCAGCGTACATCATCTCGCGCATCAATGGCTTTACCAATGTGGAGACGGAATACGACTACGCCACCGGCGAGCTCAAGATACTGTGGGAGAAGGCATTCTCCACCGGTACGCGCGCATCGGTCAAGTGCTACGGTTCGGACGACGTATCGGAAGGCGTGGCCATCATGCGGCACGAAGGCGTGGACGTTTCCATCACGGGCAACTCCACCAACCCCACCCGTTTCCAGCACCCCGTGGCGGGCACGTACAAAAAGTGGGCGATCGAAAACGGCAAGAAATACTTCTCCGTGGCTTCGGGCGGCGGCACAGGCCGTACACTGCACCCGGACAACATGGCGGCGGGCCCCGCTTCGTACGGCATGACAGACACGATGGGTCGTATGCACGGTGATGCGCAGTTCGCGGGTTCTTCCTCCGTTCCGGCGCACGTGGAAATGATGGGTCTTATCGGCATGGGCAACAACCCGATGGTCGGCGCTTCTGTGGCGGTGGCTGTCGCGGTGGAACAGGCTCTGTCGTAACCACCATACATACTCAAACACGAATGGGCGGCCTTTGGCCGCCCATTTTATGTTGTGATGAATGTTTAAGATCAATAGAGTCTCTGCCTCCACACCACCGCACAAGGGGCTTTACCCCTTGTAAATCCCATCAGGAAAAAGCCTCCGCAGTGGCTTCTTCTATGACTTTTGCTTCTTTTCTTGAAGAAAAGAAGCGGGTGCCCGAGGGCAGCGCCCTCGTAAAAACGGGGTTCTTTGACAGTCCAGAATGGGCGGCAGATAACCTTTTATTTCAGGCCTTATCGTTCGGGACGTTGATTCTGTCCGCAGCTCCGCGCAGCCGGGGCAGCCAATCCCGGAAAAACAGCAGCACGCCACCTGCCAGCATAAAGATTGCGATAAACTGTGACGTGGAAAGCAGTCCGACGGCTCCGCGCGCGTCCGTGCGAAAAAACTCAATGATAAACCGACCCACACTGTAAAGTATGAGATAAAGCCCAGCCACCTTGCCGGTGTTCCTCGTTTTGCGTGCGTACAATATCAATACCAGAGCGATGAGAAAATCGCCCGCGCTGGATAACAGCTGCGTGGGAAACAATGGAATGCCGTTGGGCGCGATATTTGAATTCTGAAAAATGATGCCAATGGGCAGGCTTGTCTCACAACCATAGCAGCAGCCCGCCAGAAAACAGCCAATGCGGCCAAACCCCTGAGCCAACGCCACCGAGGGTATGATCAGATCGAAGTACTTCAAAAAGCTAACATTCTTCTTGCGGCAGTACAAAAAAGCAGCCAGTATACCTGCAGCAATGCCGCCATATACCACAAACCCGCTGCTCGACAGCACCAACAGGGGATCCTTCAGGAAAGTGGGCAGCTCCACGATGCAGTACAGCAGCTTCGCGCCGACAAAACCGGCTATAACCACAATTAAACCGATGTTTATGACAATATCCGCATCCATCTCTCGTTTCTTTGCCCGTCTGATACCAACGATCATGGCGCAAATAACACCGATCGCAATCATCAAACCGTAGCCATGTATGGTAACCGGACCAATCGTTAAAATATCGTTATACATATATCTCCTGAAGCACGTTTTCCGTAGAGTATACACCGCAAATCCGCATATATCAACCAACACCAAAAGTTCATGCTGTTTTTCGTGTCACATACTTTGCGCCGCAGCCTCTGCATGTTACAATCTATTCATATTCTCATGACAACTACCTAATCCAATTGAGGAGTGTAAGCTTCACTATTCATAATTAAGGAGAGCACATAATGAAAACGCTATTGAGCAACGGATTAATATATGACGGCACAGAAAACGCTGCCCGGCCCGGTTCAGTGATAATGGACGGCGAGACAATAACCAGTGTGCTGTCTGGTGATACTCCATCCTCATTTGACGGGGAGGTAATCGACTGTACGGGAAAAGCCATCGCGCCCGGCTTCATTGATGCTCACTCTCATAACGACTGGTTCGCCGCCAAGCGAGAGCCTGAGCCATACTTCCTGCCGTTCGCGGAACAGGGCATCACCACGCAGGTTTCCGGCAACTGCGGCTTCTCACCCTTTGGATACGAATCCGGTACGCCATATTATCACCTGCTGGGCAGCGGTCTGTTCGATATGGGCGAAACCTTCGGTGATTATTCCACATTCTCCGGCTGGCGCACTGCGGCGGAGCAGACAACGCCGCTCAACCTTGTGCCGTTGCAGGGTCACGGTTCGGTGCGCATCGGACTTTCGGGCTACGAAAACCGTCCTCTAACGCCCGAAGAGATGAAGCGGCACAACAGCAAGCTGGAGGAGGCCTTCGACCAAGGCGTCTTCGGGTTGTCCTTCGGTCTGATGTACGAGCCGGATCGCTATGCCGCCTGGGACGAGCTGGACGAAGCCGCCCGCATCACTGCCCGGCGGGGCGGCATTGTAACGGTGCATTCGCGCGCACAGTCTGCCGCCTCCACATCGTATCAGCCGCCCATCGGCGGTGAGGCGCACAACCTGCGGGCGCTCAAAGAGATGATCGAGCTGACGCGACGCACCGGCGTTCGCATGCACTATTCCCACCACATTTTCGTGGGCAAAGCCACGTGGCGAACGGTGGACGAGAGCCTGGAACTGATCGACAAGGCCCGTGCGCAGGGGCTGGACTTCTCCTACGATATTTATGCCATGACGTTCGGTGTCTCCGTCATTACAGTGATACTGCCCAGTTGGTACCTCTCGCTGCCGCCGGAGAAGCAGAAAAGCCACGCGGTGCGCGCACGGCTTGCGCTGGAAATCGGCGTCACCAAGCGGGTGTTGGGCTTCGACTTTGGTGACATACAGATCGCGTGGGCGGGCGAGGGCAACGAGGCGCTCTGCGGCAAACGCGTCACCGAACTTGCTGTGATATGGAAAATCAGTCCCTTGAGCGCTTATCTGCGCGTTGTTGAGCTGAGCGAAGGTAAGGGCCGCGTCAACATGTACCGATATTATAACAACGACATCATTCAAAAGCTGATGCGCCATGAGCCTTCGCTGTTTATGACTGATGCGTGGATAGAGGCATGCGGCGTGCAAAATGCAGCGGCTTACGGTTGCTTCCCCAGATTCCTGCAAATGTCGCGGGACACGCAGGCAATACCTATGGAGTCGGCGATACGCAAGATGACGGGTGCAACGGCTGACCGCTTCGGCATCCCCAATCGCGGCTATCTGCGCCCCGGCTTTGCGGCGGATATCACCGTGTTCGACCCTGCGGTTGTCGCTGCGCAAGGAGACAACTGCGCGAGCCCCATGGGCATCGAAGCGGTTTTTGTGAACGGATCTCAGTTGGTAAAGTCCGGAACGGCGGACGTTGCTGCGTTGAAAGGCGCGGGACATGTGCTGTTGAGGCCGGATGGACGCAGTTGAAAAAGAGCCGCCCAAGGCTGCCCTTCAAACACTGATCTTGATTAGAAAGCGGTGGTGACCAATCTCTCCATCGCTTCAATGGCTTCCTTTTCGTCCTTGCCGTTGGCAAACACGTAGATCTTCTCCCCCTGTTTCACACTGAGGGACAGCACGCCCATGATGGACTTGGCGTTGATCTTCTTGTTGCCCTTTTCGACGAACACCTGCGATGCGAAGCCGCCGGCAACCTGTACGAACATCGCCGCCTTGGATGCCCGAAGACCGTCAGCATTCGTGATGGTCAGTTCCTTCGCCTGCATGGTTCTACCCCCTTGTCATTTTAAGCTGCTCGGCTATGCTGTTCAGCTTTCTCAGCCTGTGGTTGATGCCCGATCTCGACGCCGCACCCAACATATCCGCCAACTCTTCCAACGAAGCGTCGGGGTTATCAAGGCGCGCCTCGGCCACCTCTCGCAAGCCGGGCGCCAGCTTATCCAGCCCCATATGGATGCGGATATATTCTATGCTCTCCTGCTGCCGAAGCGAGGCATTAACCGTCTTGGAAAGATTGCCTGTCTCGCAGTTCACCTTACGATTGACGCTGTTGCGGACACTCTTCATCACACGGATGTTCTCGATATTGAGTATCGACGCATGCGCGCCAATCATGGTCAGCAATGTGACGATGGCGTCGCCTTCCTTCAAGTAGACCACGAAGCTTTTGCCCCGCGGTATCATCCTCGCCGCAATCCCCAGTTCACTTATTATATTCAACAGTCCATCCGCAAATTCCTTTTGACCGCATACAAATTCCATATGATAGCGCTTTTCCGGATTTGTGACAGAACCGCCGCCCAAAAAAGCCCCGCGTACAAACGCCACCTTGCAGCAATACGACGCCAAAAAAGACATGTCTGTTCCCAGACCCAAGCCTTCCTCTCCCATCAGCCGCACATCCACCGCCACCATCCGCGCAACAGATTTGTCGATTGTCAGAGAATAGATGTGGTTGTTCTTGAGCTGGTTTGAGTGCATCTGCGTTGCCGCATTCACACCGTACAAGCGCTTGATCAGCGCAAACGCCCGTCGCGCCACAGCGGCGTTCTCGGTATCCAGACGCAGCGTAAAGCCGCCGCCCGAAATACTGATGGAACCGGCTGTGTGCAGCATTGCGGCCAGCTCAGCCTGCTCGCAGCATTCGTTGCCGGCAGGCACACGGCACACCTCCGCTTTAGCGGTTGCAGAAAACGACATGGCGGGTGCTCCTTAATGCCGGTACATAAGATCACGGTGCTCGATGGTCACACGGTGTCCCTGTGCTCCGAATATCCTGAAAAGTTCTTCGGCGATCACGACGCTGCGGTGTATGCCGCCCGTGCAGCCGATGGCAATCACCAGCGTTTTCTTATCCTGCTCCAGATAATACGGCGCGACATAGTTTACCAGTTCGTTGATCTTATCGAGAAATATATGCGCCCTCGGGAAAGACAGCACGTAGTCCTTCACGCTCTGCTCCTTGCCAGTGCGTTCACGCAGCGCCTCTTCGTAAAACGGGTTGGGCAGAAACCGCATGTCGAACACCATGTCCGCGTCGATGGGGATGCCCCGCTTATAGCCAAAGGTGGTGACGGCGATCAGTATGCCCTTGTCGCTTGCCTCGTTGAACAGCCTGTCCATCGTCTCACCCAGCTTCTTTAAGCTGTAGGTGGACGTATCCATCACATTGTTGGCGAGATCCTTGATGCGCTTCAGGCTTTCACGCTCGCGGGAGATACCGCTGATGATGTTACCGTCGGGAGACAACGGATGCCGCCGCCGCGTTTCCTTGAACCGGCGCACAAGCGCTTCGTCGTCCGCATCCAGATACAGTATCGACAGTTCAACGTCCTCCATCTCCTTGAGTAACATGATGGCGGCAAACACATCCTCAAACATATCGCCCATGCGCATGTCCACCACCGTCGCTGCCTTGTTGATCGAGTCGTTCTCAAAGCATATCTTTGCAAACTCCGGTATCAGCTTGGGCGGCAGATTATCCACACAAAAATAGCCCATATCTTCGAAGCGCTTGAGCGCCTGAGATCGTCCCGCGCCTGAGAGTCCGGTGATGATAACAAACTTCATGTCAGTCCTCCGTTACGTTGGCAATGTTTCGCTGGCTGAGACCCGCTCTTTTCGCCAGCTCCAAAGCGCCGGGTGCCCGTCCCACATCCTCCGGACGGTGCGCGTCACTGGAAACCACGAACCGCGCTCCCGCTGCCGCTGCTTCAGCAACAGCCTCCGGGCTAAGATCGTGGTGCTTGTTGTTGATCTCGAACAGCACCCCATAGTCCGCACAGGCCTTGCCCAGTGTCTTTATGTCCACCGGCACGCCGTAGCCGGGGTGCGAAATGATATCGATAGGATAACGCTGCATTGCCTTAATATAGGCTTTGGTGATAGCGTCCGCTCGTCCGGCAAAGCCGGGTGTGAAAAACGTCCACAGGGTTTTCAGGTCACGGCAGAGCGCAGCCTTGTGAAAGCCCATAATCACCGTATCAAAAATGCCCTTCGGCAGATCCGCGCTGCCGTCAAGACCAATCAAGTTTAGTTCAACGCCCGCGCGCACCTCAATGCGTCCGGCGTATTTTTGTTTGGCATCGCCGATACAGGACAAATAATGCCCGATCCGCCGCTTTCTCATACCGTACAACGGATGCGCGATGGAATGGTCGGATATGCCGATGGTATGTAATCCCCGGTTGATCGCTGCTTCCACGTTATCGTCCACGCTGCCTGTGCCGTGGCTGTGCACTGTATGTGTGTGGTAATCCGCTGTCAGCCTCATCGCTCTCCCGCTATCCTGACTTCCGGCTCCAGCCAGATGCCGCTCGCCTGAAATACACGCGCCTGCACCTCTTCAATGAGCGAGATCAGTTCCTCCGGTGTTGCGCCGCCGCGATTAATTACGAAACCAGCGTGCTTTTCCGACACCTCGGCGCCACCGATGCGTAAGCCCTTCAAGCCGGTTTGCTCGATGAGCGTACCCGCGTAATAGCCTTCAGGTCTGCGAAACGTGCTGCCGGCACTGGGGTACTCCAGCGGCTGCTTATCGCGCCGGCGTGCGTTCAGCTCCTCCAGCTTAGCCAGCGTTTCCTGCTCCGCGCAGGGGATGAACTTGAGCCGGACACCCGTGACCACCAGCGGCACTGCCGCCAGCACACTGTGCCGATAGCCAAAATCCATCTCGTTCTGGCGCAGCACCAAATCTCCCGCAGCGGATGTCAGCGATACCTCTTCCACAAAATCGCCGATCTCCCCGCCGTATGCACCCGCGTTCATGTACACCGCGCCGCCCACCGTGCCGGGAATGCCGCCTAAGAATTCGGCCCCGCCCAGGCAATGCGCCGCCGCCTGCCGCACCAGCGTGGAAAGCTGTGTGCCGCTCTTTGCCATCACACAGCTGCCGTCCACCGTCAGCCCGGAGAAATTGTCCGCCAGCTTCATGACGATGCCGCGCAGCCCTCTGCTGGTCACCAGCAAATTGGTGCCTCTGCCCATCACAAACAGCGGGCATTCGAGATACTTGGCAGCTTTGAGCACCTTGCGTACCTCTTCCACCGTTTTGGGCAACGCCATCACATCCGCCGGACCGCCCGTCCTGAACGACGTATGCGCCGCCATCGGTTCGTCCCGCCGGACGTCCTCAATCGAATCCGATAAGATATCAAACGCTTCTCTCATAAATGCATCTCCCCGATTGAAGTGTACACCACCTTGGCAGAAAGCACAATGCTTTCAGCTTGGCGTAAAGCCTCTCATTCTCCCTTAAGTACGTGTCCCTTGCGTGACCTGTCAGGGCATGAGCGAGAGTATGAGTGGCAAAGGTTTCCGGATCTTAATTGTCTCCGCCTGCTTCCGACTCAAAATATTCCACCACCGCCTGCGCCGATCGTATATCCATGCCCGGCACGGCGGCTATCTCATCCACGCTGGCCGCGCGGATATCCCCCACCGTATCAAAGGCTTTCAGCAGCGCCTTGGCACGGCTCTGCCCCACATGCGGTATTTTCAGCAGCACCGAGTCTTCCACCTTGTTCAAGCGCAGATTGCGGTGATATGTGATGGCAAACCGATGTGCCTCGTCACGGATGCGCGTCAACAGCTTTAGCGCGGGGCTGCTCTTATCCAGCACGATGGGATCGCTCTGCCCCACCACAAACACCTCTTCCTCGCGCTTAGCAAGGCTGATCAACGGCAGGTCCTCCAGCCCCAGCGAGGCCAAAGCGTCATACGCCGAATGCAGCTGCCCCTTGCCGCCGTCCACCACGATCAGCGTGGGAAACTCGTCGAAGCCTTCCGTGCCCTGCAACGCGCGCTTTAAGCGACGGGTCAGCACCTCATTCATCGACGCAAAATCGTCTGCCCCCACCACCGTCTTGATCTTAAAGCGGCGGTACGACTTCTTTTCCGGCTTTCCGCCGCGAAAAACCACCATGGATGCCACCGAATCCGTTCCTTGCGTGTTGGAAATATCGTAGCATTCCATGCGGTCCACGTCGGTATCCAGCCCCAACGCCGCCTTGAGTGCGGCGAGAGCACCCGTCGTTTGATTATACTCGTTCTGTATGCGCGCGAGCCGCCGGGTAAGCGCCTCCTTGGCATTGTTTACCGCCATATCCACCAGCCGCTTGTTGTCGCCCTTCTCCGGCACGTGGATAACAACCTTGGAGCCGCGCAGCTGCGTCAGCCACTGCTCAATCAGCTCCTTCTCCTCCGGTTCTGCGGAAACATATATCTGCTTGGCAACGCCCGTCACGCTGGAATAGTACTGCTTAAGCGTTTGCGACAGCACCGCCTCCGGTGTTTCATCGCCGCACTTGATAAAATAGCGCTCCGTATGGTTCAGCTCGCCGCGGCGTACAAACATGCCCTGCACCACCGCCTCGCCGTCCTGCATCCACACGGCGAACACGTCCTTGTCGTTGAGGTCGGGGAATGCCGCCTTCTGCTTTTCGAACAGCCGCTCCAGCGCGCGTATGCGGTCGCGTATCATCGCAGCCTTTTCATACTCCATGTTCTCCGAGGCGGTTTTCATATCCTCCTCGAACTGGCGGCGCAGCCCCTTATAGCGGCCGGAAAGAAAATCCGCCACCTCGTCCAGCATGCGCTTATATTCGTATTCGCTCACCTTGCCCGCGCACGGCGCAAGGCAGCGCCCCATTTCATAGTTTATGCACGGGCGATGCTTTTTGCCGTCCGGCAGCTCCATGCGGCAGGTACGCACGGGAAACATCTTGCTTACCGTGTCCATCACATCATGCAGCACATGCGCCGCGATATACGGCCCGTAATACTTTGCCCCGTCGTTTTCCACCTTGCGAGTCACGGTCACGCGCGGAAATGCATCGTTAAAATTGATGCGGATATACGGGTAGTGCTTGTCGTCGCGCAGCAGTATGTTGTAATACGGACTGTAGCGCTTGATCATGTTGCACTCGAGCATCAGCGCCTCAATCTCCGTACCCACCAGTATGTAATCGAAGTCGGCGATTTCCCGCACCAGCGCCTGCGTTTTGGCATCCTTGCGCGTATTCTGAAAATAGCTGCTGACGCGGTTTTTCAGCGCCACCGCCTTGCCGACATATATCACCTTGCCGTCCGCGTTTTTCATCAGATAAACGCCCGGCGTCTTGGGCAGCGTCTGCAGCTTCTCGCGTATTGCGTCCATGTCAGTACCCGATGTCTATGGCCTTCGCCAGCACCTTGGCCGCCACAGGCGCTGCGTTCCCGCCGCCCGATCCGGCTTTCTCCAATATTACCGCAATGCAAAGCGGATGCTCGTCGTCGTCCACAAAACCCACAAACCATGCGTGCTCCGCATTGCCGCCCTCGCCTGCAATCTCCGCCGTGCCCGTTTTGCCGCCCACAGTATAATGCTTGAGCGCCGCCTTTTTGCCGGTTCCCTTCTTGACCGCCGCAATCATCATCTGCTGCAGCTCCTGCGCCGTATCCGCACTGACGGGTGTCGCCGCGGCCTTGGGCGTTACGCTATATGTCGTTTTCAGGCTGCTGCTGACGGAATAGAGCAGCTTGGGCTGCATCATCACGCCATCGTTGGCAATCGCCCCGGCAATCATGCACGCATGCAGCGGCGTAATCAGGTCGTGATACTGACCGATGGATGACCACGACAGATTCGTTTTGTCCTCAGTGGACTCAAACACGCTCTCGTTCATCACCACATCGTCGAACAGCATGTCGTTGTTGAACAGGAATTTGTTCGCCTCCGCCGCCAGCTTTTGTGTGCCCAGTTGCTGCGCCGCCTCGGCGAAGTATACGTTGCACGAATGCTGGATCGCTTCCTGAAGATCCTCCTCGCCGTGCTCACCGGTGCATTTAATGGTTTTGCCCCCGATTTGTGTGCTGCCATTGCAGGTGGCGGTAAACCCGCCCAGCCCGTTGTCGATCAATGCCGCTGCCGTCACCAGCTTAAACGTGCTGCCGGGTGGATACAGTCCAGAAAACGCGCGGTTTACCAGTTCGCTCTCGCCGCCGCCCTCCAAAAACTTCTGCATGTCCGTGGGGTCAAACGCGGGCGACGATACCGAAGTCAGTATCTCACCTGTCTTATAGTTCATCACAACCACAGCGCCTCTGTTCTTGCCCATCGCATCCAATGCGCGTTCAGACAGCGCTGCGTCGATCGTCAGCGTCACATCGCTGCCCCGACGCTCTTCGCCGGAAACAAGATCCACAATGCGCGAGATCGTGTCCTTGTCGAAGCCGAACAGGTATTTCGCGAACATCGTCTGCGCGCCGTACGTCATACCATAGCTGTCGCCCACAATGTGCGCCACGGATTCTCTCCTGCTGTCGTCGTCCAGATATTTGCGGTTGCCTTCCTCGTCAATAGAAAGCAGCGTACGCCCCGTCCTGTCCTTGAGGTCACCTGCCTTCACCGTTGTCTCCATGTTTTGTATACGCGGATTGTAGGGAGTCACAAACCAGCGCTCTCCGTACATCGTCACCGCGTATCCAAGGTATACCACCAGCCCGGCGAACATCACGGTGAAGACCACGAGCAGCGCGCGTATGTTGCGCCGCAGTACATTTTTCTTCATCATACCACTTCGCCTCCTGCCTTGCGGATGTCGCGCTCGTCACGCTCGCCGTTCTTCACGGCCACCCCCTCAATGATGCCCACCAGCGCCATACATGCCATCATCGAGCTGCCGCCAGCGCTGATGAAGGGCAGCGTGATACCTGTCAGCGGTATCAGTTTGATAACCCCGCCGATGATGATGAACGACTGCAGCGACAGCATGCACGTCGCGCCGAACACCAGGAGCGCGTCGAACCGGTTGGTCGCGTTCATCGCGATAATCATTCCGCGTATGATGAACACCAGATACATCAGTATCGTAATAATGCCGAATACGATGCCGAACTCCTCACAGATCACCGCAAATATAAAATCGCTGGTGTTCACCGGCACAGATTGGGGATATCCCAGCCCCAGACCTGCACCAAACATGCCGCCTGCAGCAATGGCCATCAGCCCCTGAACAATCTGATAGCCCTGTGTGCGGTGATACATCCATGGGTTTTGCCATATCTCCACGCGCGTCCTCACGTGCGAGAACATATAGTAGCTTGCCACGCCGCCCGCGCCCGCCACGCCCAACCCTGCCAGCGTCAGCAGTGTGCGCCCTGTGCCCGCAAAGAACATGATGAGGAACGTGCCCGCAAACAGCAGTGCCGCCCCTAAGTCGGTCGACATCACCAGCAAGATTACGCACAGGCCGGAAAACCCGATGTAGGTGAGTGTCACCCACCTGCCGCGCTTAGCCGCAAAGAAATATGCCGATACGATGATAAACAGCACCTTGGCAAACTCGCTGGGCTGAAACGACACGGGCCCCAGGCTCACCCAGTTGCGTGCGCCGCCCTTCGTCTCGGCAAACAGAAACGCAAAGGCCAGCAGTCCCATCGCCCCTGCCATCATCACATAATTCAGCCGCCCAAAGTCCTTCGCGCGCTTGATCACCACCACCACCACAAACATGATGAGCAGCGATGCCGCCAGCCATATCAGCTGCCTGATTGCCGTTTCCATATTGAGCCGTGCCAGCATCACTAAACCCACGCTTGCCAAAAAGAAGCATATAACCAGCGTGATACGATCGATGTGGCGAAATATGATCGCCGCCAGTAGGTAGCCCAGCAGCATCAGCAGAGCTGCGCCCACACCAAAAGCTGCCATTCCCACATCAAATACGCCTTCTTTGAAGGCCAGTAGTCCGCATGCCGACAGTATAAAAAGTATCGTCAGCGCTAGCATAGCGCCCGCGCCCCGTCTCTCCAGCACCATCTATTCGTCCTCTTCCCAATCCATATCAATTTCCTTCAGGTGTATCCGCGCCACCACGTTGCCAAAGCAAATGACGTCGCCCTCGGTCAGCGGGCTTGCGTCGCTGACAAAATGCCCGTTTACCGTCACATCTCCCCGACCAAGGCAGTTGACATACACTACCCCGTCCTCCGCCAGATACAGCTGCGAATGTGCCTTGTCCACGCTGCGATCGTTCAGTATAATATCCACCTTGCGCGACCGCCCAATTGTGTTTTGATTCATCAGCTGTATATTCTGACCCATGATATCATTGGGTCCGGAAATAATCGTCATATATCCAATGCTGCTGTGCGCCACCCCCAGCACATACCTCTTGTCCCGGTATTCCTTGATGGATAAGCTGGTCACGCCCAGCAGTACGATGCCCGCTGCGATCAGAAACCAAAAGCGCAGGGTGAGCGCTGCCGCTTCATAAACCTGATTCATAAGCTCTTCACCTCATTACACAATTGTATCATATTTTGAGGAAAGTTAATCCTACAAGTTTGTAAACGGTGTATAAAATAACATGACGATTATGTCACAGTCCCCTTATACATTGGATTTAAGACAGCATTAAGCAGTTAACAGAAGCCCTTTTCTGTGCAACGGGGATTATTTCGAATTCTTAGCCCCATATGTAAGCATTATCACTGGTATCCTCTCAAATGCCACAACCGAGCGTTTGACAAAGACATGGGACAGCAGTATCATATAGATATCGGGAGGCTGAAATGTTTAAACAGGGTGATAAAATTTCATATCCGATGCACGGCGCAGGCATTATTGAAGCCGTAGAAGAACGCACTTATCTGGAGGAGAAGCGGCGTTATTACGTGCTCAAGTTCTCCGATGCCGATATCAAGGTACATGTGCCGGTGGAAAGCGCCGAAAAGGCGGGGCTCCGGTGCGTTATCTCACTTGAGGAATGCCGCAAGGTGCTGGAATCTTTTACATCTGATGAAGATGTTGAAGAGTCCACCAATTGGAACAGACGCAACCGTGAAAACCTTGAGAAGATGAAATCCGGCAACGTATTTGAAATCGCCGCCGTTATTAAAAGTCTGCTCAGCCGCGAGACTCAAAAAAACTTGTCGTCGAGCGAAAAGAAAATGCTGAGCACATCCATGCAGATACTCGCCTCTGAGCTGGCGCTGGTCAAAGGTCTGAATGGTGAGGATGTTGTTAAAAGCATAACCGCCATACTCAAAGCCAGAGTTGCTGTACAACAACCACCCCTCCTCTCTATCGTAAAATCTTGATTTCCCCTTCTTTATCGCGTAAATTTGTACAAGCTGTAAATTTTACTGTTTTTTTGCCCCTGTCTATGTATGTTATACCGGCTTATGCTATAATGCTGTAATGACATAGAATAGAGGTGCTTGCATGGGTAGAAGAATAGCGCGTTTTTTCATCGTACTGGCGGGTGTCTTCATAGGTCTCGGTCTGGCTGCTCTTGTTTTTAATTTACTAGATAGCATCCCTGGTAAACCATACACTCTGCTGCCCGAATGGACGCTTATTACCTACATCGGCTCTGGTATATTATTCGGAATCATCTTTCTTATCCTATCCAAACCGATTTTGGAGCTGGCATTAAAATCTGCGAGTGAAGCGGAGAAGAAGCTGTCTAAGCTGCCCCCTGGTGTTGTGCTGTCTGCTGTCATCGGTCTTATATTGGGTCTGGTTGTGGCAATTTTGCTCACACAGCTGGTTAACTTCATCTTAGGTGAGATTACGGTTCTGGCCGCCGTTATCGATGTCGTTATTTACATCATCTGTGCATACCTTGGCATATTTATCATGGTGCGTCACCGTCCCGAATTTTTTGATTCCGGCTTTTTCAAGCGTTCACGGGACGAAAAAAGCAAGGATCTCGGCTTAGCCAGACCCAAGCTGCTCGACACCAGCGTCATTATCGACGGGCGCATTTTCGATATCTGCACAACTGGCATTATCGAAGGAGAGCTCATTATCCCTGAATTTGTACTGGATGAGCTGCGCCACATCGCGGACTCGGCAGACGACCTTAAACGTAACCGCGGCCGCCGCGGGCTCGACGTATTAAAGCGAATTCAAAGCGAGCTCGATATGCCCGTCAAAATTGTGCATGCCGAAGTGGATGAAGCAACAGAGGTAGATTCAAAGCTGCTTTTCCTCGCCAAAAAGATGGATGGCATCGTTGTCACCAACGATTTTAACCTCAACAAGGTGGCAGCTGTAAAGGGTGTACGTGTACTCAATATTAACGAACTGAGCAATGCGGTAAAGCCCGTGGTGCTGCCGGGTGAAGATATGCTGGTGACCATTGTTAAGGACGGCAAAGAGCCCGGTCAAGGCATTGCCTATCTGGACGACGGTACGATGATTGTGGTGGAAGGCGGGCAAAACGAATACAACAAGCCTGTTCCCGTTATCGTTACAAGCGTCATTCAAACAGCAGCAGGCAGAATGATATTCGCAAGGCTTAAATAGAACAGGAAAAGACGCCGTTTTTATACGGCGTTTTTTCTTTTATCCAGAAATGATGGTGGGGAGAAGTTCAGCTACATCTGATAAGAAGCGTATCCTTCGTCTTCCGGCAAACTCTCAAATTTCTCAAGTATGGCGGTTTGAATCAGTGATCTGGCCTCTGCGTTGATCGGATGCGCGATGTCCTTATATTCTCCGTTTGGCGTCCTGCGCGACGGCATCGCTATGAAATATCCGTTCTGTCCTTCGATGATCTTCATGTCGTGAACGGCGAACATGTCATCAAACGTAACGGATACCACCGCCTTCAGCTTGCCCATGGTTTCAATTCTACGAATACGAATGTCAGTAATATCCATAAGAAACCTCCTCTGCAAGAACATATCTGCTTCTCACTAAAGTTCGATATAGACATTCATTTTTCCTTCTTTTTTTATGTAGCAATTTTAATATAAAGTTAATTATTGGTTTTAAAAACTATAAACTTTAGATATTACCACCTCGGTACTCGGCTATTTGAAACCATTCGCGATTATACGCAACTGTCGGGCAGCTATTGCCACACACAGTTAAAGCCGTTATAATGTCAGGGTATCTAGCCTGCGTGCCAAACACAGGTACACGGAAAATAATAGCAACCCCCGACGGATGCTTTCGGCGGGGATACCCATAAACCAAGGAGACTGTACATGGCAAACGTATACGACATACTTGTGGAAAGAGGCTTTTTGCGTCAGACAACGCACGAGGGCTTAAAGGAGCTGCTGGGCAGCGAGAGCGTCACTTTTTATATCGGATTTGACCCCACGGCGGACAGCCTGCATGTGGGGCATTACGTACAGCTGATGGCGATGGCGCATATGCAGCAGGCAGGTCACAGACCTATCGCGCTGATCGGCGGCGGCACCACAATGGTGGGAGATCCCTCCGGCAAGGCGGATCTGCGCAAGATGCTGTCCAAAGAGGACATCGAGAGCAACGCCAACGCATTCAAGGTGCAGATCGGCCGCTTTTTGGACTTCAGCGAAGGCAAGGCGATCATGCTCAACAATGCCGATTGGCTGCTACCGCTGAACTATATCGAATTCCTGCGCGATGTTGGGGTCTATTTCTCCGTCAACCGCATGCTGACGGCCGAGTGCTATAAGAGCCGATTAGAGAAGGGGCTCACCTTCCTCGAGTTTAACTACATGCTGATGCAGTCGTACGACTTTTTGCACCTGAACCAACACCATGGCTGCAAGCTGCAGCTGGGCGGCGACGACCAATGGTCCAACATACTAGCCGGTGCGGATCTCATTCGCCGCAAGGAGCGCAAGGAAGCCTACGGCATGACGTTCTCACTGCTGCTGACCAGCGACGGTCGTAAGATGGGCAAAACGGAAAAGGGTGCGGTATGGCTGAACCCCGAGAAAACATCGCCCTACGAATTCTATCAGTACTGGCGCAACGTGGCGGACAGCGATGTACAAAACTGTCTGTCGCTGCTCACCTTCCTGCCGATGGATGAGGTGCACCGTCTGTGCAGCTTCAAGGATGAGCGCATCAACGACGCCAAGGTGACACTCGCCTACGAGGTCACACGGCAGGTGCATGGTCAGGACGAGGCAGACAAAGCCAAAGCGGCTGCCGAAGCGCTTTTTGCAGGCGGTGCAGAGGGCGGTTCCGTCCCCGAGACAACCGTGGCCAGCTTGGAAAACATGCTGCTGCTGGATCTGCTGCAAACCTGTGGGCTCACCGCGTCTCGCGGCGAGGGTCGTCGGCTCATCGCTCAGGGCGGCATCTCACTGAACGGCAACAAAGCAACGGAGGAGTTTATGCCCGTCACAGCTGAGCTGTTTAAGGACGACGCATTGCTCATTAAAAAAGGCAAGAAGATATACCATCGCGTGGTGCTGGGATAATGAAGACCGTGCGGGGCTTCACCGAAACCACGCTTGTCATCAAGAAGTCCCGCTTTATCGGCTGCGTCTGTCGCGTTTCAACGGAATCGGACGTTTCTCAGGTGCTGGAGGATCGCAGAAAGCTCCACCGCGACGCCCGCCACCACTGCTTCGCCTATCTGTTGAAAGACGGCATTATGCGTTACAGCGACGACGGCGAGCCGCAGGGCACCGCAGGTCTGCCGATGCTGGAGGTGTTAAAACGCAGCGGACTTTCCGATGTTATTGTGGTTTCCACGCGCTATTTCGGCGGTACGCTGCTGGGAGCACCGGGCCTCGTGCGTGCCTATTCTCAGAGCGCTGCCGACACGCTGGCTGCCGCGCCAAAGGTCACATTGATACCGTGCAGCAGCTATTCCTGCTCATTCGATTTCTCTTCTTGGGCGCGTGTGCAGCTGCCGCTGGGCAAATCGGGCTATATCATCGACGATGTTTCCTATGCAGATGCGGTATGCGTCCGTTTTCTCATCCGCGAGGGCGATGAAGATCGCTTCTTAGAGCAAATACGCAATCTCACTCTGGGGCAAACCGTGCCGGAATACATAAGCACACAGCTCATGGAGACAGGCGCTTAAGCCTGTTCATCCAGCTGTTGCAGCTCACGCATGCGTTGCTGCAGCTCCTCCACAATGCGCTCCTCTTCGCGCCTTCCGTTCTTTGGGGCATACTGCACGCCCTCTCCTATGCGCAGCTCACGCCCCTTCTTGCTCGCGTACACCGGATAGAACATCACAGCTTCCTTCGTCTTTTTGTAATACACCCGCCCGATGTGCGCAAACCCGCGGTAAAAATCGCTGACGGGCGCTTCACTGTACCTCTCCTTAGGGTTTTCGGGAAACAGAAGTATGCTGTCTCCGGCGCTCAGGCACTCAACGGACAGCGCAAACGTATTCAGCACTCCGCGCGCCGAGCCGCGGTATACGGGAATCGGATCGAACGACGACAGCGCCCACACCACCGGACGGCTTAAAACCTTGGGCAGCAGCTTCCTTACAAACATCGGCAGCCACTTGATACGGCTGAACGTACCGTCGAACATGTGCTGCGTGACCGCTTCTCTTTCGATCATATTGTCCAATATCCAAGGACGCATGTCGTACGGCAGAAACACAACCGCTGCGATGGGTCCGTAAACCTCTCCATGATTGAAGACAAATACGCCGGGCAGCGCTGTTACGTTCTCTTTACCTGTCACATTGTGATACATCACAGGCTTTAAAAACGCACGTATCAGGTGCACGCCAATGCGCTTCTTATACTTTTTGATCAGCACGCTCACCAGCCGCTTCTCCATCTCGGCGTTGTGTCTGCCTTCGCGCTTTAGCTGCGCGTACGTTCTTAATCGCTGCCCGTATTTTCGCGTGAGCGGCTGCCGCGCAGAAAGTATCAGCGACATCAGCAGCAGTACAGCGGGTATCGCTGCAACGCCCGCGCCCACCTGCGGTGCCAGCCCGATATATGCGTCAAAATCCCAGCTGTATATCACCGGGTCTGCCAGCAGAGCCAGCAGCACCACGATAAAAACCGCTTCCGAGATAAGCTGCGTCCACAGTTCTAACCGTTCCGACCTGCGATCAAGGTCCTCTTTCCTGATATCAGGGTTATAAAGCCGTATCACCAGACGCATATCTTCACTGAGCCCCATAGCGCCGGACATCTGCAGCACCACACCTATCAGCAGCAGCACAGATTGTACCGATATCACAAGGCCGCCCCTTATCCAGCTGTCCCGAAAGATGTACACCGCAAAAAGCGCGACAAATGTACCCAGCAAAAACACAGCGTTCTGTCCGATTCGCTGCCCCAGCGTCGTTCTGTAAAAGCGGTGAGTCCCGATGTAGACGGTAGTAAACACAAATGCCAGCACAGCAAATGCCACAAAGAAGTCAATATAGAAGGTGCTTTGCCTGCGCAGCAGCCCATACAGCACATACGCGAAAGCAAAAATATTGAGCGCCGCGCCCGATGTCAGCACCATGCCGTCGTAGAGCCGCACACTGCGAACCTGCCGCGCATCGGCGAGCGTCTGATCAGATTTTGGAAATTCCCTCGCGTATTCCGCAAAAACATACTGACGGATAAAGTTAAGTATCATACTCAGCACGACAGCCGGCAGCAGCACGATTTCGTCCGTCACAAGCACCAGCACCAATGCGGCGGTAAACGTGCAAAGCCTCACAAAAAGCAACGTTTTAGCTAACTCCCGCTTGTTTTCCGGCACATGACGGCGCAGTAAAAGGTTCTCGCAAAAGTGTTCCGCCAGCGGCAGCGCGACAAAGCCGATCACAGCAGGCATGCTTCTGTGACCGTACATCAGCGGCATCAGTACAACGACGCCAATCGCGGCAACTGAAAAAAATACGATCAACGCCAGCTTTGTAACCTTGTGCCAGCGGAGATCGTATGATGTTCTGATGGTAAAGCCGGTCAACCTGAGTACGGCAGACAGCGATATATACAACGCCGCCCCGTATACGAGGCTGACGGACAGCTTTTCCGCCGCAGCCATCGCATAAAAGCACTGATAGATATAGACGATTTTGCCGAAAAGCCGTCCCTTTCCGGCAGTGGACATTTTCAGGGTCACTGTTAATATCTTTTGGACGTAAAATTATAGCCTTCCTTATCCCATACGGAGAGCCAGCCGCGCAGCTTATCCAAAAACGCATCGTTGGTCTGCGTCTTGGCGAGCATGCCAATGAGCTGCTCGGTGACCTCTGCTGTGTTGCCGCCTGCCATCACCTTGCGAATCGCCCAGATGCCCTCCAGTTCCTTCTTGGGCAGCAGCAGCTCCTCACGCCGCGTGGAAGACTTGTGCAGATCGATCGCGGGGAATATACGCTTCTCAGACAGCTTGCGGTCAAGATGGATTTCCATGTTGCCCGTGCCCTTGAATTCCTCGTAGATGATTTCATCCATGCGTGAGCCGGTCTCCACCAGCGCCGTGGCGATGATGGTCAGGCTGCCGCCAAACTCGATGTTACGCGCCGCACCGAAGAAACGCTTGGGCTTATACAGCGAGCCCGGATCAAGACCGCCCGACAGCGTACGCCCCGTCGGCGGAATGATCAGGTTGTAGGCGCGAGCGAGACGCGTTATGCTGTCCAGCAGCACCACTACATCCTTGCCCTGCTCCACCAACCGCTTGGCGCGCTCGATAACCATTTCAGAAACGCGTGTGTGGTTTTCCGGCTTTTCATCGAATGTAGAATACACAACCTCTCCGTCGATGGAACGCTGCATATCCGTGACTTCTTCAGGTCGCTCGTCGATCAGCAGCACAATCAGGTTCACCTGCGGATAGTTCGCCGTGATGCTGTTGGCAATCTTTTTGAGCATGATGGTTTTACCCGCCTTGGGCGGAGACACCACCAAGCCTCTTTGCCCCTTGCCGATAGGTGCGATCATATCGATCAGGCGAATGGCGAGGTCTCGCTGAGCGCTGGGACGCTCCAGCGTAAAGCGCTCCTCGGGGTGTATCGGGGTCAGCTCTTCAAATGGGCGGCGCGTGAGGCACTTTTCCACCGCGTCGTCATTCACCTGCTCAATATAGAGCAGCGCATTCAGCTTCTCGGCATCCTTGGCAGGGCGCGTTTTGCCCGTGACCTTATCGCCCGTTTTCAGGTTAAACTTACGAATCTGCGCCATCGAGACGTAGACATCCTTATTGCCCGGTAAATAGTTCTCGCTGCGCAGGAAGCCGTAGCCCTCTGGCAGCACCTCCAGTATGCCCATCGCCTCGCCGCAGTCGCCCTTGTTCAAGAGCTCGTTGACCGCGTCGTTGCCCATCACATACTCTATGATCTTCTTATCGTCACCGCTGTTGCGTTGCTCACGCTGCGCTTCGTGATCGCGGTTTCTTTCCGCGCGCTGGCGGTGTTCAATTACATCTTGCTGATATGCGGGAATATTACCCTCTTCCTGTGAATCCGGCTCTTCTTCCTCCATTGGTTCAAGCATCACAGTCTCCTCCGGCTCGGGCGCTGCCTGGGCCGGCTGATTCTGTTCTTCGATACGTGCCTTTCTGTCCAAATCGTAGAGCATATCGAGCAGCTCACTTTTGCGAAACTTCGTCACAGACTTAATGCCAGCCATTTTGGCAATTTCCCGGAGGTCCATCAGGCTCTTTTCTTTCAATAAGCTGATATCCAAGAGTTATCTCCTTTGATATATAGAAATTAAAAATAAACACCAGAAACAATAGATCGGAATTTATAGTTAGCGAATTTAGGGAATAAACGTACTAAAAAGAAGTTCCAGCCCTAAAAGACCACTTTTATTATATTATCCATTTTGGCGTATTGTCAATATATTTCAAACCTTTCGGTTAAATAATACCCCAATTTCACAAAAACTAATCAACATTACGAAGGCGGCATAATTTATTTACAATTGAGACATACTAGGTGCAAAACAAGCCCTGAAGGAGTGCTGATGTTTCTTATTAATCCATCCTCGCAAACGATTCGCTGCTCGGTGACGGCATGCATTTACAACGAACGTGGTCAGCTATGCCGACTGCAAAGCATACAGGTGGCCGGTCAGGTGGGCACCCCGCAGCAAAGCTTTTGTGCCAGCTACAAACGAAGGGAGGACATCTGATGTCACAGCTTAAATGCCATGCAGCAGATTGCGTCTACAACTTGCAGCAAAGCTGCAGCGCCCATGCCATTCGGGTAAGCCGTACGCACAGCGATACCTTCTGCGATACCTTCACTAAGGACAGCCCCATGGTGTCGGCAGAAAAGGACAGGCAGATGGATGGTTTGAATACGGAGTTTGGCAGCGATATCGGCGCGCCCAAAATTCTTTGCACCGTGTCGGAATGTGCCTACAATAAATCGTTTCACTGCAAGGCGGGCCGCGTCAGCATTGACGATCCGCACGATTCGGTGATTTGCAGCTGCATCACCTATCGCCCAAAGTAACGCTGGGTCGGGAAAGCAAAGAAAAACCACAGCATATTGCAGTGGCTCTTCTTCGCCTTTTCGGACATTAAATTATGCAGGGATGGCACATTACCATCGTGAAGACACAAGCCGAGGGTACAAATGGTTAGCGTAATTCTGAGTATCAACGGGAGTGTAATCAGCAGCCTTTCGGCGTGCCTTTATTGTGGATCGTGGTATAAATACCGGCTTTGCTTCCCTGTATTATTAACCCTGCGAATCAGGGTAAGGCGCTTTTTACAGCAACAAAAGACCGTTGTTCAATCATATTTGTACCACCGGACAGGTCGGTTGAAACTTCAAAATAGAAAAACGTTGTCGTTAATTCAATATGCCGTAGTTTTTGATATAATAATTGCGGCCAATTATTAGGCACGGTATGTGTGGTGCTATTAACACATAACCGCATCCGGCAGGCTTTTACACCCGCCGGATGCGGTTGCACTAACTGTTCATCCTGCTTTCAACTGATCACTGCGTGAATTTGGTCCAAAGCGTGTTATAGGTATCAATAGCCGCACCGACATCCATAATATATTCGCCGTTTGCAAACACCTCACCGGGAATGTTCGAGGCCGGGTTGTTGATATAGTCGTCTCCCAGCAGCTTCACCGCTTCCGCATTGGGGTTCACATACGGGAACTCCTCAGACACCAGCTTGGAAACCTCAGGGCGAAGCACAAAATCGATAAATTTCTCCGCGTTATCCTTGTTCTTCGCGCCATCTGTGATGCAGAAGTTATCAAGGAACAGATAGCAGCCCTCTTTGGGGAACACAATCTTGATGTCCGGGTTTTCCGCCATCGACAGCGCAATCTCCGCGTTCCACATAAAGCCGATGTTAGTCTCGCCGCTGATCATGAGCGACTTGGGCGAGTCGGAATCCAGTGCTTTGATGTTGGGCTTTAGCTCCATCAGCTTTGCGCCAATCTGCTCCAGCACTGCAGGGTCCGTTTCGTTCATCGAATAGCCCAATGACTTGGCAACGATTCCGGTGACGGCACGGAAATCGTCCAGCATCACAATGGTGTTTTCATACATCGGATCAAATATCTGCGTGTATGACGTAATCTCATCCGTCACCTTACTGGTGTTGATACACAGTGTAGCCACGCCGCCCATATACGGTACCGAGTACTTATTGCCGGGATCAAAGCTCTGGTCAAGGAACGATTCATCGATGTTCTTCAGGTTGGGGACGTTGTCTCTGTTGATCTCAGACAGCAGTCCTTCATCGATCATCATCTTCACCATATAGTCGCTGGGCACCACAATGTCGTAAAGCCCCTTGTTGCTCGCCTTCACCTTAGAGAGCATATCCTCATTGGACGAATATGTGGACACGTTCACCTTAATGCCCGTCTCCTCCGTAAACTGCTGGAATACTGAATCCGGCATATACTCCGTCCAGATGAATACATTGAGATCTCCGGCAGAACCAGACTGTGCGCCGCCGCTTGTGGCGGACGCTCCGCAGCCTGCAATCAACGCCGCAACCAGGCAGACCGCCATAACGATGCTTAACCGTTTTTTCATTACCATACCTCCTTTAATGTCCTGTTATATTTTTAATTTCAGATGCGTTTTTTGCGTGCGGCTTTAAGACTGCGGCTTTGCGATACCACTACAACAATCAGCGTAACCAGCAGTATCAGCGTGGAGAGCGCGTTCACATCCGGCGTCACGCCCGACTTCACCATCTCCCACACCTTGAGTGGATACGTGGTGCTTCCCGGACCGTTGGTGAAATAGCTGATAATAACGTCGTCGATGGACAGCGTGAAGGCGAGCATACCTCCGCTGACGATACCGGGAAGCAGTATGGGCAGCGTGATATAACGGAACACGCGCCACCTTGTTGCTCCCAAATCCATCGCCGCCTCCTCCACCGACTGATCATAGCCCGACAGCCGCGCCCGCAGTGTAAACACCACGAACGGTATGCAAAAGGTGGTATGCGCAATGATGAGGCTGACCAGCCCCAGCGGCACCTGTGCCAGCGCAAACATGCTGAGCAGCGCAATACCCAGCACAATCTCCGGAATAACCACCGGTACATACAGCAGCGTATCCACCATGCGCCGCCCCTTGAAGCGGTAACGATGCATACCGATAGCCGCAAATGTGCCGATGATGCACGATAGCAGCGTGCTGGCCGCCGCCACGATCATTGTGTTACCGAATGCCCCGAGCAGCGCCGAGTTTTTGAACAGCCCGGCATACCAGTCCAGCGTAAAGCCTTCAAATACGATGTTGCGCTTGGAGGTATTGAAGGAGAACACAACGATCACAATGATCGGCAGATACAAAAACAGATAGATCAGGCAGGTGTACACCAGCGACGATGCCTTAATCGCTAACTTTCTTCTTTGTTTACTCATCCGCTCTCCTCCTCACTGCACAAGGTTCTCCATATCACCGCCGCCTGTGCGGGTGTATATACGCACCATCACGATGGTCAGTACGATCAGTATGATGGACAGCGCCGCCCCCAAAGGCCAGTTGAATGCCTCCTTAAACTGCCTCTCAATTAAATTGCCGATCAGCTGCTGCTTACCGCCTCCCATAAGATCTGCCACGAAGAAGAAGCCGAGTGTCGGTATGAATACCATGATGGAACCGGCGAATATGCCCGGAGACGTCAGCGGCAGCGTCACGTGCAGGAATGTTTTCGTCCGCTTTGCGCCAAGGTCTCCCGCGGCCTCCAGCAGCGTGCGATCCAACTTATCCACTGAGGTATGGATGGGCAGCACCATGAACGGAAACAGCGTATAAACCATGCCCAGCAGCACCGCAAACGGCGTAAACAGTATCTCCAGCGGCTCCGATATGATGCCGGTGCCCATCAGTATGCTGTTCAGCACCCCGCTTGTACCCAGTATCGTTCGCCAGCCATATATGCGAATCAGCGAGTTGGTCCAGAAGGGCAGCATCAGCAGCATCATCATAATAGCTTTTTTGGTGCGGCTGGAGTTCGCCATGATGTAGGCAAAAGGATAGCCCAGCAGTATGCAGATAATCGTCGTTCCTGCTGCAATCAGCAGCGAGTTGCCGTATATGCTAAGGTATAGCGGATCAAACAGCCGCGCGTAGTTTTCCAGCGTCAGCTTGAACACGATCTGGTGCTGCTCATTGGTGCTGCAAAAGCTGATCAGCAGCACATACGCCAGCGGCAGCGCCACCAAAAATATCATCCACAGCGTCACGGGCGATACCATAGACAGCATAGGAACCGTATGGCTTTTGAGCCGGTGCCTCGTCAGCTTCTTCGTTTTCATGCCGATTCACCCAGATTTACATTCTCGATATCCTTCATGAGCTCAGCTGCTTTGGCATGCATCACCACAGCATCGTCAGGGCTCCAATGCACAAACACAGAAGCACCCACGGAGGGCAAAAATTGCCCGGCAAGCCGGTTGACGGTGAACTCCTGACCGTTAGGCAGCTCTACGACCGCCTTTAAAATCTGACCGGTATAGGTATATTCCTTGACCACGCCGCAGACCGTAAAGCCCTCTATTGGGTTATCCGACAGCTGAACCTTCTCCGGACGCACGGAAACATACACCAGCTCGCCGTCGTAGAACCCCGTGCCTTTGCCGGTCGTCTGTCCGCTCTCCATCGTGATCTTGAGTGTCTCGGAATTGATACCCGTAATGTATGCCTCAAATATGTTGGATTCGCCGATAAAATCCGCCACGAATCGGCAGCAGGGATGCTCGTATATCTCCTCTGGCTGCCCCACCTGCTCCATGATGCCCACATTCATTACTGCGATACGGTCGCTCATCGTCATCGCTTCCTCTTGGTCGTGCGTGACGTAAATGAATGTGATGCCCAGCTTCTTTTGCAGACGCTTGAGCTCCACCTGCATCTGCTTGCGCAGCTTCATGTCCAGCGCACCCAGTGGTTCGTCCAGCAGCAGCACACGCGGGTTGTTGATGAGAGCGCGCGCAATAGCCACGCGCTGCCGCTGACCGCCCGATAGCTGTGCCGGCATGCGCTTGTCGAACCCCTCCAGCTGCACCAGCGAGAGCATTTCATCCACGCGCTTCTTGATTTCAGCCTTGGTGAACCCTTTCATCTTCAATCCAAAGCCGACATTAGCCGCCACCGTCATGTGCGGGAAGAGCGCGTAGGATTGAAACACGGTATTGACATTGCGTTCATACGGCTCACGATTTTGAACGGATTCGCCCTCCACCAGTATCTTGCCGGTGGTGGGCTCCTCAAATCCGGCAATCATGCGCAGCGTGGTAGACTTACCGCAGCCGGACGGTCCCAGCAGCGTCAGAAACTCGCCTTCGTACACATCCAGGTTCAAGCCCTTCACCACATGATTGTCGCCGTAGAACTTATCAACGCTCTTAATTTCGACTATCTTGTTCCCGGTCATATCCCCCTGCTCTCTCCGGCTAAATTGCCTTTTCCTTGCGTTCACCGGTACGGATACGCATTGCGTCCACAACCTCGGTGACAAACACCTTGCCATCGCCCACGGAGTTGGTACCGATCTTCTCATGGATGTCTGCCAGCAGTGCTTCTACCACCTCGTCCTGTACCACTGCAATTACCATTATTTTAGGCAGCAGATTGATGTTGATCTTGAGCCCTTTATACTCGGTGGTAACATGCCCCTTTTGATTGCCATAGCCCATCACGCTGCTCAGCGTCATACCGCCGCACTTATACGTTTCCAGCAGCTCCTTCATGGTTTCCAGCTTATCCGGTTTGATGATAATCTCCAGTCTCTTCACGGTTCGCATTCCTCCTTATTAGGCGCAGCATCAGCCGCGTTCAATGGCTCTTCGCTTGCTCAGTGCTTGCACTTTTGCAAATAAAAAAGGCCTTCATTATGAAGACCTCGTAGTCCGTACATGTCGAAACAACTCGACTATTACTATATTTCGCTGACGACCGCCAAGCTAAACCAATCGGCAAAAGGTTTCTCCACTGAAGCCAATACCGCATATAACGGTTTGCTAAACCCAGCAGCCATACGCGAAAGGAAGCCTATTATCCGCATCCTCTTCAACGCTTAAAGTTTACCAGCTTTGTTATCATTATTCAAGTGCACAATGCAAAATTATAAATAGCTACTTGCATATCCGTTACTATTATTCTATGTCTCAGAGTTCTGGCTGATCCCCTATTCTGCTCAGCACTGCAAAAAGCTGATACCGCGCTCCTTCGTATTCATACGTACAGGTTTGCAAGGTAACAATGCGATCCTGCGACGTTACCTCTATATCGGTTTTAAAGTCAGATTGCGTCTTTATCTGCGCAAGATAATCCTGAAACTGCTGCTGCTCATCCAACCCAAAAAGCCGATTTGTGCCGGAATCCGCCACAAAGCCGCCAAACACCTCCAAACGATAGTTACCGTCCGGCGTCAACAGATACATCACCGGGTGCACGTCGTAGTACTCCTGTGAACGGTATTCCACAATGCTCGCAAACATTGAGCCGCTTTTCATATGATGCCCGTAGATTATGGTGTTCATGTCGGAAAAGCCCGAACTGCACGCGTAATCCACAAACAGCGTACCGCTGCTTCCCTTTTTGCCGTCATACAGGTGGTTCAGATAATAGGTATTGTTGTCCGTCTGCACGACAGGATAGTTGATCTTCGTGCCCGCGCTATACAGCCAGCCCACAATATCGGGGTTTGTTTTGCTTAGTGCATCAAAGTCTATGGCAATGGGCGGGGTCTCTAAGGGTAGCGTTTGTGTGACTGGCGTTTCGGCTGTCTTTACCGCCGCCGCGGGCAGCGCCTCATCCGCAATAGTCACTGCACTGTCAATCACCTGCTGCTGCGCCTCTTCTGCCTGTGCGTATTCCGCCAGTATTGCGACCGTACGGTAGCCGCTGATCACCAGCGCAACAGTCAGTATAATGCCCAGCAGCCATAGCAGTTTTCTTTTCATCTGTTTCTCCCGCATGCAAAACCGCTTGATCAGAACATTTCTGCAATTGAAAAATGCCCGTAAAGGCATGTTTTCAACTTATTTGCCACCCGTATTAGAGGAATAGCTCATTCACAAGCCCGCAGCGCGTCCGGCTTTTGCCCGTCTCGCCTTCGCACCCCGAAGCAGCAGCAATGTTGCCAGCCCTGCCGCGCTGCCCGCGAATATTGCGCCGTACAGCCAAATGTTCGTCGCATCTCCCGTCACCGGATCATCCGGGTCTATGGGCAGCTCCTCCGCAGTGAACACCCAATTGATCAGCCCTATGCTGTCCTGAAACTCATTGCCCATTGCAAGCGGTACCGTCAGTGACACATCTAAATTCACATTCGCGCCCGAGTAGAAAGTGCCAAGGCATACGTTAGACGCCAATCCGCCCTGCTGATCCGCCGCCGAGTCAAACAATACCGAGGTGCCGTTCTGCACCACCTTGAGCTTCATTTGGCTCAAAAACGCCTGATACTGCTGATCCACAGCCTCCGCCCGCAGGTATATCTTAACCTTCACACCGTTTGCGGTCGCGTTCTTTACCGTAATTTTCTGCGTCAGCGAATCGCCGGGCATAACGCCCTTAAAATCCTGAAACAGATCACTGTTGGGCAGAAACACAAATTTGTTTGCGCCGCTGTCATACGTCACGGTCGAACCGGCAGCCAGCGCAGGCACGGCCCATGCCATCAGCAGCATAGCGCACACAGTCAGCGCTGCCGCCCCTTTACGCAGCATTCTCATCCCGCCACCTCCAATATACCGCCCGCACCTACGCGCAGCCCGGAGCTGCTCCATACGCTGGCCAGCGTCGTTGCGGGCAGCGCCTGAACAGCCTGCGCCGATATTTGCAGCTCAAAGCGCAAACCATCCGATGCCGCCGCCGTACATGTGTCGATCAGCGGCGGCGTATAATCGCCCGCCGGTATCGGCACGGTGCAGTAGTAATAGCCGTCCGCACCCAGCGTCCATTTTGTCATATCGCCCCAAACCATCCCACAGTCGCTCATAGACGCTGCCTTAGCGGCAATGCTGCTTCCGTCCTTCCAGACAGGTATCAGTACCGCACGGATATAAGCGTCCATTGTCCCCGTGTTTTGGATGCGCACATCGCTTTTTACGCCATCCTTAAATGTTTCCTTGGTCTCACAGGTAATCTTCGCCGGATCAAAGCTGTTGGTTACCGTCGCACTGTTTGCGGTCAGCCATGCCAGCGTCGTCCCCGTCGCAGTTATCAGCACCAGCGCTGCGGATGCCAGCGCCACCAGCAGTTTCCTCTCACGAGGCCATTTACGCCTGTGTTTACTCATTTGCGTTCCTCCGTATCTCAGCCCGCGTTCGGAAACGTGTTGACTGCATGGCTGTCTCCGCCGAGCCACTTATCATTTGTCACCGTGTTGCTAACCGTTACAGTCGCCGCAGCGTTGTTCGCACCCAGCGTTACTGTTTTCTCTCCCGCCGTATAGCGCCAGCTCCATGTTCCCTGCTCCGTAATCGTGTAGAGGCCCTTCGGCAGACCCACGATCGTCTGGCTGGCGTTTCCCTGTACCGATACATACAAAGTCCGCCCGCTGCCTGTCACCTTAAATATAAAGGTATCGGTGGTTTTTGCGCCCGCCTTGGTGATGGTCAGTGCGCAGCTTTTTACATGCACCATAAACTGTCCCGGTCCCGTTCCAAACGCACAGCCGGAGAAGTCGCATTCGTGATGCTCAAAGCGCGTGTATGGCGTTACATTGAAGCTGCCCAACTTGGCTGTTACACCCACGCGTGTGTCGCTTTCAAACGCAGCCGCGACAGGATTGTACATATACTCCAGCTCCGGGGTCAATCCGCTTGGTCTAGCCGCACTTGCCACAGCATTCACCCAAGTCTCCTCAAACAGGTTATCAGTATAATCCGGCGTTTCACCCAGCCAGATAACGCTGTCCTGCCATGTCACAACGGGCGTGAACACATAGACCGTCACCGGTTTTGGCAAAGCGACGGGTGACATCGCGGGGCTTACCGGCGTCACTGTACAGCTCACCGTATAGCCAGTGTTGGCTGTCAGCCCCTCTATCTCAAGGTTCGATATGTCCCACTCACCCTCTGCTTGAGTTTCTCCCGGATCGATGGTATAAGTGCCCAGCACAGTGCCGGCGCTCGATACCACGGAATACTCAATTTTGACATATGCGTTATTCGCTCCGTCCGCAACATGCCAGCCCTGCGTGGTAAACATACCATCCTTCCGAGCATCCTGCGACAGGTATATCGACTGATCCAGCGGCGTAAAGTCATAATCAACCCTTAGCTGTACCTCTGGCACGGGCAGTGCTTTTACCAGCTCGTCGCCGGTGTACACACCCGATGATGATTTGTTGGTGGGTACAACGCCGCCAAAGCACGATTCCGGCTTATACTCAATGGGTATCTCAATGATGAGCTTCTTGCCCTGATATCCCGTGATGACGCCGTCTTTGACTATGGCTGCGTAATAATTGTTTTTATAATCAAAGCCTGACACATCAATGATGTCACTATTCGTACCGCTGATGGACACCTGCCCCTCAGTATATTCAACCCGCGGCAGCCAGCTGTTAGCTGTGGCCCCCGCCGTTGCAGTGTATACCTTTATATCTGTGGCTTTTGTGCCGACGGGCAATCTGAAATACGGCGCAATAACGTCCCTGACGTATGCATTTGTACCCAGCTCCACTGTAGTGCCGCCCGAAACAATATTATCCGAGATGGATTTAAACACTGAATCCAGCCCGCCAGTATCGGATGCTGACAGATAATAGCCCGCGTTGCTGCCGGAATAGCTGCCGTTCATTCTGGTTGCGGTCATATAGTTACACGAAACATAATGCATAAACCTATTTTCATCTGATGCGGACCCAATAGGTATGGTGGGGTTCGCCCCATCAAATATACCAATGGAATAAACTGTGGCTCCATGGCCCGATGCTGACTGCGGATCTTTTAGCTTTTTAGCAACAGGCAGAGCACGATTGGCTACATCTTCCTCATATGCGCCGTTACCGGAATCCGCAGGCGCACCATCCGTAAAGTATACGACAACACGATTTCTCAGCTCACCAGAACTTCCGGTACTGTTCGCTGCAAAAATATCGGCGGCCTTTTGCAATCCACGATCTGCGCACGTATACTCTTGAATGCTCATACCCGTTATGGCCGTACGCAGCGCGGCAACACCACTTGCATTGTCGCGGGCACTGACAAACGCCCCCGCTGCACCTCCGGAACCCGAAATTATATTTGCATTCGTCGAATATGTGACTACGGCAATGCGATGATCTACCTTATCTCCGGCATTGGCCTTTGCGGCAATGGCATTTATGAAACTGTTCGCCGCTGTCTTTAAAGCATCAATACGTTTTACTGTTGTCTCCACTTTGAAGAAACTCCAGTTTGGCGGTGAGTTGCCGTTTCCGTTTGATGTTGCGATAACTTGTCCGCTGGCGCCTATATAACTGTACGTGTATGTGCTTCCATATGTCGGCGCTGTAATTGATACCGGATAATATCGGCCGCCATCCTTTACCAGCAAATTGTTTCTAGCGTCGTAAGCATCTTTGTTTTTGGCAAACGTGTAAGCTTTGTAGGTCGCAGCCATCGTCTCATCCATGCTGCGGGATAAGTCCAGCACGAGTATTATATCCGCCGGAACGGGCTTCTGCGTTGTCGTAATGTTGACCTCGCCCGTTGCGTACGCTTCGATTGTCAGCTTATAGCCGCTGTCCTGACTGCCGCTAACTGTCTTGCTCAGCTTGAGCGCGTCATCCTCCGCCACGGAAACGGCAGCCGCTTTCATCGTCAGCCTCCCCGCTGCCAGTTCCACAGGGTCTTTCAGCGGCGCAGCATGCGTATAGTTGATGGCACTCTCCTTCTGCTCCGTCGGTTCTTGCCCTTCTATGCTTAATATATAGGCATCCAGCGCATTCAGCTGCTCCGGGGTCAGCATGCACAAAAAAGCATCCTTCTCCGCATCGGTTTTCAGCGTCAAAAGATATTCGTATATTTCCTGTGCCGTCATCAGCGAGAAATCAGGCAAAGCTGGCGGGTTTACTACCGGCTGTTCGCTGGTTTGAGGCGTTTCTGTAGCTGCAGGTGTTTCTGTGACTACAGGTGTTTCTGTGACCACAGGCGTTTCTGTAACCATCGGTTCATCAACAGCTGTGGGTGATTGACTCACAGCAGCATCTCCGTTCTGCGCCAGAGCCACGCTTCCGTACGAAACAGTGCCGAGTGTTATCAATGCTATCAGCAGCAGCGATATAATTTTTCTCATACTTTTCACCGTCTGTCCTTTCCGGGTCAGCCCGCCGGCCATCCGGCAGCCTGCCAGACTGTCGTGCCGTTGTTATCCCGCTGTACCGCCTGCGCGTCTATGCTGATGCTCACGTTCGCATCCGTGTAATCATTTCCCACACCGGGCAGGAACGACACCTTTGTAAACAGCGGCTTCGTTCGCGTTCCCTTATCCACGCCGGAAAGGCAGTAGTACCAGCCGTCCGATCCCATCTGCCAGCTGGCTGTATCAATATCAAAGGCGATCACTTGCGCACTCAGCGCCTTCCCCTCAGGAGATTTGGCGTTGCATACCACTTTGATGCGCGTGTAAAACGTGTTGTCGCCCGTATTTTCCACATATACAATTTTGTCGGCGGTGTCTCCCGGCATCATACCGTTCAATGCTTTGTCCGAGAACACCCCGCCATCGGCAGCTTCGTCGTGCAGCGCCATTCTCACGTTGCCCGCCGTTATCACGTTATGAGCCGTCGCCGCCACGGTGAAATATGCAATGCTGCCGCCCGCCGCAGCCAATACGATAGCCGCAAGAGTCAGTACTAAAATCAATCGTTTCATATCCAAGATACCGCCTTAAGGCTTAAATACTTTTTCTCTCTTTACTCATACCAATTCGTTTTAAACAGAAGTAATTTATTGGAGGGAGAGAACCCTCTCCCTCCAATAAATATTCATAATATTAAGCTCAAGGCTTAAACGCGGTGGTAAAGAATTGCTGTACCGTAGCAAGCTCCGAAGATGCGCCACCGGTT
Organism: Bacillota bacterium; assembly: GCA_023415795.1. Classification (GTDB taxonomy): domain Bacteria; phylum Bacillota; class Clostridia; order Christensenellales; family SZUA-584; genus SZUA-584. The sequence continues at coordinate 53,323 of JAEZJG010000014.1, read as the reverse complement.
GTGCTGATACCGTCTCTGATAGTCGCAAACGACGGGAATATACCCTGTGCCTGTACAGCCTCTGCCTTTACATTAACATTATACTTAGTCGTGATATCACCATTTCCCAAGTTCCTTGGCATCACGATAGACGTAAACAAGGCAGATGTCGTTATCGGTAACGATGCATTGAGAGGATCCGGATCGGATGCTATACGCAGCGGCTTGAGATAATAGAAATATCCGTCATCAGCTTTATACCAATCCGCGCCCAGCACACCCAAATCATATACTGTGCGGTATTGGATAGGATCAACACCCGTCGGCAGCTCAGGCCACTCAATCTTAATGCGCACCACGCACGGGTTTGCGCCGATATTCTTTACCGTGGGATCCTTCGGAAGCGCTTCGCCGGGGTATACAGTTGCAGCCTGCTCTGCACCACCGCCTGCACTTGTCCACGCAGGTTCAGTCAAATCAATCTTCACGTTACCGACAGTAAACACATTTGTGGCGTCGTCTTTCGCTGTGAAGTAAGCGAGAGTTGCTCCGATAGCCGCTGACGCAATCACTGTGACAGCCAGCACAAGCACGATAAGTTTCTTTTTCATGGTTTAGTTCCTTTCAAATTATTTGTATTTTTCATTTGCTTGACCACTTTCGGCAAAAGCAAAACCATAACCATTATTTAATTCCAAAGTAGGCCAGCGCCGCCGCATCCGCTTCCGACTCCGTTACCGCTTTAGACTGATGTGCGTAAGCCTTAGCCTCTATCTTCGCGCTGCGCAGGCTCTCAATGTTTGCCTCCTTCACAACGTCCGGGTTTACAGTCACGTTGGTAAACACAGGCGGTAGCAATTGCTCGTCTGCATTCTGCGGCACTTCAAGCGCGTATTTATATACTGTCTTCGTACCGCTGATGCCGATCGGCAGCCAGCTGGCATTGATATTCAGTGATACAGCGTTCGCCACGGCAGCGTTCATCTGGTTATCCACCATCGCATAAACATAGCAGTCTTCGCTATTTGCCAATACCGTGACCGTGGGGTTCTTTCCGATCACCGCGCCCGGATAAAGCTTGCTGTTGTCTGTCCAGCTCGGTTCTGTCAGCTTGATATCAATACGTCCCACGGTAAACGTGTTACTCGCCATTGCGGTATCAGTCAGCCATGCAAGCGTGCCCCCCACTGCCAATACAGTTATAAGAGCCACAGCGACAATTACAATCCAACGCTTCTTCATCTTTTACTCCTTGCCCTTTTGCAGCGATTCTCCTGCGGTTGTTATATATGCCATGCGGGGTTTTGCCGCTTTGAGCTTCTTGATATCGGCATGTTTATGCGCCTTATCATCTGCTTCGTCCCTCTTCTGCGCCGCACGATACATCCCGGGCAGCAGCGTCAGCACAATAATGATGACTGCCGCAGCCAGCGCGATATACAGCCCCGGCGGCGCTGCGATGAAGCTGGCGACATACCCTAGCGCTGGAATCGAGAATATGGGTGTTCCAATCAGCTGGTTATAGTAAACCGGCTGACCGTCGGCGGCGTCATTGGCATCTCCCTTGGTTTGAAAACAGCCGTTTTCCTCATCTATGCTGATAACGCGATGTGTTGCCACAGCCTGTCCGCCTTCCAGCCGAAAGGTGATAGGGTCTCCCACACGTATCTCTTGCGCCTGAACCGGCTTCACATATATCAGTGATCCAGTCGGATATGCTGGCTCCATGCTGCCGCTTATCACCGTAAAAGGGAGAATACCGAATAGCCTGACACCAGCCACCAGCATCGCTGTCACAGCCAGCAAACCGATCAGCAGAACTGATGAGACATTCCACAATTTCTTGCGCATAGAGCTGTTTACTCCTTTGTATAACGGTTTAATACAGCCACCTGTCAGCAGATTCATTATACTAGGTCAGTAAATATTGTTAATGACTTATATTGTCATATAAGGAATCTTGTGATGGGAGGTTTTGTAGCTTTATAAAAGCGACATGTAAAAAAAGCACGGATCGACAGTCATATGGTCAATTTGATACCATGCAGTTGGTTAAATTTATTTTGAGAACCGCTATTCCAATGCACAGGCACTGAGGTTATAATGTACAAATATAAAAGTTTGGGAAACTGGGGAGCTTAAAGTATGGAGCTGTTAAAAGAGAGATTGCGCAAGGATGGTAAAATTAAGGACAATCACATTATTAAAGTGGATGGATTTTTAAATCATCAGATTGATATTGATTTGATGAACGAAATTGGAAAAGAGTTTAAACGACTTTTTGACGGAGTTAAGATCACTAAGGTGATCACCATCGAAGCCAGCGGCATCGCCGTTGCCTGCCTCACAGCCATGTATTTCAATGTTCCGGTCGTTTTCGCGAAAAAGTCTGAAAGCAAAAATATAGACGGCGACGTTTACCGAACCACCGTCACCAGCTATACCCGCGGAAAGGACTATACCGTTATTCTTGAAAAACGGTTTTTGACACCGGAAGACAACATACTGATTATTGACGATATACTTGCCACCGGGAAGGCGCAGAAGGGTCTGCTGGATATCAGCAGTCAGGCGGGCGCCTCCGTCGCCGGTATCGGGGTCGTCATCGAAAAAGGTTTTCAGGGCGGCGGGGACAAGCTCCGCGAAGCCGGATATAATGTCCAAAGCCTGGCCATCATAGACAGCATGGAAAACTACACGCTTCAGTTCCGCAGCTGATACAGCATTTGCGATTCTAGGGACAAACACTGCCGCCGCCTTCATTCTCAGAATAAATGGTAACGGTGTTTTTGCCTTTGCCCTTTGAGCGGTACATAGCCATGTCTGCTTTAGTCAGCAGCTCTTTCACCGAAGCAGTCCCATGCATCACGCCAATGCTCACAGTTACCCTCACTAAACGGCTGCCTTCGTAAAAGCTGGCTTCTCCCACAGCACAGCGTATCCTTTCAGCCACAGCGCATGCCTGTGTGATAGCCGCGTCCGTCAACAGTATGATAAACTCGTCTCCACCAAAGCGGATGATTTCTGTATCTTTGCGAACGTTGCACTTAATACGGGAAGCAACATGCGCTAAAACTCTATCACCAAAAAGATGGCCGTGCTCATCATTAATCTTCTTAAAACCGTCCACGTCAACAAACAGCAGCGACATATCTGTCTCTAAGTGCTTTTCATTACAATACTTCTCTAAAAAAAATTGCTTATTATAAACCTCTGTCAGTTGATCGATATTTGATTTCTCAACCAGTATATCCTTCTCTCGCTGCAGGCTTCGTTTTGCCTCCGAGATATCTGAAATAACCACCAATTTTGCAGACCCCTTATGCTCGGTATCAATCGCATGCTGTGTTATCTTGATATATCGAGCCTTTTCATTTGCATCAATCTCCATTTCCTGCTGAGTATAGTCTGGCTCAAAGGAATACTCCTTTATAAAATTGGTCAGCACATCACCGGCATTTATTTTGCCGTCTCCCAGTATCTGCTTCGCCAAATTGTTTATATTAATTATTCTCGCATTCCTGTTGACGATGATAATACCTTCGTTTGAATTTAGGAACAGCCGCCTATAAATATAATCGGATTGAATATTCAGCAGCCGATGCCGCATAATGGATATAAATATAAACAATACAAACACGAAATAAGCGTAATACATAAGCGACAGATTCAAATTGATGTTGAACAGCGTCGGCAATACATACTCAGACAGAACGCTGATAATCAGCGCAAACCCCGTACCGATAAAGACATTCATATATTGCGCTTTAACCCTCTTATCCTTCGTTTTAATATAATCCATAACAAGAAGGTATAACGCATACACGGCTGGCAGCGAAAAGATTGTGGACATTAAAGGTGCCACAATCGGGTGCGACAATCGCCAGAAGGTGGGGTTCTTATAGTCCATGGGGAACAGATATCGTGCGGCTATTGTGAGTATAACGACAATTACTAATATAAAATAAACCGCATCTTGGTTTCTGTTTGTCATTCGGTAAACGAAATTCAGAAAAAAGAGCGCCATTGTCAGCATGCTATACCAATAGACTGTTTTCACAACAATACTAAAAGCGGACGTATCATTAAATCTGTTGCTGACACTCAGAACTATCCAGAGTATAATAACCGTCAGAAAATACAAAAATGATTGATTCTTCTTGTCATGACTTCTGTTTAAATAAACAAAAGTCCATATAAACATCAAGCCCCCAAATATAATAGAAAATGAAATAAACTGTAGCATTTGTCCGGACTCCTGTGTTGCTTATTAATATCTGTATAATCCAGGTTATCGCTAGCTGACTTTACGGTTGGAACCACAAAATCAGCCGAGATGCCTACTCTAATTTTATCGGCATAAACTCGACAATTCGTTAATACTGAAACTATCTATCTCAATATTTCTCTATCGACAACATAAAAAGGGCTTGAAGCCAAGCCCTTTCAAAGTTGTGCAATTTCTTACCAGCTGCCGCCCGCACCGCCGCCGCCAAAGCCGCCGCCGGAGAAACCACCGCCGCCGCTAAAACCGCCGCCGGAATATCCGCCGCCGCCAAACCCGCTGCTGCCGCCTGAAGACGGTTTGGAGGTCATCGCGCTTTGGAAGCTGTTCATGTTATGCGTCAGCATTGAGGTAAACAACATCGTATTGAACATCGGAGAGCCGTAATAGCCGTGATACCAGCTCGGCGGCTGCAGCCCTATGCTCTCAAAGTTCTTCGCCCACTTGTCCGTGACACCCAGCACGTAGGCATAGGGAAGAACGTTGTAGTAATACGAAGGGTTCTCCTCCACCAGCATTTGTATCCTGTCCTTCTCTGCCTTGTCGATGAAGTTCTTAAAGCCCAGCAGCTTGCCATACCACTGGCTGCCCTGCTGCGTGCGCTTGCGCATAATCACCGTCAGCAGCAGCAGTATCACGGTTGCAACCGCCGTTACCGCCGTCCCCGTGATATCCACAGTGGGGAACATACCGGGCACGGCGAGTATGTAGAGCGTCAGCATCGCAACCAGCAGCAGTATTGACACCACCAGCATCACCGTCTTTTTGCCAGAGTTGGTGGACCGCCATTTTTCCAGCAGCCTCACCAACATAAACACCGGCACGAAAATCAGCAGACCCATCAACACCGTAACTATCGCCGCGGTCATAAAGTCGCTGTCCGCGTACGCATTGCGAAAAAGCGTCACCGCGATGGGCAGCACCGTAATCAGGCTCATCCAGCCGCGTGCGCTTTTAGACGCTTTGGTAAACACACGGCGTTCCTTCGACCCTTCGAAGTGGTTGGTCACGCCTGTTTTGGTCGCCTCCATCGTGTTATAGAAGGTATACTTCAAAGAGCTGACGGATACAGTATCTCCGCCGGCAAAAAGCTTGCTGAACATCGTGCGCTCAAAGCCCTTCAAGCCCTCCGGCTCGCGCTTTTTCACGAAGTCAAACTCGTGCTTATCCCGCTGGACGATATCCAGATAGCCCTTGTCTGCCCAGTACAGTATCAGCGCGACCACATCCTTGTTGTCCACGCAGCCATCGATGATATATCCGGCCTCAGCAGGCGTCATGCCATCCGGAGCGTAGAACTCGACAGTGGCGAATACAGGCTCATCCCGCCCAACCATCAGCCAGAGCAGCGCTGCCAGCAGCACACACGCGCCGGTCAGCACGAACACGAATACGTTCCATGCCGCCTCCGGGTCCGACTCCCCCGTGAAATAATCGTCCGGCAGCTGCAGCCTTGCGGTCAGTATCTCGCCGCCGGCCATCGGACGCGTGATGTGCCCCTTAATCGCGTTACCGTCCCGCTCCCACTCAACGCCCTCTCCTGTAGCCGCTCCATAAGCGCCTAGCGTGAAGCTGACCGCAGACGTATCAAAATCTTTCGGCAGCTCGATGATGAAGCTTGCGTTGGCAATGGTATCGCCTGAGTGGGTGAGTATCAGATTGCGGTAGAACTCGTCGAATGCATCCTGCCCGTTGTCACCCAGGTTACACTTATAAGAGATTACGTAAACCTGCTCACCCTTTACCAGTGAATCAGCACTGCCGATCTTCGCCCGAAGGTAGCTGTCGCCGTCGTAGTCACCATTTTCGCGATCCAGCTCATACTCATAGCCCAGCACATTAAAATCGGTTACCTTGTAACGGTAGCGTACGGAATCTGGCTTGCCGTTCACTTCCCGATACGCAGTGCCCCTGTCCTGCATATAGTAATAGAAGCCGTGACGCTCTTCTTTAAAGTTCAGCGTCAGCCTTTCCACCACATCGATCACGTTGTTTTCCGACACGATAATGTGCACGTCGTAGTCTGTGATATCATACGCTTCATCAGCGCTGGCTGCCATGGGAAAGCACACCAACAACAACGCCGCCGCCACCACCGCAAGCAGTATCCTTTTCATTCCAACCTCCCCTTCTTCGCACGGCATCCCCACGCAGGAGAAAACGGCGCACCCGTTTCCCGATGCGCCGCTTATTACCTTATGCTGTATATCAGAACTGTACGCGGACGTTCTCGCGCTCCGCCGCAGCAGCCACTTCAAACAGCGGCTTCTTCTCAAAACGGAACATTCCCGCTATGATAGAGCTGGGGAACACTTCGCGCTTGGTATTGTATGTTTTTACGATGGCATTATAGTACTTTCTGGAGTTCGCGATCTCATCTTCAATACGGCGAAGGTCACCCTGCAATTCCAAGAAGTTTGTGTTGGCCTTGAGGTCTGGATAAGCCTCTGCCACAGCGAACAAGCTCTTCAAGGTGCCTTGAAGCATATTCTCGCCTTCAATTCGCCCCTCCATCGTCGTCGCCGAGGCAGCCGCGTTGCGTGCAGCCATCACGCGCTCCAGCGTTTCCTTCTCATGCTTGGCATAGCCCTTTACCGTCTCCACCAGATTGGGAATCAGGTCATACCTCTTTTTCAGATAGACGTCCATCGTCGAGAACGCTTCCTCAATGCTGTTCTTCAGCCTGACAAAGCCGTTGTATGAAGCGATGAACCATATGATGAGTATGAGTATCACCGCACCGATAATAATACCGATTAACATGCTATTTCACTCCCTTTCATGAAGTTACACTCATTATACTGCATATTTCCAATTGCAACAATCGCTATTTGCAAACCGGTGGTTCTCCAACAAAATATAATACCGCCCGGAAGTCGGACGGTATTATAGTCCCCATCATCTATGTAGCTTAGCAAACCGTTATCGCTTGTATGTCATCAATGCGGCACACCGTGATACGCCCGCGTCCTCTCACCTGTCCGCTGCTCCTGCATATAAGCTTGCAGGCATCATCCGACACTCCCACCAATACGCCCGTCAGGCACGTGCACGTCAGGAATACCGTGACGATCTCGTCGATGTTTTCCCTCAGCTCGCAAACAATACTATCCATCCGCGTCACCTCCGTATTCTGTTTTTTTGGATTCAGAATTATATTATTATTAACGGTCGCGTTTTGTGCGAAGCACCGAATGCAACACAGAGGTTAGTAATCCACAAGACCGTAGGCTTCCAGCCTTTTGTCCATCTCTCGGCGGTTAGGATAATGCGCCTCCAGCGCACGATAAAACGCGGTTGAATGGCTGCGGCAGTTCAAGTGGCACAGCTCATGTGCGATCACGTAGTCGATCAGTTCCGGATCGCAGCGCATCAGGTGTACCGTCAGCGATACGCGCCGCCGTGCCGGGTTGATGCTCCCCCAACGGGTCAGCATATTCTTAACACTCAGTGTTATCCCGCCGCTATCCAAAAAAAGAGTACTCATAGCGGCCAGCCTCTGCGCAAACACCACGCGCGCCTGCCCTCTCATCCAGCGCAAAAACTGTGTTTTCGCACAGCCCTCGGGTGGGACAAACAGCGTTAGTACGCCACCTTCATATACCGCTGACGAGCGCGCTGCAGGCAATACCCGCAACAGCGCCCTGTGCCCCAGCAGACAAAAGGTGTCACCATCGCTGTACGACACAGGGTAACACCGCACGCGACGCGCTTCCATATTACTCAGCTGTTTGCGTATAAACGCCTCGTTGTCGCGCACAAACGCGCTAATGATGCTTTGCGCACATCGATGCGGTGCGGACACCATCACGCGCTGCTCTGCTGTTACACGTATACGCATGTTTTTCATTCTGCGGCGCACCAGCGTATATTCCAGCGCACCTCCAGCGGTATTGATGCTATATTCCATAGGCTGATTATAATACATACAAGCCATAACAACCATATGTCTGCAATCAAGCTTTGCGAACTGCGCACTGAAATGCAATTTTTACATCGCTTTATTTTGACTTTTGGCGGACAAAATAACGACATGATCCTAAAGATGAGGTGAAAACAGCTTTGAGTGAAACATCCGCAACATCCAAAAAAGGCAGGCATCTCGTTATCACGGGCGGCGGTCCGCTTTACGGCTCTTGCCGTATCAGTACGTCAAAAAACGCTGTACTGCCCATACTGGCCGCCTGCCTTCTGACGCGCGACACCGTCACCATCAGGCGCGTGCCGGAAATCAGCGACGTAAAAAATATGATTTCGCTGCTGCGCACCTTCGGGGCACGGGTTATAATGGAAGACAATAACGTTTTCATCACCGCGAGCACGATCAAGACCACATCGCCCAACGAAAACATGGTCAGCAGGCTGCGCGCTTCCTTTTTGTTCATGGGGCCGTTGCTGGCGCGTGAGGGCTGCGTCACAATACCAATGCCGGGCGGCTGCCGCATCGGTCAGCGCCCCATAGATCTGCACCTCGCAGGCTTTAAAGCGCTGGGGGCCCGCAGCATCACCGTCTCTGGGCACGTGCACACATGGTGCAGCACACTTCGCGGCGCGACAGTGTGCCTTGATTACCCCTCTGTGGGCGCTACGGAGAACCTCATGATGGCTGCTGCCACCGCACAGGGCATCACCACCATCGTGGGCGCGGCCACCGAGCCGGAGATACACGATCTCGCAGCTTTTCTGAACGCGATGGGCGCCAAGGTGCAGCTGTCATCTGACAGCCGCATTGTGATTGAGGGCGTGCCTGAGCTTCACGGCACAGACTATACACCCATCACCGACCGCATTGAAGCGGGCACACTCATGGTTGCTGCCGCTGTGACAGGCGGTGATGTTCGGCTGGATGGAGCGCAGCATGAGCATCTGCGCCCTGTCAGCCTAAAGCTTGCGGAGGCGGGCGCGGAGATTTTTCCTTATACGGGTGGTTTACGCGTGTGCGGACACGGCGCGCATCCCATGTCCGTTGTCTCCTCACCCTTCCCCGGCTTTCCTACAGACATGCAAGCGCCCTTCATGGCGGCCTGCTGCCTTGCAGACGGGGTCAGCACCATCAACGAGACGGTATTTGAGAATCGTTTCTTGCACGTTCCGGAGCTGCAAAAAATGGGCGCAGACATTACGGTTGCGGGAAACACCGCCGTCGTCAACGGCTGCGGACGGCTTTCCGGTGCAGAAGTAACGGTGACCGATCTGCGGGCGGGCGCAGCGCTGTGCATTGCGGGTCTGCTGGCCGACGGTGAAACGGTGCTCAAGGATATCCATCACATGGATCGGGGCTACGAAAATTTTGAGGATAAACTGACTCAATTGGGGGCACACGTACGGCGGGAGACATAAACAGCCTGTCTCATTAATAAACTGCTACATAGGAGGTGTCGTTAATGAGAAGATCCAGCCGATTAAGCCCGGAAGGTATGGTGTTGTTGGGCATCATTCTTTTCGTGCTGCTGGCCATACTTTATCCCGCCATCAGCGTGCTCACCACAAAACGGCAAGCGCCGCAGCCGCCGTCTGCCTCTGCCGCACCCGGCTCGCCCGACTTCGAGGTGGTCGGCGGGATCAGCGCAGACGATAACCCCACCATCACGGTGTGGCTGGACGGCACACTCACCGACATGCCGCTGGAGCAATATCTCATCGGGGTGGTAGCGGGCGAAATGCCCGCATCATATGAACCGGAGGCGCTCAAGGCACAGGCTGTTGCAGCGCGTACCTACACCATGTACAAGTGCAACAGAGGAGGCTGTTCTGCCCACAAAGGGGCAGATATCTGCACCGACAGCGGGCATTGCCAGGCTTACGTCACGGATGCCGAGATGTCAAAGAATTGGGGCGACAATAAGACAGCTAACCTCGACAAAATTACTGAAGCGGTCAATTCTACTGCCGGTCAGGAAATCTACTACGACGATCAAGAAATTCAAGTGTTCTACCACGCCTCCTCGGGCGGACGCACGGAGGACAGCGAGAACGTCTACCCACAGGCGCTGCCCTATCTGCGCAGTGTGGAAAGCGATGGCGAAGAGGATTCACGCAATTACTACGGCGAGATTACTGTCTCTGTGAGCGATTTCAAAAGCAAGATGCAAAAATATTCCTCTGGTCTCAAGTTTGACGGTGTTCCGCTGATCGGCGCGGTGGTCCGGTATGACAGCGGGCGTGTGGAAAGCATTGAGATCGGCAGCCAGACATTCACCGGGCGGGAGGTGCGCGAGGTGTTTGGTCTGAATTCCGCCAACTTCACCATCAAGCAGTCCGCCAGCAATATCACGTTTGACACAGTGGGCTTCGGACACGGCGTAGGCATGAGCCAGACAGGTGCGAATGCCATGGCTAAAAAAGGTGCAAGCTACACAGAAATACTCACACACTACTTCTCCGGCGTTACTATAAAATAAACTTTTCCTTTAGTCCCAAACTCTCTCCACATGTCTTAATATGAGGGCTTTAATGAAAGCTGCATGGCGCTGACGCGTCATTTTCTTTTCCACCTGATAATCGCATTATTTTTACCTTGTATGTTTTTCTCTAAAAAAGGGAAAGATGATTGCGTGGAGGTGTGAAACAATGGACATGAAGAACTTCAAGGAAAAAATCACTAAGAGAATAAACCGGCAGAACGTCAAGACGTTTCTGCAAAAGCAGGGTCTGTACGTACTGATCTTTTTATGTGTGGCAGCGGCAGGCATCACGGCCATTATCGCATGGCCGCGGGACGACGGCGGCCAGACTCAGATAGGCGATAACGACCAGGGTGTCTCGATCAACGAAGGAACGTCGCTGGATGACGAGCTGGCTATGCTGACTCCCAAGCCCAGCCCCTCGGCGTCCCCCACCATAGCGCCCACAGCCACGGCAGCGCCCACAGCCACCAAAAAGCCCTCAAACAACGGCGGCGGCTCTATCAAGCTGAAAAAACCAGCGGACGGAAAGATCATCAACAGCTTTTCGGGTGATGAGCTGGTATTCTACGCATCGCTCAATGTCTGGGCGACACATAACGGTGTGGACATTCAGGCAGACAAGGGTGCGAGTGTCATTGCGGCGATGTCCGGTACGGTATCCGAGGCATACACCAACGAAGCGGACGGCGGCGTGGTCATCATATCCCACTCCGACAAATCCGAAACGATCTATTCGGGGCTTGGTGAGCTGACGGTTGCCGAGGGTGACAAGGTCAACGCGGGCGATACCATCGGCAAGGTGGGCGAGCTGCCCAAAGAGCTGGATCTTCCCAGCCATCTGCACTTCGAATACAAGGTGGACGGCAAGTGGAAGGATCCCGCAAAATTCTTCTGATAATCTCATCCCCCCAAATAAATATAACAGCAAAAAACAGGAGCAGCGTATGCCGTCTCCTGTTTTGCTGTTACTATTGATCGACTCCCGGCAGCTGCTCCTCCGTTGGCTCTTCAAGTACAGAGCCAAGCTCATCCTCCGGTGTTGTGGGTGCCGCCGCCGCACCGGGCGACGCTTCTAAATCGGGGCTGTTGCCGGCTTCCTCTGTTGGCGCCGGTACAATTATCGTTGTAGGAGCCGCAATCACGGGTTCGGATCTGTTCATTTTCCCGACCACCAGCACACCCAATACCACTAATGTCACCACCAGCAGCGACGATACCGTGATAATCGCGGCGATCATGCCACCCGTCATTCTGTCGCTATCGCTCCGTACGGATTTCTGGTATGCAGCCCTGAAATCCGGCTTGCGTACTGGTCTGGCGCGATCATAACCGTCGTCATCCTCGTACTCATCCTCGTTGTCATCCTCAAGGTGCTGCACCTCCATGTCAAGATCGATGCTGGACGGCGGGGCGGCTGGCGCTGCATTTCTGACGCGCACAGATTTAATATTACACACTGATACTTTAACCGCGGTACGTGCTGGCTGCTCTGCGCTTGGCACATCCAATTCGATGGTGTGCACTGGTTCTGCATCCGTTTGCACTTCTGTGGCAGCGGACAGCCCGGTGTCAGCGTGCGGGACGATCTCCTCCTGCGGTTCAGCCACTTCTTCCGCGTGCTCTTCCACAAACTCTAGCGTCTGCCCCGTCTGCTGGTCCGTGACGTCTTCTTCCGGTTCATCCTCTTCCAAAAACGCCGTTACCAAAGGCTTTCGCACCCTCACAGGCCCTGCCTCCGGCATCCCTGCGCCTGCCATCGCTTCATCATCGCCGTCTTCATACTCCGGCTCGTCGTCCACGAAACGCGCTTTGCGCCCAAACAGCGGTCTGCGCTGACGCACTGGCTCCTCCTCAGGCTCCTCTTCCTCTATGTCCATCGTAACCGCCGCGTCTTCCTCGCCGCCTTCATACTCCGGCTCGTCGTCCACAAAGCGTGCCTTGCGCCCGAACAACAGTCTGCGCTGACGCACTGGCTCCTCCTCAGGTTCCTCTTCCTCTATGTCCATCGTAGCCGCCGCTTCGTCTTCGCCATCTTCGTACTCCAGCTCGTCATCAACAAAGCGTGCTTTGCGCGCGAAAAGCGGTCTGCGCTGATGCACTGGCTCCTCTTCAGGCTCCTCTTCCTCTATGTCCATCGTAGCCGTCGCGTCTTCCTCGCCGTCTTCATACTCCGGCTCGTCCTCAACGAAGCGTGCTTTGCGCCCGAAAAGCGGTCTGCGCTGATGCACTGGCTCCTCTTCAAGCTCCTCTACCTCTACGTCTATCGTAGCCACCGCTTCGTCTTCGCCGTCCTCATACTCCGGCTCGTCCTCAACGAAGCGTTCCTTTCGCCCAAACAAAGGTGCTTTGCGCTTCACCGGTTCGGAATCGTCCGCCGTCGGCTCCAGATGCAGCAGGCTAGCGCCGCACTCCTCACACACATACGCACCGTTTCTGTTACGCGCATTGCATTCTTCACAAATAATCACTGTCGGCCTCCGTTTCCCGCCCATGGCTCAGCGACGGGCGCTTTTTCTTACCAGCTCACTTGATAACGTCGGTCTTCATATATTCACGCAGCGCTTGGGGTATCTCCACGCTGCCGTCCGGTCTCTGATAGTTTTCCAATATCGCTGCCACTGTGCGTCCGATGGCCACACCGCTGCCATTGAGCGTATGCACCAGCTCCGGTTTCGCGCCCGGCGCACTGCGATACTTGATGTTCGCCCGGCGCGCCTGAAAATCGAGGAAGTTTGAGCACGACGATATCTCCACATACCGCCCGTAGCTGGGCATCCATACCTCTAAATCGTAGGTCTTGGCGGAAGAGAATCCAAGGTCTCCCGTGCACAGCTGCATCACCCGATAAGGCAGCCCCAATCGCTGAAGCACCTTTTCGGCATCCGCAGTCAACGCCTCCAGCTCCGCTGCGGAATCCTCCGGCTTAGCAAACTTCACCAGCTCCACCTTGTTAAACTGGTGCTGGCGAATCAGCCCGCGCGTATCGCGCCCTGCGCTGCCGGCCTCCGCCCTGAAGCACGCGCTGTATGCCGTATGGTATACCGGCAGCGTCTCCATGATGGTATCGCGGTACATGTTGGTCACCGGCACCTCCGCTGTGGGTATCAGGAAGTAATCCATGTTCTTTACAGCAAATGCATCTTCCTCAAATTTGGGCAGCTGTCCTGTGCCCTGCATCGAAGCGCGGTTCACCATGTACGGCGGAAACACCTCCACATAAGGCCCTTCCAGCGTGTGCAGGTCCAGCATAAAGCTGACCAGCGAGCGTTCCAGCCTGCTGCCCAGCCCCTTGTAAAACACAAAGCGTGCGCCCGTTACCGCCGCCGCCGTCTCAAAGTCCAGTATGCCCAGCGCTGTGCCAATGTCCCAATGTGCCAGCGGCTCATACTCGAATTGGCGCGGCTCGCCCCAACGCCGCAGCTCCATGTTATCCTTATCGCTCTCGCCCACCGGCACGTCCGCCATCGGTACGTTGGGGGTAGACAGCAGTATGCCGTTCAGCTCCGCGTCAATACCTGCCAGCTCCGCGTCAATATCCTTTACCTCGTCGGCAACGCGCTTCATATCCTCCAGCAGCGCCGTCGTATCCTGCCCCGCCTTCTTCATCGCGGGTATCTGCTTAGACGCCTCATTGCGCTGTGCTTTGAGCGTCTCCGTCTTTACAATCAGCTCGCGTCGCTTTTCATCCAGCGCCGCTACCTTCTCTACCACGCCCGATACACCACGGCTGGCAAGACCTGTTTTCACTTCTTCCGGATTCGTCCGTATCCTCTTGATGTCCAGCATATGCTACCTTGTCCTTCACCTTAATCTTAATTGGTATTATCGCACAATTTGCCAGCGGGGGCAACTTTTTTGCGCTTCCGATCATATCAATTCACAAATCGCAAAGCTATTTCCCGAAAAATAAAAGAGGCAGTCCTTACAACCACCTCCAGTATTCCAACCAAACACAGTAAACCCAAACGACCTACGACGGCAGCAGCATGTCACCCGGCTTGATCCAGCCTTTCTTGCGCATCAGCTCCGAGAATAGCAGCGTCAGCCCCGCCGGAGCAATGAAGTGCAGCCCGACCACGATGATCAACAGCGTCCAGCCATCATATACCCCTGCCATCGCGGTGAAGGTGCCCACCTGACCCACCAGACCGGAGGTGCCCATGCCCGCACCCAGCGGGATGTTGGTCATACCCAGAGCCAGTGTCGATACCGGCCCCAATATCGCGCTGGCCAGCGTGGGCGGTATCCATATCAGCGGATGACGCACGATGTTAGGCACCTGCAGCATCGATGTACCCAGCCCTTGTGCGATCAAGCCGCCCCACTTGTTTTCTCGGAAGCTCGCCACTGCGAAGCCCACCATCTGCGCACAGCAGCCCACCGTCGCCGCACCCGCCGCCAAACCGGACAGCCCCAGCATGATGCACAGCGCCGCGCTGGATATAGGCGCTGTTAATATCATGCCCATGATCACCGCCACCGCGATACCCATGAAAAAGGGCTGCAGCTCCGTCGCCTGCATGATAAGCGCTCCAAGCGATGTCATCAGCAAGCTCACCGCAGGGCCCACCAGCCACCCCGCGATGCAGCCCGTCAGTATCGTCACCACAGGCGTCAGTATGATATCAATCTTGGTGCGCCCTGCCACCAGGCGGCCGAACTCCGCCCCCATCAGTGCAGCGATATAGCAGCCCACCGGTCCGCCCAGCATATAGCCATATGCGCCTGTCACAGCAGACGAGAACATTGTGAGCGGCTTACCCTTGAGGCCCCATGCCACAGCCACACCGATAGCCGCGCCCACCACAGGCGACGACGAGCCGATCAGGTATTTGAACACCTCGATAAATTCCAACCCTGTCGCCTGCCCGGACGACAGCAGCTTCACGCATTCGGCGAACCGCTCCAGCGTCACCGATGCAGCAATCCGCGGCCAAATCAGGTTGATAACCTGCGTCATGATGAGTCCGATAATGAGCGACGAGAATAAACCCAGCGCCATCGCGCCCAACGCGTCAATGAAATAGCGCTTGCTGTGTTTCTTGATGAAATCCCAAAAGCTTAGCCTTTCGCGTTTTTCCATAAATCTCTCCGTTTTTCCATGCACAAAAATCCCGCGCCATTCTCCCGAATACGCAGATTTCCTATGCTTATATTTTGCACAGACGTAACCCCTCCATGCTGTGGGTTTCGATGCTTATATGATTTATGAAAAACGCTCGTAAGCGGTGTTGGCGTTTACATCCTCTCCGGCGCGCCCACGCCGATCAAATACAGCCCGGTCTTGATAACCTGCTTCACACACGCCGTCAGCTCCAGCCGAGCCGCCGTCTGCGCCGCGTCACCGTCGATAATGCGATGCTCGTAGTAGAAGCGGTTCATGGCCTTGGCCAGCTCTATCACGTGACGCGTAATCAGATACGGCTCGTTCTTCTCACACGCACGCGCTACCGTTTCGGGGAAGCTGTAGAGCAGCTTGGCTGCCGTGAATGCCTCGGCATTGTCCAGCGCCGCGTAATCCTTCTCCGCCGCTGCCCAATCCATCTCCGCACGCCGCAGCAGGCTTGCGCACCGCGCATGCGTATACTGCACATACGGCCCTGTCTCGCCGTCGAAATTCAGCACGCGGTCAAACGAGAACGTGATATCCTTAATGCGTGCAGACGACAGCGTGTCGAATACCACCGCGCCGATGCCCACTGTTTTGGCAACTTCCTCTTTGTTTTCGAGATTGGGAGATTTCTCCTCGATGATGCCCAGCGTCTTCTCCACGGCCTTGTCCAGCACATCCGCAAGAAACACCACCTTGCCCTTGCGGGTAGACAGCGTCCCGTCCTCCAGCGATACCATGCCAAAGGCGACATGCTCCAAATCCTTCGCCCACTCGTGCCCCATCAGCTCCACCACATTGAACCACTGCTTGAAGTGCAGGTTCTGCTGATAGGCCACCACGTACAGACACTTGTGGAAATCATACGTCTGTTTGCGATAAAACGCCGCCGCGAGATCGCGCGTGGAATAAAGCGTCGCCCCGTCCGACTTCAGCACAATGCAGGGCGGCAGTTCTTCACCCAACCGCACCACATATGCGCCGTCCGAGAACTCCAGCAGCTGCTTTTCCTTCAGCTCGTCGATGATGGGCTGCATCTTGTCGTTGTAGAAGCTCTCGCCCGCGTAACTGTCGAAGTGCACGCCCAGCACGTCATATATCTTGCCGACCTCTTTGAGCGTCAGTTCCTTAAACCAGTTGAAAATTTCCAGCGCTTCGGCGTCGCCATCCTCTATTTTCTTGAACCACGCACGCGCCTGCTCGTCCAGTGCCGGGTCCTTTTCCGCTTCGTCATGGAAGCGCACATACAGCTCCAGCATCGCGGAGATAGAGCGCTCCTCAATTTCTGCCTTGCTGCCCCACAGCTTATATGCCACAATCAGCTTGCCGAACTGCGTGCCCCAGTCGCCAAGGTGGTTGATGCCCACCGGCTTATACCCCAAGAAGCCATATATGCGATACAGCGCGCTGCCGATCACGGTGGTGGACAGATGCCCAATGTGGAATGGCTTGGCGATGTTGATGGACGAATAGTCGATACAGACCACCTTGCCAGCACCCTCAACGCTGCCGCCAAAGCCGGCGCCAGCCGCCGCCACGTCTGCCAGCGTGCCCTTCGCGAAGCTCACACGGTCGATAAAGAAGTTGATGTAAGCGCCCACCACGCGCACCTCGGCAATGAACGAATGCTTTACCAGCTTCTCGCTGATCTCTGCCGCTATAGCGGGAGGCGCCTTGCGCAGCGCCTTTGCCAGCTTAAAGCACGGGAACGCGTAGTCCCCCATTGCTGCATCAGCCGGTATCTCGATCATTGCCGCCGTATCTTCAATCGCAAGCCCGGAAGCTTCCGCCACCGCCTGCGCCAGTAATCTGCTATAATCCATGAAAATCCTGCCTTCCGATTAATACTCAAGAAATATACCACAAGCACGCCGTATTATCAACGCCCATGGTGATTGCGGTATCAGGGAACATAATAAAAGCTGCCAAGAAAGCAGCCATTATTTTTTAAGTAGATTACATTACTTACGGAAAATGCCTTCAGGCATTTTCCTGACGGGATTCTAAAGGGGCGCTGCCCCTTTAGCGAAGGTGTGGAGGCAGCGCCTCCACGGTCTTAAACCTTCGTTACATTTATCCCTTAACCGTACCGTCCGCGTTGAACAGCGGCAGCGATTCCAGAAACAATATATCGTCGCGTTCCTTGGCATCACCTTCAGCAAGTATCGCAATCTTACCCGCCAGTATGCCGCCCGCCTTCTTCACCAGCTCTTCCACCGCACGGATGGATTCGCCTGTGGATATCACATCGTCCACCACAAGTATACGCTTGCCCTCCATCAGCTTCGCGTCACTGCCGTCCAGATACAGCACCTGCGGCTTCTCGGTGGTGATCGACGTCACCTCCGCTTTGAACAGATCGCGCATATACAGCTTGGGCACCTTGCGCGCCAGAATGTACTTGTTGCTGCCTTTCTGCCGAGCCATCTCGTGTATCAAAGGAATGCTCTTGGCCTCCGGGCTTATCATATAATCGAATTCGGGGGCTATTTTGAGCAGCGCCGCCGCACACGCCACGGTCAGCTCCACATCCCCGAATATCACGAACGCACCAATGTATAATTCATCTGTCACCTTGCAGATGGGCAGGTCGCGCTTCAAACCGGCGACTTGCAGCGGATAAGTCAGCATGATCCATTCTCCCCGTTTCCCAATATTTCATCGCGCCAGCGCGACAACACGGGTGCTATTATACTATATTCGACCTGTCATGTACAGGTGCTGGCGGATACAAAATTGCCGGCTAGAGCTCTGCGCCGCCGAACAGCACCGTCTTGACAATGGCGGCGTATTCGCGCACATGACACGCCACGACGATCTTCCAATTGGTTCCCGCCGGTATGCCGAACGCGTTGATGTCTAGGTCTCGCGCCAGCAGCAGCGCACGGAACACGTGATAATCGCTGGTCACGATAGCCGCCGTTTGAGGGCGGTCAGTATACTCCGCCATGATTTCCTTGGAGTACGTCAGGTTCAGCAGCGTGCTGGTGGATCGGTCTTCCTTGAGTATGCGATCGGCATCAATCCCGCGCGAACGCAGATATTGGCTCATCGCCTCCGCTTCAGGCACCGGCTCATTATCACCCTGCCCGCCGGACACAATGCATAGCGAATCCTCATGCTCTGTCAGATAATCGTACGCTGCATCCAGCCTGTTCTTGAGCGACAGCGTCAGCGTCCCGTCCGGAAACACACCGCAGCCCAGCACAATCACAAAGCCGGTGTCCTCCTCCGGCGGCGGCTTATAGGCCGTCACAGACATCAGCGTCTCTAAAACAGCTGCAAACAGCAGCCCCGCAATCAGACACACCGTGATGGCCACACGCAACCACCGCTGCTGTATCACACGCCCGTTCTTCCTCAGCCGCGCCACAGCGTAAACGATCATCAGCAGCCCCAGCAGAGCAGGCAGCACCATACCGATGGTGATCGCAGTGGATACCAGCACGGATATCAGCGACAGCCCCCCCAGCACCAATCCTCCGGCTATCAGCAGCCAGCAGACAAGCTTAATGAAGACGGTATTGCCTGTCTTCTTGTCTGTGCCCTTTTCATCCCTCATGCAAACCCCCTTGCGGCTCCTCCGGCGCGTAATACACCTTCTTGAGTGTCAGCCCTTGTGCCGGCGCGGTCGCCCCCGGCAGCTCTCTTTTCGCCAGTATGGCTTCAATGCACTCCGGCTCTCGCTTACCGATGCCCACCTGAATCAGCGTGCCCACAATGATGCGCACCATATGGTTGAGAAACCCCGAGCCCGTCACATCAATCCGTATGAATGGCAGCTCGGACGTCACCTCCACACGAAATATCGTGCGTATCGTATCCTTCACCTCTGTGCCGTTTGCGGAAAATGGCTTGAAATCGTGTGTACCGCACAGCCTTTCCGCCGCTGCCCTCATCCTCTCAATGTCCAGCGTTCCGCGCACAAATGCCGACATATTCCTGTATATCGCAGAGGCATGCTTGGCATTGTATATCGTGTAGCGATACGTCTTCCCCCTCGCGTCAAACCGAGCATGAAAAGCATCGTCCGCCAGCTCCGAGTGCTTCACACGTATGTCAGGCGGCAAATACATATTGAACATGTAGCTGATCTTGTCCGGCGGCACAGGACACTGCGTATCGAGGTGCGCCACCAAAGCGTCGGCATGCACGCCCGCATCCGTACGCCCTGAGCCGTGTATCACCACACGCTCGCCCACAGCCTCATAGAAAGCATTCTCCATGACTTCCTGCACCGACATTAAATCCTTCTGCCGCTGCCAACCCACATAATTCGTCCCGTCGTATTCCACGATGAGCCTTATCCGCATGAAACATCTCCCGTATTCAATCTAATTTCCAATCCCCGGTCTCCGGCGGCTTAAACAATTATAATTGATTAACAACGCCAATGCAAATGAAGTCAGAGCTGCAGATATTGACCTTTTTTGCAGTTAAAGCGTATTTTACCAAATTGGTTTTGAGTGATATACTGTTTGGGTATTTTATTATATACGCATATCGGAGACTGCATGAAAACTAAACCAAAAAAATTATTGTCTATGTGTTACTTACTCGTTGTATTCTCAGTCACATTAATACTAGCCTTTACCTTGTCTAAAGAAAGCAAAGGTCTTTTTGGTATTTTCAGTTCTCTCAACCCGCTTTGGCTGGTGGCGGCTATGGGTTGCATGGCGCTATATTTGTTCATAGAAGCATGGGCAGTCTGGTTCATCACATCGTTTATGTATGGAAAGGTCAATTATTTCTATATTTTAAAGTTGGATATAATCGGAAACTATTACGGCGCCCTCACACCGGCTGCGGTCGGTTTCCAACCCTCACAAATTGCGTATATGAAACGAGATGGCATCCCGGTGGGTATTTCCGCATTCATCCAGACCATCAAGCTGATGACCTACGAGATCGTTATTGTCATACTGTGTATGGTGTTCATGGCGTTCAAGGGCATCTACTTTCACCAGCACAACCCCGAAATATTCTGGCTTTCCATATTTGGCGCACTGATCAACATATTTGTCATTTGCGTAATGGTGCTGGCTATCGTAAAGCGCAACGGGCTCAAGAGGCTTGTTATGGTGCTCACCCGCTTTCTTGCTAAGATCAAGATCATTAAGAATCTGGATAAAACACGAGCGACGATTGAAAGTACTCTTAGTGATTTTCATGATAGTGCGCGTTATCTGAAGCTTTATAAAGGAAAAGTCGCGTTCTCCTGCGGTTTGACACTTATCCAATGGCTCTTGTTTTTCTCCATACCATACTGTTTATACAACGCATTCGGCCTTGGAATGCTCAACGGCGGTGATGGTGCTTTCGCAACTTTATCCATATTCGACGAGGCTTCGACCTTGGTCGCTATGGCAGCCTTCCTGTTTCTCGCCGTACACTTTATGCCTATTCCGGGCTCCAGCGGTGCAACCGAGGCTGGCTTTGGCATATTCTTTGGCAGCTTCTTCTTTGCGAAATCAGCAGCAGCAATGCTGCTCTGGCGTCTGATTACATACTATTCGCTGATAATACTCGGTTTCATCGTGATATTCTTTGATGGTTTTAGGCTCAGGAATCAAAAGCAAGTGCAGCCTGTATCTGATGAAAATACCGCTTCTCATAATGCACAAAAGTGAAGCCGTCCTCTATAGGACAATCACTCAACTTATAGCGATGCAGCTTTATTCTCTCAGATCGTGCGTCTGCAATAACCCTTCTCCTCAGAAGCCCAGTGCCATAAACGCAATCAACACCGCCACGATTGCTGCTGCCGCCCAATCACGCCCGTGCAAATGCATCACCTTCATGCGTGTGCGCCCCTCGCCGCCATGATAGCAGCGGGACTCCATCGCAAAAGCCAGCTCGTCCGCACGCCGGAACGCACTCACAAACAGCGGTACCAGCAGCGGAACCATGCCCGTCGCCCGCTTGATGACGCTTCCCGAATCAAACTCTGCGCCCCGTGCCGTCTGCGCCTTCATGATCTTGTCCGTTTCTTCGATCAGCGTCGGAATGAACCGCATCGCAATCGTCATCATCATCGCCAGCTCATGCACCGGAAACCTGACAACCTTGAGCGGCTTCATCAGGCTCTCCAAACCGTCCGTCAGCGATATGGGCGAAGTCGACAGCGTTAGTATCGTCGTTGTTGTGATGAGGAATATCAAGCGAGCCGCCAGCCGCACCGCGCTGATTAAACCCTCCTGCGTCACTCGGAATATCCACCACGAGAACAGCTCCGTACCGCCAGAGTAGAAGAAGGTGTTCAGTACAAACGTCAGCAATATGATGAACCACAATGGCTTTATCCCGCGCAGTACAAATTTGAATCCGATTCCCGACAATATGATAGCAACCACGAGAAACGCCAGCACTACTGCGTTGCCAAGCACCGTGCTTGCCAAAAATACCATAACAATAACCGCAACCGTCAGCACCAGCTTCATACGCGCGTCCAAACGATGAATGATCGAGTTACCAGGAAAGTATTGTCCGAGGGTGATATTCTTAATCATCTCCGACCTCCCAGCAGCTTCTCAACGCTCAGCTCAAGTTCATCAAGACGTATTACGCTGCTTGATACCTCCAACCCCCGCGCACGCAGCTTCGCCGCTATGTCCGCCACACACGGCACATCCAGGCTTGCTTCCCTCAGCTCATCGCCATGCGCAAACACCTCAGCCGGTGTGCCGTCCATCATTACCTTCGCGCCCTTGAGCGCAATCACGCGCCGCGCGTTCTCTGCCAAATCGTCCATTGAATGTGTGATCAGTATGATCGTCACACCTTCGCTGTTAAGACCGCCCACCAGCTTCATTAAGTGGTCACGCCCCGCCGGGTCCAGCCCCGCCACCGGCTCGTCCAGTATCAACACCTTGGGCCGCATCGCCAGCACACCCGCTATCGCAACGCGCCGCTTCTGCCCGCCAGACAGCTCGAATGGCGACAGATCCTTGATACCGTCGAAGTCCAGCTCCATCAGCTCCATCGCGTGGCGCACGCGCCCTTCAATCTCTTCTGCCGGCACACCCGTCTTGCCCGGTCCAAAGGCGATATCCTTGTATACCGTCTCCTCAAATAACTGGTGCTCAGGGTATTGAAACACCACACCGATTTGACGGCGCAATTTTTTCCGGTCATAACCCTTCGCACCTATGTCCTCACCGTCGATCAGCACCTTGCCTAAGGTGGGTTTCAGCAGCCCCGCAATAAGCCCGATCATTGTTGTCTTGCCGCTGCCCGTATGACCGATGATGCCTGCAAATTCGCCATCCTCAATCCTGAGGCTGATGTCATCCACCGCTTTGGCTTCAAACGGCGTTCCGGGGCTGTATGTATATGTGAGGTTCTTTAATTCTATTGGCATAGCTTTTCCACCAATTCATCTATTGTCAGCGGGCATTCGCCCAGCTCATATCCCTTTTTTCTCAGACGGTGATACAGTTCTATATGCGGCGGCGCTGCCAGGCCCGCATCACGCAGCACCTCTTCGTTCTCGAATATTTCTCGCGGGGTGCCTATCGCCGTAATCAATCCGCCCGTCATCACCACCACGCGGTCAGCCAACAGCGCCTCCTCCATGTAATGCGTAATCAGCAATATCGTTTTGCCTTGTCCGTGCAGCTCGCCGATCGCAGACAGCACCTCGTCGCGCCCCTCCGGGTCCAGCATCGCGGTCGGTTCGTCGAATACAATAATGTCCGGATGCATGGCAAGCACGCCCGCAATCGCCACGCGCTGTTTTTGTCCGCCAGACAGCATGTGCGGGGCGCGATCCTTAAAAGCGCTCATGCCCACCTGCTCCAGCGATTCGTCCACACGTTTGCGAATCTCCTCGGGCGGTACACCGATGTTTTCGGGACCGAACGCCACATCCTCTTCCACAATGGTTGCGACAAGCTGATTGTCCGGGTTCTGAAACACCATACCGGCGCATTTTCGTATATCCCAAACCTTTGCCTCGTCCTTTGTATCCATGCCATTCACCGATACGCTGCCTGACTTCGGCTGAAAAAGCGCATTGATGTGCTTAGCGAATGTGGATTTTCCCGAACCGTTGTGCCCGATCACCGCAACAAACTCACCCGCTTCCACGTTGAGCGTTATGCCGGACAATGCCAGCGAAATGCTGTCTTCACTTGTGTAGGCGTAAGTCACGTCCTTTGCTATAATAATGGCCATTGTATCCCTTTCACATCAGATGCACTCCATTATACACCAAAAGGCTTTGAAAATCGACTTTCAAAGCCTTTTCTTTGAGTGCTAAAATGTAACCCAGCGTTATACCAGCTCGAGAATGACGACCTCGGCCGCGTCTCCGCGACGGGGTCCCTTCTTGATGATGCGGGTATAGCCGCCGCCCTGACCCAAGTCCTGCGCACGCTTATAATACTTGGGGCCATATTCACGGAACATCTTCTCGACCAGCGGGTGTTTGATTTCAGCAGTACGCTTCTTGTACTCAAACTTAGACTCGCCGTCCTTTTTCAGTTCCGGAATATCGTAGAGATAAGACATCAAGCGGCGACGCGCAGCCAGCTTGGAAGGCGCGTCGATGGTGATCTCTTTCTTCAGCTTCTCATCGCCGTCTTTCACTTCCTTGACAACCTTGAGAGTGCTCGCGTGTTCTTTGACAGCGATCGTGATCAGCTTCTCCGCAATGCGGCGGGTTTCCTTGGCTCTCGCCAGCGTGGTCTCGATGCGGCCATGCCACAAAAGAGAGCTGACCAGGTTTCTCAAGGTCGCCTGTCTTTGATCCTGCTGCTGATTCAGCTTTCTGTATCCAGCCATAGTTTAAAGCCTCCTGTTTGCCGCGCCGATGCCGCCCGGCAAATTAGTTAATCAAATATTAATCATCGAGCCGAAGCGACAAGCCCAAGGCTGCCAGCTTCTGCTCCACCTCTTCGAGCGACTTACGCCCCAAGTTGCGCACCTTCATCATTTCTTCTTCGTTGCGCTTGATCAGTTCTTCCACCGTGTTGATACCGGCGCGCTTCAAGCAGTTGTAGGAACGCACAGACAGATCCAGCTCTTCAATGGTAATCTCCAGAACCTTCTCTTTCTTGTCTTCCTCCGGCTCCACCATGATCTCCACGTTCTGAACGTGGTCGGTCAGCGCCACAAACTGCGCAAGGTGTTCGCTCAAAATCTTAGCGGACAGTGAAACCGCTTCGTCCGGTGCGATCGTGCCGTTGGTCCACAGCTCGATGGAAAGCTTGTCGTAGTCAGTCATCTGACCCACGCGCGTGTTCTCCACCGTGAAGTTTACCTTGCGAACAGGAGTGAACAGCGAGTCTACGGGAATTACACCGATAGGCATGTCGTTCTCTTTGTTCTTGTCAGCCAGCACATAACCGCGACCCTTCTCAACGGTGATCTCCATGTAAACGCTGGCGTCCTTCTCCAGTGTCAGTATGTGCATGTCAGGGTTCAGTATCTCCACATCCGCATCCAGCGAAATATCCTCCGCTGTTACATCCATGGGGCCCGTCACATCAAGTATCAACGTCTTGGGCTCGTCAACATACGTCTTAACCGCAAGACCTTTGAGGTTCATCACCACACCCACAACATCCTCGGTGACGCCCTTGATCGTGGAAAACTCGTGCAGCACGCCATCGATTCTCACCCGCGTCACAGCGGCGCCGGGCAGGCACGACAGCAGTACTCTTCTCATCGAGTTGCCAAGGGTGGATCCGAAGCCGCGCTCCAGCGGCTCCATTACGAACTTGGCATACCCTTCCGACTTCTCTACGCACTGTATGTTGGGCTTTTCTATTTCTAACATTTATATAACCCTCCCGTTATAGACTCTTCGTTAATGAGGGCAACCGCTTCTCCCCAAATGCTACTTGGAGTAATACTCAACGATCAGGTGCTCTTCGATTGTCAGGTCCATATCCTCTCTGACCGGAGTTGTTACAACTCTGCCTGTCAGGTTCGCGTTGTCCATCGTCAGCCAGCTGGGCATCACGCGGGTATCTCCCTCGCGCAGCTCCTTAAACCGGTCGATCTCGGAAGCAGACTTCTTCTTCACGGAAATCTCATCACCCGCAGCTACCAAGTACGATGGAATATCCACCTTCTTGCCGTTCACGAGGATGTGACCGTGCAGCACCGTCTGACGCGCCTGCGGACGAGAATCCGCGAGACCCAAACGGTACACAACGTTATCAAGACGCGATTCCAGCAAAGCCAGCAGGTTTTCACCCGACTTGCCCTTCATGCGCTCACCTGTGCGGTAGGTCTTCTCAAACTGCTTTTCCATCAAGCCGTATGCGCGCTTAACCTTTTGCTTTTCGCGAAGCTGAATGCCGTATTCCGACACCTTAGAACGTCTGTTCTTGCTTTGCATGCCAGGCGCCGTGGGGCGTTTAACCACCGAGCATTTGCCCGAATAGCAGCGATCTCCCTTCAGGAAGAGCTTGCAGCCTTCCCTGCGGCAAAGACGGCATACCGAATCTGTATATCTTGCCATATCTTAAACTCCTCCTTAAACTCTCCGGCGCTTGGGCGGACGGCAGCCGTTGTGCGGTATCGGCGTGACATCCTTGATGAGACACACCTCAAGCCCTGCTGTCTGCAGCGCGCGGATCGCCGCTTCGCGTCCCGATCCGGGACCCTTCACAAACACGTCCACAAAACGCAGACCGTGCTCCATCGCAGCCGTAGCTGCCTTCTCTGCCGCCACCTGTGCAGCAAACGGCGTGCTCTTACGCGAACCGCGGAAGCCCATGCCGCCGGCGCTGGCCCACGAGAGAGCGTTTCCGCCCACGTCGGTCATCGTGACGAGCGTATTGTTAAAGGAAGCGCGGATATGTGCCTGACCACGCTCAATATTCTTTTTCTCCTTGCGTTTTCTCGCAACCTTCTTTGGCTTAGCCATTGACTATCCTCACTTTCTCTTCGCGCCCGCAGTCCGTTTGGGGCCTTTTCTCGTGCGCGCGTTCTGCTTGGAGCTTTGTCCTCTCACAGGCAGACCCTTACGGTGGCGAACTCCACGATAGCAGCCGATTTCCATCAGCCGTTTGATGCTCATCGTAACATCGCGGCGCAGATCGCCTTCCACCTTCAGGTTCTTGTCGATGTACTCTCTCAGTTTGCCGGCATCCGCTTCAGACAGATCCTTCACCCTTGTATCAGGGTCAACGCCAGTTGCCGCTAAAATCTCGCGGGAAGTCTTGAGCCCGATGCCGTATATATAAGTCAGGCCAATCTCAACCCTTTTTTCCTTTGGCAGGTCAATACCAGATATACGTGCCACTTAGTTTACACCTCCGAATATAGTTATATAGAATCTATACGGATCAGGGCAAGCCCTGCAGCCGCTCCGTATAGGCATTACCCTTGGGTCTGCTTATGCTTGGGGTTCTCGCAAATCACCATAACTTTGCCCTTACGCTTGATGACCTTGCATTTCTCACATATCTGTTTCACAGACGGTCTGACTTTCATATTGCGTATCCTCCTTTAGATATTAGCCCTTGCCGCGCCACGTTATACGTCCCCGCTTCAAATCATACGGCGAAATCTCCACGGTGACTTTATCTCCGGGTAGTATACGAATGTAATGCATCCGCAGCTTTCCCGATATATGCGCCAAAACCTTATGGCCGTTCTCCAGTTCCACCTCGAACACAGCATTCGGAAAGGCTTCTGTGACCCGACCCTCCATCTCTATGACGTCGCTTTTAGACAAGTCGTTTCCCCCTTCTTATGCGTCTGCGTCGTCGCCGACGGCTCTGAGTGCGCTGCGCACTTCTGCGTCAAACACTTTCATGCCGCCTTTCAGCTTGTCGGCGATTGACTGTAGTATCTCCTGCCGAAGCCGCAAGTGCCGAAGCTTCTTCTTCTTCGGACGGTCCAATAATCTTAAGTCGCCGTCCGCAATATATACATACTGTTCATCCACTATATTCACTATGATAAACAGCCTGCCTTTATCCCGGCCCGCGGCGGATTGTGCGACCCGGCCTATCTGTACGGTATACTCCACCATCCTGCTGTGCCTCCTTCTGCTAAACAGCCGTGAGGATCACAGGACCCTTATCGGTCAGCGCCACCGTGTGCTCGTAGTGTGCTGAAAGACTGCCGTCTCTCGTCACAACTGTCCACCCGTCCGCCTTGGTGAATGTCTCTTTGCGGCCATAGTTGACCATCGGCTCGATCGCCAGCACCATGCCCACTCGCAGCCTTGGCCCTCGGCCTCCGGTTACGAAGTTGGGTACATTGGGCTCCTCATGCAAGTCGCGTCCGATGCCATGACCCACCAGCTCCCGTACCACCGAAAACCCGGCAGCTTCAGCCGTTTTTTGTACCGCGCTTGAGATGCTGACCAGATGATCTCCCTCTGCAAACGCATTCATACCGGCATAGAAAGCCTTCTCCGTTACGCTAATCAGCCTTGCGGCTTCCTCGGTGATGTGCCCGACTGCAAAGGTTCTCGCACAATCGCTGTGAAAGCCTTTGTACTTCGCGCCAAGGTCAATGCTGACAATGTCGCCGTCCTTGAGCACCCGGTCACCCGGTATGCCGTGCACAATCTCCTCGTTTACCGACGCATTAATCGTCGCGGGATACCCGCAGTATCCGAGGAATGAGGGGATCGCTCCGCTCTTCTCGATATGCCGCCGGGCTATGCTATCTAGCTCCCCCGTCGTCACACCGGGCCTCACCGCGCCTTCCACCAACGATTGAGCCTCAGCCGCTATTCGGCCGGCGTCTCGCATCGCTTCAATTTCACGGGCGGATTTCAGCGTAATCATTTTACATCATCCAGTACAGCGATGATCGCTTCCGTGATATCGTCTATACCGCCTGAGCCCACCACATCATGCAGCAAACCCTTTTCAGTATAATACTCTATCAGCGGCTGCGTCTTTTGCTTATACACGCTGATGCGCTGACGGACGATATCTTCCTTGTCGTCATCCCGCACATACAGCTCGCTGCCACACTTGGGGCACTGGTGCAGGTTTTCCAGCATCGACTCATGATAGGTCGCGCCGCATTCCCGGCACACGCGTCGTCCGCATATACGATGCACCAGCTTTTCATCCGGTACATTGATATTGACGACCGCATCCAGCGTCTCAATCTTGCCAAGCGCCTCGGCCTGCTCCCTTGTGCGCGGAAATCCGTCCAGCAGAAATCCTTTTTGCGCATCCGGGCGGCTCACGCGCTCCTTTACCATCCCGATAATCACGTCGTCGGGAACCAGCTCCCCGGCTTCGATAAACGCTTTGGCCTGCTGCCCCAGCGTCGTTCCATTCCTCATCTCTTCACGCAGCATATCGCCGGTGGAAATATGAGGGATGCCGTACTTCGCCGCAATCCTTACCGCCTGAGTTCCTTTTCCGGCACCCGGCGGTCCGACAAACATTAATCTCATGGCAAAACCTCTATTTCAAAAACCCTTTATAGTGCCGCATCATCAGGTGCGACTCCAGCTGTCTCGTCGTTTCCAGGGACACACTCACCATAATCAACAGGCTCGTTGCGCCAAACGCTGAATTGAAGTCAGTCAAAGCTGTAAACGCAGTCGGTACCGTGGCCACAAGCGCAAGGAATATCGCGCCAAACAGCGTCACACGCACCAGTATCTTCTGCAGATATTCCGAAGTCGGTTTGCCCGCACGGATACCCGGGATAAATCCACCGTTCTGCTGCAGGTTTTTGGAAACGTCAATCGGGTTGAACGTCACCTGCGAGTAGAAGAACGTGAAGAAGAATATCAGCAGCGCGTACAGTATCAGATACAGCGGCTTGTCTGTGCCCATCCAGGCATTATAACCCGCTTGCGACTCTGCAGACGTAAAACTCATGATGATGAGCGGGAACTGTACCAACGTCATCGCAAATATCAGCGGCAATACGCCCGATTGGTTGATCTTCATCGGGATGTGCGTAGACTGACCGCCATAAATTTTGCGGCCTACCACACGCTTTGCGTACTGCACCGGCACACGACGCTCGCCCATATCTATGAACGTGATACCCACCAAAATCACAATCGCCGCAATTAACACAACGACCAGCTCCAGCCAGGCGTTATTCATTGCCGCCGTCTTCGTGGCCGAGATAACCGTCTGCGGGAAGCGCGAGATGATGCTGACAAAGATCAACAGCGACACGCCGTTGCCCACGCCGTTCTCGGTGATATGCTCGCCGATCCACATGATGAGCGCAGTACCTGCTGTCAAGCAAAGTACAATAGTAATCTGGTTCAGTATGAGCGGTGATCCGGTATCCAGCAGCACCGTCGGACCGAAGGTGACCAAAGTGCCAATCGCCTGAATCAAACCCAACGCCACACCGACATAGCGTGTGATCGAGGCAATCTTTTTGCGGCCCTCAGGGCCTTCCTTCGATAAACGCTCCAACGGCGGCAACGCCATCGTCAGAAGGTTCATGATGATCGAACCCGTGATATACGGTACGATACCCAATGCCAGAATGGAGAACTTGGTAAGTCCGCCACCGGAGAAGAGGTCTATATACTGCCCGAGCATGTTGCCGCTGACCAGTTTGGCCACTTCGTTTACATCCACGCCCGGCACGGGTACGTGCGCGCCGATACGATAGACGAGCAGCATCATCACCGTGTAGAGCATCTTCTTGCGGATATCCGCAACCTTCCATGCGTTTCGGAGCGTACTAAACATTAGTCAATCACCTCGGCGGTTCCACCCGCGGCAGCGATTTTTTCAGACGCTGTCTGGGTAAACTTGACCGCTTTTACGGTCAGCTTTTTGGTAATTTCACCGTTTCCCAAAACCTTTAAACCGTCCAGTGTTTTTCTGATAATTCTGTTTTCTTTCAAAAGTTCCGCTGTCACTTCGGTGCCGTCCTCAAACACGTTGAGATCGCTCACGTTAACAGTCGCGTACTCTTTTGCAAATATGTTCGTGAAGCCTCTCTTGGGGAGTCTTCTCGACAGCGGCATCTGACCGCCTTCAAAACCGGGGCGAACACCGCCGCCGCTTCTGGACCACTGACCGCCCTGACCACGCGTAGATGTTTTGCCCATGCCGGAGCCCACGCCGCGGCCAACGCGCTTTTTGGTCTTCTTAGAGCCAGGAGCCGGCTTTAATTCGAATAATCTCACGGACCTGCCCTCCTTTAAGCTTCCAGCACCTTAACCAGGTGCGATACTTTGTTGATCATACCGCGGATGCAGTCATTATCCTCATGCTCTGCCACCGAGTTCATTTTCTTCAAACCCAGTGCCACAACAGTCGCTTTCTGATCCTTAGCGTAACCGATCGGGCTCTTCACTAGCTGTATCTTAATCTTGGCCATGATGCCCTCCTTACTTTAACTGATCGACGCTGATTCCGCGCAGCCGTGCATACTGCTCAGCTGTCTTGAGCGCTTTCAGTCCTTCTATCGTTGCTTTCACGCAATTAACCGGCGTATTGGAACCCTGAGACTTGGTCTTGATGTCCTTCACGCCCGCCAGCTCCAGCACCGCACGCGCGGGGCCACCCGCGATAACGCCGGTACCTTCGTTTGCCGGCATCAGCAGCACGCGGCCACGGCCGAACATGCCGATAACTTCGTGCGGAATCGTGGTACCTACCAACGGAACCTCGATCAAGCTGCGCTTCGCCTTCTGAACCGCTTTGGAAATCGCGTCCGGAATTTCCGCCGCTTTTCCAAGGCCGGCGCCAACGCGACCCTTCTCGTCCCCGACCACAACCAGCGCTGTGAAGCGGAAGTTACGGCCACCCTTGACAACCTTGGCAACGCGGTTTACGTAAACCAGCTTTTCTTTAAACTCCTGCGGCTCGTCGTCCCGCTTGAAGTTTTTACGTCCGCCGCGCGGTCCGCCTTTGTCGCCTTTTCTGTCATTTTTAAACGTATCGTTTCTCTGCACCAGACAAAACCTCCTTACTAAAACTTCAGACCGGCTTCTCTGGCGCCGTCTGCCAACTGCTGAACCCTACCCATATACAGGTAGCCGCCGCGGTCAAACACCGCCTGCTCAATGCCCTTAGCCAGCGCCTGTCTTCCGACAGCGAGACCAACAGCCTTAGCTGCCTCCTGCTTGGTCTTGCCTTCAACTTCTTTCTTAACATCCGCGTTCAGCGTAGACGCAGAAACCAGCGTCACGCCCGCCACATCGTCGATGAGCTGAGCGTAGATGTGATTGGTGCTGCGAAAAACATTCAGCCGCGGTCTTTGCGCCGTGCCGGCAATCTTGTTTCGCACTCTTATGTGCCGATCTTTTCTGATCGCATTTTTGTCTTGCTTCGTTATCACTTTAGGCCACCTCTCTACATTCCGGTCTTGCCGACTTTACGCAGCACATTTTCGCCCTTGTAACGTATGCCTTTGCCCTTGTAGGGTTCCGGCGGACGAATGTCGCGTATGTTGGCCGCAAACTGTCCCACAGCCTGCTTAGACACGCCGGACACCTTGATGACAGTGGTACCCTCGACTTCCAGCTTGATGGTGTCCGTTTCGAACACTTCAACCGGATGCGAATATCCAACGTTGATGACGATCTTGTTGCCGCTCTTCTGAACGCGGTAACCAACGCCGATGATTTCGAGCGTCTTTGTGAAACCGTCGGTCAGGCCAGTCACCATATTGGCGATCAGTGCTCGAGACAGGCCGTGCATTGCCCGGCTGCGCTTATCGTCAGCACCGCGCTTCACATACATGACGCCCTCTTCCACTTCCACCTGCACCTCGGTCGGAATGCGCTCAGCCAGCTCGCCCTTGCTGCTTTTTACCCGAACCACGTCTTCCTCCACCGTCACGGTGACGCCCTTGGGAAGCGTGATGGGCAGTTTACCGATTCTCGACATTTTTATCTCCTCCGCAATCGCGTGATTCTCTTTAGGCTACCACACGTAGGCGATGACTTCGCCGCCGACGCCCAGCTGCCTGGCATCACGATCCG
This sequence comes from Bacillota bacterium, assembly GCA_023415795.1. Lineage (GTDB taxonomy): Bacteria > Bacillota > Clostridia > Christensenellales > SZUA-584 > SZUA-584. Next base: position 20,639 of record JAEZJG010000014.1, on the reverse strand, counting down.
TCATGACGCCCTTGGATGTGGATATGATGGCAATTCCCAGCCCACCCAAAACTTTGGGAAGCTCATCCTTGCCCGCATACACCCTAAGGCCCGGCTTGCTGATCTTCTTCAAGCCGTTGATAATGGACGAATCCTTCTCGCCGTATTTGAGCGTGATGCGAATGACTCCCTGCGGGCCTTCTTCTTTATATTCATACCCTTTGATGAAGCCTTCTTTAAGCAATATACCGGCAATCGCCTTCTTCGTACCCGAAGCTGGCATATCAATCACCTCGTGCTTGGCTCCTATCGCATTACGGATACGTGTGAGCATATCCGCCACAGGATCAGTTACAGGCATTTAAATTACCTCCTTGTATTATCGAACACAAAAGCTTACCAGCTCGCTTTTCTTACACCGGGAATTTCACCCTTGTAAGCAAGCTCCCGGAAACAGATACGGCAGACGCCGTACTTGCGCAGTACCGAATGCGGACGTCCGCAAATGCTGCAGCGCGTGTAGTTTCTCGTGGAAAATTTCGAGCCTTTCTGCTGTTTGTTTATCATCGATTTCTTAGCCACGTTGTTTCCTCCTTAACGCTTGAAAGGCATGCCGAGCAGCGTCAGCAGCTCTCTGGCTTCCTCGTCCGTCTGCGCCGTCGTCACCATCACAATGTCCATGCCGCGGATCTTATCCACATTGTCATAGACGATTTCCGGAAACACCAGCTGTTCCTTAAGACCCATCGAGAAGTTTCCGCGGCCGTCAAACGACGTGGGCGAAATGCCTCTGAAGTCTCTCACACGCGGCAGGACGATGTTCATCAGCCTGTCAGCGAACTCGTACATGCGGGTTCCACGGAGCGTCACCTTCGTGCCGATCTTCATGCCTTCGCGCACCTTGAAGTTTGCAACGCTCTTTTTTGCCTTGGTCACCACCGGCTTTTGGCCTGCGATGATCGCAAGATCAGCCACGGCGGCGTCCAGACCCTTCGGGTTGTCCTTCGTGTCGCCAAGACCCATGTTGATGACTATCTTTTCGAGCTTAGGCGCCTGCATCACGTTTTTATAACCAAACTTGCTCATCAGCGCAGGAATCACTTCGCTCTTGTAAGTATCCTTTAACCTGGGCATTTAACTCTCCTCCTTACTTGTCAAAGGTTTCGCCGCACTTCTTGCACACGCGAACCTTGCTCTTGTTTTCCAAAAGCTTAAATGCGATGCGCGTGGGCCGGCCGCATTTACCGCAGACAAGCATGACCTTGCTCGCAAATATCGGCGCTTCCTGATGCACAATACCGCCCGGCTTGCCCTGGCCCTTGGGCTTCTCGTGCTTGGAGACCATATTGACCTTCTCCACCACCACCCGGCCAGTAGACGGCTCAGCGATAAGCACCTTGCCCTTCTTGCCCTTGTCCTTGCCGGATATCACAACGACCTTGTCGTCTCTTTTGATATACATTTTCGCCATATCCATCCGCCTCCCTACAGCACTTCGGGAGCCAGAGAGACGATCTTCATGTATTCATTCTCTCTCAATTCCCGAGCCACGGGTCCGAATATACGGGTGCCCTTGGGCTGTTTCTGATTGTCGATGATCACGGCTGCGTTGTCATCAAAACGGATGTAAGAGCCGTCTTTGCGGCGCACACCGTAAACGCTGCGCACCACTACCGCGCGAACCACATCTTTCTTCTTAACAATGCCGCCGGGCGCAGCCGACTTGACCGACGCGATGATCACGTCGCCGATGTTAGCTGAAACCCTTTTCGAGCCTCCGAGCACCTTGATGCACATTATCTCTTTGGCGCCAGAATTGTCCGCCACTTTCAGGCGTGTCTGGGCTTGTATCATAACTTAACGCCTCCCTATATACTTTGGTGACTACTTCGCGGCCTCCACGACCTCGGTCAGTCTCCATCTCTTGTCCTTGCTCAGGGGGCGCGTTTCGGTGATCAGCACCTTGTCACCCACCTTGGCCACGTTCTCTTCGTCGTGCGCCTTATACTTTTGCGTGATCTTCACGGTCTTGCCATAAAGCGGATGCTTGGCCTTGCGCTCGATCTTCACAACGATCGTCTTATCCATTTTGTCGCTGACGACGATGCCGACACGCGACTTGCGGATTCCTCTATCAGACATGAGCACCCTCCTTAGCCTTTCGCAGCGCTTTTAAGTTCGCGCTCTCTTATTATCGTCTTAACCTTGGCGATATCTCTCTTGGTGTTCTGTATCACCATAACGTTTCCGAGCTGCCCTGTGGCATTCTGGAAACGCAGGTTGAACAGTTCCTGTTTGAGATCCTTCAGTTGAACCGCCAGCTCATCGTTCGACATTTCATGCAGCTTACTAGCTTTCACCCTGCTCACCACCTGTTTCTGCTACGGCTTCAGCCGATTCTTCTTTCTTAATGACAACCTTGCACTTGATTGGCAGCTTGTGAGCCGCAAGTCTGAGCGCTTCCTTTGCCACTTCTTCGGACACACCGGCGATTTCGAACATCACGCGACCCGGCTTCACAACGGCTACCCAATACTCAGGCGAGCCTTTACCGGAACCCATACGGGTTTCAGCTGGCTTTTCCGTGACCGGCTTATGCGGGAATATCTTGATCCAGACCTGGCCGCCTCTTTTGATGTAACGTGTCATCGCAATACGCGCGGCTTCGATCTGATTGCTCTTGATCCATGCCGGCTGCAGCGCGACTAACCCGTACTGGCCGTAGGTGACAGTATTGCCCTTGTTGGCCTTACCCTTTATCACACCGCGGTGTACTCTGCGTCTCTTAACCCTTTTTGGCATTAACATCTTTGCTGCCTCCTTCCGGTGTCTTGAACTTATCCCGCAGGGGATTGCCCAAAATCTCGCCCTTGTATATCCAGACCTTGCAGCCGATACGACCATAAGTCGTGTGTGCTTCAGCAAATCCGTAGTCGATGTCAGCGCGGATGGTCTGCAGCGGAATCGAACCATCGTGATACTTCTCACTCCGGGCAATTTCAGCGCCGCCCAAACGTCCGGCACACATTGCCTTGATTCCGAGCGCTCCGCCCTTCATCGCACGGCCGATGCACTGTTTCATAGCACGGCGGAACGAGATACGCTTTTCCAGCTGAGAAGCGATATTCTCCGCAACCAGCTGTGCGTCGATGTCAGGACGCTTGATCTCGATAATGTTGAGAACCACAGCTTTGCCTGTCTGCTTAGACAGCTGGGCTTTGAGAATCTCCACACCCTGTCCACCCTTGCCGATCACGATGCCCGGCTTTGCGGTGAATATATTGACTGTCAGCCTGTTAGCGGCTCTTTCCGTTTCGATCTTGGAGATACCGGCGGCATAGAGCTGCTTCTTGAGCTGCTTTCTGATCACATTGTCTTCCTTGATGTTCGCGGCGAAATCACTCTTTTTTGCAAACCAGCGTGCATTCCAGTCCTTGATCACGCCCACGCGCATCCCATGAGGATTGACTTTCTGACCCATATTAAGATTCCTCCTTGACAGCATTGCCGAGTATGATGGTGATGTGGCTGGTGCGCTTACGGATACGTGTTGCGCGGCCCTGTGCTCTGGGCATAAAGCGCCGCAGCGTGGGGCCCTGGTCTGCAAACACTTCCGCCACGATCAAATCGTCGCGAAGCAGCCCTTTGTTGTTCTCGGCATTAGCGATGGCGGAGTTCAGCACCTTCTCAACGATGGGGCTGGCCGCCTTCGGAGTGGCTTTCAGTATCGCGCCCGCTTCGATAACGGATTTGCCGCGAATCAGGTCAATCACAATCTTGACCTTGCTGGCAGATATCCGGACGTATTTGGCTTTTGCCATCGGCCGCTTATCTTTTAGCTCATTTCGCTTTTCAGCTTTTTCTCTCTGACGAGTTGCCATTTATTCTAATCCTCCCTGGTGTTATCTGGAGCCGGACTTCTTGTCGCCCGCGTGACCGCGGAACGTTCTCGTCGGCGCGAACTCACCCAGCTTGTGTCCCACCATGTCTTCCGTCATATATACCGGCACAAACTTGCGTCCATCGTGCACAGCCAGTGTGTGTCCCACCATATCCGGAAATATCGTGGACGCTCTGGACCATGTCTTGAGTACTTTCTTTTCGTTCTTTTCGTTCATCTGCTGCACTTTGATCAGCAGCTTCTCGGAAACGAAAGGTCCCTTTTTAACCGATCTGCTCATTTTCCACTTCTCCTTAAACGATTTGCCGCTTACTTGTTCCGGCGGCGGACGATATATTTGTCGGAAGCGTTCTTCGTCTTTCTCGTCTTATAACCCAGAGCCGGCTTGCCCCACGGTGTTACCGGACCCGGACGACCGATAGGTGCTTTACCTTCGCCGCCGCCGTGCGGATGGTCAACCGGGTTCATGACAGAGCCACGGACGGTGGGACGGAAGCCCATGTGACGCTTGCGGCCCGCTTTACCGATATTGACGTTTTCCTGGTCGATGTTGCCCACCTGACCGATCGTCGCCTTGTTCTTCATCAGCACCATACGCACCTCACCGGAGGGCAGACGCACCTGTGCATAGCTGCCTTCCTTCGCCATCAGCTGAGCTGCGTTACCCGCACTGCGCACCAGCTGACCGCCCTTGCCCGGGTGCAGCTCGATGTTGTGAATCAGCGTACCCAGCGGGATGTCCTTGATGCAAAGCGCGTTGCCCGGCTTGATGTCTGCGCCTTCACCCGACATGACCGAATCGCCCACTTTGAGGCCATACGGTGCCAGTATGTAGCGCTTCTCGCCGTCCGCGTAGTGCAGCAGCGCGATGTGCGCCGTACGGTTCGGATCATATTCAATCGTCGCAACAGTGGCCGGAATGCCATCCTTATTGCGCTTGAAATCGATGATGCGGTACTTTCTCTTCACACCGCCGCCTCTGTGGCGAACGGTGATGCGGCCAAACGCGTTGCGGCCAGCCGTCTTCTTAATGGGCTCCAGCAAAGACTTTTCCGGCGTCGAGCAGGTTATTTCCTCGAAAGCGGAAACCGTCATGCCGCGGCGTCCCGGTGAAGTCGGTTTGTATTTCTTAATAGCCATGCTTACCCCTCCCCCTTACTGAGCCAGCGAATCGAAGAACTCGATGGTCTTGGATTCCTTGGTCAGCGTTACAAAAGCTTTCTTGGTTTCAGACGTCATGCCCATGTGAGCACCCTGGCGCTTCATTTTGCCAAGCTGACGCAGCGTGTTCACGCTCTTCACCTTCACGCCAAAAACTTCTTCTACCGCATTTTTGATCTGATACTTGTTAGCGCGGATATCCACCAAAAATGTGTACTTCTTGTTGGCGATGTCATCGTAGCTCTTCTCAGTCAGAACGGGCTTTCTTATAATATCTCTTGCGTCCATATCAGGCAAAAACCTCCTCGACCTTTTTGACCGCGTCCGCCGTGATGATCAGCTTGTCATAGTTGACAAGATCATACACGTTCACGCAGTCCGCCGGCAGCGTCTTCACGTTCGGGATGTTGCCCGATGCGCGCACCACGCTGTCGCTGCCTTCACCATAGGTGACGACAAGTGCCTTCTTGGCATCGAACTTGTTCAGCACGCCCGCCATCAGCTTTGTCTTAGGAGCGTCCAGCTTCAAGTCTTCCAGTACAATGATGTCTCCGTCGGCAACCTTCATCGACAGCGCACTGCGGATAGCCAGCTGACGAACCTTCTTGTTAACCTTCTGGGTATAGTCACGCGGCTTCATTGCAAACACGACGCCGCCCTTGGTCCATACCGGTGAACGGGAGGAGCCGGCTCTCGCACGGCCCGTGCCCTTCTGACGCCAAGGCTTGATGCCGCCGCCACGCACTTCTGCACGGGTCAGCGTACTCTGCGTCCCCTGACGTTTGGCGGCCAGCTGGGCCACCACAACCTGGTGTATCGCCGCTTCGTTGACAGCCACGCCGAACACCGCATCATTCAATTCTATCTGTCCGGCTTCGGAGCCGTCCTTTTTATATAAAGATACTTTGGGCATTCGATTCACTTCCTTTTCTTAGCTCTGCTTGACAGCCTTCGAGATCGAAAGCAGTCCGCCCTTAGCGCCGGGCACAGCACCTTTCACCAGCAGCACGTTCTTGTCAAGATCGATGCCGACAACCTCTATGTTTTGCACCGTCACCGTCTCATTGCCCATGTGTCCCGGCAGCTTCTTACCCTTGATAACGCGGGACGGGTCTGCGCAAGCGCCGATGCTGCCCGGTTTTCTCTGGTTGCGCGAGCCGTGTGTCATGGGTCCCCTATGCGCGTTGTGGCGCTTGATGGTGCCCTGGAAGCCCTTGCCCTTGGATGTGCCCTGTATGTCGACGATGTCGCCCTTTTCGAATACATCCACTTTGATTTCCTGGCCCAGAGAATAATCATCCGTGTTGTCCACGTGATATTCACGCAGGCTGCGTTTGAACGAAACGCCTGCTTTTTTGAAGTGACCCTGCAGCGGTTTGCTTACCAGCTTCTCACGGATATCTTCAAATCCCAGCTGAATGGCGTTGTAGCCGTCCGTCTGAGTCGTCTTCTTCTGCGTTACCACGCACGGGCCCGCCTCAACAACCGTGACCGGGACCACGGTGCCGTTGTCCAGAAACAGCTGCGTCATACCCAGCTTTCTGCCCAATATCGCTTTCATCCGTCTTCCCCCCCCTAGAGCTTAATTTCTATGTCCACGCCGGAAGGCAGATCCAGCCGCATCAGCGCGTCTGTCGTCTTTGATGTGGCTTCAAGAATGTCGATCAGCCTCTTGTGCGTCTTGATCTCGAACTGTTCACGAGAATCCTTGTACTTATGCGGCGCACGCAGTATTGTCACAATTTCCTTCTGTGTGGGCAGCGGGATGGGTCCCGATACCTTTGCGCCCGTACGTTTGGCGGTGTCTACGATTTTGCTGGCCGACTGGTCGATCAGGTTGTAATCGTACGCCTTCAATTTGATCCGAATCTTTTGGCTTGCCATGTTTTACCCTCCTTACGCTCTCGCTCCACATACACTCAGCCGTGTGTATCATATTTGTTTCCCGCGGCACAATTTACTGTGCCGCTTATGGAGCGTTGTCCGATCTCGCGGACATCTCTCCTGCGAAAGTTACCCGGAAGCGTTTTTTTCCGGCAACCTCTCACAAAAGCATCAATTTCAAGCTGCCTAATTTACGCAGCGTGAAAATTATATATTAACTATTCCCTAAAAGCAAGTTTTTTTTTGAACTTTTTTCTCACACTTTTATTGTGTGCTATTATGCACAAAAACGCCTCTGGATTCACCCTTTTTCACCCGTTTTCATGTTGCTGTATTTGGTGCTGTATATATAAGGTACGATCACAGTAGCCACATTTTTATACTTCCGCAGCTTCTTCTCAATAAAATACGTGGTCTGATTGTGCAGCGCGTTATCAAACCATCTCTCCTGTATGAATCGGACCAGTACCACGGATATGGTGTCGCCGGGCTTTAAATTCTCCTCCTGAGCAGCGAGGTAACACTCCAGCGGCTCAAGTATGTCCCGATACGGCGCTTTGATGATCTCCAGCGGAACGTCAATGCCTGTCTTATTCCATTGTTCTTTTAGACGCTCGCTTCGCCTGTCATCCGTCGATATGTGGAGCGCAACCACGTTGGAGGTCATCAGGTTTGCATAATTCAATGACTTAAAAACCGAGCGGCTCATCGAGCTGGCCAGCACGATGCACAGATTCTTGTCCCCACTGACGCTTTTATGGTAATGCTCCATGAAATCATCTGCTTTGAGCTGATCCTTTATAAATATATAATGTTTATGGATAATGTGCATCATCAGGCAGATAATCGGTATTACAACGGCCAGCAGCCACGATCCTTGCGTGAATTTGGTCAGGAACACAATGACCGTGCCCACCGCCGTCATCAGAGCTCCAGCCCCGTTGATCAACATTTTGTGTTTCCAGCCCTCGCCCTTGTTTCGGAACCATTTGATCACCATACCAGCCTGCGACAACGTGAAGGACAGGAACACGCCTACCGCATACAGCGGAATCAAATGATGCGTATTGGCTTTGAATATCACAAGCAGCAACCCGGCAGCTATTAAGATGAAGATGATGCCGTTGGAAAAGCTCAGTCGCGTCCCTCTCTGCATAAACTGCCGCGGCATATAACCGTCCTTGGCCAATATGGCAAGCAGCGTCGGCAAACCGTTGTAAGCGGTGTTGGCAGCCAGCAACAATATCAGCGACGTCGCGAATTGCAACAGATAAAACAGTACGCCCCTGCCGAACACCGCCTGACCCATCTGAGATATCACTGTCAACCCTTCAACAGGGACAATACGCAAATTAATGGACAGCAATGTAGACCCGCCAAACAGGAAAATGATGATGCCTGCCAGTATATAAAGAATGTGTTTTGCATTGCGCTGCGACGGATTTCTGAAAGAAGGCACAGCGTTGCTCACTGCTTCAACGCCCGTCAGTGCAGAGCAGCCTGATGAAAACGCCCGCAGGAACAATATAAAGGTAATCACCTGCAGACCGCCCCCCGTGGAAGCCACAGCCGTATGCTCATAGCTCACAGGCGGAAGCGTCCCCATTGCCATGCGCACAAAACCGGTGACGATCAAAGCGCCCATGATCAATATAAAACCGTAGGTGGGAACGCCGAACACCTTTGATGACTCCCGCACCCCGCGCAGATTCAGCAGCGTAACGATAAGCAGGCAAGCCAGGGCAATCAGTATACGGTAATGGGCAAACTCCGGAAAAGCGGCGATAAACGCCGCTGTCGCCGCGGAAAGGCTGACCGCCACCGTCATCACATAATCCACAATCAACGCCCCGGCGGCAACCAACGCCGCTGGCTTGCCGATATTCTGTGACGCCACGATATATGCGCCGCCCCCGTTTGGATAACTGTTGATGATCTGCGAATAGGAAAACACCAGTACCAAAAGAAGCAGTATGATGGGCAAAGCGATATAGCCAAGATAGTCGACCGCAAAGAACCCCATTGCCGGTACCAGAACAATCAGCATCTCTTCAATAGCATAAGCCACTGATGAAACCGCGTCGCTCGCCATGATCGGCACGCCCCATACACGGTTCAGCTTTTCATTCTCAAGATCACTGTTCTTTAGCGTTTTGCCCAACAAGATATTTTTCAAAATCTTCTTTTTATTATTCATAGCCGGCTTTCATATATAATACAATTATACCTATAACATGATGGTACATAACGCGAATCATACGCTTTTCAAAGTGTAATGTCAATCGGCTATTCTGCCCTATTCAAGCTGAAATCAGACGGTTTTCTTTATATTTAAGGTAATGAACCGATGCTTCTCTTCCACACTGATTCGTGCGTGATAGTAATAATAATTTGGCATATCTCTGCAATTTTTGCTATACTATTAATACACATTGCATTGTATGTACAGGTTTTGAAAGGAGGCGCAGTTTCCAGTGCTTTTTGAATCGGTTGAATTTGTATCTATTATTCTGTTTGTTGCCGGTATGGTGCTGCTTTTAATCGAGCTTTTTATTCCGGGCTTCGGCATCTTTGGCGGTCTTGGGCTGGTCGCGCTCGTGCTTTGCATCGTTTTTCAGGCAAAAACCTGGGCGGAAGCAATCATTATGGTGGCCGTCATTACCGCCATCGTTATTGCGATCTCGCTTGTTGCCGCGCGCAGTTTTAAGCGTGGCTGGCTTTATCGGTCGTCTCTGGTGCTCAAAGACGCGGAGGAAAGCAAATCCGGCTACGTATCCAGCAGCGATTATTCGCACTTGTTCGGAAAAACAGGTCGGAGTATCACCCCTTTGCGTCCTGCGGGTTCTGCGGACTTCGACGGTATAAAGACGGACGTAGTCACCGAGGGTGAATTCATTCCCGCTAAGTCAGACATCGTCGTGCTGCGCGTCGAGGGCAGCCGCATTTTCGTTCGGCAATTGGAAGACTAGACCATAACAACTTGTGTTCACGCAGGCTTTTATATAATATGGTAATCAAAATACTAAGGAGAGCTAATATGGAATCGGATGTTTTGATGTTAATCGTACTAATCGTTCTCGCTTTCATTTTAATCGTCGTTTTCTTCAGCTTCGTGCCTGTCCGTCTGTGGATCGCGGCGCGCGCATCAGGCGTTAAGCTGCGCATCGTGTCTCTCGTCGGGATGCGCCTGCGGAAGATACCGCCTGCTCGCATCGCTAATCCGCTTATCAAGGCCGTTAAGGCAGGTATCGACATGACCACCAACATGCTGGAGCAGCATTACCTTGCAGGCGGTAACGTAGACCGCGTGGTGGATGCGCTGATTGCGGCGCAGAAGGCAGACATCCCGCTCGATTTCAAACGCGCAACCGCGATCGACCTTGCCGGGCGCGACGTGCTGACTGCGGTCAAAATGAGCGTCAACCCCAAGGTTATTGAAACCCCCGTCGTCGCCGCCATCGCAAAGGACGGCATCGAGCTCAAGGCAAAAGCACGCGTCACGGTGCGCACCAACATCGATCGCCTTGTGGGCGGCGCGGGTGAAGAAACGGTGATCGCGCGCGTGGGCGAAGGTATTGTTACCACCGTCGGCTCGGCCCAGACACATAAAGAAGTGCTGGAAAATCCGGACCTTATCTCCAAGACGGTGCTGGCAAAGGGCTTGGATGCGGGTACAGCGTTTGAAATTCTCTCCATTGATATCGCGGACGTCGATGTGGGTCGTAACATTGGCGCACAGCTGCAGATCGATCAGGCTCAGGCCGATAAGAAGATCGCACAGGCCAAGGCAGAGGAACGCCGCGCAATGGCTGTCGCGCAAGAGCAGGAAATGCTTGCCGCCGTTCAGCAGATGCGCGCAAAGGTCGTCGAGGCCGAGGCGCAGATACCGTTGGCCATGGCAGAGGCGTTCCGCGAGGGCAACCTTGGTGTAATGGACTATTATAATATGAAGAATGTGATCGCGGATACGCACATGCGCGACTCTATATCCGAAGCAGCCGGTCCTAAGGCAAAAAAGGATAGTCAGGACTAATCGCCATGGAATTCGCATTACTGATCATCGTTGGAGTAATCGTAGCCGTCATTTCCGCAGCTACGAAAAAGAAACCGTCATCCTCAGGCGAGCAAGGTCAGACGCCGCGCCCTGTGATGTCGGACATCCAGCGCGCGTTCATGATGGCTGCAGGCTTGCAGGATGATGCGCCCAGCCCGCCGCCTGTGCGCCCTGTTGCGCCGCCTATGCAATATTATGCGCCGCCCGCCGAGCAGGCTATGCCTTACGCTGCATCTGCGGCGCCCGTTGTGGCTGAGCCGTATACGAGATTGACTGACAACATGGACGCCAGATCAATGGCCGTGGAATCCGTAAATCCGTTCACAGGTATACAGGTCAGCGCATATTTTATGGACGATGAAGCAGATGCTCTGCCGCAGACATCCTTAGCCCGGCAGCAGCAGCTGCAAAGCAGTGCCGGTATGCGGCTGTTTGAAGATCAGAACGATCTTGTCAAGGCTGTCATCTATTCAGAGATACTGCCCCGTCGCAGCGGTGCTCAGCGGCGATAGTATCCCTGACGTTTACAGATTTAAAAAGGCTGCCGGATCAGCAAAACCCGGCAGCCTTTTAGTTGGCCTCTTCTTGAGTTTAGTTATAATCCCATGTGAAATCCAGCGTTTCGGAATAATGATACTGACCATAAATATCAATAAACATGAAGCCGTATTCGTAGTCTTCACCCTTGGGCAGCTCTATAAAATCCAGATACAATCCGTCGTCACCAATCACGATGTCTGTGCCAACATAATAATCATCGTAGTTATCTTCTGAGTACAACGGCCAGTAAATTGGTGTCACCACATCACCCGGCTTTAGGTCTATCGACAGCTTGGAGCTGGGCGCCGTATAGTCACCGCTGCTGTAGAATATGCCCATATACGTGTAGTAGCCGCCCGTTTCATAGGCTTTATCCCAAGTCCAGACGCTCTTCACCACGGCATTATCGCCGTTATAGAGCACCGGAATATCATAAAGTATGTAGTCCTCAGTCTCGTCCATCACATAAACTGCCACCGGCTGCCCGTTAAGACCCGTCCAGTTTCCCTCAAAGTCATCATGAATGGTGTTGTCATCGTAATTGAGGGTGATATCGCTGTCGTACCCCATGTCGATCAACGTGCCGTCGTCCATATACCAACCCAGCGTGCAGTATACAAAGCTCATGTACTCCATCTGCTCCGGTGTCAGCTGCACGTAATACGACCCCACTTCGCCGTAGTCTGCCTGCTCCACGTACTGGATCGTATCCGTGTATTCCGGCACCGCATTCAGCACTGTGTCGTCAGTAATCACCGTCGCAAAGTCCTTTATGAATGCCTTATACTCAGGGCAGAAATTCAGCTGGTCATATATCGCCAGACTGTCGCCAAAGCTCGCTGTCCCGGCATACGGGAAATAGATGGACAGTCCGTAGGAGTTGGCGCGCTGCGAGCCGCTCACCTCATAAACCACCACATCCTCAATCGCCGCCATCAGATCCGCCGAATATGCCTGACCCGCCGCCTGCTGCTGATCCACAAAGTCATACAGGTCTATGAGATCGAAGGATTCTTGTCCCGGTTCCTCGCCATACTTCTCCGCTCTTTGGCGTGTTGCGGACAGCGTGTTGCGCGCCTCCGGCTGCACAATCGTTCCCGACAACCCCTGAGCGTATTTCCCCAGCGTTTCCTCCAGCGCAGCCATCTTAGAGAGATCCAACACTGAACATGTGATAAGCCCCTCTGTTGATGTGTTCAGATATTTGCCGTAAAAGCTGTCCGTCACCACCGTGCCCAGCGCCAAACCATCCATACGCGGTTTTTGTGCCAGCGCCGAGAACACCTTCTCGTATTCCCAGCCGCCGCCCGGCTCCACTTCCTCAGAAGCCACCATATACCGCGCGTATGGTGCCATCATGCCCGCTGTTTCTGCGCTGGCCATCAGGCACGCGTCAAAGCCCACCAGCTCATACGGCTGACCGTCGTAAGATGCCGCCATCGCTGCGTTTATCTCAGGCAGCGTCAGCCCGTCATAATCATACAGCTCATCCGCGCCAAAGCCCCAAATGCTCCCTCCGCCATGATTCCAGAAAACAAGAGCATTCTTATCCGCCGGATAGTATGTCTTCACGTAGCTTAAAAACTCTGCCAGAGTATCGCTCTCACCGATGCTTTTTGGCTCCATAGTCTCCAGCAATGTCAATCCGCCGTCCTCTGCCAGCCATATCTGATTGGCATCGGCGCTGATCAGCTCGTTCTGCCATGCCTTCGTGCCGCCGGTATACACCAGCACGTTCACGCTGTCCGGCAGCTTTACCGACAATAAGCTCTGCAGATTCGCCGTCGCTTCGCCGCCTTCGCTTTCCAAATCCGAGCCGTTCATATATATTGCCACCGTCCAGTTAGGCGATCCCGTGTCCGCAGCAACAGACTGCGTATTATCCGGCCTATCCGCTTGCGAATAGTCGCCCCACCTCCCGGGGCCGTCGGCAAAGAAACCGTATCCCCTTACCGTATACGAGCACCCCGCAAAACTGGCAGTCAGCAGAAGAGCAATCAACAAATATACTATTTTTTTTACCTTGTTTTTCAAATTATGCTCCTCGAATTTTAAAATTTAGGTTATAATAACGATACCACCTATGAATTAATATTAACAAGTCTATTTATAGAATAATATGTATTCAGATTTGAACCAATGTTGACAAATCAAATAGATGGTGGTAAGTTATTAATAACTATTATTATTAATAGACTAGGAGTATTTTTATCGTGACAACTACACTAAAATCAGTCAGAAACACAAAACAACGCAGACACATGCTTGAGCTCCTGCAGTCCACCGATTCGCACCCGAACGCATTCTGGCTTTACGAAAGAATGCGCCCCGTGTTTCCCAACCTGAGCCTTAGCACCGTGTACCGCAACCTCAGCATTCTTGAAACTCAGGGGATGGTGCAGCGAGTGGCTTGCGGCGGCACGTTTGAACGATACGACGCCGATATTAGCATGCATTCCCATTTCTACTGCAAGCAGTGCGGAAACGTCTACGACATCTGCACGAATGAGGCAGAGAAGCAGGCGCTGGAAAGCATCAACGATAATCCGCATGTTCTGGAAGGTTGTCACATAACATACTACGGTATTTGCGAGAACTGTAAAACCATTAATTAATCAGTTAATTAAAAAAGGAGGCTATATTTATGACTAATTACGGCAGTTACTATCATTGCGAAATTTGCGGGCATGTTGTCGGTATCTTGTATCCGGGCAACCCCTCGCTCGTCTGCTGCGGACAGAAAATGAACCTGCTTGAAGCGGGCGCGGTAGACGCCAGCAAAGAGAAGCACGTTCCCGTCATCGTTCCCGAGGGCGATTCCACCACGATCAAGGTGGGCAGCGTGGCACACCCCATGACAGAAGAACACCATATCGCATTCATCGAAATCGTCCGCAAGGATGGCAAGCGCGGCATCGCCCGTCTGAAGGCTGGCGACGCTCCGGAAGCCACGTTCAACGTCAAGGCAGAAGACATTGAAACCGTGTACGAGTATTGCAACATGCACGGCCTGTGGAAAGCGTAAATTAACAATATCATAAAAACGGAGGATGTATACATGAAGGATTTAAAGGGTACAAAGACGGAAAAGAACTTGATGGACGCATTTACCGGAGAATCGATGGCGCGAAACAAGTACACGTTCTTTGCGTCCAAAGCCAAATCAGAAGGCTACGTTCAGATCTCCAACATATTTGCCGAGACGGCAGCGAATGAAAAGGAGCATGCCGAGCTGTGGTATAAGCTATTTTCTCCGCTTGGTGACACGATGGAAAACCTGCTCAGTGCCGCCGCAGGTGAAAACTACGAGTGGACGGACATGTACGCTCGCATGGCAAAAGAAGCCCGTGAAGAAGGCTTCCCCGAAATCGCACTGATGATGGAAGGCGTGGCCGGCGTCGAGAAAAAGCACGAGGAACGCTATCTGGCTTTGGCCGAAAACATCAAAAACGGCGTCGTGTTTAAGAGGGATGTTCCTGTCGAGTGGAAGTGCTCCAACTGCGGTCATCGTTTTGTGGGCAAGGAAGCGCCAGAAAAATGCCCTGTCTGTGCCCATGCCAAGGCTTATTTCGAGCTTTACGCACAGGCATATTAATCCGGCACAGATCAAACCACATAGCATTTTGCCAAAGAGACCTTTCGGGGTCTCTTTGTTTTTGGTCTGTCTGTGAAAATTGATTAACTCTTATTATTATTCCATTCGTTCCTGAATCACCCCGTTAATTCCATAATTTAATCCGCATATAAAAGCAAAACGCAGTTATCGCCTTTTAATTGTAACTTTTTCGTAATATACACGTTATATATTGCATCATACATACATAAACAGATATAGGCGCAAATAGCGCGTTTTGTGCTTATAGGCTGCTTTTCGCTATAATGGTGTCAACACACATATGACTGCGAAAGGAGAAACACATTTGAAGAAAAAACATTTGCGGCTTATCATCACAGTCATCTGCATCACCGCCGTGCTGTTCGCAACGGCACCCGGTGCGCTGGCCGCCAGCCCCACTTTGAAGGAGGGCAGCAGAGGCAGCGAGGTTACCAAGCTTCAAAACAAGCTGATTCAGCTCGGATATACCGACTTTACGTCAGCCACCGGTTATTACGGCTCCGCAACTAGGACAGCGGTGATTCGTTTTCAGGGCATTAACGGCTTAAAGGCAGACGGCCTTGCGGGAACAGCCACACAAAACAAGCTCTATTCCTCCGGTGCAAAAAGCCTCGTACTGCGTGAGGGCAGCTGGGGCGAGGCGGTTCAAACACTGCAGCTGCGTCTCAAAAAGCTCGGATATTTTTCCGGTACTGGAACGGCATACTACGGTGTTGTCACCAAAACAGCGGTGATTGCCTTTCAGAAGGCCAATGGTCTTTCGGCAGACGGTATCGCCGGTCCCCAAACACGTTATAAAGCGTTTTCAAACGGAACACCCAATGCATCCGGCTCAGGTTCTTCCAATACGGCAGCGACTAACGCGGCAATTGCGGACATCGCACTGGCGCAACTAGGCAAGCCATATGTATTGGGGGGCAATGGTCCCGCGTCTTACGACTGCTCAGGTCTCGCGTATTACGCGATGACGCAGGCAGGCTATTCCGTGTCGCGGCTGTCGGCGGCAGCTTACAGCGGGCAAAGCTCTTGGGCAAAGCTGACCAATACCGGCAGTCTGCAAAAGGGCGATTTACTGTTCTTCTATTCGGAGAACTGGACAAGCATCAACCACATGGGCATCTACACCGGTGACGGACAGTTTGTCCATGCGTCGTCGGGACAGGGCAAGGTTATGGTGAGCAATCTGTCCAACAGCTACTGGTCAGGGCACTTCGCTCTCGCCCGCCGCATCGGCTGATTCATAACGCCACAAACGCCAAGGCCGCTGCACCAATATATGCAGCGGCCTTGCTTTTTCCTTTTGCCCCTTATATTATCTTCATCAATATTTTACCCTTTGGAATCCATTTCATGCTATAATCACAAGGAAATTTTATTTCAGAATGTAGCACCCGAGGGCGCGACGAGGTTTCTATGCAGCACAAGCAGACCACAAGACTGGGCACCGGCAAAAAGCCGTCGGAAAAACGCCTGTTTCACAGACCAATCACACCCGTTAAGCTGACAATATATGCGTTGCTCGCGCTGATTGCCGTGTGTCTCGTTATCTTGGGGAACTTTGTTTACGTCACCGTCATCAACGCGCGCGCTGCATTCCCGGATACGCCCGTCGTCGTCACCACGCCGCAGGCAACCGATGCGCCTCAAGGTTCAGGAGAGCCAACGCCCTCACCCACGCAGACTCTCTCGCCCGAGGAGCAACTTTCACTGCTGGCAGACCCCAACTTCATGAAGGATCGCGTTAACATATTGCTCACCGGCATCGATTACGCGCCGGAACGCGAAGGGCGTAACGACTTTCGCACCGACACTATCATGATGTTTTCCGTCAACTTTGCGACAGGTCGGGTGGATATACTTTCCGTCCCAAGGGACAGCTATGCCGATATCGCGTTTACCGACAAGCGTTATAAAATCAACGGCGCGTATATGTCGGCGGGCGGCGCAGACGGACAAGGCTATGAGTGCCTGATGCAGACGGTGAGCGATACGATCGGCGGTATTCCGGTAAACTATTATGTGGCTGTTGAGATGCAAGCCGTCAAAGACATCGTGGACATCTTAGGCGGCGTGTGGTACGAAGTGGACTACGAGATAGACATGAATGGCCGCCACCTTGACAAAGGCTATCAGCTGCTGGATGGACAGGCTGTGCTGGATTACTGCCGCGCGCGCAAGGGTATCACCTCCGGCACAGATATCGACCGCATCGACAGACAGCAGCGGTTGCTGATGGAGGTGTTCAAGCAGGTCAAACAAGCCAACATGCTCACTGAAATGCCCCAGATATACAATACGATGAAAGAGAAAATTGATACCAACCTCACCTTCGAGCAGATCGCTGCGCTGGCTTTCTTTGCGCTGGATCTCGACCCATCCACCGAGCTGAGCCGATACGCGCTCAAGGGCGAATATATGCAGGCTTACAACGCCACCTACTATGTGCTGGATCATCACATCACCGCAGGCATCATCCAGCAGATATTCGGTCAGGATGTGTCCAAAACCATAGACTGGTCGTACAGCCTTGGCTTTGTGACGTTTGATACCGCGAAGATAAACCTTAGCAAGGCTGTCACGTTGCTGCAAGACTGCCTCACCCAGCGGCGCGCCACGCTCTCGCCCGAGCTGATCGCACAGGCAGAGGCTCTGCTCACACAGGCTGCTGCACTGCTCAAAGACAACGCCGTCTATTCCGAAGGCGACGAAACTGCTGCATTGAGCATGAACACCCTGACGCCGCAGTTGACAGCCATGGTGCAAACGCTGACAGCCTATGTGCCGCCGACACCCACCCCCGCGCCAACAGCACCCGCAGCACCTACGCCCTCCGACCCGCCCGCAGCCACGCAAACGCCAACGCCTTGAGTGTTTTGGTTAACATGTGCTCTTTACAGCACATGATCCGGACGAGCCTGCTTTAGCTCTTTGACCGACACTTTTACCATGGAATTGTGTAATTGAACCATCTCAGAGCATAAGATTGCCGTCATGCCAACATCGGAGCAATTTAGCTGCCCATCGGCTCTGGATTTTATTGAAGCTCTCTATACTTTTGTTTTAGACTTTTTTGCCACCACCACAAACTGCCCGTTCTGCGTATGATACGCGCAGGTAACCAGCGTCAGAAGTGCGTCGCCGTATGATGCGGTGATGCCGGTGTTATAAAGGGCGAGCGCTTTAATCCCCTTTATATACTCGTCAAATTCATCTTTGCTTTCAGCATTTAAGAAGTTGTAATGCTGAAAATTTGAATCGCTTTTACGGTAAATCTGACTTTCGAACACTGCGATAATCTCATACTCGTGCTGCTCATACAGTGTGTCAAAGTGAATGACCGGATGTTCCTTATAATATTCCTCAACCTCGTATCTCTCCAGCCCGGCAAACATTGTACCATTTTTCATGTGATGGCCGTAGATGATTGTGTTGGTGCCCATCGGTTCCACTGAACACCGCTTGTCGATAAAAGGCACGCCGCTCTTGGATTTTTCTTTATCAAAACCGTGGGATAAGTAAAAGTCATCCCCCGTGTGCATAACAGGATAATCGATTGTCGTTCCGTCAATTCTGATCCAACCCGCTATGTCAGAGTTTTGCGCATATAGCGCTCTGTACTGTTTCAGCATGACTGGCGTTTGTGGTGTTGACGATGGTTCATGCGTATTGCTCAAAACAGGGGAAACCGCAGGCGTTTCTGCGTTACCCGCCGCGATAGCCGCCAGCTTTTTGAATGCGGCTTCTTCACTTGCTCCCACAGCATAATACTGAATGAGCATCACGGCGGATAATACGAAAACAGCAGCAAAACAAATGAGCAGGATCACACGCAGACGTGGCGCACGCGCTTTGCCATGCCTCCTTGGCTGTGTATATCCTTTCGGAGATATAACTTCCGATGCGATGTTTTGGAAACGAAGGAGGCGTCTTTTTCTTTTGATCATTCTATAACCCTAGCGCAAATAGCAACAGGCGGGGACGGCAAACCGCCTCCGCCCGCTCCGCCATTGACTCTTAATGTCTAAGCCGTTTTTCTGCACTGACGCCGTTTAACAGCCGCCAAAACCACCGCAACTGCTGCGCCGATCACCAGCACTGCGCCGATGCCTATGAACCACCAGACGTTTATGCCCAGAAAATACATCTCAAAGACACCGCCCGCCTGTGTGTTAAGCACATTTCCGGTATAGTCCAAATCCTCATCCAGCTTGTATATCAGATACATCGGATAATCAAAGAATTCTTTGTTGTAGAACTTGATGCTGTAATCAGCATAGAAGACAATATGGGAATTGCCGCCGGAGAGCTTTACGTCCTCATATTTACCGATTTTTTCAGCGTATTCGAAAGTGTTCCTAGGCTGATAAGGTAAATTTTTTATCCAATCCATATCTTTCTTCAGCTTTTTTTCATTGGCGTTGCTGAGGAAATAATGCAGGTAATAACTCTCACTGCTGATGATCTTATTTTTCTTAGACACCTCGCCATAGTTTCTGGACAGCCCTCTGGTTGACTTTGCGGAATGAGCCACAGCGTCGGAGAATACAAAGGCATTGGCTTTAGAGGTGTTTGCACTGTTTAGCTTCATGCCGTTGCTTTGAAGATAGCTCAGTATTCCGTTACGGGCAGCCTTGGCGTAGAAGCTGTCGGCATCCTTGGGGTTGGCAATCACCATGCCCGTGAGCACTTCTTCTTTGTTCGTGGGCGGTGTGGACATCAGCTTATCATAGCCCGAGGTCTTCTGAGATTGTATATACGTTCTGATATCGTTCCAGCCTGCGGTATAAACCGTCTCCTTGCCCTTGCCGTAGAAGGTTCCGTAGCTATAAGCCTTGTCCACGATCACATAGCGGCGGTGGTCGCTGTTGAGGCGTACGATATAGTAGTTCACGCTGTTGCCGAGCGCATCGGTGCCGGTATGGGCAATATCCTTGGTCAGATAGGGTATGCGCAGCTGCTGTGCGATGGCGGAATAGATCTTGCCGGCCTCGTCCGCTGCCCGCTTAAGCTCGAGCATTTTGGCGTCGCTTGGGTTGCTTTTATCAGCTGCGGTGTATTCACACCAGTCGTTATACAGCATCAGCATCTTCTGCATGTTGCCCAGATGATAGATATAGAAGGCGTTCACGCCGTCCGCCATCTGATGCTCAAACGTATACGTTTCGCAGCAGCTGTCAAAATACATGTTGCAAAGAGAGGGCGACCCGCCGCTGGATTTCGTCAGATAGGCACCGCTGGAGGTGATCATAGAGCGCAAGTTCGCCTTGGGCACGGTGCTGTTGAAAAAGCTGTCCAGCTCCCGGGCACGAACTGTCTCGTCGGTGATAGCCAGTATAGCGGTATAGTCGGCATACAGCCGATCGGTCTGAGCGTAGATTTCGTTGACCTTTCTTAAGTCGGAAGACAGCTCGGAGTCGGTTATGGCCTTCTTTATCTCCTTCGTCTGCTCGTCTATCTTGTAGGATAGCTCGTCCAACTGCTTTTGCACCTGAGTCAGCATGTCT
>JAEZJG010000015.1 GCA_023415795.1 Bacillota bacterium | reverse complement strand
GTCGAGGAATCCCCCGGACAAGCTCATCCCCCTAGGATGCACATGCATCGTCCCCACTCCCCCACAACGATCACGCCACAGGGGATGCTTCGCTTCGCTCTGCATGACAGCGCAGCGGAGGAAGTGCTACGCCGTCCGCTTCCCTATCTGTTGTCATTCCGAACGCAGTGAGTAATACCCCGTCCAAGCGCATCTCAGCAGAGTATGCTTTGCTGCGTTCCGGTTCGACCCAGTGCAAGCATATTCACCTTCACCCCAAACGATACCGCAACGCCTCAGCCGGATTCCCTACCATCATCCCCACCACAGTCTGCGCTCCCAGCCGCTCCACCAGCAGCTTTCCAAAGCGCGCCAGTATGTCGTCCAGCCCGAACGCCGCGCCGTAGCTTTTCAATCGCTGATTAGTCGTATCCAGACCCAGCAGCAGCTTGCCCGCATAACCGCCGTTCACCATCGCCTCTATCAAAGCCGCTTCCGTCTCGTCGCTGTGATACTTCTCGCGATGTATCGTGTCGTACTCCAAATACACCCCCGCCTGCGCCAGCTCCATATGATACCCAATATCATACCGCGCCCTGTCCAGATGGCAGAAAATCAGCCGCTCGGGTACAACGCCGTGCCGCTCAAAGAATTCCACCAGTTCCATCGCGTCCGCGCCCGGGTCAAAGTGTACAAAAACCGGCGCACCCGTCACCTCAGCCGCGTTTGCGGCCGCCGCAAACAGCTTGGCATACGTCGCGTTCGCCTGATACGTCCCCTTCACCGCCGCGCACTTGATCAGCCCCGCCTTGGCAGCCAACCCGGACCCTTCGTCCATCCCCTGGTCCACTTCGCTGATATAGATGCGGGTCAGCGCATCCTCGCTCTGTGCCTGAAGCCACGCCGCATCCTCGAAGAACTCCGTCTTGTGGAACCCCGTGCAGGCAATGATGTTCACCCCCGTCTGCTCGCTCACCTTCACAAGGTTCGCCGCCATCCGACCGCAACCGTGCGGCTGTGCATCCACAAAGCTCTGCCCGCCAGCCTTCTTATACAGCATCACCTCCGCCAGCGACTTATCAAAGTCGTCCATGTAGAGCGCATCGTTAATGCGCCTCGAAGGGCCGTCCGCCACAAAGATGTGCTCATGACACTGGCACCAACCCAGCTTCGCCGCGTCAATATCTCCCGTCACCGTACGAACAACATTCATATTTCCACTCTCCCATTCGTTACTATATTCGCTCCATCCCGTCATTAAAAACGCAGTGAGGATACCGTCAGCAAAGCATCTGTCATTCCGAGCTTGCGAGGAATCCCCCGGACAAGCTCATCCCCATAGGATGCACGCACACCTCTCACCCCGCCACGATCACGCCACAGGGGATGCTTCGCTTCGCTCTGCATGACTGCGTTTAGGTAGCAGTGCTTCGCCGTCGCTTCCTCCCATCCGTCATTCCGAACGCAGTGAGGAATCCCCCGGACAAGCTCATCCCCACAGGATGACCGCGACACCACTCACCCCACCATGATCACGCCACAGGGGATGCTTCGCTGCGCTCTGCATGACACGTGTCGGTAGGCGTGCTTCGCCGTCCGCTTCCTGCCATCCCGTCATTCCGAACGCAGTGAGGAATCCCCCGGACAAGCTCATGTTCGTGTTATGTGCATCGTGTCCGGCACCGTACGCACAACGCATAAAAGGGCGCAACGCGCCCTCTCATGCCCATCTCCCAAACAATATCAAATAAAACTTACTTGCTTCTTGCTTTGCGGACTTCCTCCACCATCTGCTTACCGATGGAGACGATGGACGCATAATCGCCCTTCTTCGCGCCCGCGGTCAGGCTGCTGCCCGCACCGACGGCCACCGCGCCCGCTTTAATCCACTCCGAGATGTTCTCGACGGTCACACCGCCCGTGGGCATCATCTTCATCTGCGGCAGCGGTCCCTTAAACGCCTTGATGATCTTGGGCCCAAACAGCTCGCCGGGGAATATCTTGATGATGTCCGCGCCCGCCTTCATGCCATCCACGGCTTCCTTCACCGTCATGGCACCCGGCATGCACGCAACATCGTAGGTGTTGCACAGCTTCACAGTCTCCACATCGAGGCACGGGCTGACTACATACTTCGCACCCGCCAGTATCGCGGCACGCGCCGTTTCCTTGTCCAGCACCGTTCCTGCACCGATCAGAATCTGATCGTCCGAATACTCTGCGCTCAGGCTCTCAATGATCTTCAGCGCACCCGGCACGGTAAACGTGATCTCGATACCCACGATACCCGCCTCCATGCACGCCGCGGCAATCTTCTTCGCCTGCTCAGCGCTCTCGGCACGAACGACAGCCACAACGCCGCAGTCCGTCAGCCTTTTGATAACTTCCGCTTTACCCATTGTCCGTTCCTTCCTACACGATCGTGTATCGGCAGCCCTTGCCCTGTAATACATCCATCAGGTTCTGTGCCGCCATAATGCCCATTCCGGCTATCGCTTCGTTGGTATGCGCGCCGGTGTGCGGTGTCATCACCACGTTATCCAGTCCAAACAGCGGCGAATCCGTTACCGGCTCCACCTCGTACGCATCAAGACCAATACCGCCCAGCTTGCCGCTGCGCAGCGCCTTGGCAGCCGCCGCTTCGTCCACCAGCCCGCCACGTGCGGTGTTGATGACGAATGCGCCGTCCTTCATGCGCGATATAGCCTCTTCGCCGATCATGTGCTTGGTGTCCTTGGTCAGCGGCACGTGCAGCGAAATGAAGTCCGCCCCCGTGATCACCTCATCAAGGCTCTTTTGCACCACACCGTGCTGCGCCGCAAATGCCGCGTCGAAGTACGGATCAAACGCGATCAAGTTCATGCCGAACGCCCGCGCCCGCGTCGCAAGGTTTTTGCCGATTGCGCCAAAGCCCACCACGCCCAGCGTTTTGCCCGCCAGTTCCGTGCCGTTGTTGCGGGGCCATCCGCCGCTTTTCACGGCGTTGTCCAAACGCGGTATCGCGCGCGCCAGGCTCAGCATCAATCCAAAGGCCAGCTCGCAAACCGCCACCGCGTTGGTGCCCGGCGTGTTGGTGACGGTGATCCCCTTCGCCTTAGCGGCTTCTAAGTCCACCCTGTCCACGCCCGCGCCATAGCGGGATATCACCTTCAGGCTTGCGGGCGCCTGACGAATCACCTCGTCAGTGATGTAGTCCAGCCCCGCAATATATCCGTCCACGCCGTCCAGCAGCGCGATCACCTCTTCGGCCTCCAGCGGGCGCGTCTGCGGATTGTATACGATCTCGTTCGCAAACGCCTCAACCATCGCCTTGGCCTGAGGGTTTTTCAGAAAGGATGTAGGCGTAACCAATATCTTCATACGCGTTACTTCCACTTCGGGTTGTCGATAACCTCCGGTTTGCCGTCCTTCTCAACGATCAGCTTGCGATAGCCCTTGGTCTCAATCGTGCCGTAATCGTGCCCTGCGTCGCCGCGGAAGCAGAAGAACGTCACCATGGGCACGCTGCCGGTGTTGATGCTGCGGTGCGCATAGCGCGGCGGCACGTATACCATCACGCCGGGTGACAGCGGCTGCGCGCTCCAATCGCCCTCCGGGCTTTCGATCAGCATTAAGCCTTCGCCGCTCAGGCAATAGTAAACCTCGGCGGTTTCCAATATGGTGTGGAAATGCCCCTTGGTCATGAAATACTCGTTACCCACCTTGCCGGGATAAGTGATGCTGGCGCCAAAAGCCAGATCGCCTTCCTTCTCGGGCGCACCCATTTCATAGAACTCGTACACCAGCGGATCGCCGTTTTTGATAAGCTCTTCCGTGGCGGCTTCATCCGCATACATGCCCCGCATGCTGGACACGGTGCGTTTGCTCGTCTCCGCGCCGCTTTTCGACATGCCCGTCACTAAATCAAAGTCAATGGTAAAACCCTGTGTCCAATTGAACTTGTCCGAATTGATATTGCTGCTCATATTATTAATCTCCTTCTGCTTAGCCTCTGAAGCCGCTTGCTATTTTGTCACACTTATCCAACGTTTCGCCCACGATCGGTATATGGAACACCTCGGATATCACTGCCGTCCAGCCATAGATGAAATACTTCCAGCCGTCGATCACCGTCAACTCCTGCTTCTCCTGCTGCGCCTGCGCCTGATACATGAACTTCAGATCGCCGCGGTAGTTGATCTCCCACACCAGAGACTTCTTGGGGAACACCGCGTTGTCCGTCAGCGGGCTGCCCGGTCTGTCCTTGCCGAGCCCCGTCGCGTTCACGATCACAGAGCCTTCCTTCACACGCGCAAGCACTTCGTCGTTCTGCCCTTCCTCGGGCGTGAGATAGTATTCGAACTTTATGCCGCCGGGGTCAAGCTGCTTGAATATCTTCTCGATCTCGGAAAGCCTCGGCTGGCTTCTGTTGGCGATAATGATCTTGCTGGGATAGTTGCCCTTGAAGCGCTCCTGCATCAGGTGATATCCCATCGATATCGCGCTGCCGCCCGCGCCCATGATGAACACCTCCGCGCCGGTGTTCTTGAAGTAATCTGCCGGCACAAACTCGTCCAGCGACAAGCCCGACGTGATCGGGTCCTTGGCATGACCGCACAGCTTGCCGTCCAGCTTAGAGATGGACGAAAGCTCGCCGAAGGCCAGCGCCAGCGGATCAAGATAATCGAACAGATCCTTCGCCGCTTCATAGAGGTCCAGCTTGTGCGTGGTCACCAGCGCGCCCATCGAAAGCGGATCGTGCTTGATGAAATTCACCACTTCGCGGTAAACCTCAGGCTTCTCGTGGATCGCGATGTCGATACCCTTCATCACAGCATCGATGCCCAGCGCCTTCGCCCACTCCGGAAACACCTTCATGATGGACGACTTGGTCGTCGTCACCCCGATGAAATACATCGTGGGTTGTGTTGCAGCTTCCAGTTTCATTTCTCGTTAATGCTCCCTTTTCAATTATTTAAAACTTGCAAAAAAAGATACACATATTATTTCGTAACACCCTCAGAGCGCCGTCATTCCAAACGCCGAGAAGAATCTTCCATCCCGTCATTCCGAACGGCTGTAAGCAATCTCCCTCCTGCTGTCATTCCGAACGCAGTGAGGAATCCCCCGATAGCAAGATCATGCCCTAGGCGATGCACAATCACCACTCGCCCTAACGCGATCACGCCCTGGGGGATGCTTCGCTTCGCTCTGCATGACAGCGTGGCGGGAGGGCGTGCTTCGCCGTTGCTCCCAACACTGCATCCCGTCATTCCGAACGGCTGTAAGCAATCTCCCTCCTGCTGTCATTCCGAACGCAGTGAGGAATCCCCCGCAGCAAGATCATGCCTGTTTGATGAATAAGCACCACTCACCCAAACGCGATCACACCCTTGGGGATGCTTCGCTTCGCTCTGCATGACAGCGTGGCGGGAGGGCGTGCTTCGCCGTTGATCCCAACACTGCATCCCGTCATTCCGAACGCAGTGAGCAATCTCCCTCCTGCTGTCATTCCGAACGCAGTGAGGAATCCCCCGTCGCAAGATCATGCCTGTTCGATGCACAAGCACCACACACCCAAACGCGATCACGCCCTTGGGGATGCTTCGCTTCGCTCTGCATGACACGTAACTGCGCAGCGCACAGCCCTTCCCATCTCGTCATACTGAACGCAGTGAGCAATCTCCCTCCTGCTGTCATTCCGAACGCAGTGAGGAATCCCCCGTCGCGAGATCATGCCCTAGGCGATACTCAGAGCAAAACCACACAAGGACAGTCCGAGAGCGGCACTGCGTCAGCGCCGCCCCCGTTCCTGCTCTCTCAAACCTTCACTTTTGTGCCGGTCTCCGCAGACTTCTTCGCTGCCGCAATCACCTTGTTGATGTTCACGCCGTCATGGAAGTTCGGCGTCACCTGCTCGCCCTTCGCCAGTGCTACCAGATAGTCGTACGCCGCGTTGACAAACGTTGTCTCGTAGCCCACCAGATGACCCGGCGCCCACCAGTTGCCCGTGTACGGATGCGAGCCGTACGTTGCCATGATGTTGCGGTAGCCCTGCTCCGGCTCTGCATCGTCGTTGCTGCAATAGTTCAGCTCGTCCATGCGCTCCAGGTTCCATGTCAGGCTGCCCTTCGAGCCGTATATCTCAAAGTAGTTGTAGTTGCGGCGTCCGCCCGCAAAGCGGGTAACATCGCAGGAGCCCAGCGTGCGCTTGCCCGCAAAATCCATCACGATAAAGCAAGCGTCGTCCACCGTCACCTTGCCCTTAGCCGCAGCCTCGCCCGTGCCCTTAGAGAACGTCGCCGAACCCGCACCGGGCAGCGGTCTCTCTTCGATGAACGTGCGCGTGTTTGCGTATACGCTTTCCACTTCGCCCACCAGATAACGGGCCAGATCAATCGAGTGAGTCGCAAGGTCAAACAGCGGACCGCCGCCGGCCTTATCCTCACGCAGATGCCAGGTCAGCGGGAAGTTCTCGTCCATGATCCAATCCTGCAGATACGCGCCGCGGAAGTGGTATATCTCACCGATCTTGCCTTCCTCAATCAGCTGCTTGGCGTAGCTGACAGCAGGCACACGGCGATAGTTGTGGTTCAGGTAGTGCAGCACACCCGCCTTGTCGCACTCGGCAGCCATCTCTTCCGCGTCCGCCACACTCAGCGCAAACGGCTTCTCGCAGAATATGTGCTTCTTGTTCTTCGCGGCGTGGATTACCATTTCCTTATGCAGATACGTGGGCGATACGATGTCGATCACATCCACATCGTCGCGCTCAATGGCCTGCTTCCAGTCGGTGGTGTAGTCCTCAAAGCCCCACCGCTCGGCAAAGGCCTTGGTAGACGCCTCGTCTGTACCCACGGCCACCTTGAGCACCGGCTCAAACTCCACGTCGAATATCTTGTCCACAGTGCGCCACATGTGGCTGTGAACCTTGCCCATAAAGCCCTTGCCGATGATGGCAATATTCAGCTTCTTCTTCATTCTTCGTCTCCTTATTACAGCGCGTTGACGATGGCCTTAAGCCCCTGAACGCTCTTCTCGACGCATTCCTCTTCTCTGCCCATCCAGTCGTAATGCGGATGATCGATCTCCACCGCGAGGAAGCCCGTAAAGTTGGTCTTGTTCAGTATGTTCGCCAGCGCCTGATTGTCGATCAGTCCGTCGCCAACCGGCACGCCGGAGAAGAAGAACCAGTCGTCAGGACGCGCCATACGCGGGTTCACCTGCAAGTCCTTCAGATGCACAGCAAACACGTGCGGTGCCAGCAGCTCCATCGCCTTGATCGGATCGTCCAGCAAACGCAGGAAGTTGCCCGTGTCAAAGTTCACGCCGAAGCTGTCCGAGCCCACGTTTTCCAGCAGCTGCATGATCTCTTGGCCGGTGTAATCGATGTGGTTTTCCACCGCCAGCTTCACGCCGCATTCTTCAGCCACCTTGATGGCTTCCTTGAACTGACGCGACAGCGCCTCAATCTGCGGGCCGTGCGGCTCGTGGCGGAACATCAGAGAAGAACCCGTGACGCGCATCACGTCGGCGCCCATCAGCTTCGCCTTGGGAATGCAGTCCATCATTTCCTTGAAGGCTGCCTCGTTTTTGCCTCTCTCAAGTCCGTCCGGATGCCCCCACGCAAACACGCGGTCGAAGCCGTATTCGTCCAGCTGCGCCTTGAGTTCCCTGATATACGAATCCTCCAGAGATTCAAAGAAACACGACTCCAGCGATACGCCGTCCACGCCCAGCTGCTGAGCTCTGGTCAGGAAGTCGCCCATTGTCATCTTCTTCGCAGCGGGCTCCTGATCGGGATATACCTCGCCGAAAAACCTGTGGTAGCAATAACTGTCGATACCTATCTTCATAGCTTCGTTCTCCTTTTCTTTATATTACAGTATTTCAGTTTCCCAACCGAAAACCTTTGCAAGCTGTGTCAGCTCGGGCACCCTGTTGCCCGCGATAATAAGCTGGTGGTGCGAGGAGAGCACCTCCATCACCTTGTGCCCGTCCTTGTAGCGGATCAGCGCGCCGTTGCGGCAGTCCGAACCGGGATACTGCACATAGTCCTCGATCTCCGCCTGTATCACCGTCAGCTTCTTGAAGCTGGAATCGATCTTCGTCAGCGTCACCGGCCCCTTGGCAAATTCGCAGTCGATCACAATGGCGTTCTCGTCCACGATCTCCAGCGCCTTGGGACGCATGCACCACTTCGAGCAGAAGGGGCGCGCCGCCAGTCCGAAGTAGCCGCAGTGTACGCCCAGCGCGTGGTTATCCGGATCGTCGATGTCGGGGAACTTGTCGATCTTCTCATGCGCCAGTGCCGCCATGCCCACAAGGAACGGGTATATGTTGGTCATCATAACGGGCACCTTGAGCGAGCGGTACAGTATGAACGTGCTGAGCAGCGTCAGCGTATCGCCCTCGCACGCAAATATGATGTCGTCCTTCTCAAACAGCATCGTCCACGCCAGGCAGGGTGTGGTGTCGGCGTTGAAGGATTCGTTCAGGCAGTTGCTGCCCACGCCCTCCACGTCGCCGATCTCGTCGATCAGCTCCTTAACCGCCACGTATATCTTCACCGCGCGCAGATAGTTCGCTTCCGGCACGCCTTCCATGCAGATATCCCAGCTCTTGGCGGCCTCGCGGGCCACGTCGTCGCTGATCTGCTGCGCCCGTGCGGCCGTCTCCTTCCAGCTGCGGTATATCAGCTGTATGCCGAAGGTTTCCTGCATCACGCGGGTGCATTCCTCTTCCCACCAGTAGAACCGCTTGAAGATGTTTGCCTGCATACCCTCGCCGGGGCTGTCCTGCAGCATCAGGAACTTGCCGCCCTTCGCCATCTTCGTTTTCGCGCCGATCGCTCTTAGAATTACCTTGGCCAGCTCCACGTTATAAGGAGAGAACACGTTCAGTCCGTTCGCACGCAGATAGTTCACGATCTCCCAGTCCCACATCTCCACCGTGCCAAAGCGGCTCGTGATGACGATAACGGGCAGCGTGATTTTCTTCAGTCCTTCAATCTCCCGAAACGCCGCGCCGATCAGCTGCGGAAACAGCACCGCGTCCGCCTCGGCAGGCAGATTGCCGCCCACAGCCACAGGCTCCAGCAGCTCGGCCACATCGCCGTACATATCCGCGATACGCTCCAGCTGCGTTTCAAATTCCTTGCGTTCCCGCTCGTTTGCGGCGGTAAAATATAATGGGACAAGACGTGTCTTCATAATGCCAACTCCCTTGTGTAATGTTTTGATAATGCTCAGCCGTTACGCGATGTCCAGCGTCACGCCCAGCTGCTCCAGCTCGCTGATATGCTGCGCGGTCAGCCCCTTATCGGTGATGATGGTGCCCACCTGCCTGATGTCCGCAAACCGCACAAACGAAGCCCGTCCAAACTTGCTGCTGTCGCACAGCAAAAACGCCTCTTCAGCAAAGGTGACGAGGCTGGTCTTGATCTGCGCCAGCTCCAGATTGGGCGTCGTCAAGCCGTTTTCGATGCTCACAGAGTTGCTGGCGACAAACGCTTTGTCCACGCGCAGCCCCTCCAGGCACTTGAGAGCCAAAGGCCCCACGCTGCAATGAAAGCCGCGGCGCACGCGCCCGCCCACCAGCACGATATCCGCGTCCGTGTTGTCCTCCAGAAATCCGGCAATCTCGATGTCGTAGGTCACCACCGTCAGGTTCTTCTTGGATGCCAGCTCCTTCGCCAAACACAGCGTGGTGGTGCCGGTATCCAGCGCGATGGTGTCCCCGTCCTCCACATACGCCGCCGCCCGTTTTGCGATGGCTTCCTTTTCGCGGCTGTGCTCCACCTTCTTCTGGCTGGAGTTCAGCTCATAGTTCGCCTTCGCGTTGGGTATCGCGCCGCCGTGCGTGCGCTTCAGCAGCCCCGCGTTTTCCAGCTCCGTGAGGTCGTTGCGTATCGTCGCGGGAGACACCTTGAACAGCGCGCACAGCTCACTGACGGTAGACTTCTTATTCTTATAAATGTACTGGGCGATGGCAGACTTGCGCTCCTCCGCGAACATGGCTTCGTTCACATGCTCAGCCATTGACGGCACCTCCCAGCGCACGGTATATGCCACGCAGCGCCTCAAACGAATCCAGATACGCCTGCGCGAACGGCTCGTACCGCACGCCGCGCTGCGGATCGTTGGCGGTTTCCGCACCTGCCTTTATAAAGCTTGCCGCCGTTGCCGCAATGTCGCTGTACACGCCCACGCCGTATCCGGCAACGATGGCGCTGCCCAGCGGCGCGGTGTCCACGTTTTGCAGCGGCACATACGGCAATCCCAATACGTCCGCCTTGATCTGGTTGAACAGCGCGCTCTTTGCGCCGCCGCCCATGCCAAACACCTTATGAATCTCGGTATCGATGCCGATATCGCGCAGCACGCCGAGGTAATACTTGTATTCGTACGATATGCCTTCCATGATGGCACGATACATATGACCGCGCTTGTGCGTCAGGTTCAGCCCCAAAAAGCTGCCGCGCATGTCCGGGTCGTTGGGGCAAACGCGCCCCGCGAAGTGCGGCACAAACAGCAGCCCCTCGCTGCCCGGCGCAACCGCCGTTGCCTCGCGCTCCAGCGTGTCGTAATCCACCGCGCCCGTGATGCTGTCCTTATACCACCGCAGGCACAGACCGCCGCCGTTGATGTACGCCAGCGGCATCCAAAGCCCGTCCACCACCGAGCGCATCAGCATCATCGCCTCGTGCTTGGTGTCCGGCTTATACGAATCCACACAGCAAGACAGTATCGATGCCGTTCCCGCCACGTCAAACACCTGACCCGGCGTCACAATGCCAGCGCCCAGGCAGGTCGCCGCGGAATCGCCGCAGCCCGCCACAATGGGCAGCCCTTCGGGAAGCCCGCAGGCCTCTGCGTATACCTTCTTCATGCCGCCGACAATCTTCCACGGATCGGCAATCTGCGGCAGCTTATCGCGGCTCACATCAAACGTCTCCATCAGCTCGTCCGACCATGCCTTGTTCAGGTTGTCCGCGAAGCCGCTGAAGTGTATACAGGTGTGGTCGATAACCGCTTCGTCTGACTTCAGCCCGGACAGCCTGCCGCCCACATATATATGCGGCAGCACAAACTTCGCAATGCGCGAATAGGTCTGCGGCTGCTCGTGCTTCCACCACAGCACCTTGGGGCCGTGCGTGTACGTCACGGGCACGCCGTTGAGTTCAATCGATCTTTTGTTGGCCTTTTTCTTGATCTCGGTGATGTATTTGCCGCACTTGGTGTCCAGCCAGCTATCGTAATACGTGACGGCTTCAAAATCCTTGCCGATGCCCATGATACCGGCCATCTGCGAGTCAAGCCCCAGCGCGCGTATCTGCTTCACATCCACGCCGCTTGCCGCCACCGCATCCCGCACGGTGTTGATGACGGAAGAAAATATCTCGTCCGCCTCCTGATACACCTCGCTCGTTTTGGGGCTGATCAGGTTGGACGCCTCAAAGCTGCTGCCCACCACGCGCCCCTGCTCGTCATATAGGTTCGTCTTCGTCCCCTGTGTGCCGATATCAACACCGATCAAATAATTCATGGCCACACCTCTTTAAAATTCAATAACGTGCTTGAGCCCCACTGCCTTTTCGGCATACTCAAAGGCCTTGCCGATCTCATGAATGCTGTGACGCCCCGTCACAATGCCCGACAGGTCAATCAAGCCGTCTGCGATAAAGCCCATCGTCGTGCGGAAGTGCGAAATGCTCGCGCGCGTTGTTCCGGTGACGATCAGCTGCTTATAGTGAATAAGATTCGTGTTGATCTGTACGTTTTCCTTGGTCTTGGGCAAACCGCCGAAGAAGTTAATTCTGCCGCCTTCCGCCATCAGCTCCAGCGACTGCCGCTGCACGTCGGGCGACGGGCAGGCCGTGATGCACACATCCACACCGCGCCCCTTCGTCTCTTCCTTGATGAAGCCCGCGAGGTCGTCGCCGTGGTAGGTGATGATGTTGTTTTCAATATCCTTGCACAACTGCAGGCGTTCTGCCGACAGATCGTTCATGATCACCTTCGCCGCGCCGTAGATCTTCGCCAGCTTGGCATGGAACAGACCGATGGTGCCCGCGCCCACAATCAGCACATAGTCTCCCGGCACGATGTTGCAGTGCAGCGCGCCGTTATACGCGCAGGACAGCGGCTCGTTGATCGCCACTTCCTCCGCCTTCATACCGGCGGGCGTCACCATCAGGTTGCCCTGCCGTATCGCCTTCTCGGGTATCTTCACGTATTCCGCGAAAGCACCGTCCATGTTGATGCCAAAAGCGGTATAGCTGTCGCACATGTGACCGTTGCCGCGCACACACTTGTCGCAGATGCCGCAGCCAATGTTAGGCGCCACCGCGATCTCCATGCCTTCCTTATAAAAGTCGACATTGCTGCCCACCTGTTCAATCACGCCGCCGAACTCATGACCCAGCACACGCGGGTTGGTCTCGCTGATGTCGCCGGAGCCGTTCTGGAACATGCGCACATCCGTGCCGCATATCGCCGCGCTCTTGATCTTGAGCAGTATTTCGTTTTCATTTATTATCGGTTTGGGAATATCTTCTACAATCAGTTTTCTCGGTCCGTATAATCTTGCTGCTAACATGGTTTGCCTCCTTACAGTTTGACGATCGCTTTTTCTTTGATGGAACGGTTACCGGCTTTCACCACCGCCACCGCCATCTTTCCGTCCTCACCCGTCACCATGGGCGTCGTGTCGTTCAGTATGCATTGAATGAACTGCACGTCCTCCTCCAGATACGCGTCCTTAAACAGCGATGTCCAGCTGATGATGTAGGGAGAGCTGGTACCGTTCTGCTCGGTGACCGCCTTGTAGTGATACGCGTCGGTGCGCCCGATGTGTATCACACCCTTGGTGCCCAGCACCTCCACCCGCGCATCGTAGCCGTAGCTCACATACTGCGCGCCTTCAATCGTAAACTGTATTCCGTTTTTCAGCGTACCCGTCATCACCACGTTGTCGTAGAAATCCGGATAATCCGCAGCAATCTCCTTGTTCCTGTAATTTCCCGCCACCGCATAGAGCGATTCCATGTCGCTTTCCGCCAGCCAGCGCACGCAGTCGATGTCGTGGCTGTTCACCTCGGCGAGAGGCCCGTTGCTGATCTCGATGTCATACATCCATTCGCGCGGCTTGCTCGGCCCTCTGGTCAGCGAGCGTATATGCACGATGTCGCCGATGGAGCCGCTTTGCAACGCCTCCTTGGCTTTCTGGAAGCTCTCGTCGAACCGCCGCATAAAGCCCACCTGCAGCTTGACGTTGTTGCGTTTCGCCGCCTCGATCATGTCGTCGCATTCCTGCACCGTCATCGCCATCGGCTTCTCGCACAGTATGTGCTTGCCCGCGTCCGCGCAGTCCACCACGATATCCCTGTGAAACTTGGTGGGCGATACCACAACCACCGCGTGGATGTCGTCCTGCGCCAGCACCTGCTTGTAGTCCGTGTAATACCTGTTGATGCCGAGCTCCTCGCAAGCCTTGACGCAAGCCTCCTCAAAGGGGTCTGCCACCGCCACGATGCTTGCGTTGCCCACGCGCGATTTAAAGTTTCTCGCGTGGATCATCCCTGCACGACCCGCACCGATCAAACATACATTAATCATTTTTTGTCATCGCTTTCATTTAGTCAGTGTTGCTGTTCGTTTGTTGTTTGTTCTCTATTGTTGTTGTTTGTTATCATTTTATATTGGTTCGTTCCAATTGTCAACAATCAAAATCGCACACTTTGCCATGAAATCGATAATATAAATAGCGTTATTCCGAAACGGTTAAATTATTCCTAAGGCAGTAATCCGCGTACAGCTCCTGCCACTTGTCCGCGCCGTCCGGTAAAAATTCCGCCACGTCAACAGACGCGATCAGCGCGCTGCGCGCCTCTGTCAGCGAGCTAAACTCACCCGCCGCCATCAGCTGCACCATCGCGTTGCCCAGCGCCGTCGCCTCCGAAGGCCCCGCAATCACCGGCTTGCCGGATATATTGGCGGTCAACTGGTTCAGCAGGCCGTTCTGCGCGCCGCCGCCTATGATGTGCACCACCGGCAGCTCATAGCCGCAGGCGTATTCCAGACACTCCAGCACATAGCGGTATTTGCACGCCAGGCTCAGCATCACGCACCGCGCCACATCGCCCGGCTCACGGGGCACCGCCATGCCGCGCTCCTCAAAGTATCCGGCGATCAGCTCCGGCATCGGGCCCGGCTTGTAGAACGTTTCATCATCCGGATCAAACAGCGCCGACTCCCAGCGAGACTTCGCCGCCAATTGCACCAGCTCCGAGTAGTCGAAGCCGCTGCCGCGTTCCTGCCAATAGCGCTGGCACTCCTGCAATATCCACAGCCCCATCACGTTCTTGAGCAGACGGATGCGTCCGCCCACGCCGCCCTCGTTGGCCAGTCCGTGCCGATAGCTGCGCTCGTTAATCAGCGGGCTTTCAATCTCCGTGCCCACGATAGACCACGTGCCGCTGCTGATATACGCAAACCGCGGCGCCAAGCTGGGCACCGCCGCCACCGCCGAAGCCGTGTCGTGCTCACCCACCGCAATCACCGGCAGCTGTCCGACGGAAAGCTCCGCGCTCACATCCTGCGTCAGCCTGCCCGCCTCTTCGCCGGGAAACACGATGCGCTGAAACAGCCGCGTGGAAAAACCGATGCTCTCCAGCAGCGGCAGATCCCAGCAGCGCTCCGTGGGGTTATACCCCTGCGATACGCTCGCCAGCGTGTATTCCGTCACCTTTTCGCCCGTCAGGAAATACACGAGCGCATCGGGTACGAAAAGCAGGCTGTCCGCCGTCACCAGCGTCCACGGACGCTGCTTCGCCAGCGAAAGCCACTGATACAGCGAGTTCATGCGGTTAAACTGCAAGCCCGTGCGGTAATACAGCTCCTTGCGGGAGATGTGCTTATCCATCTCTTCCAGCATGCCTACCGTCCGTGCGTCGCGGTACGAGTGCGGCGGCTCCGCAATCGCGCCCGTGCAGTCCAGCAGCAGATAATCGTTGCTGAACGCGTCGATGCCGATGGACACTGCGTCCCGTCCGGCAGAGGCTATGCCGCGCTTGAGCCCCTCATGCAGCGCGAATATATCCCAATAAAGACTATTCCCCACGATGATCGGCTTATTGGGGAATCTGTGCAGCACGTCAAGCGAGAGCTTTCCGCCGCCGTAAGCGGCTTTGAAAACTCTCGCGCTGGATGCCCCTATATCACAAACGATCACATTTTTGTTCATGTCAAATCAGTTTCCCCAACAGATTGCAGACTGCATCGCCTTCCACGCGCTCCACGACAGAAAACGCCTGCTCGATGTGCTTGCCGACAGCCACCGTGCCGTGATACGGCAGCAGACCGCATAGTCCCGTTATTTTCAGCTGCTCGCGCTTGGGCATGAAATACTCGTACGCGTTCTCAGCCAGCTCCATGCTGTAAGCCTTCGCCTGATGGATGAGGCCCGTCTCGCCCATCTTGAGCGTGGCTTCCGTCACCTGCGGAATGGGCTTGCATGCTGCCACATACACCATCGTATAGAACGGATGGGCATGAATCACGCCGCCCACCTCAGGAATGTTCTTCAGTATCAGCGCGTGCATGCGTCCCTCGCGGGAAAACTTGCCCGTGCCTTCAAGTATATTGCAGTCGTAGTCGATCAACAGCGGCTCTTCGATGCCGATGCGGCAGTGCTTGTGCTCGCTCATCATCGACGGCGATACCAGCACGCGGTTGTCGTCCACGCGCATCGCGCAGTTTCCGCCTGCGGCGTTGGTCAAACGGCGTTCCCAAAGGTCGCTCACGATCTGCAGCATCTTCTTACGTTCTTCCATGTATTGCATGTCATTTCTCCAGTTTCGTTATTTGTATTTTGTCTCTCAGCGACAGCGCCGTTTCCCTGTGGAAGCCCACAGACAGCGGGCTCATCGCCGCCGCGCCGCCGCATGCCGCCGCCAGCGCCAAGGCCGGCTCGGCTTCAAAGCCGTGCTTGATCGCGTACACAAGCCCGCTCAGATAAGCGTCGCCGCAGCCCACGGTGTTTTGCGCCTCCACGGTTGCGATGCCCGCGCGGAAGTATTCGCCGCCATACTTGACGATACTTCCGCGGCTTCCCATCGACACCGCAACGATTTCAACGCCGTACTCGTCCAGGCTCTCTATCGCCGCCATGATCTGAGCGTCGTTGTCCGTGGGCATACCCGTCAGCTCGGCCAGCTCCTCCGCGTTGGGCTTAATCAGGTAAGGCGCTTTCTTCACGCCCGACTTCAGCGACGCGCCCGCGCTGTCCAGCACCACGCGCACGCCCTTTTCCCGGGCAACCTCCAGCATCCTGTCCTGCAGCGAGAAGCCTTCGCCGAAAGCGAAGTTGGACGCATCTCCCGATATAATCACATATTCCGCGTTATCCGTCAGCGCATCGTACTTCGCCGCGAATGCGTCCATGACACCTTCGGGTATCTCCGGGCCCTTTTCACAAATCAGCGTGCTCGATTGACCATCCAGCAGCACGTAATTCGTGCGCGAATCGCCCTGCTCCGAGAACACGAAGTCGCATTCCACGCCAAGGCTTTGCAGGCTCTCTATGATCTGCCGTCCGGTCGGTCCCATCGCAATCCCTGTCGCGATGCTGTTTTCCTCAAGGCATGCGAGGTTGGCGGACACATGCGTACCCTTGCCGCCCACGCAGTTCTCCCTGCGGTATATTCTGTTCGTTACATTAAACGTAAACCCGTCAACGAACATCAGCCTGTCCATCGCCGGATTCAAAGTGACCGTCAGTATCATCTGTTACCTCTATAATATTTATGGTACGCCTCAGGCCCAGCCGCCAAGTTTCCGCAAAGCGAAGCATCCCCCGGCGTTTCCGCCGCCCAAAGCCACGCCCCTTCAAGCGATTCCTCCCTCTCCACCCTATCATGCAGAGCGAAGCGAAGCATCCCCCGGCGCTTCCACTGTCCCAAAGCCGCGTCTCGTCAAGCGATTCCTCCCTCTCCACCCTGTCATGCAGAGCGAAGCGAAGCATCCCCCGGAGTCACCACTGTCCAAGACCTTCACCCCATGCACCAAGCACATCGCGCTCTTACAGGGGATTCCTCACTGCGTTCGGAATGACAGCGCGTCTGTGGTATCCTGTCATGCAGAGCGAAGCGAAGCATCCCCCGGCGTTTCCGCCGCCCAAAGCCATGCCCCGTCAAGCGATTCCTCCCTCTCCACCCTGTCATGCAGAGCGAAGCGAATCATCCCCCGGAGTCACCACTGTCCAAGACCTTCACCCCATGCACCAAGCGCATCGCGCTCTTACAGGGGATTCCTCACTGCGTTCGGAATGACCGATGTTTTGTTGGGAGCGACGGGGAAGCACGCCCTCCGCACCCTGTCATGCAGAGCAAAGCGAAGCATCCACCCGGCGTTTCCACTGTCCAAATCCGGCAGCATCGGTATAACGACATAGGGAGACCACCCTTTAACAGAGCAGTCTCCCGTCAGTTCTTCCGTTTAGAAGTACACGCGCTCCGTCAGTTCGGGGCAGACAAACACCTTCACAAGGCTGTTCTGCTCTCTGATCTCTTTGAGCGCTGTCTCCAGCTCAGCCAGCGGCACCGCCATCGAGAACATGGGCTTGGGATCAATGATGCCGTACTTGAGCAGCGTGATGGCATCGCCCCAGTTGTTGCCGATACCCGCGCACGAGCCGCTTACCTTCTTCTCGCCCAGCACGAATTCGTACGGCTCCAGCGCGGCCTTCTGACCCTGCGCCGCGATACCGAACGCTTCCACCTTGCCGCCGCGGCGCAGCATCTGGAACGCCTGCTCGTAGGTGGCTGTAGAGCCCACCGCTTCGATGACGTAATCCACGCCAACGCCGCCCGTGATACGCTTCACTTCCGCCACCACATCGGGTGTTTCCTTGATGTTGATGGTCACATCCGCGCCCATCTTCTTCGCCGTTGCCAAACGCGCCGGATCATCGCCGATCACGATAACGGGAGCGCAAGCACGCGCCTTCGCCAGCGCGCCGTGCAGTATGCCCAGGCCGCAGCCGATAACCGCCACGGAAGAGCCCAGCTTGGCGTCCATACGCTCAGCAGCGTGAATCACCGCGGTCAGCGGCTCCACAAACGCGGCGGTATAATCGTCCATATCATCGGGCAGCACGTAGCAGTTCTTCCACGGAGCCTTCACGTATTCCGCAAAGCCGCCGTCCGTGTGAATGCCCAGCTGCGTGAACGTCTCGCATAGAAGTCCGTCGCCGCGGCGGCAGAAATAGCAGGTGCCGCAGGTCAGGCAGATGTCCGGCGCAACGCGGTCGCCCACCTTCAGGCCCTTGGCGTTTTTGCCTACCTTCGCCACTTCGCCCCAGAACTCGTGTCCGGTCACCATGGGCAGCTTGTCAGCCGCGTACTTACCGGTATAGATGCTCCAGTCAGATCCGCAGATGCCGCAGACCTTAACCTTAATGAGCACTTCGTCGTCATTGATCTCAGGGATCGGAACGTCCGTATATTCCATCTGATAAGGCGCTTTTACAACCTGAGCTTTCATCATTCCAGCCATAACTTAACCTCCCTGTATAATATTAATGTAGCAATCAGTCTCTCGGATTGTTGAATATCTTGTCGCGGCGGCCTTCGTACGGCGCCTTGATGATCAGCGGCTTGAGGTACGGCGCAACCTTCTCCACACCGTCGCCCACGCTCATCGTCACATCCTCGTGCTCATAGCTCAGCACATAGTCGTAGCCCACCATCGCGAGCTCGGTGATAACCTTCTTCCACGGCACGCTGCCCCAGCCGGGTATACGGAAGCGGAAGGCGCGGTCAATGCGCTGCCAGTCGCCCTGCATCAGTATGCCGCCGCGCTGTATGTTATGCTCCACGATTTCGCCGTCCTTGGCGTGTACGTGGAAAATGCGGCTGCCCAGCTCATCGATGAAGTTCTCGACCTTGAGTCCGAGGTAAATCAGGTTCGCGGGGTCGAGGTTGAAGCCGAAGTTCGGATGTCCGTCCAGCAGCTCAATCGCGCGCTTCGCCGTGTGAATGTCGTAGATCATGTTGTTGGGATGCGGCTCAACGGCAAATTTCACGCCGTATTCCTTGAAGCGGTCCATGATGGGCGCAAACACTTCCGCAAACTCCTGCTCCATCTTGTCCCAGCCGTCCGCGCTCGGGAACGGGAAGTAACGACCCCAGTTGGTGACGCCCGTGAAGCCGTTGACGACGGGCACTTCCAGCGCGTTCGCTGCCTGAGCCGTCTTCAGCAGGTTATCGATACCATACTTCACCTTGTCTGCCTTGGTGCCGGGGCACAGCTTGTCGGTGTCCTCGGTGTGCGGTCCCAATATCAGCAGAGAATCGGCGTGGTTAGACAGACCGGAAATCTCAATGCCGTAGCTCGCCAGCGTTTTTCTAAGCTCAGCGGCCTTGCCGGGCTTTAGCATCTCGTCGCAGTTCAGCTGTTCGCAGCCGCTGTATGCGGGCACTTCCATCATCTCATAGCCATATTGAACCATGATTTTGGCGACTTCTTCAAGCGACAGGTGCGCATAGTTCGCCGCAAAAAAACCTAATTTCATTATCGTGCTTCCTCCTCTTTGCTACATTAATATAATCACGTATGCATTGTACGCAGGGGTCCAAGCTCTTTTCTGGTCTTCACAAGCACATCTGTGTAGTGCTTGTTGTACGTGCAGCAGCCGATCTCGCGCTGACGGATCAGCAGCTCTAAGCAGTTGTCGCAGATGGTGCACCATTTGATCTCGTTCGCGCGGCCTTCACGCAGCTTGAGCGGCAGCAGCGGATCAGCGTAAGACTGCCGTCCGAGAGCCACCATATCCACCTTGCCCTCTTCGATGAACTTGGAGCCGTAGAAGAACATCGAGTTCTTTTCCTGCTCTGTGGCGAGGCAGCCGTTTTTGCCGTTTCTGAACACCGAGTAGTTCGAGCCGATGATCGCCGCAGACTTGGCAGCTTTCTTGAACTCCTTAGCCCAGGTGGGGTGCAGATAAGCAAAGTAAGGCGCGTGCTTGTCGGCCTGAGTGATCGCCACCGTGATGGACGGGCTGCCGCCGGACTGCACAAAGTACTGCGCGCCGCGCTCCTCAAGACCGCGGATCAAAGCCAGCGGCTCTGTGAGGTCGATGATGGGCGAATCGGGGCCTTCCGTACCAAAGCCGCCGGGGAAGCCTTCCCACGCCGATATTTTGGAACCGATCAAGAAGTTCTTGTCGTTGATTTCCTTGCTGATGCGCTCATACAGATCGAACGCAAAGCGTCTTCTGTTTTCCCATGAGCCGCCGTATTTCCACTGACGGTCGTTGTAAGGACGCAGTATCTGCGAGCCGAGGTAGCCGTGGCACAGCTTTAAGTCGATGCCGTCCGCACCCGCGTCATACGCGATGCGCGCTGCCAGCACGAAGCGGTCCATGATTTCGTCCACTTCCTCTTCGGACAGCACATCGCCGCCAAAGCCGGGCAGGGGCTTCACCGTTACGCGGCGCGAAAACTCAGGGTTGCTGAGCTCGCCGGAGTGCGTCAGCTGGAATACAAACAGCGTGTCGGGGTTGATCTTCTTTAAGTCTCCCACGAATTTCTCAAGCGGCTTGGCGTTTCTGGGCATAATGGACAGCTGGTTCAAACGGCTGCGGCTCTCGTCCGTCACCGTAATGGCTTCCAGCGTGACCATGCCCGCCTCACCCTTAAACAGGTTCGAGTAGCGTTCTACCGTTAATCCAGTCGGGTTGCCGTCGTCATCCGCGTCGGTGCATTCCATCGCCTGAATGAAAAACCTGTTCTTGCATTCCCTGTTACCGATTTTGAGCGGGCTGAGCAAAACATCCTTGTAACGATCCATAAGTCTCCCTCTTTCGTTTAATAGATTCTTTGTGTCGAAGTACAACTGCCTTTTATTTGCGTATCACCTGCTTGAAAGCAAGCATTTCAGGCAATTCTACTCTTTAGATGTGGCTGGAGAAAAAAAGGCATGAAGCCGTTTTATCTTCATGCCAGTATCATAGTTTATTTTTTTGAACGTGTCAATATATAAAATCAAGTCATTTTATAGCATCGCTCAATTTCTTGGCCGCCATCCGAAGAGCCTCCTTGGGCGACATAGTTCTGCCCAGCGCCGCATGCACCGCGTCACCGATGATCTGCTCAAAAACGGCTTCAGATACGCCCTCGCCCTTGGCGTTGCGCGGAATGGCGCGCCGTTTTGTGCACGCAAAAGCGTCCGGCAGCATCCTGTACCACGGATAAAGGTTGTGCATTTCGCTGCTTTCAAACACCGAGCGATACGGCACAATGCGGCCCAGCATGGCGTTGGGGATCGTCAATGATTCTGATGCGGTCCATTTCAAAAACTCGAAAGCGTCGCTCTTTTTATCCGAACCGGCGCTGATGCAGATAGACCAGCCGCCCAGTACGCTTACCTGCCCCGGCAGCAGCCCGTAGCCCACCTTGCCCACCACATTGGATATGCTTCTGTCCTCCAGCGGCGTGGCATGGTCGGTATACATTGTCATCATCGCCGCATCGCCCCGCGCGAATATCTCCACCTGCTCGTCCCACCAATGCGCAGGCGATTCCGGGTGCGCGTAGCTGAAGCATTCAATATAGTCCGTCAGCGCCCGCACGCCCGCGTCGCTGTCGATCACCGCCTTGCCGTTCTCAAACACGTTGCCGCCCGCAGCCCACAGGCGCGGCAGAAATTCGCAGACTGCGCCCGACGCGTTCATCGCGCCCAGCGTCGTGCCGTACAGCGTTTCCGATTCCAGATTGTATTTGCGGGTAAAGAATTTGGCGACGCATTTGTATTCCTCCCACGTTGTGGGCACCTTCAGCTCCTTTTTGTAACGTTCATAAAACAGCCGCTTGTTTTTGATTTGTTCAAAAAGATCCTTTCTATAGTAAAACAGCTGCACCGTGTAGCTGAACGGCAGCGCAAACAGCCTGTCGCCAAAGAAGCAGTGCTCGCGCAGCACATCCTCCGAAAACATGTCTGAGAGCGCCCGGTGATCCGGGTAAAACTCCGTCAGATCCTGCACATAGCCGCCCAGTATCAGCTCCTTCATCCACGGAAGGTCCATCGCGAAAACATCGTATTCGCCCGTGGGCACGCCGGAAACAAGCTCCTTGAGCATCTGATTGTACGGCACCTGCCGCAACTCAAAATCGATGCCGGTGCTGCGCTTGAAGTCCGCCGCGAGAGACTTGATGGTATGGCTGGACGGCGATTCCTGCGTCAGTATCTTGATCTTGCGGTACGCGCCGATGTCATGGCAGCGCGCCGCCGCCAGGCCGTGCCGCTTCGTGCAGGGCACCGAGATGCTGCGTCCGCCGCGCGCATCCCCGCTGCTAACAATCTCGTCCAGCATATTGAAGGCTTCCATCGCCATCTGGGCGTAGGGCAGCGGCAGTATCGGCTCCTTGTCGCTCTTTACCTTTGTCCACTCCTCAGCGTCCAGCGTGATCAGCCGCGTCTTTACACCGCGCGGCTTCGCTGCTATGTTCAGCGCACACGCCACGCCCTCTCCCAGCACCCGATCCGTGGTGTATATCAGCTGCGGCGGGTTCTCCAACTCCATCAGACGGATGGCGGCACGCATCGCGCTTTCCTTATTGCTGTTCACCGTCTCCACATACCGCGCGTCCACATTCTTGCGGGCACGCTGCATGGCATGAAAATACGCGTCCACGCACTCCAGATCAAAGCTATATTCCTGCGGCCCCGCCACAATGGCTATGCGATGGCAGCCCGCCTCAATCTGCTCCGTCATGTGCGCCGTCACACCGCCGCGTACATCCATGTTCACATTGTTCATGCGATAGCCCTGCACCTTGCGGTGTATAAATACGATGGGCAGCCCGCCGTCCATCAGCTTGTTGAAGAACTCCGTGTTGCCCGGCTGA
Source organism: Bacillota bacterium (assembly GCA_023415795.1). Taxonomy (GTDB): domain Bacteria; phylum Bacillota; class Clostridia; order Christensenellales; family SZUA-584; genus SZUA-584. Next base: position 44,743 of record JAEZJG010000015.1, on the reverse strand, counting down.
CACGTGAGCAAAATCACGCCGTCCGTGCCCATCATCTCCGCCCGCTCCAATATATCGCATTCGCGCCCCGGCACATCCGCGCACACGCGCAGATACGCTTCATAGCCTTCCGCCGCCGCGTAGCGTTCTATCTCTTCAAATATTCTGGCGTATGCCGCACTGGAAATGTCCGGCAGTACCACCTCGATGCGTCCCGTCCTGTTGGTCTTGAGATTTCGCGCCAGCGCGTTGGGTTTATAACCCAGCTCTGCCACCGCCTGCTCCACGCGCTTTATCTTGTCGCTGCTGACCGATTTGGAACCGTTCAGCACATTGGAAACCGTGCCGTGCGACACGCCCGCCAGTCTTGCGACGTCCTTCATTGTTGCCATTCCATCATACCCCGTTCATCAATATATAATGTTGTCCATAAAAAACATGTATTTCCGTATTATGGCTTTGTGTTACCATCATACCACGCCAATTCCTTTTTACAAGCCGGAATTGATAACGCCGTCATATCTCCAAAAAAAATTTCCCTCTAAATTCCCATTTTTGGAACAGTTCAAATTAATTATATTATTAAATACTGTTATTTGATTTCGTTTTCGTTATCATTTCGCCACATTTCTATTATCGTTTCCTGTCGATTGTGTGTAAAACATCCCCCTTGTGCTATTATAAAACATTCGTCCGCGATTGTATACCCAGATGCTTAAAAGCCTTTATTTAAGCCGATTATTTGAGTTTCACAGCCCTATAAAAACTCATTTTTTTGCTGTAATTTTAAAGTTTTTAAAAAAACAGTTGCAATTATCGCAAACTCAATATAGAATACCAATTGGAACGTGTCATAATTTTCGTGTGAGGGATTCAATTTAATGACAGCTAAAGAAGCAGCCCGGCTGATAGACATCAGCGCTGTAAGAACGCACCATTGTCTTGCCGATATCACCGAAATGGTGGACATTGCCCGCCGTTATCGTTTTATCAACGTGCATACGCTGCCCTGCTGGACAAAAACAGTCAGCGAAATGCTCGTGAACGACCCGGACATCCGAGTGGGCGCACCCGTGGGTTTCCCCGGTGGCGGTCACAAAACGCAGATTAAAATGCTGGAAGCCGAGCAGCTCATCGCAGATGGCGTGGAAGAAATGGACATCGTGATGAACGTCGGCAAATTCAAAAACCGCGAATTCGACTACGTCAGCAGCGAGCTTAAGCAGATCATCGCTCTGGCGCCGCAGAACATACTCATTAAGGTTATTATCGAGCTGAACTGCCTGTCCGACAGCGAGATCGCAGACGCCTGCGGCATCGTCGCGGACAGCGGCGCTCACTTCCTGAAAACCGGCACCGGCTGGGTTCCCGGCGATGCCAACATAGCGCGCATTGCACGCATCAAGGAGCTGACACACGGCAAGGTGCAGGTGAAGGCCGCCGGCGGCGTCCGCACCCGCGAGGAATTCGACGCACTGACTGCTCTGGGCGTTGAGCGCTTCGGCATCAACATCGCATCGGCGCTGTCCATCGTAGAAAGCTTCAATCAGGAGTGATCACTGCATGCTTAAAAAAGATATGATTATCGCTTACGATCTGGGAACGGGCGGCATCAAAGCGTCGTTGTTCGACCTTGACGGCCATTCCCACTGCGATACCTTCAGTCAGTACGATGTGGTCTACACCGGCAGCGACTTTCACGAGCAGTCGCCCGATGTTTGGTACGACGGCATCTGCAGCACAACTCAGCTGCTGCTCCAAAAGAGCGGCGTTGATCCGCAAAGCGTTGTCGGTCTGTCCATATCCGGTCATTCCCTCGGCGTGGTGCCGGTGGACAAAAACGGTCATCTTCTGCGCGCCATGACACCCATTTGGAGTGACACGCGTTCCCGGCAGCAGACGAAGCAGTTTTTCTCCAAGGTTTCCTACGACGAATGGTATGCCAAAACGGGCAACGGCTTTCCCGCCGAATGCTATTCCGTTTTCAAGATGATGTGGTATCGCGACAACGAGCCCGACATGTACGCCAACACATACCGCATACTGGGTTCCAAGGACTACTGCAACCTGCGCCTGACGGGCGTGATGTGTACCGACCATTCCTATGCGTCGGGCAGCGGTGTCTACGACCTGCTGAAAAACAGCTACGACGAGAACTACATACAGGCCTCCGGTCTTCGCCGGGATCTGTTTCCTGAAATATTGCGCTCGCACGAAGTGATCGGCAGCTTAACGCCCCAAGCGGCGGCAGAGCTTGGCCTCTCCCCCAGCGTCAAGGTGGTGGCGGGCGGCGTAGACAATTCGTGCATGGCGCTGGGCGCACGCGGCATCGAGAACGGACGGGCTTATATCTCGCTCGGCTCCTCCTCGTGGATCGCGGTAGTCAGCGACAAGCCGCTGGTAGACGCACAGAAGAAGCCCTTTATCTTCGCACACGTCATCGACGGCATGTACGCTTCGGCGACCAGCATTTTTGCCGCAGGCTCCAGCTTCCGCTGGGTGCGCGACGTGCTGTGCCCCGATCTAGTCGCACAGGAAAAAGCGGGGCTCATCCCCGATGCCTATATCGCAATGAACGAGCTGGCGGCGCAGTCCCCCGTGGGCGCGAACAACCTCCAGTTTAACCCCAGCCTTGCCGGCGGCGCCATGATCGAGCAAAGCCCCAGCATCGTGGGCGGTTTCGTCGGTTTGCAGCTCTCTCACAACCGCAGCGACATGGTCCGCGCGGCGCTGGAGGGCATCACATTCAATCTGTGGTATGCGATGACCGTGCTGGAAAGCTGCGGCGTTTCCGTACCCGAGCTGCTCATGGTGGGCGGCGGAGCGAAAAGCCCCTACTGGCGGCAAATGTTCGCGGACATATTCGACAGAAACATGGTCAAGACAAATGTGGATCAGAATGCGGCGTCACTGGGCGCAGCGGCGCTCGCGGCATTTGGTCTTGGTCTTTGGACAGACTATACAACCATTGATAAAGCACATCAGCTCCAAAGCATAGAAAAGCCCGACAAAGCCAATACAGCCCTCTACCGCCCGCACTACGAAATGTCCCGCTATATCGCAGGCTGGCTGGCACAGACGGGCGACAAACTGGCAGCAGGAAGGTAAACAAGCTTATGAAATTGCATACGTTCGACCATATCGCCGTCAACACGGTTGATATCAACAAATCTGTCCGGTTCTATACCGAGGTTTTAGGTTTAACAGAAACAAAACGTGTTCCCAATGGCGACAACACGCTTGTTTACATGAAGGTTAACGACACCAGCGCAGTGGAGCTGTTCGATCACGAGCAGCCCATCAGCTACAGCGAAGCTGCGCCGGACAAATCGGGTGTCGGTCACTTCTGTCTCAGCGTGACGGACATCGAGGCTTGGAACGAACACCTGAAAAAGCACAACGTCGAATTTACATTACCCCTGTGCGATCTTTCCCACCTTGGCAAAAAGGTATTGCTCTTTAAGGATCCGAACGGCGTCGTTATCGAGCTGTGCGAGGATCTCTGATAAGCCCCCTTTAAGTTCTGAAAGACACAAATCAAGGAGGATATTATGACTAAGATTGGTGCAAGCTCATTCATTTGGGTATCCCCCTTCTCTACCGAACGTCTGGAACAGCTTTCTCACGCCAAAAGCATTGGCTTTGACATCTATGAAATCGCGGTTGAAAACCCGGAAGCCATCGACATCGCACAAGTGCGCGACGAGGCACAGCGCGTCGGCATCGATGTCACCATATGCGGCGCGTTCGGCGAATCGCGCGATATCAGCAGTGATGTTGCCGAATACCGTGAAAACGGCATCGCCTACATAAAGACGCTTATCGATATGGCGCAGGCCGTGGGTTCTCCCTACGTCGCCGGCCCCATGTATGCCGCCGTCGGCAGAACCCGTCTTGCCACAGCGGACGAGAAAAAGCGGCAAACCGCGCTGGCTGTTGAAAATATGAAAATAGTCGCGGACTACGCATGCAAAAAGAATGTGCAGCTGGCCATAGAGCCGCTTAACCGTTTCGAGACCGATTTCATGAACACGGTGGAACAGGGTCTTGAGTTTCTGCAGATGGTGGATAACCCCTATGCGGGATTTCTGCTGGATACCTTCCACATGAACGTTGAAGAAACCTCTTTGCCTGCCGCTATTCGCATGGCAAAGGGCAAAATATTTGATTTTCATTCCTGCTCTAACAACCGGGGAACTCCGGGAGAAGACCATTTTGACTGGCAGGCGATACGCCAAGCGCTGATTGACGTGGATTATACAGGCCCCGTCGTCATCGAAAGCTTCACGCCCGAAATCAAAGAGATTGCCAAGGCTGTTTCCTTGTGGCGTCCGCTGGCCTCCAGCCCAGACGCTCTGGCGATCAATGGTTACCGGTTCCTCAACGCCCTTTTCAACCAATGATTATCTGTTTTTCTGCGGCGTAAGCTGCGGAAAATTAAAAAATAGGAGGAATAGACACATGAAAAAGATTCTTATGATCGCATTATCTCTGATACTTGCGATTGGTCTGGCGGCTTGCACCAGCTCTGCTCCTGCACCGTCGGAAGCTCCGGCTGCTACCGAAGCTCCTGCTGCTACGGAAGCTCCTGCTGCGGAAGAACCGGCTGGCGACCAGCCGCTGGTTGGTATCGCTGTTCCCGAAGCTCCCACAGGCTGGGTTGCTGCGGTTCAGTGGGCTGCTAAGACGACGGCTGACAGACTTGGCCTCAACTATCGCCTTGTTGCGTCCGCTAGCGAAAACGACCAGGCTAACCAGATTGATGAGCTGATCCAGCTGGGCTGCAAGTACATCATTCTCTTCCCGCACAACGATACCCTCGAAGCGGCTGCACAGAGAATTCAGGATGCCGGCATCACGCTGATCAACTTCGACCGCACGCTGGGTGCTGTTCAGCCGGATTACTACGTAGCTGGCGACAACTACCAGATGGGCGTTCTGGGCGCTGAGTACATCGGCGAGATCCTGGGCGGCGAAGGCGATGTCGTTATCGCTAACATTCCTGCCTACGGCGAAATTTTCAATGTTCGCGTACAAGGATTTAGAGACACCATTGCCGAAAAGTATCCTAACATCAAAGTGCTGGATGAGTACGGCGCACCGAACGGCGCTCCCGAATCCGGTCTGGCGCTGATGACCGACGTTCTGACCGCTCATCCGGACGGAATCGACGCCATCTACTCCACCGACGACGAGCTCTCCATCGGCCTGATCCAGGCTATCGTTGAGAACGGCCGTATGGGCGAAATCAAAGCCATCACTGGCGGCGGCGGCGCTCAGGCATACTTCAAGGTTATGGACCAGTATCCGGAAATGGCGATTTCTTCTCAGACGTATGATCCCTACATGATGATCAAGTGCGTTGAGATCGCTGCTGGCCTGATCAATGGCGAAAGCTTTGACCAGAAGACCATCATCCCCGCTAAGAGCCTGACAAAGGACACCTACCAGGCTTGGCTGGATGAGAACCACATCACCCCGGATGCTCCGTTCTGAGGACTAGCATTTAGGAACACTCGCTTCAAGGGGGGGCGCTGCCTCCCCTTGAGGCAAAATTTCTGCGGTTATTGTCGCCGCAAATAAAGACGATACATGCAAGGAGAAAAAGCATGGCTGAAAACGCATTGCAAATGACGGGAATCGATAAATCGTACAGCGGCGTGTCCGTTCTCAGAGGAGTCGATTTCGTCGTCAAACAGGGAGAAATTCACGCACTGTTGGGGGAAAATGGCGCGGGAAAAACGACCTTGATGAACATCTTAGGTGGTGTCACCCCCATGGATCGCGGAACTATCGCCCTCTTTGGCACAGAGGTTAAGCTCAACAGCCCCGCAGATTCTCAAGCTAAAGGCGTTGCCTTTATTCATCAGGAACTCAACGTTGTGAACGATCTCATGGTTTACGAAAACATGTTCTTAGGCTACGAGCTGCGCTCTAAAACCGGCAAGCTTGATGTCAAGCAGATGTGCCGCCAAACAGAAGAAGTCTTCGCGCGCATGAACATCAAGATAAATCCCAAATCGATGATGCGCGATCTTGAAACATCCTATAAGCAGATTGTCGAAATCGCTAAGTCTTTGTTACGCAACGCAAAGCTGATCATCATGGACGAACCGACAACCTCGCTGACACAAAAAGAAATCGAGAATGTTTTTGCCATCATGCGTGGGCTAACCACAGATCATGGCGTTTCAGTAATATTTATATCTCATAAGCTGGGCGAAGTGGTAGACTTCTGCGACAGCTATACCGTTTTGCGTAACGGCGAGAAAATCTCAGACGGCTGCATCTGCCAGCCCGGCGGCTGCAAGGTGTCGCAGGCAGACATCGCCCGCATGATGGTGGGCCGCGACGTTCTGGGCGTTGAGATATACGAAGAGCACAACATCGGCGATGTGGTGCTCGAAGTCGAGAACCTCACGGTAGACACCCGCGTTAAAGACATCAGCTTCAAGCTGCGCAAGGGCGAGATTCTGGGGCTTACCGGTCTTCTGGGCGACGGCAAAGACGAGCTTGTCCGCGCGCTGTTTGGAGACCTGCACAAAACCTCAGGCACCATCAAGCTCAAGGGCAAGCCGGTTTCCATCAATCACCCCTCTCAGGGCAAAAAGCATGGCATCGGGTTTCTTCCTTCGAACCGTAAAGAGAACGCCATCATCAAAGACCTTTCCGTTCAGGAAAACATCACGATCGTGACGCTGGATAAGTTCCGCACCGGCCCCACACTGCGCCCCCGGCTTGAGCGCAAGGCCGCTGAGGAGTATCGCGAAAAGCTGAGCATCAAGGTGGCTAATCTCGCCAACAAGATCACCAGCCTCTCCGGCGGCAACCAGCAAAAGGTTGTGCTGTCCAAGTGGATTATCGCCAAGCCGGATGTAATGATACTCTCCAACCCCACACAAGGCGTGGACGTCGGCGCGAAGAACGAAATCTACTCGCTGATTATGGAGCTTGCTAAGGAAGGCATGGCAGTCATCGTCGCCAGCGGCGAGGCGCAGGAAATCTTCAAGCTTTGTGACAGAGTTATGGTTATGTATCACGGCGAGATGCGCGGCGAGCTCTCCCGCAAAGAGATATCAGAAGAAAATATTATGATACTGTCCACGGGCGGTTTGTTATAATAATTTAAGGAGAACACACGAGTATGCAAAACAACGGAAACGTAAAATCTGGTTTCAAGAAGCTTGCGAGCGAATACAGCATCATACTGGTCACAATCTGCATGATTATCATCGCTACATTGCTTCAGGGCACCACCTTCCTAGCGCCGCAGAACTTTATCAACATACTGCGCAACAACGCTGTTATCGGCATCATCGCCTTTGGTATGTCCTTCGTTATCATATCCGGCAACATCGATCTTTCGGTCAGCTCGCAGCTGGTTGCTGTGGCGGCAGTGCTGATAACGATCATCAACACCACGGGCAACATCGCGCTGGGTATCATCGCAGCCATCGCTTTTAGCTGCACGCTGTCCTTCCTGGTCGGTCTTGTGGTTACCAAGGGCCGTGTGCCTTCCTTCATCGTGACGCTGGGCATGCAATACATCTATCGCTCCTTCTGCATGTTCTTCATGAAGGGCGGCGGCTTCACGGGCACGGTAGACGCGTTCAAGTCGATATCCAACACCAACCTGTTCGGCTTCCTGCCCATGTCCATCGTATACTTCCTGCTGATGTTCGCGCTGTACTTCTACATCTCGAAGTATACACGCCTTGGGCGTCACATCTATGCCGTAGGCTCCAACGAGAAAGCCACCCGCCTGTCGGGCATCAACACAGACCGCATCCGCATCATCTCTTTCATGCTGCTGGGCTTCGCGGTTGCTGTGGCGGCCATCACAGAAGCTTCGCGCATGAACTCCATCAACTCGACCTCCTCCGGTAACGCGTATGAGCTTAACGCCATCGCTATGGCGGTTGTGGGCGGCATCGCGATGGAAGGCGGCAAGGGCAGCCTCATCGGCACCATATTCGGTATATTGATACTGGGTATCATCAACAACATACTGACACTCATCGGCGTGGACGTTTACCTCGTGAACGCGTTCAAGGGTATCATCATCATCGTCGCCGTGCTGCTGCAGCGCAAGGAGAAAGAGCGCTAGAAAAGCCTTTCCCCTTCGTCCGGCAGATGCATACAGGCTGTGCGATACAGCCGCAAAACAACACATAAACAGGGCTCCGGCATTGCAAAAGCGCCGAAGCCCTGTTTTTATATTCGACATCGCTGACGGAACATTATCAAATTGTCATCCATTGCGGCAGCTTCCAGTTTTGTGTTATAGTAAATATAGACTCCTCTCCCAATACAACCAAGGAGGGTGCATGAACGACAAGCCGACTTTTAAAGACTATTTCTTTCGCAGAGAACGCAACTACATCAGAAGTAACGATCAATACTTCGCAATTGTTGAAAAGAAAATTAGCTTAGTACTTCGGATTGTTTTAGGTATACTCTTAGTGCTTCTAATAGCAAGTATCATTTTAGATGCGTTAGGTATTATTTGGAGTGGTACTTCTATCGACATTCTTTTTGCTTATTATTTGATCTTCTTTATCCTGCCGATAATTAAATACAGGCGTACAAAATTCACCCTTTTGCAAATGGATACTGAAGAATGGAAAAAGGCTTCGAAGTATAGCTTTTCTGCAGCAAGCAGAATCGTTTCTATCTTATTGCTGATTCCTTGCGCAGCATCTACTTTTCTGTGTGGGTTCACCGTATCATTTATCCGCAGCCAACTGGATGGCGGCGGGATCATCGAAGTGCGTGTTAAAGGTGAAGAAACGTACTATGACGATACACTGACTTTTGACGAATCCGATCCCATCCCGATAACCATCCCTCCTGATGAAGACGTGACGGTCTATATCAGCGTCCGCCGTACACCGTTTCCCGCGCGTCTGTCGCTCAACGGAAACCCGCTGCCGGATATTTACCAGCTTAATAAGAAAAGTATTGATTTCACAGATTATTTTAGACAGGATGGCATTTGCGAATTACCCGACGGAGTCTACCGTGACGGCTCCATTCTCACCGTCACCTGCGGTGATCTCACCCGCGAGTGGGTGTTTGACACAGCAGAATAACACTGCGCTGCTTGCCCTCCTTCCCTGTGCCAACAAAAAAGGCGTTTTGTCAACGCCGTGAGGGTCTGTATTCGCGCCCTAGATGCAGATGCAGGGCAACTATCGCCCCCGCGCCGCAAAAGCCGCACAGCGGGCACACAGGCGGTCTGTAAACGCCCCCTGCCCCTGCCTACGAAGCGGTGTTCACGTTTGTCTTCTGGCACAGGTACAATGCCTCAAACTCCTCCGCGGGAACAGGCCTGCCCAGCAGATAGCCCTGAATCTGATCGCACCCCAGCTCCTTGAGCTTGTTATACTGTGCCTGCGTTTCCACGCCCTCCGCAATGGTTTTCATGCCGATGGCATCCGCCAGCAGCACAATCGCCTTCACGATCTGCTCATCCTTCTCCTTCACCGTCAGCGAATCCACCAGCGGCTTGGCGATCTTGATGCGGTCGAACGGGAAGTTTTTCAGCGACGATATGGACGAATAGCCCGTGCCGAAATCGTCGATGGAGGTGGACATGCCGATGGATTTGAACAGGCTGAATATCTGTGTCAGCCGGTATTCGCCTTCCATCGCCACGCTCTCGGTCACCTCAATGTCCAGCCACGCCGGATCAAAATCGGTGCGGTTCTTCAGGCTGTTGAGCTGGCTAATCAAACTGGAGCTGTTCAGTTGCCGGGGCGATACGTTTACACCCACCACCAGAGCGCCGCCGTATTGCGTGTTCCACTTGGCTGCCTGCTGCGCCGCCTGCTGCAATACCCATATGCCGATGTTGTTAATGCTGTCGGATTCCTCCGCAATGGGGATAAACTCGCCGGGCGGTATCATGCCAATGTCGGGATTGCGCCAGCGCAGCAGCGCCTCTGCGCCAATCAGCTTGTTGTCCGGCACCGAGAACTGGGGCTGGTAATACAGCAGCATCTCGCGCGTTATGTCCGGCTGGCGCAGCAGCATTTCAATGGTATTGCGCCGCTGCGTTTTCTGACGGATCATTTCGCTGAAGGTGACGGTGCGCCCCACGCCGCGCTCCTTCGCGCTGAACAGCGCAATGTCCGCGTTTCTCAGCAGACTGCCCACGCTCTGTGCGTCAATGGGATACTTGGAAATACCGATGCTCGCCTCCAGGCTAAACTCGTAGCCGTCCACATATATCACGCGTCTGCAATAGCTGCCGATCTTCTGCGCCAGCCCTGCGGCAAATTGGTTATCGCAGTCGCGGGTGTATACATACACAAACTCGTCGCTGCCCATTCGCGCCAGCACAGAGCAGTCGCAGCTTATCTCCGAGAGGCATTTGGCGAACTCCACCAGCACCTTATCGCCCAGCTCATGCCCATACGTATCGTTGATCAGCTTGAAGCGGTCGATGTCGATATACATGAGCGTCAGCGGCTCTCCCCCGCCCTGCTGGCTTATATGCTCCTCCAGCCATTGCAGCAGGTAGCGGCGGTTATACAAGCCCGTCAGCATGTCCCGGTTAGAGATAACAGCCAGCTCGTCGTTCTTGATCCTCAGCTCGTCGTTCTTCTGAGCCAGCGCCTCGTTCATGCTGCGCAGATCCTGCGTGTGGCTGGCAATAATCTGCTCCAGCTCGTTGTTGATCCGACGCTCCTCAACCAGCATCACATCCTTCTTGATCGCCGTCATAAAGTAAAAGCTGATTACTGCGTACGCCGCCACAAGCACCAGATAGATTAACAGCTCATACGCCACAAAACGTGTTACCGCCATCGCCGCCAGCGGTACAGCCAGCAGCACGGTATACTTGACGATCAGGCTGACTCGGTTGCCGAACACGTTGAGCGTTTGCGCTGTCGTTATGTTTTTGCGATAAAGACGAACAATCCCGCCCAAGGCAATCAGCAGCATCGCGCCCATATACTGCACATTGATAAACGACCCTGCGCTATACCCCACGTTGAGAACAACGTGATAACTATACAAATCCGTCAGCACAAACATCATCATCCCCGCCACCACAAAAGAAATGTGCAGCGGTACTTTGCCTCTTTTAACGGACAGTATCCATATCGCCAGCATCATGAACGACAGCACGTCCGACAATATGCTGCCCGCCGACAACGGGCCGTCGCGCAATATGAGGCCGACAAGCGTTATGTCTCTGTTCAGCAGCAGTATCCAGAAGGTGGTTAGCACCATGATAGAATACATCACGGCATCCAGCACCAGCTTGGCGCGGTTCCACCTTTTCACCTGATTGATGATGAAGATGGTTGAGCTGACAAACGTGGCGAGGTTCATTATGGTCCTAAGATGCAGTATCGTGAGGTTTTCAGTAGCGCTGGCGCCCATGCCCAGCTCCCGAACGGCTCTGAGCACCTCGGCAGCCGCCCACGTAAAAAAAGCAGCGCTGAGCAGCAGCCAGATAACGGGAACGGCGCGCTGTGCCAGCGGCTTAATGTATGCATTCAGCGTAATCACGCCCGCTGCCAGCGCTCCCAGCGGAGCCATAATGTAAGGGGCTGTCACATTGCCCCCCACAATAGCAGCGGCATAGGCTGCCAGAAAAGCACCCAGCGCACTTATAAGAAAAATAAACGTCGATTTCTTCAAGTTTATCACTCTCTTCTTACCCGCAAGCCACGCCTTTGTGGAGCGGACACCGCCTTTGTGCATGACGATGCATAAAATATTATTAAGAATACTTCCTATTTAGCGAAATTGCAATCCCTTTATACGCACAATTTCCCGCTTATACTTTCACCGTCCGGCAGAGCCCACGCCGCCCCGCGCAGGCATCAGGTAAAGCTCCTCGAAGCGTTCCGCCGGCACCGGTTCTCCCAGCAAAAACCCTTGAATCTGATCGCACCCGATTGCCGCCAGACGGTATAGTTGTGCCGTGGTTTCCACGCCCTCCGCTATGGTCTTCATGCCGATGGAGCGCGCCAGCAACACCAGCGCCCTCACGATGTGCTCGTTGCGGTCGCTGGCTGTTATCGAGTCGATCAACGGCTTGGCGATCTTGATGCGGTCGAACGAGTATTGCTTGAGCGACATGATGGACGAATAGCCCGCGCCAAAGTCGTCGATAGACACCGACATACCGATGGCCTTGAACAGGTGGAATATCTGCGACAGACGATAATCGTCCTCCAGCGCCGCGCTTTCCGTGATCTCGATATCCAGCCACGCCGGGTTAAAGCCGCTGCTGTCCGACAGGTTTTGCAGCTTCTCCATCAGCCGCGAGCTGTTGAGCTGCTTGGGCGATATATTGACGCCCATCACCAAACCGCCGCCAAAACGGCTGTTCCACTGGGCAATCTGCGCCGTGGCCTGCCCCAGCACCCACAAGCCGATGTGGTTAATGCGGTCTGTCTCCTCGGCGATGGGAATAAACTCGGCGGGCGGTACATTGCCCAATTGCGGGCTCTTCCAGCGCAGCAGCGCCTCCGCCGCAATCAGCCTCTGATCGGGTATCGAGAACTGCGGCTGGTAGTGCAGCGTAAACTCCGAGGTAATATCATCCGAGCGCAGCAGCATCTCGATGGTGTTGCGCCGCTGAGACTTCTGCCGGATCATGCGGCTGAACACAGCAAAACGCCCCGTCCCCTGCTCCTTGGCGTGATACAGCGCGATATCCGCGTTCTTGAGCATCGTGCCCACATCCTCCGCGTCCAGCGGATAGAGGGAGATGCCGATGCACATCGAGGGGCTGAACACATAATCGCCCACGTAAATGTTTTGCCCGCACTGCTCAATGATCTTCGCCGCGTATTCAGCGGCTTCCCGAATCTCTGCCAGCCCCGTCAGCACCATCACAAACTCGTCGCCGCCCATTCGCGCCAGCATCACGTGCCCGCACGAAAACTGCTTGAGCCTGCTTGATATTTCCACCAGCACCTTATCGCCCATCTCGTGGCCATACATATCGTTGATCACCTTGAAGCGATCCAGATCGATATACAGCAGCGCCACATACTGCCCCGCCTTTAGCTGATCCAGACTGATCTGCAGCTTGTCCATAATGTAACGCCGGTTAAACAGGCTGGTCAGCATGTCGTTGCTGGACACCAGCAGCAGCTCTTCGTTCTTGCGCTGCAGCTCCTCATTTTTCAGCATCAGATCCATCGTGTTCTGCTCGACCACCTGCGACAGCTCCTGATTTGTCTTCTTCTCCTGACGCAGCTGCAGCTCGCGGCGTATGCCCGCCTCAAAGTTGACGCTGACGCTCTTGTATATCACAACCGCCACCAAATAAACCACCAGCTCAACAACGACAAAGCCGCTGACAAGCATGGCAAGCAGCGGCAGCAGCAGCAGTATTCCTTCCTTGATTAAACGCTCGGTTTTTCGACCCGGCATACCGGTGGGTATCGGCGTGATGACCACCGACCCCAGCCGCAGCGTGCCTCCGGCAGCGCCCACCATCAGCGAAGCCATCGCCAGCACGTCCAGCACTGATCCCGGATAGTAGCCGCCCTCGTAGCTGACCTGCCAGTACACGAGGTCTACCAGCGAAAACGATGCCACAGAGAGCATTGCCAGCACAACATAGAGCGGCACCGGACCATTCTTCGCGGACAGGAACCATAGCGCCGCGCCCATAATAACCAAAAAATCCGCTACAATCGGCAGCGCTGAGATCACGCCGTTTTGAAGCAGCATATCAATTAACATCGGGCTTCTGCCGTAAGCCAGCACCCACATGGCGTAAACGCAAACCCCCGTCAGCGATACCGCATCCAGCAACAGCTTTGCGCGGTTCCATCGCTTGAAGTGCGCCCCCACAAAGAAAACGACGGAGGAGAGCAAAAACAGGTTCGTGCAGCCATACAGCACCATGACGACGGGATACTCCTCCGCCACCACGCCAAAGCCCAGCGCGTATACCGCCAGCACCGCGTCCGCCGCCGCCCAGCAAAAGCAGCCCAGACCAAACAGCAGCCACACCACACGCAAGCGCCCCGCCACCTTCACCACGAGGAAGGTTGTCACGGTAACCGCACCGGCCAGCAGCGCGCTCAATGGAGACAATATGTAACCAAGCCCGCCGGGCGCCGCCGTCTCTGTCACCGCGTATGCGCCAAGGCACAGCCCCATCAAAGCCAGTAAAAGGTTTCCTGTCGATTTCTTCACACCCGTCAGTCCTTCCGTTCGGGAACTGTATCAAGCCATAAACAGGCCCGTAAACAAGCGGCTGTTTACTTTAGTATATATATCGGTTGTTTGGCTGACTTACATAACATAAATATGGAGGTATGACAAAATTCAACGGAGTTTCCTGTTTGGCTTGCGCGTTTGCCGTGCATCGCCGCGCCGCTTTCCTGCCCCGCAAAGCCGCTGCATCAGCGTATTGAAACTGTGGTAAGAAAGGAATATAGTAACAGTATCGGCACAGCACAAGAGTCACAGCACGCATACACCAAACGGCAGGAGATATGCACATGTACTTATACGAGATAGGAAGCGAGCCGCCCCGCGCCATACAGCCCAAAGCCATGAAACCCGGCGGCGCACACGCGGCAATCACCACGACAGAGGAAGCGCGCCCGCTGCTGAGCCGTTTCGGCTTGCCCGAGCGGCTGATGGATCACGCGCTGCAAAACCGCGCCATGGCGTACGAGAGCCACGAGGGCTTCGATTTCGCCTGTGTCAACCTGCTCAACGCCGATTTCCCCGCCGCCTCCCCGATGGGCAAGGTGTGCATCTACTTCACCGGCAGCCTGCTGCTGTTTGCCTGTGCGCAGCCGCAGCCCGTGGCAGACCTGCTGTCCGACGCGCTTTCCGGAGAGGTGACGCCGCTCTCGCCCGAGCGTCTGCTGCTGCTGTTCCTTGAGCGGCTGAACGCGGGCGGCACCGAGGCGCTGGAAGACCTCGAGCAGGAGATCACCGACCTTGAGGACGCGCTCATCACCGAACGCAAGCGCAGCGCCGTGCGCGAGATTATCTCGCTGCGCCAGCGCCTGATGACCTACAAGCGGCATTACGAGCAACTGCTCTCCGTGCTGGACATGCTGGAGGAAAACGACGACGAGCTGCTGTCTGCCGCCGGCATGCGCACGCTCAAGATCATCAGCAGCCGTGCCGACCGCTTATACCACGCCGTCCTCAACCTGCGCGACTACGTGACGCAAGTGC
Source organism: Bacillota bacterium (assembly GCA_023415795.1). Lineage (GTDB taxonomy): Bacteria > Bacillota > Clostridia > Christensenellales > SZUA-584 > SZUA-584. The sequence continues at coordinate 29,584 of JAEZJG010000015.1, read as the reverse complement.
GCGAATCGTATCAGGCGCAGGTGGACATCAGCCTGAACAACATCATGAAGATATTCACCGTCATCACGGCGATATTCCTGCCGCTCACGCTCATTGTGGGCTGGTACGGCATGAACCTGCAGATGCCGGAATACGGCTGGCGCTACGGCTATCTCGCCGTCATTGCGCTGTCCGTCGCCGTCGTCATCGCCTGTATGGTGTTTTTCAAGAGGCGGAAGTGGTTTTAGGGGGAGTTGGAACGAAGGATGACACCACCGACAGCACCAAAAGAGCCAAGTGGTGCATGGCTCTGGAGCTGGTTCCGGGCGCGCTGTCAGGCAAAGCCGGAACGATTGATATTCAGTTGGCTTTTGGGTTCTGGTTAACTATATCTCGCATTATTCTATATTACCCACCTAAAAAAGCATTCAAGGTATTCTATTAAACTGGGGTTATGCTATAATGAATTGTGTAAATTTATGTCGCAAGGGAGATTGTACAATATATGGAGAAAACAACGGCGTCACAACTTGATAATGCCTCGCCGTTACAGTCGGCACAACGTCCTTTTACAGCTATCGAGTTGTTCGCCGGGGCAGGTGGACTTGCCCTTGGTATTGCTAAAGCCGGGTTTAATACGCTTGCCCTTATCGAATATGACAAAGACGCAGCTCAAACCCTTAAAGCAAACCGACCGGAATGGAATGTTATCTGCGACGATATAGCTAATGTTTCCCAGCAAAACCTAGAAGCTCTTTTTAATGTCGGTATTGGTGAATTGGACTTGCTTTCTGGCGGTGCCCCCTGTCAATCGTTTTCATATGCAGGTAAAAGGTTAGGTTTAGAGGACGCACGTGGAACACTATTCTATCACTTCGCCTTATTTCTTGAAAAGTTACGTCCGAAAACTTTTCTTTTTGAAAATGTTCGCGGACTATTAACACACAATCACGGGCGTACATACGAAACAATATTAGATATTTTTGCAGAAGCAGGTTACACCATTCAAAAACAAGTACTGAACGCTTGGGATTTTGGCGTTGCCCAAAAGCGCGAACGTCTTATAACTATTGGGGTTCGTAATGATTTGACTGAATTAATAAAAATTGATTTTCCCCCTCCCCACTCGTATAAGCCCGTATTACGCGACGTTTTGCAGAACGTGCCTTTAAGTGAGGGAACGCAGTATTCGGAATACAAACGAAAAATATTTGAGCTTGTCCCACCCGGTGGTTATTGGCGAGACATTCCCGCAGACATTGCAAAAGAATATATGAAAAGTTGCTGGAATATGGGCGGTGGTAGAACAGGTATATTACGTCGCTTAAGTTTAGATGAACCTTCACTTGCAGTCCTGACCTCCCCCTCACAAAAGCAAACGGACAGATGTCACCCATTGGAAGCGCGTCCTTTTAATATAAGAGAAAATGCGCGTATTCAATGCTTCCCGGATGATTGGAAGTTTTGCGGAAGTGTTGGAAGTCAATATAAACAGGTTGGTAATGCCGTTCCCGTGCTGCTTGCTTATGAAATAGCTAAACAAATTCATAAAGGCTTGGAGGGTTTGATATGTGGGACTTGACATTTATCTCCGAACAGGATTTTTCAAAGCACGTTCAACTTACTATACAGCAATATGGCGAAAAACTTATCCCGTATGATTTAAAGCGGTTTAATAGTAATATTGTTGACCCTATCAAACTGATTTTTGATAAGACAGTTTATCGGTATTCGTGGGAAGAAATCATAAAAAATGAGATTTCTCGTCAGCGTGACAAGTCTAACAATAATGATATTGGCTATTTTCATCAACGTATATTTCAATATATAGCTGGTTGCGTTGTGCCAACTGCGGGGTGGGATGTTATCTTTACAAAGGATAGCGGGATTAACATGCCAGATGGCGACAAAGTTAAAACGGTCTATGTGGAAATGAAAAATAAGCACAACACAATGAATTCCGCTTCTTCAGGTAAAACCTATATTAAAATGCAAGGGCAGTTATTATCCGATGACGATTGCGCTTGCTTACTTGTGGAAGCAATCGCAAAAAGGTCACAGAATATAACTTGGGCTGTAAGCGTGGACGGAACAAAACAAAAGCATCGCCGCATACGTCGGTTAAGCATGGATGAATTCTATAAACTTGTAACCGGACAAGATGACGCATTTTTTAAGATGTGTATGGTCTTGCCATCAGTAATTGAAACTGTTGTGGAAAAGTCAAAAACTATTTTCGTTCCCAATGACACTGTTATCGATGAATTAAAAAAGATAGCAGAACACGAAAATGGTTCTTTTGCTTTGGCGTTATATATCCTCGGATTCGCTTCGTATTCCGGATTTAGAAGTTAAGGGTTGAAACCGTTCTGTTAACAGCGCTCCCCTATCCTCGCGCCCATGGGATGCCCCTATCCGCACACCGCACCAAGCCCCTCTTGTTGCCGTACAGGTAGGTGAACACCGCCACGGTGCCGTAATCCATGTTGTTGGGCGGGCGAATGAATTGGATTCCCGTTTGGTTCATCGGATACAAAAAAGGCCTGCCGCAGCAGACCTTGAGCAAATATGTCTTACTTGAGTGTTTGTGTTTCCACATACGTTTTGAAATTATCCAGTATTTGTTGCCAGCCCATCCGTTGTTGCTCTAAAGAGTATTCCTTATCCGGTACAAAGGATTCAACGACCTTGGTGCTATCGTCTAAGCGCTCAAATGAAACTGAAACCTTTCTTCCGTCACCCAGCGTCGAGACTATCGATTCATATTTGTTCACTTCGTCATATATGCCCCAGTAGTCGAATCCAAACTCGCCGTTCTTCGCTTCCATCCTGTATAGATACTTACCGCCTTCAACCAGATCATTTTCGGCTGTCGGCGTATGCCATCCTTCACTGGCTATATGCCACTGTGTGATGTGTTCCGGCGTCGTCCAAAAACTCCATACGTCCTCTACGGATGCATTCACTGTCGTCTCTATTGTGATGAGCTTGTCTCCTGTTATCATTTGTGCCACCCCCGTTCATTAACCGATATTTATGCCTATTTTAACCCAATCAAGCTGGCTGAACAACCCCAAGTTCATATCGTCGCGTCGCCCCCACGGATGTTCACACCATATGCGAAAGCCCAGCCCGATGAAGCCATTCACCGCCGCCGGGCTTTAATTGTTGGGGTTACCATATGGGTTCAGCGATCAACGCGCACGACAAGCTGATGAGCTCGTCAGTCCCGCTAGGCCCGCCCTTCCTTAAACGCCACGATCATCTCGTTGGTCAGGCTGATGCCGTCCGCCTCCACCGCGATGTCCTCGCGGCGTATCCACTCGGCGCACTCCAGCTCGTCCTCGTCCAGCGTGATCGCGTCCGAGCCGTCCAGCTCCGCGAAGAACCCCATCAGCAGCGAGTCGGAAAACGGCCACGGCTGGCTCTTGTAGTAGCGCAGGTTCTTCACACGCACGCCCACCTCCTCCAGCACCTCGCGATGCACCGTGTCCTCAACAGGCTCGCCCGTCTCCGTGAAGCCCGCCACCAGCGCATACCGCTTGTAGATGCGCCCCGAATACTTGGTCATCAGCAGACGGTCGCCGTCCGTCACCCCCACGATCACCGCGGGCGATATCTTGGGAAACACCATGTTGCCGCAGTTGTCGCAGCGCATCATGCGCTCTTTGACGTCGTGCCGCATCGTCGCGCCGCACTGCCCGCAGAAGCGGTTCTTGGTATACCAGCCGTGCAGCTGAGCTGCCACAGCCGCCGCATAAGCCGCCGTCTTGGGCTTCTTATACCGAAAGTCCATCAGCGCCGCGTAAGCCCAGCCGTTCTGCGGCTCTGCCGCTTCGCTGGCGAGGAAATATTTCAAGCCGCTCATCGCGAAAAGATAGGTATATTCCGTGCCCGTGGGCTCCAGCTCACCAAACAGCGGAAAGCAAATTCCGTCCTCCGTCTCGCGGATCAGCACACCGCCGCCCTGTATGAATACGATGCGCGCGTTTGCGTCCGGCGTCTGCCCGCGATACGCGTTGTCAAAAATGTCGGGTTCAATGTCATGAAGCATAATGTCACCTGCTGCAGTCAATATAATCTGTCTTTTAATTATACCACCCGCAAGCATGATATGTCCAACAAAACGGCGCGGCACAATACGGCGTGTGCGTACATATGATGGTGTTCAACGCCATCGCGGTCAGCCTTTGCTATGTGTCCGCAGGCACTCTGGTGACAGGCGGCGCCCGCATACCGCCGGGCCGCTTTGTGCCGCCCTACGCCATCATCGACACGCAAGACAAGGCCGACGCGCTGCCGCCCGTGCCGCAAAGCCAAGCCGAGTTTGCGCGCGCGGTGATACAGGTGAACACCGAATTCCCCGGCGCGTATTCCATGATGTTTGGCGCCACGCGGTGCAGCTGCGGCATCACCTGCTGCCCCGGCGACCTGCAACGCCTGCGCGAGTGAGCGGGGGGGGTGGATATATGGATAGTGTAGAGCTAAAGTGCTTAGCGATTAGTAATAAAGAAAATATAGAATTGTACGTTATGTATAAAGGCAATTATATCTTAACTACAGGAGAAGCCATGAGATTCATAATTGTTACTCCCAAGATTAGAATGATCCACATTAAAACCCATAGCCTATTTAACCTTCGTTCCCTTTATCTTTTTAACTGCGTTGACAACCTCCATCACTTCCTCTGGCGTAAGCCCTGACTGCTTGATGTTCTTGGCCAGTTCTATGTACTCAATGCCGAGATCACGGAACTGGTCTTGTGCGTCGTCAAAACTGTTGATTAGCAAAACCTTCCTATAAGACTTACGCAGCGGCTCAACCCCCATAAGTTCTTCTATTGATATTTGCAGCGCGGCAGCGAGTTTTTCTATGCGGCTAAAGCGTATGTTTGGTATCGCGCCGGTTTCCCACCGCTGCACCGTCGCTTCTGATACACCGACCTTGTTTGCTATTTGTTTTAGCGTAATTCCCAAATCTTTTCTGCGCCTTTTTATAACATCAGCAATGCTCATATTTCCATCTCCTGTGTTTTCGCGACACAATGTTTTATATTAAGTAATATTTTGCTCCACGTTTTTTCCCTTCCACTCTTATTTTAGTTTCTAAAAGTGGTGTAACAGAAAGCTGAGCTAACGCAACCGAAATTTGAAGGAGGTCAGCGATGTCAGACATGCTAAGACCTGGCTGCTTTGTTAGTAAGTTTATTACATCACCTTGCAAGCTTAAGATGTACTCATTAATGGGTTTTCTGTCTTTTTTAGGATATCTTTGCTCGATTAGTGCAATCAATTGATCAGAAAAATCGGAAAAACTTTTATATTGAAGCCGATCAATACCTTTTATGTCACTTGGCACTTCATCTTGTTGGGTTTTTTCCGGGTTAAAGCAAATATACCAATCCGATGATGTTGCCATTGCAAATCCAAGTTCTAATGTAACGTTAGGATTCCACCCAGAAATATCAAATATTGAAAAATCAGATGATTTTATATAACTTATTATTTTCTGCATAATATGCATATTGGTAATCTTTTCATCCGCAAATATAAACCGAACATCATAATTTTCTTCTATGTTTGTAAATATTTTTCTGTAATCTCTTTTGTCATAAAGACCGTATGCGTAGGCTACAAAGACTTGTTTATTCGTATTCATTCTTCTTATTCTTTCCTTTCAAATTGACGATCTGGATATAAAATCCAAAGCATAATGGATAAAGTGATACAATCTATCTTCTCTCTATTTCTACAAAATTATTCTTTTTCCTCCCTGTTTCATCCTTTTTTCCCATCTATCGCATTCCCGCCCCGCGCAACGGGTGCGGCTAATACAACGCCATCGCCGTGCTGTCCGCTGCGGTGGTGGTGTATTGTGTCGTATTGAAAGACAGGCAGGGGATTATATGGATAACTGAAAATTGAACACGCTTTCTCACAAATAATGCTTACTCACTCATTACCCTGTAATTCTACAATAACCACTTCATTTCCATCCGGATCTCTTAACCTTAGTTCATATGTGCCCCACTCGAACCTGACAGGGGGATCGAACATAAGCCCCTTTTCATTAAGTTCTTCACACGTTTTATCAAGATTGTCGCACATAAAAACAAAGGAGGTCGTTCCGCTAACAGGCTTTCCCCATTTGTTTGCATCCCAAATACATATCGTTGGCGCGTTTTCAGCAAAGCCTAAATTGACGCCGTCAAATTCATCGACAATTACGCTAAGTATGGGCACGCCCAGTTTGTTATGGTAAAAATCGATGAGCAGCTTCGTATTGTGTGACATAACATTTGTACATGAAAAGCTCGTGATAGACATAAATATCCCCCCTTATCTGTTTGTGGCTGCTTTAATCGATATACGTCGCCCATTTTCCGCACTCGTTGCACAGATATATCGCGAAGTCTAAAACATCGTCAGCTGCGTCCAAATCAAACGTAAAAGCATCATTGTCTTTGATGAAGCCTATGTTAGCTCGCCAAACGCTGAAGCTTTCCGCTGCACAATTCGGGCATTCAGAATCACACTTGCCCACATGCTCAAAATCGTCCGCTGTTATTCCGCTGTCTCGCAGCAGCTTCACGACCGCCTCTTCGTAGCCGGTATCCGAAAAGTCTATCAAGTCTTCCAGCCTCAAGAACTCGCTCATAGAAAGCCTCCTGCCGTTATTGGACTCATCTGCCTGTAGGGGGATTAATCCGGCTGTGAGCCGCCGCCCCCGCGCTAAAGGCTTCGTTTCAGGTATACCATGTCCACCAGCTGCACGCCGTTGTCAAAGATGGGTTCGTCGTAGTTGTCGGTGAAGAAGTTCTCCACCCGGTGCGACAGAACAAAGCCGTGCTTCTGGTAAAACCGCAGTATCCACGGGCTGTCGCCTGTGCCCACCAGCATTTGATGATACTGCCCCTTGTAACGCGAAAAGATATGGTCGAGAAGCCGGCTGGCGTAGCCCTTGCCTTGCCATTCTTCATAGGTGGCAATGTTTTTCAGCTCGCAGACATCCTCGCTTTCGCGCGTCACCACGCAGACGCTTTTCAAGCCGCCGTCGTCGAACAGGGCAAAAAGCTCGCCCCGTTCCAGATATCTGTCGATCATCGATTCCTGCTCGTCTGCCAGCAGCAGCAAATCTATATAATCCTTCTTGCCGCTCTCCACGATTTTGATTTCTATCATATTAGCCCCCTCGATGGTCTTCTCTGTCTGCAAGCGCACAGCCTGCACAATGATTTTCATTACGCCGATGCGCTCTGGCGTGTGGTACACCCCCGCCATGTTGTCCCATATATTGCTGGTATCCACAGCACAGCTCCTTGGTCTGTTTGGATAATTATAGCATGGCGGCGAACAGCCCGCAAACCTTGTGCTAGGGCGTTATCACCCCACGGCTCCGCAGCGCCGCCTTCATACTGCGCTGTTATACAACAAGACCCACGGCGCAAAACCGTAGGTTTCTCGACAAATAGAAAACCCGCCTCTCCATGAGCGGAGAAGCGGGTCTTTTAATTCAGTGCCGTTATTATTCGATATCGATGGTAAAGGATAACTCGACTTCGTTGCCCGCCTTGTCAATGATGCGGATAACGTACACGCCGTTTTCCGTCAGCGTCAACGGTAAGGTTCCGTCCCAAAGCAGCAGCAGGTCATCCTCGCCCGCCAGCGGATATTTTCTATACGCCGCATCGTCCTTCGTCACAGAAATTTCAAACAGGTTTGCCTCTGTCAAGCTGAGCGTCACGCCTTGCGCTTCGGTGACCAAGCTGGCTTCCGTCACCGCCGTCACGCCATCCGCCGTCAGCACCGCGCCCAATACCGGCAGCGTCGCATCAATCGTGAATGTAAACGTGGTCGTCTTGCCGCCGTCCGTCGCTGTCACCACATACACGCCATCCTCAGTGAACACACCGTCAACGGGATATGTGTACTCGCCGTCGTCCTTTGTCGCCGTCGGTTCCGATGAAGCGCCGCTCACGGCAACGGTCACGCTGGTGCTGCTGATGCCGTTATCCGCCACCGCGTTTGCGCCGCCATCCAGCGCGCTGATCACCGGGGCTCTGTCGATCGTGAATGTAAGGGTCTTGCTGTTGCCGACAGCATCCGAAGCGGTGATCACATAAACGCCCTCTTGCGTGAATACACCGCCTGCGGGATACGCGAAGTCCGCTCCGTCCTTGCTGACCGTTGGCGCAGCGGCATTTCCGCTCACCGTTACCGTCACATCCGTTTCAGACGATCCGCCATCCGCAACGGTCGCATTCGCGCCATCCTTTGCCGTAATCACAGGCGCCGTTTTGTCGATGGTAAACGTAAGCGCGCTCTTATTGCTCACCGCATCGGAAGCGGACACCACATATGTGCCTTCCGCGCTGAACAGGCCGCCAGTCGGATATGCAAACGCTGAGCCATTCTTCGTCGCCGTCACTGCGCCCGACTGCCCCGTCACTGTCACCGTTACATCCTTATTGGTAACGCCTTTGTTGGCAACCCCTGCGTTACTGCTATCCTTAGCCGTAATCACAGGCGCTGTCTTGTCGATGGTGAAGGTGAAAGCTGCCGCCGCATAGCCCATGCTGTCCTTTGCCGTCACCACATACTTTCCATCCGCCGTCACTTTATTGTTCGAAGGCCATGCTATGGCTTTTCCATTTTGAGTCAGAGTCTTGGTCACTGCTGCACGATCCGTCACGGCTATAACGACATCCTGGTTTACTGTCGCATTATTGCTCACAGCACCCTTTGCCGTTTTGGCGGAAATCACCGGTGCAACACGGTCTATGACGAATTTGAATGTTGCCTTATTGCCTGCTGTATCAGTTGCAGTGATGATGTAGGTTCCTTCTGCCGTGAACTTGGACGGGAATTTCAAACTGACTCCATCCTTCGTGACAGACTTTGTGAACTTGCTGGCGTCGGTAATTGTCGCCGTTACTTCAGCCTCGTTGGTTGCGCCGCCGTTTGCCAGCACCTTCTTCGCTTTAGTCTTCACCGCTACGGCAGGTGCAGTACGATCGATTGTAAACGTGAAGGACAGCGAGTTCCCGATTTTATCTTTCACACTGATTGCATAGACACCATCTGCCGTGAGCTTTCCGTCTGTCGGCCAGGCTATAGACTTGCCAGACTTCTTGATTGTCCGTGTTTTAATGAACGATTCCGTCAGCGATAAGGAAACACCTTCATTGGTGAGCCCTTTGTTCGCGATCGTTTTTCCGCTGGTTGTGGTCTTCACCGACAGCACCGGCGGCTTGTCGATATTGAAGGCAAATGTCACCGAGTTACCTGAGCGATCCGATACCTTCGCGATATACGCACCTTCTGTGGTAAATGTATTTTTAGCTGGCCACGCAAAGGCAGCCCCATTGCGTGTTACGGTCTGTGCACTCACGTTGGCCTCTGTGACGGTCAGAACCACATCCGTTTTGGTGGTGGCACCGCTCTTAATCGCCTTGCCGCCTGATTTCGCAGAAATCGCAGGCAGGGTTTTATCGATCGTAAACTTAAATGTCAACGTATTTTTTGCAGTATCGCTGGCGGTTATCACATAAGTCGCTGCTTCTGTAAAGGTGTTATTGGAGGGCCAGCTCATAGCCGAACCGTTCTTCGTTACAGTTTTTCCCGAAAGCCGCGCATCCGTCACCGTCACAACAACGTTTCCATTTACATACACATCGTTTGTCAGCTTTTTCGAACCTAGCATTGCCGTAATAACAGGCATCGTTTTGTCGATTGTAAAGGTCTGGGATACGGCATTGCCGGCACTATCCGATGCAGATATTGTGTAAACGCCGTCATCCGTGAACGTATTGTCTGCAGGCCAGGTGATCGCCGCATTATCCTTCTTCACACTCTTTGCACTCAAATTCGTGTCAGATACCGTTACCGTCACCGATTTATTAGTCAGCCCTTTATTAGATATTTTTGTGCTAGAGCTGTCCGTGGCGACTATAACAGGCAGCGTTTTATCGATAGTGAAATTAAACGAGGCTGTTCTTTCATCAGCATCTGTTACACTTACGGCGTATGCGCCATCCGCTGTGAATATACTGGAAGACCAGCTGTTTGCAACACTGTCCTTCGTATACGAACCTGTCAGATACTCCTGTCCCATGAGCTTGACAATCACGGTTGACTTGGAATATGTACCGCTGCTTATCTCCTGTCGAGACGAATTGAACGCCACGATAACAGGGTCTGTCGAGGCGGCGCGGTAAACGAGCACCGGATAAACAGCGCTGGTGTATCCATCCTCTGCTGTCACCTTCACATATGCTCTGTTCAGCCCGCCGTCCAATGTCATCGCCCCATAAATCAGGTTGTTGCAGGCACTGTCTGAATACAGCGCCCATGTGGCGTTCGGGCTCACATTAACATTAACCGTTTGAGATGTTGTGCTGCTATTGACATTAGCAGACAGCGTATATCCATCAAAGTTTAGTCCAGAATCGGCTGATGTGACTTCACAGGCCTTTGATTTTGCCCGCATGTTAACATAGTATGTAGAGGTTCTGCTGCCGTTGGGGGATGTGTATGCAATGGTGATCGTCTGGTTTGTATCCGCGTTCACCGAGTACGTCTTGCTCGCTTGCACCACTCCGTCAATCTTCATGGTACCGCCCGCGGCCGTGGGTTTGGGCGTGATGGTCACACTGCTTGTCGCGGCGCTGTCCACCAATAGCGTGTAGTCGGTCGTAGAGCTGCTGAACGCAGGCGACAACGCCCCCGCCGATGCCTTAATACCCGACAAAGTGGAATCCGGCGAGAGATATGTTGCAGAATAGGTCATGGTCCCCGCCGCGCCGTCAGTCGACAGCATCACAACATATGCATGGTCGGCTGTCAAGTTGACATTTCTACTTGCCGCCCCCCTCTTAAAGAGGTAAGTCTCATCATCTATGTCATATATAGTCAGCTTTGCATCGGCACGATTGCAGACAAATTTATAGCTGCCTGTTGCGTCCGCTTGAAATATATTGGTGGTCAGAATGTCGCTTGCAGCCAGTGTGGTGCTCACCGGCACTGCGTTTGTCATCGTCTTGGTGCCTACTAAAGCATCCATAGCGACAGTAAACGCGCCCGACATCGAGCTGTAATTCGCCATATACAAAACCAAATGATAGGTGCCTTTTTGGAATACGTCAAAATCAAATTCTTCACTTGTGCTTTCGTAGTAGTAAAGCGGCTCTAAGTCCGATGTCATTAAAAATGCCGCAAACTCACTATTTTTAGGATTTATGATATTGAAGGACTGAAACTGACCCGCTGGAACGGTAAATGTAAAGCATTGAAACCAGTCATAGCTATAACCGTTTTTAACCGAAACCGCCGTATTTCCCAGAGCACTGGGTGTGGTCATAATATAGCTCAGCGATTTTGTTTTATAGCTATCCATCATGATATTATATTTATACCCTGCCTTCAGGTAAGCCAGTAAATAAAACGACTGTCCAATGCTGCTATCATACGCAACATCTTTGCCCGTCGCGTCAGTGATATATATATTTGAATCCCATTTTGATGTGTCAAGATCCGCGAAATAATAGAAGCCGGTTACAGGCGGGGTATAGGTAAACTCCGTATTATAAAAATCTCCGTCATAACGCTTCAAAGATCTTGTATATTTGGTTGTACCCACCGTTGAAGCCGTCAGCGCACTGGGCGTATAAGTGCCGTTTGCCGACGGTTTGATCGCCGCCGTGCTGGCAGACGTGCCCGTTCCTTCCAAAATATTTTCCAGATATTCTTTTATGTCTGTGGGGTGCTCCCTGTCCTCCCACTGCGGCGGGTTTTCCGGCAGCGACCACTTCTCTAAAGGCGAATCGGAATCCGCCGCAAAAGCAGTTAACGGAGTACACAGAAGCAGAAGTAAACAAAATAAAAGCGCAACCTTTTTCATAATCAGCCCTCCACTGACAATTTAATTTTATTACAAATAAATGTTCGAATTTTTTTGATTATATCACCGCATATTTCCATTGTAAACATACAATTACTTTAATATGTATAATGTTTTTGTAAATACATATTTTTTTATTTTTCATCATCTGAACATTCAAAAAATATTTTGGGCATATATGCGTGTGAAGCAATAATTTAAAATAATGGCTCTGATTTTTTGCTGCATCTCATTTATTTTATTTGGTTTCGATTTATTATCCTTTCTCTTTTATTCCCTTTTTTGTTATTCCTCATCGCCATATTTGCATGCGTCATATCGGTTCGATGAAGCAGTATTTTTGTCGTATTGTTTCCGCCAACTGTGCTGTGCGTCATACACAATGGCACCCCCTTTCTGCGATACTCATCCCAGGCTGCTTGTCCTTAGCGCTGCGTTTTCGCTGTTCTAATCGGTATTTTTCACTATCCTACAAGGACACCCACACACAGCGCGCATTTGCTTTTTCTGTTATATCTGCTTTTTTATTTTACCGCAGCGTTTTTATTTCCATATCATACTCCTGTCATACTTTTGCTTATTTTCTCATTTCCATTTTGCCGTCACTCACCGCTCTGCAAATCTCGCACATACTCAATATGCCTTTTTAATGCGCATTAGCATTTGTCGAACAATTCTTACAAATGAGTCGAAACGTTTTTATGTGTGGGTATCTATGCCACTTGTTTTCCATTTCATTGACAAATCGCTAACACTTAATTACATCTGTCGCATCGTCAGTATTTCCATTTATGTCATCCGTTTTATGCTAGCTCTAAGGGCGGCGGATTGTATAGCCGGCAGCCCAAATCAGTTTTTGGCAATATGCCTTCCTGTTTTCATCACGCGTACAGCGCGCCAAAAGTGAGAAAAATCAAAGGCATTGGTCTGTGGCGCAAAATCGCCTGTTCGCCGTGGTTTTTGTCCGTTTTGCACGGTCTGCGTCAATAGACGGCGGCTGCCGCACCCAAGCAGGCGTACCTGGCGCCATCGCGCCCCAATCGTTCATTGACCGTCACGACGCACGCGCATATAATAAATGATTGTGTGAAATTAATCCGAAAGGCAACAATGGCAGCTCCGGCATGTAGTAAGCATGTATACCGGAGCGACATAATTATGAAACTGAGCTTCTTACGACAGAATACCGCCGCCCGCCGCGAGCTTATCGTCGACGGGCCCATCACTAAAACGATACTGCTGCTCTCGCTGCCCACGCTGCTGATGGGCATCGTGCAGTCTATGCTTCCCGTCATCGACGGGCTTTACCTCAACAACCTTGCAGGCACCGCCGCCGCCAGCGCCGTCAGCTTCTGCTTCCCCATCACGGGCATGGCCGCCGGGCTGGCTCAAGGCCTTGGCTCTGCCGGCATGGCGCTGATCGGTCAGGCCAACGGCAGGCGTGCCTATTCCGAAGGACGGCGCATCGCAACACAGCTCATCGTGTTCTCCGCCGCGCTGGGCATCGGTCTTGCGCCTCTGCTGTTTGTGCTGGCGCAGCCCATTGCGGCGTCGGTGGACGCTTCTATCTCTGCCGAGGTGCTGCAATATCTGCGGCTCTCCGCGCTGCTGATACCCTTCTCGTTCCTCGAGGCCATCTACAACGCCATCAAAAACGCCGAAGGCAAGCCGGAAGCCTCGTTTGTGCGTATGACGCTGCTGCTGATATTGAAGGTGGTGTTCAACGCGCTGTTCCTCGCCGTGTTCCGCTGGGGCATCACGGGCGCGGTGCTCTCGTCCCTGTGCGCCAACGTGCTGATTACGGGCTGGATGTACATCGAGCTGTTCATCAAAAAAGGCGAAAGCCGCCTCTCCCTTGCGCGCTTCGCCTTCGACCGGGACACCCTCAAGGAGCTGCTGCGCATCGGCGCGCCCTCCATGCTGTCCGGCGTTATACTTTATCTGGGCTTTTACCTCATCAACAACGAGGTGCAAAAATATGGCGCTGCCGTGCTGAACGGTCAGGGCATCGCCAACAACATCGTGACCGTCTGCTTCAATCTGCCGGCATCGTTTGCCTCCGCCGTCACCACGATGGTGAGCATGAACGTGGGCGCGGGTCAGGGGCTGCGCGCGCGCAGCGTCACGTGGGCGGGAACGCTGCTGAGCGCCATCACGGCTGTGCTGCTTATCGCCATCATCGTGCCCCTGTCGTCTACCCTCACCGTGCTGTTTACGCGGGAAGCCGACGTGCTGGCCGTTGCGAACAATGCGCTGCACATCTACACCTATGCCGTGGTGGGCTTCGGCGTATGCATGACGCAGCTGGGCGCGTTCATCGGTCTTGGGCGCACGCGTATCAACCTCGTCGCCAGTGTGCTGCGCGTGTGGCTGCTGCGCTACGTTTTCATACTGCTCACAGAGCAGCTGCTGGGCGTGTACGCGGTGTTCTGGGGCAACCTGTTCTCCAACTGCGCCGCCGCCGTGATCACCACCGTGATGGTGCTGCGCGTAAACTGGGCGGATTTAAAGCCGCTGGCAGAGCGCCAACCGCACAGCGCGGACGCTCAAGCGAAGCGCGCGGCGTGAAAAAGCTTGCGCTATCGTCTTACCCGCAACATGAACGACTTAAATGGATTGTTTTTCTCGCGGTCACTTTTGCTATGCCAATTCACCAGCAGCTTCTTTGCCTGTGCATCACCCAACTCAGCAGACTCTTTCAGAAGCTGAAAGGCACGATTTTCGTCTTGGTTCGTGCCCAGCCCTTGCATGCAGCATTTTGCCAACAGAACCATGGCATGGCGTTCTCCCCTTTGTGCTGCCTTTTCAAACCATTCGACAGCCTTGCTTTCATCTTTCGCTACTCCCAAGCCCCTTAAAAGGAAGTCACCCAACATCGTCATTGAACCTATTATGTTGAAGCTGATTGCAAATTCGATAGATTCTATTGCACGTTCTAAAAGTTCAGCCCTGTTGCTATCTTTGTTGTAACGGATACTTATTTTCTCTGGCCCCTCGTTTTTTATTAGGCGTGTCGATTGCAGCCAAGCAATGGCCATACCTTCATCCTGTATTACACCATCTCCGTTGTAGTAACAAAAGCCTATCATACACGCTGCCAGAGGGCTGTACATCTTTGCTGCCTGTTTATATAATTTCACAGCCTTCTCGATGTTTCTTTCAACTCCAATTGCATATTGACAGCAATATCCATACCACACCTGCCCAATAGTGCTACCGCTTTTTTCCATCTTTGAAAAACATAATGCAGCCATCTTTGGGTTGAATGGTGCTTCTGTTGCATGCAGCCACGCGCATCCTATATTACCTAATATATCGTTTCTGCTCTCCTCTATAGCCTTCTTGGCATACTCAACGGATGCCATAATAACCAGTCTGGCGAAGTTATCTTTTATCAAACCTAGATCAGTATCCATATAATTCGCTGCAACCACCACCTTGGCATCCTCTAAATTTTGTGATGCTGCTTTGACATACCACTCCAGCGCCTTGTCTCGATTTGTGCTCTCTCTCATCAGGCGGCACGCCGTTTTCATCATCGAATTTGCATGACCAGCCTTTGCGGCTTCTTCATACCACTTCGCCGCTAAGCTCTCATCCTTTTCACACCCATAACCCCCGTCGTAGCACTTTGCCAATGCATACATCGCTTCTGTATGTCCTCTTTCCGCCGCCTTCTGATACCACTTCGCCGCTAAGCTCTCATCCTTTCCGCACACATAACCCTCATCGTAGCACTTTGCCAATACATACATCGCTTCTGTATGTCCTTTTTCCGCCGCCTTCTGATACCAAACCACCGCCAATGCCGCATTCTTCTCTACACCTGCCCCATGCTTATAACACTGCGCCACGTTAAACTGCGCGGGAACGCTGCCCATATCAGCCGCGCGTAAAAAATACCCGAGCGCAGCAGTGCTATCTTTCACCACGCCTATCCCATGGTCATAGCAGTACCCGACTAAGTTGATCGCTTCCCGATCCCCCAGATTCGCCGCTCTCATATACCACGCCAGCGCCTCATGCTCGTCCTGCTCCACGCCAGCGCCTTCCCTGTATGCGTCGCCCAGCCTGTTCATCGCATTTGTCAGCCCTGCCTCAGCCGCTTTGCTATACCATTCAAACGCAGCCTCCGGGTTGGCTTCCACGCCGCGCCCATCTTGGTACAGCATGCCCAGCACCAGCTGCGAACCCGCATCTCCCAGCTCTGCAGCCCGCTTCATCAGGCCAAACCCCTTCGCCTCGTCCTTCTCCACGCCTACCCCGTTCAGATACGCAAGGCTCAGGTTATGCATCGCATCCCCGTTGCCCTGTGCCGCCGCCTTTTCATACCACTCGGCGGCAGCCTCGGCGTCCTTTTCAACATGCTGGCCGTTGGCAAACATCACCCCCACCCGAAACTGCGCCCTATCGTCGCCCAGCTCCGCTGCCCTGAAGTAGTGTCTGACAGCACCGGCAACATCCGTATCGCTGCCGAAGCCCGCTTCCAAAAAGTAAGCCAGGGTGTAATGCGCCGCAGGCAGGTCTGCGTCTGCTGCCCTGCGCAGCCACGCGACTGCCCGCGCGCTGGCCTGCGGGTCTTCTCCCCGACTATGCATCAGACCCAGTCGGTACATGGATACCGCATGCCCCTGCGCCGCCGCCAGATTCATCCACTTCTCTGCCTGCGCTTCGTCCTTCTCCACGTATCTGCCGATTAAATAGAAGTAGCCGAGCTCTCCCTGTGCCTGCGGATATCCCTGCCGCACAGACCTGTTGTACCACTCCAGCGCCTCCACCGGGTTAGCGTCCGTGCCACTGCCCTCCTCCAGACACTCCGCAACCATATATTGTGCCCGAGCGTCCCCCTGCTTCGCCGCCTGCATCAGGCAGTTGAAGGATGCCGCAGCGTCCTGCCCAACGCCCAATCCGTTCATCAGGCAGATGCCCATGTTGACCAGCGCATCCGTATGATCCTGCCGGGCTGCCGCCATAAACCACGTTGCCGCGGCTTCATAGCTCTGCTCTACATGCAAGCCCTTGCGATACAGCGTGCCCAGATAGTTCTGTGCGTCAGCGTCTCCCAGCTCCGCCGAACGGGTATACCACCTCACCGCTACTTCGGCATCCGGTTCCACGCCCAGCCCCCACTCATAGCAGTGAGCCAGATTATACTGCGCACCCGCGTGAAATTGCTCCGCAGCTTCCGTGAAGCATTCGGCCGCCTGCGCGTATTCCCCATTCTCGTAATGCATGCACCCTACAGAAAAAATGACGTCAGCTGTCTGAACCATTGCATGCCTCCATTCGCAGTTGTTTGTTATGGATTTCTACGCAGCTTTTTCAAATCCTGCTTAGCATTGACAACAAGCCCAAACGTGATATGTTATTGTACACGTTGCCGCACATATGGCATATTCCTCCTTGACACAACTTGGCATTTGCATCAATATGTAACTATACATATTTACCGCTCAGCAATTTAGTTGATAGGATGTAACTATGAGAAGCATAAAATACGGTCTTTTTGGTATCGGTATATTTCTTTTAACCTTTGTCCTCGTATTTATCATTAATGCCGGTTTCCATACCGCGCTTGCCGCCGACAGCGATATTATCACCTTCCCCGACGCCAACTTAAAGCAGGCGCTGCTGGATGCCGGTGTTGATACCAGCGGAGACGGCGAGATCAGCCAGGGCGAGATGAAGGTACCCTCTTACATCGATGTCGGGTGGAAAGAAATAACGGATATCACCGGTTTGGAATATGCAACAGGGCTGTCAAGCCTTGATTTGCGTTGGAATCAGGTTTCTGATATATCTCCGCTGCTTGGGCTCACCCAATTGAGGACCTTGCAGCTGGATTCAAACCCGCTGGAACTCCCATTGGATTTCTCTGGTTTTACGTCCATGCGGACGCTTTCTCTGGGCGGCTTAGGCATAACCGCATTAAGTGATGTCGTGCTTCCTGATCGCCTTACCCAACTGGACCTGAGCGGAAACAGCATTTCAAACATCAACAGCTTATATTATTTTCGCAACCTGACCACACTTAATCTCTCCCGCAACTCTATCAATGACATATATGTCATCAGAAGCTTACCGAATCTGACTAGTCTTGATATTAGCTATAACCGTATCGATGACATTGATGATCTGTCCGGTCGAACCGGACTGGAGACGCTTCACTTGAGCGGCAACTATATCCGAGATATCAGTCCCTTATCCGGTTTATCAAATCTGAAAGTGCTATCGCTTGCCGATAATGCCATCACTGACGTCAGTGACATATCGCCCTTGAGTAACTTAACGAATTTGAATATCTCATACAACTATGTGCGTGATGTCAGCCCAATCAAAGGCTTGTCCAAAATAACTTATCTGAGTATCAGCAACAATGAGCTTACCGATATCTCACCGCTGGAGGAAATGGCATCCCTGAAGAATGTCTATATTGACTTTAATCTTCTGGACCTCTCGTCCGGGGCAGCTCAAAAGGCGGTGTTAGACCGGCTGGAGGCAGATGGCGTTATTATGGAGGGTATGCCCACGGTCCAAAGATCGATGATACTGGAGTTTGCTGACCTAAACCTAAAGAAGGCGCTGACAGATGCGGGCGCGGATACCAATGCGGATGGAGAGCTCTCCATTGACGAGATGCACGCACTGACCGGCACGCTTAACTTCAGCAATAAGAAAATTGTTTTTCTGGATGGCTTAGAATATGCAACCAACCTGTCTGCATTGTATATCCGCGATAATTTCATTATGGATCTTTCCCCCGTCAGAAAGCTGTCTCAGCTCAGCATGCTCAACATAGACGGCAACTATATAGATTTTGAACATGATAAGGACATGAAAAAAATTCGGGATACTTTAGCAGGGGTTGGTGTCAGCATCGGAAATGCCGCCTCCCAAAGAAACGATACCGTGACGATACCTGATGCAAACCTCAAGCAGTATTTACTTGACATTGAGGTTGATAAAAACGGCGACGGCTTCATCGGCAAGGGTGAGCTCGCCAACCAAAAGTGGCTAAGTATTTGGGACAGAGGGGTAAGCAGCCTTTCCGGGCTGGAATATATGTACGGCGCTCAGCGGATCGATATCACCTATAATGATGTGTCGGACATTACTCCGCTAGCCGGACTCACCAATTTGCGGAAGCTGCTCATTAATACTGGTAAAATCTCCAGTGTTGCTCCACTGTCAAACCTTAAAAACTTGCAAGTACTACATTTGTCGAACCATCAAATCACTAGTGTGGCACCGCTCTCCTCTCTGACTTCACTCACGGAGCTTAACCTCACCAACAACAAGATTACCGATATCAGCCCCCTCTCAGGCTTGGTTAAGCTTGAAAAGCTCAGCCTAAACGCGAATCAGCTCAGCTCCATCAGCGCTGTCAGCAACATGACGAAGCTGACCGAGCTGGATTTGATGGTAATGAACATATCGGATATATCACCCGTCACTAATCTTAAGGATTTAACGCGTCTCGATTTGACTCAGAATAAAGTGTCCGATATCCGTCCCCTCTCCGGTTTAATAAAGCTCAAATATCTTTTCTTGAGTGCAAACAGTGTCAGTGATATCAGTTCCTTAAAAGACCTCTCGCTCATGGAAACTCTGTATTTGGATGGCAATAACATTTCCAGTATCAGCAGTCTGTCCGGCCTTGCAAATCTGATAACGATAGACATAAGCAACAATAAAATCAGTGATATCAGCGTTGTTTCAAATTTCTCGCACTTAGTCCAATTTCGATGCGAAAAAAATCAGATAACGGATATCTCTTCTCTCAAAAACTTGACTGATATTAAACATCTTGAGTTGTCAGGTAACAACCTTCGGGATATATCAAGTCTTTCAAATTTGACAACTTTAGAGTACTTATACCTTACAAAAACGAACATTCGTGATATCAGGCCTCTCGAGGGGCTTGTCAATCTAACATCGCTATCGCTGTGGAATAACCGTATATCCGATATATCCACCCTTGCCAAGCTGAAAAACCTTGGGTTTCTTGATCTGGATCGAAACCCCGTCAAAAACATCAGCGCTCTGTCCTCATTGACCAATTTAAAGCAGTTATGGCTGTTTAACTGTATGCTTGAGGACTTAACGCCGTTAAAAGACCTGACTCAATTGAACTATCTGCGGCTGGACGGCAACTGCATGAATATCGGCGCGGGTTCAAACAACCTAAAGATTATCGACAAACTAAAAGCCGGCGGCACCGAAGTGTCCTATACTAATCAGCAGCCGATGTTTGTGGTTTCCGCGGTATACGAAGCGGATTTTGATAACTGGTACATGTCCGGCATAGTCCCCGGCACGACTGTCGGCACCTTGAAAGCGAACTTGAGCGGCGGACAATACCTGCACATATGGAAAAATTTCACCACGGAAGCTTCGAATAGCGACAAGGTGACGACCAATATGACAATCTCGTTGTCCGTCAACCAATATAATGAAACGATGCAAGTGGTGTTGCTTGGTGACCCCAACTGCGACGGCAATATTAGCTTAGCCGACTATACAAATATCCGGCTGAGCATCTTGGGGCTTCCCGTACCGGGAAAGCACGTGCCCGCAGCCGCCGATATCAACCGCGACAGAAAACTGACACTTGTCGACTATACCTTACTGCGCCTTCATATACTGGGTCTGAAGAAGATCTCGTAGAGCCGCGCCGCCGTGTGCTGTTCGTAAAAGGAGACCCCCCATGAAAAGAGTCGTCATCATCGGCGCCAGCAGCGGCATCGGGCGCGAGCTGGCTAAGCTGTACGCGCGGGAAGGCTGCCTGTTGGGTCTTGCGGCACGGCGGCTCCCGTTGCTGGAGCAGCTGTCGCACGAGCTGGGCGGGCAGGCCGTTATCGCGCAGATGGACATATCTGCCCCCGAACAAGCTGCGGCTGCGCTTGGCGAGCTGGCCCATCAGTTGGGCGGCATGGATCTGCTCATACTGTGCGCCGGCACGGGTCACATCAACCCCTTGCTTGAATGGCAGCCCGAGAGCGACACCATCGATGTCAACGTGCGCGGCTTCACCGCCCTTGCGGGTGCGGGCATGCAATATTTCCTGCGGCAGGGCACAGGGCAGCTGGCCGCCATCTCGTCCGTTGCCGCACTGCGCGGCAGCGCCAACAGCCCCGCTTACAACGCGTCCAAGGCGTATGTATCCAGCTACATGGAAGGGCTCGCGTGCAAGGCCAAGGCCTCCGGCAAGCCCATCGCCGTCACCGACATACGCCCCGGCTTTGTGGATACCGCCATGGCGCAGGGAGACGGCTTGTTCTGGGTAGCTCCGCCCGAAAAGGCCGCGCGGCAGATCGCCCGCGTTATCGCGCGGCGCAGACTGTGCGGCTATGTTACTAAGAGGTGGGCGCTCGTCGCCCTGCTGCTAAAGCTGCTGCCCCAGCGCCTGTACGTGTCGCTGTTCAGGCAGAGCTGATATTAAAGGCTTCAGTGTGGTTTCAAAGGTATTATCTGTGCTTTGTCGGATAGAGACCTTAGCGTGACTTTATCTTCTCTTTGAACTTCAATTTGGCTTCAATAAAGTATAAACATCACGGATACATTCTTCTTAAATTTCTGAAATTAATCATCACTCTCGTAAAATTTTTCGAAGGCAGTAATTACTAATTCTTCCCAATCTTTAAAATCAGTATTTTCGGCCGTATGCTTATCCAGTTCATGTTGGGGGATAGCATCAAAATCTTTTATACTATTAATGATATACTCACCACTAATAAAGAACTCTCCAATATTCGAAAAATTAGTGTGTCTTTGAATGAATTTGTCATTTAAAATGTCAGCAACTGAAATTCCACCTGACAACTTTTTTGCCTTTTTTGCTAATTTGTTCAGTTCATTTTCAAATTCATCGAATTCATTAGATTCATCAAATTCATTAGATTTATAATATTCATCGAACTGTAAGGTTGGCATAAATATTACCTCCTGTTTTAGTATAGATAGTAGTGTGATAGTAGTGTGAATTTTATTTTTTATCTTAGGCAATCCAAAATCATAAGGTTGTTTATTTTATAAGATTCAGGCAACACCAATAAATTGGCTGTTACCAAATGCTCCCACTCTAGTATGATGGAAAAGATTCACCAGTTTGACGTAGTGTCTAGTAATTAAACGTATAGTAATTAATGTAATCCATTTTATTATATACCATTCTATTGTACTATTTCAACATAATAATTAATAATGTGATATTTAGTGAGTTTTGTCGGAAGATTATGATGTGTGCTGGGAAGAAATGGCCGGAAACAACGTATTACTGCAAAGCTGAAAGCCTTCGTGTGGTCAACCAATCAGATGACTGAAACTTCACATCTGCGCGTTTCACTCGCCCCCTGCTGTGTTATCATATATAGAAACGGGAAAGGACGGACGCATGAAAAAGCTCATACTGTATACCGCACTGCTGCTCACGGCGCTTATGCTGACCGGCTGCGCCTGGCTGAACGAGCCTATCGACGTGCCCGCCCTCTCCGCCGATACAACACCCGCCCCCAGCCCCACGGCAACAGCCGCGCCGCAGACGCCCGCCAGCACACCGCGAGCCAGCACCGAGCATTACCCCTATCCTCTGGCGTCGCCCGTTGCGTCGCCCAGTGACAGCGCGACGCCGTCGCCCGTTGCATCGCCCAGTGGCAGTGCGTCCCCATCGCCCAGTGCGTCGCCCAGCGCGTCGCCGTCGCCCAAGCCCAGCGCGTCTCCCACGACCACGCCCGACGAAGCCGCCATCGCCAAGGCTGTCCAGCCCATCTCGCCCGCCGATGCCAAGAAGCTGATCGGTCAGCAGGGTGTGGTGCTGCTGGACGTGCGCGACCCCTACGAATACCAGACGGCGCACATTGCCGGAGCGGTGCTGCTGCCCTATTACGCCATTGCAGAGGGCGCGCCCGGTCTGCCGGAGGACAAAGACGCCACCATCATCGTCTACTGCCGCAGCGGACGCCGCAGTGCCGTTGCCGCAAAATCGCTCGCGATGCTGGGCTACACCAACATCCGTGACCTCGGCGCCTTGCAGGACTGGCCGTACGACACGGTTTCGTAGCCTGCCCCTCATCAAAGCGCAATCAACACACGCATATCCCGCAGCGGCGCATTTAATTCGCGTCGTTTTTTGTGACATGCTCACTTTTTCTGCTGCGCCAATCGGTTATAA
The DNA here is from genome assembly GCA_023415795.1 of Bacillota bacterium. Lineage (GTDB taxonomy): Bacteria > Bacillota > Clostridia > Christensenellales > SZUA-584 > SZUA-584. Next base: position 6,537 of record JAEZJG010000015.1, on the reverse strand, counting down.
TAACAAAAAGGGAGGCGACACACGATGAAAAGGATATTGATATACCTGACACTGGCGGCTGTGCTTGCGCTCACCGGCTGTGCGCCCAACAGCAGCGCGCCCGACGAAACCGCCGCCGCAACAACAGCCGCCGCCGATGCGGACAAGCCTGCAAAGAGCCGTCTGATAACGCCCGATGCGGCGCGTGAGCTGATCGGCAAGCCGAATGTGACGCTGCTGGATGTGCGCGCGAAGTACGAGTTTGACGAGGCGCATATCGACGGCGCGCTGCTGCTGCCGTACGACACCATCACCGCCGATTCGCCGGAGCTTCCGGCAGACAAGGCTGCCACCATCATCATCTACTGCCGCAGCGGACGGCGCAGCGCCATCGCGGCGGACACGCTGGAGGCGCTGGGCTACACCGATGTATACGATCTCGGCGGCATACAGGACTGGCCTTACGAGACGGTTTCCTCCGCATCGTAAACAGCTTGGTCTACGGCTGCGAAAGCACTCCGCGGATCACGCCCTTGGGGATGCTTCGACGTCCGCTCTGCATGACAGCATATATTGGAGGAAGTGCTTCGCTTCTCAGGCAAAACAGCTTTCCTCATGGACTGAAGCTGCCCGAAACGGATCAGGATTTTGCGTGGGCATGGATACTGACAGCCGCGGGGGTTTTGGTGCTGGCGGGGGCAATGTTGGCGCGCAAGCGCGTGGCGCGAGGCAAATAGAGTGAGCAGGGCGGTTCGGATATCCGGGCCGCTCTTTTTTGTTGCCAGCCGTCATGGGCGCGGGCGGGCCAACAAGCGTGCGGAGATGGAGAGACGGGAGCCTACCCATTCGGGCACTGGGCACGTATCCCCCGCCCTACGGGTGCGGCGAAACTTGTATTAATATGGGAGAAATGGTATGATAATTTTAAAATGATACCATTCAAATAATCGGGGGGAAGGGGTGGCGCGGCATGCTTGAAAAATTTGCGGAACTGGGCTTGGATTGGATCACAAGTTTGGCGCTGGATAGCTTGGATGACGGTGAAGAAAACAACCCGAAGCTTCAGTTTGAAGAGATATGCCGCAAGGTCGAAGCCGACTTTGTTAAGAAGTTTCACCCTTATAAAAAGCGTAACAAGCAAGGCGCTGATTTTTTAGCCAAGCAGGCCAATTTTAACGCGCTGGCAGACTGGATTTTTATCCGGCATCTTGAGGGCACCCCGGATTTGGACAGGGTAAACGACGACGGAACAGCCGCCACTGACGCGGAAATCGATTATCTGCTCCGTCGGTTTAAGCACCACATTGATAACAACCATTGCCTTAACACGTATTTCGCCTATATATATTCCCAAAACATGAGCAGCCACAACCAGCCTGTGCAAAACGCGGCATCCATGGCGCTGCTGGAATCGTACGCGCCCCCGGCATCCGGCTTTTTAGGGCGGCAGGCGGATTTGGCGGAGATTGAACGCAGACTCAAAGCGGGCGAGGGCATCGTCGTCATCTGCGGGCAGGGCGGCATGGGCAAGTCTGAGCTAGCCAAGGAATACTCCCGCATCCATCGCGCTGAATACGACAGAATCTGCTTCGCATACTACAAAGGCAGCGTTGCAGCCACCGTGACAGACGGCCTGTTGTGGAACCGCGGCGGCTGGAACGAGACACCGCCCGCAGAGCAGTTTGCAATCAAGAGCGGCTATATCAAGGCAATGAATAAGCGCGTACTGCTGATACTCGACGACGCGGCCGCGCTGGATTATGCGGAGTTGCTGAAAATCAGCGGGCGCAACGTGGATATACTGATCACCACAAGGACGGAAAAGCTGATTGACGCGCAGCCCGTTGTGCTGGGGAGCTTGGGCTTCGAGGACGGCTTGCTGCCGTTGTTTCAGCGCAATGCGCAGATACCAGACAGTGAATGGGACGGCTGGTACCGCGAGCACGAGGCGGCGGTCAAAGAGATCATCCAGCAGATATTGCTGGGGCATACGATGCTCGTGATGCTGGCGGCGAGGCTGCTGGCGGTGATGGACAAGACGGTGGAGGACATCCGGGACAGCCTCAACATCAACCGCCTGCTGCCGGAAGTCAGGGAAGATATCCATAGCTTTAAGGACGCAGGGCGCGAGGGCTGCATCACGAACGCCACGCTCTGTGAGCATGTGCGCAGCCTGTTTTCGATCTCTCCCCTTGCAAAGGACGAAAGCAAGATAGCCATACTGCGCAACATGTCGCTGATTCCGTACAGCGGCATCAAGCGCGCCACGCTTCAGGAGTGGCTGGAGCTGGATACCCTCAACGACGTGAATGCGCTGGCCAAAGACGGCTGGCTGACGCTTTCCCACGTTGCGGGTGAGACGCGCGTTGCGATGCATGCCGTGATCTCCGACGCGGTGTATATGCAGACCGAGCCCAACATCGAAAATTGCGCGGTGCTGCTGGAAGCGATGGCGAACAATATGGTGGTAGGCGATACGGAGAACCCGGCGAATAAAACGTATATGATCGAGTACGGAGAGTTTGCGTTGAAGCGTATCAAGCAAGAGGATACGACCATTGCGCTGATTGCCAATCAGACTGGATATTTGATTAAATTTAAGGCTGATTACGATCGCGCGCTGGAATGGTATTTTAAGGCTATGGCAATATACAAAAAGGTGCTGGGCAAGGAGCATCCATCTACCGCCACGACCTACAACAACATTGCGGTGGTGTATGACAGCCAAGGGGACTATGCAAAAGCTCTAGAATGGTATTACAAGGCGTTGGCTATCCGTGAAAAAAAGCTGGGTAAGGAGCATCCCTTTACCGCGACCACCTACAACAACATCGCAGGGGTGTATGACAGCCAAGGGGACTATGCAAATGCGCTGGAATGGTATTACAAGGCTTTGGCTATCGTTGAAAACGTGCTGGGTGAAGAGCATCCTACTACCGCCACCATTTACAACAACCTTGCAGCGATCTATTACAGCCAAGGGGATTATCCGAAGGCACTGGAATGGTATATAAAGGCTTTGGCTATTCGTGAGAAGGCGCTGGACAAGGGGCATCCAGATACCGCCGCGACTTACAACAACATCGCGTTGGTTTATAAAAGCCAAGGGGAGTATCCAAAGGCGCTGGAATGGTATATGAAGGATTTGGCGATCAGTGAAAAGGTGCTGGGCAAGGAGCATCCATCTACCGCCACGACCTACAACAACATCGGAATGTTATATGCGAACCAAGAGGACTATACCGAAGCGCTCGATTGGCTAATCAAGGCGCTAACGGTTTCTGAAAACAAACTGGGTATTGAGCATCCTTATACCGTGGATACCCGCGAAAACATCGCGGAGATAAAAAGGCGCATGGGCGGGCAGGAAGGGTAACGACAACGTATCAGTGCCTTCGGGTGTTGGACATGGCGGGCAACACAAAGGTCGCCTCAGAAGGGGATGCTTCGCTCCGCTCTGCATGACAGCATGTAGCGGAGGAAGTGCTTCGCCGCTCGATCCCACCCTAGCATCCGTCATTCCGAACGCAGTGAGGAATCCCCCGTACAAGATCACGCCCGTAGGATGCAGAGAGCAAAACGCCGCCGCACCATGATCACGCCACAGGGGATGCTTCGCTTCGCTCTGCATGACAGCTTGGCGGAGGAAGTGCTTCGCCTTCTGCACCCAACAAAGCATCGGTCATTCCGAACGCAGTGAGGAATCCCCTGTGCAGCGCGCCTCAGAAGGGGATGCTTCGCTTCACCCTCCGCATGACAGCGCGGCGGAGGGTGTGCTTCGCTGCTCACCCCCCCATCTTCCACCCGCGTCAAACGGTGACGGACACCGGCTGGCGGCGCAGTGCCCGCACGATAAGCTGTATGCTGTCCACGATGTTGCCGAATACGCACAGCCCCACCAGCACCTTGGGCACGATGCTCCAGAATTTCGCTCCGTCGGCAGACAGGCTCCACGGCGTGCCGATCTGCGTCATAAAGCTGGGGTTCCAGATGCCGGACGACGGCCCGAACAGCCAGATGAACATGACCATCGACATCACGTTGATCACCACCAGCGCCACACACATGGCGGTGGTATACCGCCCCACGATGAGGCGCAGCAGCTCCTTGACGAGTCCGAGGCAGATCATCACGTCGATGAGCGGCAGCAGGCGATAGAACACGGTGAGATCGAACACCGGCACCGTGGTATAGCTGCCGTCGTTGAAAATGTACGCGCCCAGCAGCTGCGGCATGGTGTTGACCACCACCAGAAACAGCACCGTAAACGCGATGCCCACGATGGGCTCGCTGCGCTTGATTGTCTTCTTGTGATCGGGCACGGGCGGCAGATCAGACGGATTCCAGTCCTTGCCCTTCCACGGCGCATCCTTGGCACAGCGCTCAATGATCGCGAAAATGGCGGTCACCCACGCGAACGACTGTATCACGCCGCCGAACACTGAGCCGATGAACACGGCGAAGCCCTGCCAGATGGTTTGCGGCGGCGCTGTGATCAGCCCGATGGACTGTGCCAGTATGATACCAAAGCCGGTGGCGGCCAGCACGATCTTCACCACCATTATATAGATATCGTAGTAAGCGGGACCGATCAGCCAGCGACGGGGACCGCCGTATTTGGCTGCCAGCTCCGACGGATGCCCCAGCTCGCGGAGCACCGCCGTCACGTCCTCCTTGGTCGGCGCGTCCGTTTTGGCACAGAGCATGTCGTCGATGAGGCCGCGCAGCTCCTGCTCGATGTCTTCGCGCTGCGCCTGCGGCAGCCGCTTCGTCACCTGATACACATAGCGGTCGATCAGGTCGTTGATCTGTTTGACATCATGGCTCATATTGATTCGTCCTCCTGAATCATGTTATTGATGGTTCCTTGCATCTCCGCCCAGTCGCCGCAAAGCAGCGCGTATATCTGCTGTCCGTCTGCGCTGAGCGCGTAGTATTTGCGCGGCTTGGGGCCTGTGGTTTCCCACTCGCTGCGCAGCAGCCCCTGCTTCTCCAGCCGCCGCAGCAGCGGATACAGCGTGCCCGGCTCCACCGCCACGCCGCTTTGCTCCAGCCGCTCCACCAGCGCGTATCCATAGCGTGGCTTTTTCAGCTGACTGAGCACGCACAGCACGATCGCGCCGCGCCGCAGCTCCTGCTGCAAGCCCTTCACCACGCTTTGCATATCTTCTGTCATGTCATCACCTCAATCGCATTATACTGTGTGCCGTACACTATTGTCAATATGCCATTATAATAATATTTTTGTTATTGCGAAATGGATCGGTTGTCGCTTTGGGGGCATGTATGGCGGTGAGTCTGCATAAGCATGGTAACAGAAACTGCATATGAGGAGAGTGTGTTATGGGATATCACATCGAGGCGGAGCCGGGCGTTCAGCTGTACGTGGAGGACTTAAACCCGCAGGGCTCGCGGACGATACTGTTTTTGCACGGATGGCCGCTGAATCACAACGCGTATGAATATCAGCTGGAGCACCTGCCCAAGATGGGCTTTCGGTGTCTGGCGATGGATACGCGGGGCTTCGGGCGTTCCGACAGACCGTGGGGCGGCTACGACTACAACCGGCTGGCGGACGACGTGCGCGCCGTCATCGACGCGTTCAGCCTCAGCAACATCACGCTGGCGGGGCATTCGATGGGCGGGGCCATTGCGCTGCATTACGTGGCGCGGCACAACGGACATGGCGTGGGCAAGCTGGCGCTGTTCGGCGCGGCGGCACCCACCTTCGTGAAGCGTCCGGACTTCCCTTACGGTCAGACGCGCGACGAGGTGTCCGGCCTGATCGAGATGGGCTACAACAACCGTCCGTCGCTGCTGCGCACCTTTGGCAGCATGTTCTTCTATCAGTATGTGCGCTCGTCGCTGGAGGACTGGTTCTACGATCTGGGCTTGCAGGCGGCCGGGTGGTCAACCATGTCCTGTCTGACCACGCTGAAGGACAGCACGCTGTTCGGCGACCTGGGGCGCGTGCATGTGCCCACGCTGATAATGCACGGCGTTCACGACCGCGTGTGTCCTTTTCAGCTGGGTGAGGCGCAGCATCAGGGCATCCGCGGCTCGATTCTGGTGCCGTTCGAGCAGAGCGGTCACGGGCTGTTCTGGGAGCAGCGCGAGAAGTTCAACAGCGAGTTGGCGGGCTTCGCAAGCTAGCGCGCGGCAGAACCGCACCCAACACCGCAAGCCGTCATTCCGAACGCAGTGAGGATACCAAAAACAAAACTGATGTCATTCCGAACGCAGTGAGGATACCCAAAACCTAACTGCTGTCATTCCGAACGCAGTGAGGAATCCCCCGTGCAAGATCATGCTTGTAGGACTAGCGACACCACTAATCCGCACCGCGATCACGCCACAGGGGATGCTTCGCTTCGCTCTGCATGACAGCGTGTCGGAGGAAGTGCTTCGCCGCTCGCACCCAACACAGCATTGGTCATTCCGAACGCAGTGAGGAATCCCCCGTGCAAGATCATGCTTGTAGGACTAGCGACACCACTAATCCGCACCGCGATCACGCCCCGGGGGATGCTTCGCTTCGCTCTGCATGACAGCTTGGCG
>JAEZJG010000010.1 GCA_023415795.1 Bacillota bacterium | reverse complement strand
AACTTTGTTCTTAGACAGATACATCAAACAAAAAAGAAGACCGAGGGGCAAAGCAAAAAGCAATGTGAACCCCCAAACATTAAGGGTGGTCAGCGTGCCTTTCAGCATTTCGCCAAGCAGTGACCATAAGCGATCTATCTGTTCAAAATATATCATTATTAGATTTACCCCCTGCGTTGTGCCAGCGGCTCTTTCCCAAGAACCCGTTGGCAAAGCGCAGGGCAGGCATGTATAAGCCTGCCCTGTTAAAACGCTTACTTCGCTATAATGACGTCGCCGCCGAACCAATTCTGAGAGATCTTAGCAGCCGTACCGTCGGCAATCATCGCGTCAAGAGTTTCCTGTACCGTGTCACGGAATGCCTTGTCTTTGAGACGGAAACCGATGCCGTACTGCTCATCGCCAAAGTCTTCATCCAGAATCTTGTAAGCATCCGGGTCGTCTTTCAAAACATAGTAACGGGCTGTCATCTCGTCCACAACCACCGCGTCTACGGTACCGTTCTTGAGTTCGGTTAATGCCTGCACGTAATCCGGACTTTCGATCAGGTCACCGAAGGTGTCCATTACGTCGGCTTCAGCGCGGATCGCCTCCATTGCGCTGGACTCTACCTGTGCCGCTACGGTCTTACCGGCAAGATCAGCTTTGGATGCGATACCGGAATTGGATGCAACAACGATAACCTGGCGATTGTTCATGTACGGGTCAGAGAACAGTATCTCCTTCTGACGATCTTCCGTGATGGTAAGTCCGTTCCAGATCACATCGATGTTGCCTGCATTCAGCTCAAGCACCTTGGAATCCCAGTCGATGGGCTGGAAAACGATCTCGAGGCCCAGACGGGATGCAACTTCCTTGGCGAGGTCGATATCAAAGCCGACATACTCACCGTTTTCATCCTTATAACCCATTGGTGCAAAACCAGCGTCAAAGCCGAAAACCAAAGAGCCTTTAGCTTCAATCTTAGCCCAGGATTCGTCGGCGGGCACATCGGTCGGTTCCGTATCAGCGGGTGCTTCTGTTGCAGCGGGTGCTTCTGTTGCAGCCGGCGCTTCTGTGGGCGCTGCGTTATTGTTGGCGCAGGCAGCAAACGAAAAAGCCATCGCGAGAACCAAAACAACGACCAGTATTTTCTTCATTGAAATTTTCCTCCTGTTTTATATGGAAAGTTTAAATACGTGTGTTATTATAATTTAGCAAGTTAAATTAGTAAAGCATTAATTCAAAGCTTGAAGAACATGGCATAAAGATTCCGCTGTTTGAAACATGCCGCGGCTGTTGTATAATAAAACAATTGATACCAAGTGAATGGGGAGGCATATGGCACAGCTTTTTGCTGCGGACATAAACGGCAATATAGCGGCAGATAAGGGAATACAGCTGCTGCCGGGCGAGCGGCTGGAGGATCTGCAAAACGGCTTTTGTATACTCCAGAACAGCGCCTATTTTCCGTTTGGCACGGACGCGGTGCTGCTGGCGCACTTTGCTCAGGTGAAGGCGGGCGAGCGTATTGCGGACTTTGGCACAGGCGGGGGCATCATACCGATTCTGCTGTGTGCGCGCGTGCCGGAGCTCTGTGTCACCGGTCTTGAAGTGCAGCCAGAGCTGTGTGCGATGGCGCAGCGCAGCGTGTCGCTGAACGGACTTGAGGAGCGCATCGACATCGTCTGCGGCAATATCCGGGAGGCGAAAAGCCTGCTGGGGACAGGGCTGGATGCCGTGGTCACTAACCCGCCGTACGAAAAGGCGGATTCGGGCAAGCCGCATGCCAGCGCGCATGTGGGCATTGCCAAGCGTGAGATGCTCTGCACGCTGGAGGATGTGGCCGCCAGCGCGGCGGCGGTGCTGCGTACGGGCGGGCGGCTGTATATGATATACCCCACTGCGCGTTTTGCAGAGCTGATTGCGGCACTAGTGCGTCACAGGCTGGAGCCAAAGCGGGTGCAGCTGGTGGCATCGCGCGAGGACAAGCCGCCGGGTTTTGCGCTGGTGGAGGCACGAAAGGGCGCACGGCCGGGGCTGCGGTTTCTGCCGCAGCTGGCGATATACGGGGCGGACGGAGACTATACACTTCCGCTGAAAAGGATACATGGGGAGGACAGCTGAATGCTTTACATAGTGGCGACACCGATCGGCAATCTGGAGGATATCACGCTTCGCGCGCTGCGCGTACTCAAGGAAGTGGATTTTATCGCGGCGGAGGACACTCGCCATACGCGCAAGCTGCTGACGCATTTCGACATCCACACGCGGCTGGTCAGCTTTCACGAGCACAGCACGTCGGAGAAGCGGGCGTGGCTGCTGGATGCGCTGCGCGAGGGGCAAAATGCGGCGCTGGTGTCGGACGCGGGCACGCCGCTGATCTGCGACCCGGGTGCGGCGCTGATAACCGAGGCGGCGCAGCAGGGCATTGAGGTCACATCCTTGCCGGGGGCGTGCGCGGCCATCACCGCACTGACGCTGTCGGGCATTGAAGGCGGCTTCACATTTTTGGGGTTTCTGTCCAAAAAGAACGCGGAGAGGAAGAAACAGATCGAACGCGCGGCGGGCAGTGAGCTGCCCTGTGTGATCTATGAGAGCCCGCATGCGCTGGCAGACACGCTGGCAACCCTGGAGGAAGCGGCAGGTGCACAGCGGGCTGTGGTGGTTGCCAAGGAGCTGACAAAGCTGCATGAGCGTGTGTTTCGCGGCAGCGTTGCAGAGGCGCGGGCTGCTTTCTCCGGCGAACTGAAGGGTGAATACGTTTTGATTGTGGATGCCGCACCGCAAAAGGCGGACGACGAGGTGAGCGACGATGTCATCAAAGAGGCGCTGCGCAGCTACATCGCCCGTGGGATGACAAAAAAAGATGCCGCTAAAACGGCATCCGATACATTCGGTATCAATAAAAATCGTGCTTATAAGCTGACCCTGTAAACGCCTCCGGCTTAGCAGCCGGGTATGTTACTTAAGACCGAGCTTCGCCATGCAGGTGCCACACACCTTCGCGCCCTTAAATTCTGACACGCCAGATACGCTTTCGCAAAATATGCAAGCGGGCTGATATTTGCCGAGCACGATGTGGCTGTCGTCGACAAAAATTTCGATAGGATCCTTAATGTCGATCCCCATGACTCTTCTGAGTTCGATCGGTAAAACGATGCGACCCAAAGAGTCCACTTTTCTGACAATACCTGTTGATTTCATTTCTTTCATCTCCCACTCAAATTAGGTTATATTATAATATATCAAAATATAACAGTTTAAACTATGCACTGTCAACCATTCATTACAAAAAAAATGAGAATTAATAAAAGTTTCACATTTGCATATATATGTATATGAGTGCAATTGCGGAGGCGACTGATGGTTAATTACATATGGGCATTTTTAATTGTGGTGGGTACGGCGGTGGGTATTGCCACGGGGCGTGCGGAGGCGGTTTCGCAGGCGGCAATGGACGGTGCGAAGGAAGCAGCGCTGTTGTGCATCAGCCTGATTGGCGCATATATACTGTGGCTGGGCGTGCTGAACGTCGCCAAGGAAGCGGGGCTGGTGGATGCGCTTGCGAAGCGTATGCGCGGGCTGATACACTGGCTGTTTCCCAGCATACCGCCAGGCGGCGCGGCAAGCGGCTTCATTACGCTTAACATTGTGGCCAACATGCTGGGCATGGGCAACGCCGCAACGCCTTTTGGTCTCAAAGCGATGAAGGAGCTGCAGGACCTAAACCCCATCAAGACACGCGCGTCTGATGCGATGTGCATGTTTTTGGTGGTTAACGCGTCCTCTGTGCAGCTGCTGCCGCTCACTGTTATCGCGCTGCGCAGTGCGGCAGGCGCAGCCTCTCCGGGCGATATTGTGATCACCTCGCTGCTGGCGACAACGGTGACAACAACCGTGGGCATAACGGCGGCCAAAATTATGAGGAGGCTGTATAAGTGAATATCGTGACGTACATATCGGCGCTGTTTGTACCATTGTTTATCGCGGGGGTTGTCGTATTCGGTCTTGCGAAAAGGGTGCCTGTATACGAGGCGTTTATACGGGGCGCAAAGCAAGGCTTCTCCACTGTGGTACGTATACTGCCCTTTGTAGTAGGCTTTGTGTTTGCTATACAGATATTTTCGGCATCAGGCTGCTTCGAATATATCGCAGCGGCGCTGTCGCCCGTGCTGGGGCCGGTGGGCATACCGCCCGAAATACTGCCGCTGGCGCTGATACGTCCGTTTTCCGGCAGCGCGTCCATTGCCATGCTGACCACCATCATGGGAAAGTATGGACCGGACACGCTGATTGGGCGCAGTGCCAGCACACTGCTGGGCTCGTCCGAGACGCTCTTTTACACCACGACGCTGTATTACGGCAGCGTGGGCGTCACAAAAACGCGTTACACGATTCCGGCCGCGCTTATCTCCGAGGTGTTTGGCTTGGTTGCCAGTGTGCTGCTTTGCCGATTGTTGTTTCATTATTAATATGTCGGTTGTACTGTGGCAAAAGTCGGTGGAGTCTCAAGGGATGAAGCCCTTGGGCTGCGGTGCATAGGCAGAGCCTTAACGGTGTTGAACCTTTATCAGCAGACTGAGACCCGCGGGTCTCTTTTTTCTTGACAAAAACAGGCCAAAATTCTATCCTAGAACGTAACGATTGATTTGAAAACAACAGGAGATACCGATGAAGAAGTATTATATCACGACCCCGATTTACTATCCGAGCGACAATCTGCACATCGGCCATTCGTATTGCACGGTGGCGGTGGACGCGCTGGCAAGGTTCAAGCGCCAGACAGGCTACGACGTGATGTTTCTGACGGGCACGGACGAGCACGGGCAGAAGATTGAGCGCGTATCCAAAGCGGCGGGAAAGCAGCCCAAGGAGTATGTGGACGGCATCGTGGAGGGCATACAAAAGCTTTGGAAGCTGATGGAGATATCCAACGACGACTTTATCCGCACCACCGAAGAGCGTCATGTTAAGGCGGTGCAAAAGATATTCAAGCAGCTCTACGATCAGGGAGACATCTACAAGAGCGCGTACGAGGGTTGGTATTGCACGCCGTGCGAAGCGTTCTGGCTGGAGCGGCAGCTGGTGGACGGCAAGTGCCCCGACTGTGGCCGCCCGGTGGAGATGGCGAAGGAGGAGGCTTACTTCTTCCAGCAGAGCAAGTATGCGGACAGGCTCATCAAATACATTGAGGAGCACCCGGAGTTCATACAGCCGGAGAGCCGCCGCAACGAGATGCTGAACAACTTCCTGCTGCCGGGGCTGGAGGATCTGTGCGTGTCGCGCACATCCTTCAAGTGGGGTATACCGGTGGATTTTGATCCCGATCATGTGGTGTACGTGTGGATTGATGCGCTGTCCAATTATGTGACGGCGCTGGGCTTTATGTCGGACGACGACGAGAAATATCGCAAATACTGGCCGGCGGATGTACACATCGTCGGCAAGGAGATTATCCGCTTCCATACCATCATCTGGCCCATCGTGCTGATGGCGCTGGGACAGCCGCTGCCAAAGCAGGTGTTCGGCCACGGCTGGCTGATGCTGGAGGGCGGCAAGATGAGCAAGTCGAAGGGCAACGTGGTGGACCCAATGAAGCTGATTGAGCGGTACGGCGTGGATGCGGTGCGCTACTTCCTGCTGCGCGAGGTGCCCTTTGGAGCGGACGGCCTGTATTCCAGCGAAGCGCTGCTGACAAGAACCAACAGCGATCTCGCGAACGATCTGGGAAATCTGGTTTCACGCACGGCTGCGATGATACAAAAATATTTTGGCGGCGTGGTGCCCTCAGAGTTCGCTCTGACAGAGTTTGACGCGGCGGTGAAGAATCAGGGATCGACGCTGGCTGCGGCGGTGGAGGCGCACATGAATGCGCTCAAGCTGCCCGACGCGCTGATGGAGATTTGGAGCTATGTGGGCGCGCTGAATAAATACATCGATCTCACCGCGCCGTGGGTGCTGGCAAAGGATGAAGCCAGCAAGCCGCAGCTGGCAAGCGTGATGTATCACCTTGCGGAAGGGCTGCGCATCGTGTCGGTGCTGCTGACCGCGTTCATCCCCGGCACGGCGAAGCGCATACAGGAGGTGCTGGGCATCGACGATACCGCAAAGGTGTCGTGGGAGAGCGTGGCGCGATTTGGCAAAGACGTGTGCGGGCTGACGGTGAAGCAGACGGCTCCGCTGTTCCCGCGTATCGACATCAAGAAGGAGCTGGAGGAGCTGGAGGAGATCGCCGACAACCGTTCCCTGAAAAAACAGAAGAAAGCCCCGGCTGCGGAAAAGCCAGCAGCGGAGACGAAGAAGGAAACGCCCGAGGGTGTGATAACCTACGACGATTTTAAGAAGGTGGCGCTACGCGTGGGCGTGGTAAAGGAAGCGGTGGCCGTTGAAGGCAGCGAGAAGCTGATTAAGATGCAGGTGGACATCGGCAGCGAGACACGGCAGATCGTGTCCGGCATTCGCAAATGGTATTCGCCGGAGCAGATGACGGGCAAGACCATTGTGGTGGTCGCGAACTTAAAGCCCGCCAAGCTGTTTGGCATCGAAAGCCAGGGGATGCTGCTGGCGGCGGAATCGGACGGCGAGCTGCGTTTGGTAACGCTGGACGGCAGCCTGCCTGCGGGAGCACAGGTTTCGTGATGCGTCTGTTCGATACGCACGCGCATCTGCTGTCCGAGAGATTTGACGAGGACAGGGAAGCGGTGATAATGGGTCTGCCGCAGCAGGGCGTTATCGGCTTGATCGAGGTGGGCACCACGGTAGCGGACAGCGAAAACGCGGTACGGCTGGCGCATCAGACGGGTTTCATATACGCGGCGGCGGGTGTGCACCCGCACGAAGCGGCTGAGGCCGAGCGGGACTATATCGACCGGCTGCGGACGTTGGCGGCGCAACCAAAGGTGGTGGCCATCGGTGAGATTGGCTTGGACTATCATTACGACTTTTCTCCGCGCGATGTACAGCGCGAGGTGTTTGGCCGTCAGCTGGAGCTGGCGCGAGCGCTGGAACGGCCTGTTATTATCCACATGCGTGAGGCCACACAGGATACGCTGTCAATTTTGCGGGAGCACAAGGAGACGCGCGGTGTGATGCACTGTTTTTCCGGCAGTGCGGAGACGGCGGAGCTGTGTTTGGAGCTGGGGCTGCATATCTCGTTCACGGGCTCTGTGACGTTCAAGAATGCACGCAAGGTGGTGGAAGCGGCAGCTGTCGTACCGATGGATCGCCTGATGGCCGAGACTGACTGTCCATATCTTTCGCCAGAGCCGGTACGCGGGCGGCGCAACGACCCTTCAAACGTGCGCCTCGTGCTGGAAAAGCTGGCCGAAATTAAGGGAGTTAAGCCGGAGGAGCTGGCGGAAACCAACATCAGAAACGCAAAGGAACTGTTTGGAATACAATGAGCGATACATATATCTACAGCATGGACGGCGCATACTACATCAACCTGACCAACGCGTGCAACAACGATTGCACGTTTTGCCTGCGAAACGAGCATTGCGGTGTGGGCGGTTACGACCTGAAGCTGGTTCGCGATCCGGCGGCGGCAGACATTATCGCGGAGCTTGAAAAGCTGCGCGATGTGAAGAAGGCGGTGTTCTGCGGCTTGGGAGAGCCCACGATGCGTATTGAGGTGCTGCTGGAGGTGGCGCGCTATCTGAAGCAGCGTGGTGTGCATGTGCGCCTGAACACGAACGGGCTGGGCAGCGAGTTTGCGGGAGAGGACATCTCACCGCGTCTCAAGGGCTTGGTGGATGTGGTGTCCATCAGCCTCAACGCATCAAACGCGGCGGAGTATGATCGGATTTGCCGCAGCGCGTACGGCGAAGCTGCCTATGAGCTGATGCTGGACTTTGCGCGACGCTGTGCACAGCAGGGCATTGAGACGGTGCTGTCCGTTGTGGACATCATAGGCTCTGATGAGATTGAGAAATGCCGCGCGATTGCCCAGGGTGTGGGTGCACGTCTGCGGGTGAGAAGCTTTATCGAATAATTGCGAATGCGCGGATGATACGGCATGCATAATAGAATACTAAAAAAGGCTGTTTTCGGGGCGATGAGAGGCACCGAAAGCAGCCTTTATGTTATGTGTTTACGGCTCCAGCAAACCTTCGTCATACACGCGCTTTGGAAAGCTGCATTCTTCCGACTCAAAGGCCATGCCGTTGAGGTAGCTGTAGCTGTGCGATGTGCCCACCTCGAACACCACCTTGTGCAGCCACAGCGCGATATGCTCGCCACCTGCTTTTTTGTTGTAGCGCTTGTTGCCGTATATGTTATCGCCCAGCACCGGCAGATTGGCAAAGGCGAGATGCGCCCGCACCTGATGCAGACCGTTGGTGACAGGCCTCACGCGCAGCAACGAAAGCGATTCGCCTTCCGCCAGCCGCTGATAACGCGTCACGATGGGCTTGGAGTCTTTCTTGAATTTGGGCAGTATGTGCGCGACGCGAGCCGATTTATCGCGCATGTGATAGTGGAGCAGCTCTGCCTTTTTCTCAGCGTGCCCCACCACGGGGCAGATGAAGTATCGTGCGATGCGCCGCTGCGCCAGCGCTTCCACTAAAAAGAGGTACGAGTCTTCATGCTTGGCCAGCATCAGCAGCCCGCTCACATACTTGTCCAGCGGATAGATAAGGTAGGGCACCATCAGCGCTTCCAGGCTATATTCTCCGCGCTTCTTCATGAGGTCTGTGACCATGTCCACAGCGTTGACTTCTCCGGAATCGGAAGCGGAGAGCAGTCCGGCCGGTTTATCGACGATTATAATGTTTTCATCCTGATAGACGATGCGCGGTGTAAGATCGGCACCCACCGTGTCAGGCGGCGCAAATATATGCACGATATCGCCCTCGCTCACAATATCATCGCCAAAGGCCTGTTGTCCGTTCAGCGTGATAATGCCTTTTTTAAATGCGGCTGCTCGCGCTTTCTCTGGAAACTCTGCACACGCCTCCGTTAAGACATCATAAAGCTCGGCACCGTGCCGTGCCTTTTCCACCCTCAGTTCAACCATGCCACACACCCCAAGAAAAATATGAAACAGACAAATACTATAACAACCAATCGTTTATGTCAAGTTTCGACACAGTCTGCAACACACTGCATTTATGTGGAGGACACAAAAAACGCACCCGGTTTATGAAGCTGGGTGCGTTTCGTTTAACACTGACTATAGAGCGTCTTCGCCGGATTCTCCCGTTCTGATACGGATAACCTCCGCGACATCGTATACGAAAATTTTACCGTCACCGGGATCGCCCTTGCCGGCACTTTCGATTACTGCTTTTTTGATGATCTCCATTTCGTCATCCCGCACGACCATGTCGAGCATTACTTTGGGAAGAAGATCCAGGTGAAATTTTTCTCCGTTCCATTCCTGATCCAAGCCTTTTTGCGTGCCGTGTCCCATCACCTCAGAAACAGTAACACCGCGATAGCATCCTACGGTCTCTAAAGCAGCCCTTACGTTTTCCAGCATCTCCGGCCTGATAATGGCCTTCACATGTTTCATTACTTTCACCTCCCCTTGCGGATATGCCTGAGTCTAATACAAAAAAGAACGTGTTGCTGTAATAGGCGATAAGCCCTGATGTTCAAGAAACCACACAATGATTAACTTGTGCGGTTTCTTGTTGTCAGGTATCTCTCATAGCACAAAAGCTAGTTGATAAGACTGTTACTTGATTGCTGCGTCACCGCGTTCTTTTGTCCGAATACGAACAGCGTCACCAACATCATAGACGAATATCTTACCGTCGCCAAACTCGCCTGTGTACACTTTCTCAATGATTCCTTCCACTACCGCTTCCACCTGCTCGTCTAGTACCACCATTTCGACTTTGATTTTAGGCAGGAAGTTATAGTCGATCTCGGTGCCGCGTACGATCTCTTTCCACCCCTTCTGGTTGCCGCAACCCATCACCTGCGATATTGTGAGACCATTCAGGTGAAGAGCGTCCATCACACCTTTTACTTCCTCGATCCTCTCGGGACGTATGAATGCTTCTACTTTTTTCATATTGACACTTCCTTCATCAAGAATTTCTTAATCCATACCATTGAATGCAGGGTAAGCTGATTCGCCGTGCTCCGCAATATCAAGACCCAGTTCTTCACTCTTTTGCGGCACCTTAATACCTTTGGTGATCAGTGAAGCCGCGCCCGTTGCGAGCAGCGTACCCACCACAGCGATAACCACAGTGATGCCCACTGCCGCCAGCTGTGCCAAAAACAGTGAGGTATCTCCAAACAACAGACCGTTTGTTTGAGCCACAGAGTTGATAGAAGTCTGAGCGAAAAGACCTGTCGCGATGGCTCCCCAAATACCGCCGATACCATGGCAGCCAAACACGTCAAGCGCATCGTCATAGCGGAACTTCCTTTTAACCACTGTGATAAAGAAGTAGCAGATGGGGCTTACAAGACTGCCGATGATAATAGAAGCCCAGATCGGCACAAAACCTGCCGCGGGAGTGATTGCCACAAGACCGATAACCATACCGGTGGAGGCACCCACAAGTGTCGGTTTTCCGCTAGAAATTTTTTCAATAAACATCCATGAAAGCGCTGCACAGGCTGCCGCCGTATTGGTTGTCATAAACGCGTGGGAAGCCAGCTCGTTAGCGGAACAAGCACTGCCTGCGTTGAACCCGAACCAGCCGAACCACAACAGCGCGGAACCCAAGAATACGAAAGGTACGTTGTGCGGGTGATAGGTAGCCAAGCCATAGTTCTTACGCTTTCCAAGCAGCTTGGACAGTACGAGGGCACTTATACCGGAACTGATGTGAACCACTGTGCCGCCAGCAAAGTCTACCGCACCGATGTCTGCCAAGAAGCCGCCGCCCCATACCATGTGCGCCAGCGGATAATAAACAATTATTGACCAGATGGTTGTAAAAATAACTAAGGAAGAGAACTTCATACGCTCTGCGATTGCGCCAGTGATGAGAGCGGGTGTGATGATTGCAAACATCATCTGGAATATCGCGAATGTCAGCGTATTGGGATAAGCCAGCGTTGTGTCGGTCAAGCTGTCAAAGTTTAAAAAAGCCCATTTGAAGTCACCGATAATACCTGCCGTATCGCCGCTGAACGATAGTGAGAAGCCGAACGCTACCCACAAAATTGATCCCAGACCCATCAGCAGCGCGGATGACATAATTGTGTTTACGATGTTTTTACGTTTGACCAAACCACCGTAGAAGAATGCCAAGCCGGGCGTCATGATGAAGACCAAGGCCGAGGATGCCAACATCCATGCTATATCACCGTGAAATACCCCTTGATCCATAAACATACCTCCTCAAATAATAATTTTATTTTAAATAAAATAAAGCTCAAAAACGATTGCGGGTCGTCTTTGAGCCTTAATTTTAATCTGATACCAATTCATAGTTGTGCTTTTGGGCTTTCGGCTTTATACCGATCTGCTCTCCACAACGTCGGGAAAAAGCAATCCTAACAACACAACGAAAAATCACCTTCCACTTGCGACCAGTATAGCACTTATTTTAAGAAATGCAATATTGAAATACAAAAAATTCATTTTGGTCATATCTAACAAATTTTTATACAATTGCAACGATTCTTACAAACGTATAAATTGGCTTCTCAGCCCGTTTTATCGGATATTGTGAAGTCCCTTTTTTGTGATATAATAATCGAGTGAATAGTGCAAAATTCGGCGCGTCGCTGCGCCCGCTGGAGGACAGCAAAATACGCGAGCTTTCACCCATTGCGCTGGCATATATCGGAGATACGGTTTTTGATCTGTATGTGCGTGCCTATCTGGTGAAGAATAATATGGGAAAGATTGAGGCGCTGCACAAGCTGGCATCCGGCGTGGTGAACGCGCGGGCACAGGCTAAGGCTGCACTGCTGCTGACGCCGCTGCTCAAGGAGCGTGAGGCGGAAATCTTTCAGCTGGGCAAAAACGCAAAATCCAAGCCGCCCAAAAACGCGGGCTACGAGGATTATTCTCTGGCAACAGCGGCAGAGGCCGTTATCGGATACCTGCATCTGACGGGTCAGGCTCAGCGATTGGACGAGCTGTTTGCCGTCATCATACCACATTTTTTTGAGGGGGGCCAAAATGCCTGAAGCCATATTAAACGTTGAGCTGATCAGCTGCCCGCCCGAGGCGGAAAAGCTGGCGGCGATGGCGGCCAAGCTGTGCTACAGCCCGGCGCACATCGGCGATATCGCATACGATTTGACGCCGGAGAAGTCTGCCGCGTTTTTGCAAAAGATTGTGGATCTGGGGCATCTGTCCACGGTGGAGCACGCCGCGTTTACGTTCGGCATTGAGGGCGTATCGCGCACGCTGCTGGCGCAGATTACGCGGCATCGCATTGCGAGCTTCTCGGTGCAGTCGCAGCGGTATGTGAGCTATACGGACGGCGGCTTTGGCTATATCATTCCTCCTGCAATTCGGGCACTGGGCGACGACGCAGTGCAAGAATACGAGGAGCAGATGGCGCAGATGCAGCACTGGTACGACGGCTGGCGTGAGCGGCTGGGCACAGGAGAGAAATCCAACGAGGACGCGCGGTTTGTGCTGCCCGGCGCATGCGAAACCCGCATGCTGCTGACGATGAATGCCCGCGAACTGATGCACTTCTTTGCGCTGCGCTGCTGCAACCGCGCTCAGTGGGAGATACGCGAGCTGGCATGGCGCATGCTGGCACTGGTGTGCAAGGCAGCGCCGTCGCTGTTTGCCAACGCCGGGCCCTCTTGCCTGCGGGGCGCATGCAGCGAGGGCAAAATGAGCTGCGGCAAGGCAGCCGAGGTCAGAAATTATCATCAAGAAATAGTGAAAGGTAAAATATAATGGATATCATATACGGCAGAAACGCGGTGAAGTCCGCGATACGTTCCGGGCGTTCGATCGACAAGCTCATCGCGTCGGTGGATGTGACAGACCCCAGTGTGCGCGAGATACTGACACTGGCAGCGCAGCACCATATTCCCGTCGTCCGGGCGGACAGGCGCAAGCTGGACAGCATGACGCTGCCCTTTGGCTTCGGCGGAAAGCCTGCCAACCATCAGGGCGTGCTGGCTGTTGCACCCGCGCGGGACTACGACTCCATTGAGGACATTTTCGCACTGGCGGAAAAGCGCGGCGAACCGCCCTTCATCGTGCTGCTGGACGGTATCACGGACGAAGGAAATTTAGGCTCTATCATCCGCAGTGCGGAGGTGCTGGGCGCGCATGGCGTGATTCTCGGCAAGCACCGCAGCGCGTCTCTTTCCGCCGTTGCCGCGAAGACCTCGTCGGGCGCGTCGGATCTCATCGCGATTGCCAAGGTGACCAATATAACCGCGGCTATCGAGGAGCTGAAGGCTAAGAATGTTTGGACAGTGGCGGCAGACCCCTCCGGTCAAACTGCTGACTCCATCGACATGAAGGGCGCGATTGCCATCGTGGTGGGCTCTGAGGGAGAGGGACTATCGCGGCTGGTGCTGGAAAGCTGCGACTTCAAGGCGCGCATACCGATGAAGGGACAGACGGGTTCGCTCAACGCTGCTGTGGCGGCGGCTGTGCTGATGTATGAAAAGGCGCGGCAGGACAGCGTCAAATGACTGTGTACGGGGAGAAGCCAGCTTTATCAATATCGTTTTGAGGATTAATCACTAGAGAGTTGTATGGAACAAGCTATTTTCTTTAACAAAAGCGGCGGGAGTCCGCCCGGAAAACACGGTTGTCAATAACCTGAGCGGGGCTATCCCGCTTTATTTTTTTGCGCATGTCATGTATAATGGTGCGGGTTTAAACTAGAAGACAGACTATTGGAGGAAACGCATTGGTCGCGCTGTCACTGAACAATATCAATAAGAGCTTCGGCGCCGACGAGGTGCTAAAGGATATATCGCTGGTGCTGACGGACGAACAGCGGCTGGGGCTGGTAGGCCC
Source organism: Bacillota bacterium (assembly GCA_023415795.1). Taxonomy (GTDB): domain Bacteria; phylum Bacillota; class Clostridia; order Christensenellales; family SZUA-584; genus SZUA-584. The sequence goes on along the minus strand of JAEZJG010000010.1, from coordinate 66,545 downwards.
CAACGGCGCGGGAAAGACCACGCTGCTGCGCATCATCTGCGGTGAAATGGCTGCGGACAGCGGCAATGTGAGCATTGCCAATCCCGCCGGGCTGGGATACCTCAGTCAGGAGGTGCCCGCCGGAACGGATGATACCGTGTGGGGCACCATGCTGGCTGTATTTGACGATGTGTTCGCTCTGGAGGAGCGCATGCGTGCGTTGGAGCATAAGATGGCGGAGGCGGCGTCGGACAGCGATGCGTGGCAGCGCATATCCCGCGAATACGAAAGGGTAACGCGGGCGTTTGAGGAAGCGGACGGCTATGGGTATAAGAGTGCCATCGGCGGCGTGCTCAAAGGGCTGGGGCTTGGTGAGGAGATGTTCGAGCAGCGCGTGTCCACACTGTCCGGCGGACAACGTGCACGGCTGGCGTTGGGGCGGCTGCTGCTCAAAAAGCCCACGCTGCTGCTGCTGGATGAGCCGACCAACCATCTGGACGCGGGTGCGATCGAGTGGCTGGAGGGTTATCTCAAAAGCTGGCGCGGCGCGGTGATACTGGTTTCGCATGACCGCTGGTTCCTGGACCAGCTGTGTACGCATGTGGCGGGGTTGTATAACAACAAGCTCAGCGTAGAGGTCGGCAACTATTCGGTGTTTGCGGCTAAGCGGCAGGAGCAGCGGCGGCTGCAGCAAAAGGCTTATGAACATAATCAGCGCGAGATAAAGCGGCAGGAAGCCGTGATCGAGCGATACAAGACATGGGGACGCTCGGGCGGCGGCAAGAACTTCATCAAAGCACAGGCACGGGAACACCTGCTGGAAAAGATGGAGCGCGTGGATCGCCCCGAGGCGGAACGTGCGCGCATGTCGCTGAAGCTGGATGGCGGCGCAACCGCGGAGGATGTGCTGATCGCGGAAGGGCTGTCGATGGCGTTTGGCGATAAGGTGTTGTTCGATGGGCTGGATATGCGCCTGTTCAAGGGCGACAGCGCGGCACTTGTGGGCCCTAACGGCGTGGGAAAGACGACGCTGCTGCGCATTTTCGCGGGCAGGCTGATGCCGCAGAGCGGGTGCGTGACGCTGGGCGCGGGCGTGAAGATGGGTTATTACGATCAGCTGCAGGAGGGCTTGAACGAGCGCTGCACGCTCATTGAGGAGCTGCGAGAGGCGTACCCCTCCAAAACGGACGGCGAGCTGCGCAATGTATTGGCGGGCTTTCTGTTCTTCGGGGACGACGTGTTCAAACCGGTGTCTGCGTTGTCAGGCGGCGAGAAAGGGCGGCTGGCACTGCTGAAGCTGATGATGTCGCGCCCGGCGCTGCTGCTACTGGATGAGCCCACCAACCACTTGGACATGGACAGCCGCGAGGTGCTGGAGGATGCTCTGATTGATTACGAGGGCACAATACTGTTTGTCAGCCATGATCGGTACTTCATCAACCGCGTGGCTGCCAGTGTGGTGGAGCTAAAGGAAGGCACACTGACTACGTTCGAGGGCAACTGGAGTGACTACCAGGCAGCACTGGAGGCGCGTAAAACCGCAGTGGTGCAGCCGTATGCGGACGACGGGTTGACGCGCACCGAAGCATCCAAGCGACGCCGAGCCAGCCGTGAGGAGGAACAGCGCGCCAAAGCTCTCAAGCTGCGCGTATCGCAGATAGAGAAGGAAATTACACTATCAGAAGCGCGGCTCAAGCAGATCGAGGACACGCTGGCCGATCCGTCGGCGTTATCCGACGCGGATATCGTCGCGTTGTCCGGCGAACACGAAACAGTGCAGCAGCGCATTGAATCGCTGATGGAGCAATGGGAAGAGGCGCATGAAGCAGAATAAACGGCTGGAAGATGCAGTCTATTGCTTGATTTCGCAGTAAGAGGATACGATGCCGCCTGTTCGGCAATGAAATGAGACTTTTTCCTGTAGTGATCTTGTTGTCATAGAGCACATATTAATACTGATTTTTACGTTTGGATATATTGCTTTGAGAACGTGCAGCTGTGCATGGCTGAGTTCCTCAATCTGCGCAGTAAGAGCCTCTAAGCTGGAAACCGCTGCGGTGTACTGCCGCTGGAGCTGCTCCTTTGCGGCACTCAGCTTGGGTAAAAGCTGCTGGTGTTCAGGCGATACGCTGTTTGCCGGAATAACGCGCAGCATCATCACGACTTTGTCCAGTTGAGCTTTCAATTCATCTTTTTCGGTTGTCAGCTTGGTGTAGCGTGACCGAATCTCGGCAGATGTGCCCAACTCGATTTCAGTAAGCTCATTTGACAGAGTGCCAACGGTATTGGCGGTGATGCTGCGGCTTGCGCGTATCACTCCGCCCTGAATGCGTGCCCATTTACCCTGCATCTTGACAGACTCACCCGCTGTGGCGTCACAGTGGACGATAGAATCGGAAATAATATCTTTCTGGGCTTCAAGCGTACAGTGTTCCAAGAATCTTGCTACAATGCTTTCTTTCGCTTTGAGCATGCCTTTTCCCATGCCTTGCATGCCATTTTTCAGTATAATATCTTTTCCGGCTATAATGTTTGCGGCCTCCACATATCCGCCGACCTCAACAGTGCCCGTTGCTTCAACGGTCAGACCAGATATCACGTTGCCCATCACAATGACATCGCCGTCGAACTTTATATTCCCGGTTCCCATATCGACATCGCCCGCGATGCGGAAAACATCCGAAACCACTATCTGCCCGTTTATGTAATCGACACGTCCGTTTTTAGCCGCAATCAAACTGAGACCATCTTTTGATGCGAAGACGTTCTTACCTTTGGGCAGCTTAACATCCCGACCCTTGCGAGCAGGAATTATCCTTCCCTTTACGTTACACCCCTCCGTGCCTTCACCGGGTGCTTCTAAGACTGCCAGAGGAGCGCCTACTCTCACGCCTTCAAACACGTTCAGGTTTTTGTAGTCCGCGGTGCCGTCTGCGGCAATTTTCGGGGCATAGCTGTGTTGTGTATTGAAAAGCAGCACCACCTTGCCATCCTTACCCTGCTCGGCATTCTTACCGGCTGCTATATGGATTTCCTGATAATATCTCTTGTCTTGCGCCGCTGTTTTTATGGCATTTTCATCAACCCCAAAAATGACACCCCATTTATTCTGAACGTCAAGCAGCAGCTCTTCCGGGGCTTGGTCAGCTCCTGTACCGCAGGGCGGCAGTAATACCATGTTGGCTGACATCTCATCTTGTGAAATTGAAACATAGACAGTCGTATCAGAGGGCGGTTCCGGCTGCGCATTCGCAATACGAATACGCTCCTCGCGCCGACGTACACCCAAAATAGCTCTGCCGATATCGGCGCCGGCAATGTTTCGACGGCATAGATCATACGACACAACTGCAGGACTAAGCGGTAAGCCGCCATCGTTCTCGTAGCACACCTTAACGAAAACTCCGTCCTCACCGTACTCTACGATGTATGATGCATCCACGGCGGAGCATATGTCCGCTTGATCTGCGGCGGCCTGTGTATTGTAATTTTGGTTTATATTATTAAAATTAGACATGATAATCTCTCCTGTCAGTGGCCCTATATGTTTTATCGGTAGCATGGCAGAATGAGTTTAGATAATTCGAAAAGAACATGTGTTATGGCGATGCTTTACACCATGATGCAGTTTTTACCAGAGGCCTTGGCCTTGTAGAGCATGTCGTCCGCGCGCTGATACAGCTGGTTGAACGTTTTTCCGCGACCTGTGGCAACGCCCACACTGATGGTAACATGCAGCGTTTGATCCTGAAATGCGAAGGGATGTCCGTCAATGCGGATACGCAGCATTTCTGCTGTTTTGAGGGCTTCCTCCGGGCTGATGCCGCTGATAAAGACGGCAAATTCCTCACCGCCGATGCGGCCCAGCAGATGCTGCCCGCCCAGCGCATCAGAGATGCAGGCGCAGGACTCCTTAAGCACGTAGTCCCCCGCTATATGTCCATAATTATCGTTTACCTTCTTAAAATCATCCAGATCAAAAAACAGCAGGCATACATCCTTGACGCTGTCTGACAGTGCCTGATTCACGCGGTCGATGAAGGTATGGCGGTTGTAGATGCCCAGCAGCCCGTCGCGCTCAGCACGCAGCTTGAGCAGCTCATTCTGTCGGCGCTGTTCGGTGACATTGCGCAGCACAGTGATGGTGCCGATGGCTTTGCGGTTTTTCTTCAGCACGTAGATGTCGCATTGCAAATGATAGGCATTGCCGTTCAGCGTTTCGGACAGCTGAAGCGAACCCGCCTCGCACCGAGACAGCAGCGCCAGCCATTGGGGATAGCTGTCTGCCAGCAGCTGGTTTATGCCCGAAAGTTTTTGCGTGTCGCCCGCGCAATGCGCGTCACACACGTGTGTCAGCATGCGGTGCGCCGCTGCGTTCGCGTCAATGATTTCGCCCCGCGGAGAGGAAACCAGTATACCGTCGTCGATGACATTGAAGGCCTCGTTACGCGCAATGGGCAGCACCATCAGGAAGTCGTACTGGAAGATGCCCAGCAGCATGGCGAGGCAGGAGATTCCGAATGTGGCGGATATGGGCACAATGGGCAATACCGTCTCACCTGTGGTCACCTTAATCAGCGCATAGAAAAAAGCAAGAGCCATGCCGCCTGTGGTGATCAGTACCTGAGTGCGCATACGGCTTTTTGTTCGGACTGCAAACATGACCAGCATAACCAAGGCTGCTGCCATCATGATGAAGTTAGCGGAAACCAGAATTCTTCCCAGCGGTGTTGACGTAACGGTGACGACGCTGACACCGTCGCTGTTATAAAGCTGAACGCTCTCGCGCATGATGTGATGCCAAGGATCTGTGAGTATCAGCAGAATGCTTGTTGTTTGAACGGTATATATCAATATCAGCAAAGGTCTTTTGATGCGGTGCAGCATTCCTGAGTAGGATGCTGAGAATGCAAAGCAGGCGACAGGGGTATAGAATACGCCGATTTGGGTGAAATTGCGCCATGCCAGCTTACTGGCAAAGCTTTCAGCCAGCACCTCGCCAAACGAGCCAATCGCCCACAGCAGCATGAATGCGGTAGCGATGCAAAGCTGGAGCGCGCCGGTGTTTGCCCTTTTGATCCACGAATATATGATGACGGAAAAGATCAGCACCAGGGATGCCGAATTTATCAGTATTATCGGAAAGCTGCTCAATTTGATTACCTCTCGCCGCAAAGATGTATTGAGTGCCTGTTTATTAATGCATTTATAAATCAGAATCAATCCGGCGAAACAGTTTCCGTAAATATAAAGAAAAATAGCAAATAGAAAAGCAAGCTAAAAAGCGGTCATTATCAATTGATGACCCCAACACGACGCTTTTTTGTTCGAGTTATCCAAAAAAGCGTTTGATTTCGATCTCCGCATTTTCCGGCGAATCGGAGCCGTGGATGAGATTGAAGCGGACGCAGTACGTTAAATCCCCGCGAATGGTGCCCGCAACGCGGTCTTCAAACTCCGTCGCGCCCATAAGCTGCCGCGTGCCCAGCACCACGTTCATGCCCTCCACGATCAGGGCCAGCACCGGTCCGGACGTCATGTATTCCACAATCTGCGGATAATACGGCCTGCTGACCATGTGGGCATAGTGCTCGTCCAGTATCTCCTTGGACAGGCGCTGCATTTTAGCGTCGGATATCCGGTATCCTTTCTTCTCGATGCGAGAGAGCACTTCGCCCACCAACCCCCTCTGAACACAGTCGGGCTTGAGCATGATAAATGTTCTTTCGGTGTCCATAAGCGTACTCCTTTTGCAAAATATTTAAAGACTATAGCAAAAGAGGAAATCGTATTTATTACTTTGGTATTCACTAGATATTGTTCATGTCAATATTATATACCAATTTGGTACAAAAAACAGCCCCTCGTGAGGAAAGGCTGTTCATGTATCGGTCGTTGGCTGCACTGACGTTAGCCAACTGAGTCTATGACATCATTTATTGCTTGAAAACTATCAGAACTTAACCATCTGAGCGATGTGCGCGGACAGCTGGCTGATCTCCATGCGCGTCTGCTGCATGGTGTCGCGGTCGCGCACGGTCACGGTGCCGGTCTCGAGTGTGTCGAAGTCCACGGTGATGCAGATCGGCGTGCCGATCTCGTCCTGCCGGCGGTAGCGCTTGCCGATGCTGCCCGTGGTGTCCATATCCACCACGTGATCCTTCAGCAGCATGTCGTACACCTCCTGCGCTTTCTCGTTCAGCTGCTTTTGCAGCGGCAGCACGGCAGCCTTGAAGGGCGCAAGCGCGGGGGAGAGGCGCAGCACCACGCGTGTATCGTTCTCCAGCTTCTCCTCGTCGTACGCATCGCACAGGAAAGCAAGGGTTACGCGGTCGGCACCCAGCGACGGTTCGATGCAGTAAGGCAGGAATTTTTCGTTGGTGACCGGATCAACATACTCAAGGTTCTGACCCGATGTGTTCTGGTGCTGCTTTAAATCGAAGTCCGTGCGGTCGGCGATGCCCCAAAGCTCGCCCCATCCGAACGGGAACAGGTATTCGATGTCTGTCGTGGCGTTGGAGTAGTGCGAAAGCTCCTCGGCATCGTGGTCGCGCAGCTTGATGTTCTCCGGCGTCATGCCCAGAGACAGCAGCCACTGGTGACAATAGTTCTTCCAGTAGTTGAACCACTGCATCTCCTCTTCGGGTCTGCAGAAGAACTCCAGCTCCATCTGCTCGAACTCGCGGATGCGGAATATGAAGTTGCCCGGCGTGATCTCGTTACGGAACGACTTGCCGATCTGCCCGATACCAAACGGCAGGCGCTTGCGCGTGGTGCGCTGTACGTTCTTGAAGTTGACGAAGATGCCCTGCGCGGTTTCGGGCCGCAGATAGATCTGGTTCGTGCTGTCTTCCGTGACGCCCTGAAACGTCTTGAACATCAGGTTGAACTTGCGGATGTTCGTGAAGTTGTGCTTGCCGCATGTCGGGCAGTTGATGCCCTTTTCCTCGATGAAAGCCTCCATATCGGAGGTCTGCATCGCCGCGACAGCCGCGTCAATACCCTTCTTGGCGGCATAATCCTCAATCAACTGGTCCGCGCGCCAGCGGGCCTTGCACTCTTTGCAGTCCATCAGCGGGTCGGAGAAGCCGCCCACATGGCCGGAGGCCACCCATACCTGCGGATTCATCAAAATTGCCGCGTCGAGACCGACGTTATACGGGCATTCCTTGACGAACTTCTTCCACCATGCCTGCTTCACGTTGTTCTTAAACTCCACACCCAAAGGACCGTAGTCCCATGAGTTGGCGAGACCGCCGTAAATATCCGAGCCGGGGTACACAAAGCCCCGGTTTTTGCAGAGCGCCACAATGCGCTCCATCGTCTGCTTATCCTTTTTCATAATTCCTCCGCATTCATTTTTCAGTAAATAAAAAATCACCTTAAGTCCTCGTAAGGGACGAAAAGTGACGTCTTTCCGCGGTTCCACCCTCGTTGACATGCCGATGCAGCATGCCCGCTCTGGCTATCGGTTGTTTGTTCAAAGCGCCCATGTCTCTGCCGCCGTCGCGGGCTTTCACCCTTCCCGCGTCGCTTTGCCGACGTAACTTTAGAGCCATGCTCTTACCAACCGATCGATATTTTTTTCTAATATACCAAAAACGCGCGGCAGATGCAATAGCATGATTTGCCCCAAACTGCCGCGGACAACCTTAAAAAATGATACTGACAAGCCAAAACGTTGAGTATACGGCTATTCCAGCATGGCGCGCAGCTGCTGCACCGTGACGTCCGCCAGAGAATCCACCACCAGATCCGCACCGCTCAGTGTTTGCCGTCCGATGGGATGCCGCAGACCGATCACTTTGCCTGCACCTGCCGCGATCGCCGCAGCGATGCCGCTGTCTGCGTCCTCCACGACAACGCATTCGCTGCCTGCCACACCCAGACGTTCCATTGCCAGCAAAAAGATATCGGGCGCAGGCTTGGAGCGCTTGGTCATGCTGCTGGAAACCACGGCGTCCACGAGGTCTGCCAACCCCAGCCGCCGCACTACACATTCCGCGATGGGCTGTTCCGATGATGTGGCAACCGCCACCTTGAGCCCCGCCGCCGCACAGCTTTTTAGCAGAGCCACCGACGCCTCGTACACACACAGGTCGCCGCCTTCATAATAGCGCTGCATGTGCGCTGTTTCCTTTTGCACCACCGTCAGCGGATCTTGCGTAAAACCATACTTCTGCTGCAGAGACCGCCACGTTTCCAGCATGCTCACGCCCACGTAACTGCTCTGCTCCTCGGATGTCAGCGTAAAGCCCAGCTCGCTGGCCAGCTGTATGTCCAGCCGCTGATACTCCGGCTCCGTATCCACCAATACCCCGTCCATATCAAATAAAACCGCTTTAAGCAATTAATAACCTCCCAAAATTATAACGCACCGTCCGGCAAATCGAACAACGTAAACGGATGCTTTGCGGGCTGCACGGTGAAGCACAGCCGCTCACCCTTGGTGGGGTGGTCCAGACACAGCCGCCACGCAAACAGCGCCAGCGGTGCCTTGAGGCTACGAGCCCCGTACTTCATGTCTCCGTAGACGGAACAGCCCACCGCCGCCATCTGAGCGCGTATCTGGTGGAATCGCCCTGTCACAAGGCGTATGCGCACAAACACCAGCCCGTCCCGCTGGGCCAGTGTCTCGTATTCCAGCTCGGCCAGCTTTGCACCGGGCGTTTGCTGATTCGCTATCCGCGCGATATGCGCCGTCTCATCCTTAAACAGCCAGTGCGTGAGCGTACCCGCCTGCTTGGGCGGTGCCGCCGTCAGCACAGCCAGATACGTCTTCTCAAACTGACCGGCTTGTATCTGTGCTGTCAGCCGTGCGGCAGCCTTGGACGTGCGAGCAAACACCATCACGCCGCCGGTCGGTCTGTCCAGCCGGTGCACCAGCCCAAGGTACACATCGCCCGGCTTCTGGTATTTCTCTTTGATGTATGCCTTGCACAGGCTCAGCATGTCATCGTCGCCCGTTTCATCCGCCTGTGATGGTACGCCATAAGGCTTTTCCACCACCAGCAGGTGGTTGTCCTCGTAGAGCACCTTCACGGCTGCCATCTTGAGGTGGTGCCGCAGGGCAGCAATATATCCGAATCCTTCTGCGGCAGCGCCAGCGTGCCGGACTCAATATGCCCCTTGGGCAGGCACTGCGCCAGCATGTTGCGCGTCACCACATCCGAAAGCCCCGTGGTATACGAGTTGATAATAAAGAATAGTGGGTTATCGGACAGCAACGCCGCGCAATCGCGCACCAATGGGAACAGGCTCTGCTCGATCTTCCAGACGCTGTTGTCGCTGCGTCCGTACGACGGCGGGTCCATCACGATGCCGTCATAGCGCCGCCCGCGCCGCTGCTCGCGCAGTACGAACTTGTGGCAGTCGTCCGCGATGAAGCGCACGTCCGCATCGCCGAGACCGGATAGCTTCGCGTTTTCCTTTGCCCATTCGTTCATGCTCTTGGCCGCATCCACATGCACCACCGAAGCGCCTGCCGACAAGGCTGCCAGCGTTGCGCCGCCTGTGTACGCAAACAGGTTCAGCACGTTCGCCGGTCGTCCGGCTGTGCGGATACGCTGCTTTATATATTCCCAGTTCGCCGCCTGCTCCGGAAAAACGCCAATGTGCTTAAACCCTGTGGGGCGCACGCTGAATTTCAGACCGCCCAGTTCAACCGTCCAGCGCTCCGGCACCTTCTTGATGTAACGCCAGCTGCCGCCGCCCGTATCGCTGCGGTCGTAGGCCGCGTGCGGCTTCCATAGCCCCGGATTGGTTTTCTCCCAGATCACCTGCGGGTCTGGCCGCTGCAGCACAATGCCGCCCACGTCCTCCAGCTTTTCGCCGTCTCCGGTGTCCAGTACCGTATATTCTCTTAAATTATCCGCAATAAACATAACATCCTCCGTCATCAGACAGTCTACCACGCGCGCGGATATTTTGAAACCCATATCTCGCACAGCCGTACGGTGTGAGAACCCCGCCGTACGGTTGTGGCCGGATCAGCTGATCCAGAGGATACGGGTGTATCCTCCATGCCCGGATACGCCGCCGCTATTAACTTACCTGCGAAGCTGTGCCCGAAACGCGTCGATTTCGCTGCGATAGGGCGCTGCCACAGCGGCACCCTTTCTGGTAACAGACAATGCACCCGCAGCATTGGCGAACTCCGCCGCTGCAAACAGATCAAGCCCCTCGGCCAGCGCCGTTACCAGCGCACCGTTGAACGCATCGCCCGCGCCGGTGGTGTCTACCGCGGTCACATTCAGACGGGGGAGAATGTTCTCGCTGCCGCCGCTGCGTACATACGCACCCTGCGCGCCCATTGTGATGACAATATCGCCCACGCCCTTGCGCTGCAGCACCTGTGCCGCACGCCGCGCATCGTCCATCGTTTTGACCTGCACCCCGGTCAGCACCGATGCCTCCACCTCGTTGGGCGTCAGCACGTCCACCATCGCCAGCACCGCGTCGTCCACCATGCGGGCAGGGGCGGTGTTCAGCACCACCTTGACGCCTGCCTTGTGTGCGATGTCGATGGCTTTCCAGTTGGCGTCCAGATTGATTTCCAGCTGCGTCAGCAATACGCACGAGCTTCTTATCGCCGATGCTGCACGTTCGATGTCCTCGTCGGTGATATTGCCGCAAGCGCCCGGCACCATCAGTATCTGGTTCTGCCCCGTCACTTCATCCACCATGATGAGCGCGGTACCCGTTTCCTTTTCCTTGTCCACAAATATCAAATCGGTGCTCATGCCCTCGGTATGGTAAAAATCCAGTGCAATTTTGCCGAATACGTCGTCACCCACCTTTGTGACCATGCGGACGTCCGCACCCGCCCGGTGTGCAGCCACGCCTTGGTTGGAGCCTTTTCCACCCGGACCCATGGCAAACGCGCTGCCCACCACCGTTTCTGCCGGTCCCGGCAGATGATCTGCCCGTGACGCGAGGTCCAGCGCAAAGCTACCGAACACTGTTATACTGTTTGCCATCGTTTACCTCCCTCGCGGAATTGCTGCCGCTTAATATTGTGTTATCATAACAGCATGCCCGCAATGCGTCCATACCGTCCATTGAAAAAGCCCGAATACTTTACTATCGGGCAATGTGTGAGTATAATGGCATAGATATCGTTAATAAAGGCGGTTCCCATGAAAAGATTCTTGATTTTACTGGCGGTTGTAATGATCGTCATCGCTGTGATGGCGGCTTGCGCGCCCGTGCAGCAAAACGTAACCGAATATGTACGCGTACTGCCCGGCTGGGCCATCATCGTGGGCGCGGTGGTGATATTCTTCATTGGCTTCGGCATCATCTGGAAGCTGATTCCCGGCTTCGTCAAGGTGCTGGCGGTGATCGCGCTGGCTGTTATACTGATCGCTTCGGCATACGGACTGTGGCAAAGCCCCTGGGCGGATAAAGCCAACGAAGCCAGCCATCAGGCGGAGGAGATCCGTGACGATCTGCTGGATCAGCTGGAGACGCCCGCGGCAGACTAGAGCCCGCGTATCACCACGCTTTTCACATGCTCACCGGCGGCTTCGGCCGCTTTTTTGATGGTATCGATACTGTGCGGCTCGGGCTGGAGCTTGCGTTCGTCCGTTCGGCGATACTGCTGAAGCACATATCGCTGCGCCCCGCTGATGCGCCGGGCAATCTCCCCGATGTCGTCTGCGCTCAACAGCGGCATGAACGTGGTGCGAAACTCGTAATCAACGCCGCTGGTCATCAGCAGCTCGGCGCTGCGCCATATGGGCGCATCGTCCAGCGCAAAAGACACCACGCGGGACAGCTGCCCGGGCGGTGCCTTTATATCCATCGCAACATAATCCAGCTCACAAAGCAGCGGTTCTACAACCTGCGGCTTAAGGCCGTTGGTATCCAGCTTCACGCGATAGCCCATCTGCCTAAGGCTGCGAACAAAGGAGGGCAGGCCCGCCTGAAGCGAGGGCTCTCCGCCAGATATCACCACACCGTCCAAAAACCCCCTGCGCTTTTCAAGAAAATCAAGCACCTGCGCCGTGTCCAGCAGCGCCGCGTTGCTCCAGAGGGCGCGGTTGTGGCAATACCAGCAGTCCATATTGCAGCCCGGCACAAACACCACTGCCGCGATCATCCCCGGATAGTCGAGAAACGAATTCTTGACCAAACCGGCAATTTGCATTTTACATGGCCTCGGGCACCACGAACTTCAGCCGCTCGCGATACTCCTCTTTCTTTCCGTCGTTGTAGTTTTGCACCGGCCGCAGATATCCCACCACGCGGCTCCAAACCTCAGTTTTCGCGCCGCACTGCGGGCAGAAAAACTGCTCGCCCGGTATGTAGCCGTGTTCGTCGCACACGCTGAAGGTGGGGGTGATGGAGATGTACGGCATGCGGTATTTCGAGAATATCTTTTGGATGATGCGCTTGGCTGTCTCAATATCTTCAATGCGCTCGCCAAGGTACAGATGCTGCACCGTGCCGCCGGTGTAAAGCGACTGCAGCTCGTCCTGCAGCTCGATCATCTCCATAATGTCGTCGGTATGACCCACTGGCAGCTGAGACGAGTTGGTGTAGTACGGCACATCCTTGCCGGATGTGATGATGTCGAGATAACGCTCCTTGTCCAGCTTGGCAAGGCGGTAGCTTGTCCCTTCGGCAGGCGTAGCTTCGAGATTGTACTGATGCCCCGTTTCTTTCTGGAAATCCTGCATGAGTCCGCGCAGAAATTGCATGATGCGGACGGCGAGATCGTTGCCCTCCGGCGTTTCAACACCCTTGCCCATATAGTTCAGCAGTGCCTCGTGCATGCCGATGATGCCGATGGTGTTGAAGTGGTTTGCCCAGTATTGTCCGGTGCGCTGTTTAACGTCGCGTAAGTAAACCGCCGAATACGGATACAGACCGTTGTCTGTCTGCTGCTCGATCACCTTGCGTTTGAGCTCCAGCGATGTTTTGCCGACCTCGGCGATGCGCCGCAAACGCGCGAACAGCTCATCCTCTGTGCGGGACAGGTAGCCGATGCGCGGCAGATTGATGGTGAACACACCGATGGAGCCGGTGAGCGGATTGGAGCCGAACAAGCCGCCGCCGCGCTTTCTGAGTTCAGTGACGTCCAGCCGCAGACGGCAGCACATGGACACTGCGTCCTCGGGAGACAGGTCGGAATTCACGTAGTTGGCGAAATACGGTATGCCATACTTGCAGGTGATCTCCATGAACTTGTCCACCACGGGGTTGTTCCAATCAAAATCCTTCGTGATGTTGATGGTGGGGATGGGGAAGGTGAACACGCGTCCCTTGGCATCGCCCTCCAGCATCACCTCACAAAAGGCGCTATTGAACATGTCCATCTCTTCCTGATAGTCGCCGTAGGTGGTGTCCTGATGCTCGCCGCCGATGATCACGGGGTGATCCTTGAGCATCTTGGGCACCTTGATATCGAACGTCAGGTTGGAGAACGGGCACTGGAAACCGACCCGGGTCGGCACATTGATGTTGAAGATAAACTCCTGCAAAGCCTGCTTGATCTGGGCGTGATCCAGCTTGTCCTTGCGGATGAAGGGCGCGCAATACGTATCGAAGCTGGACCAGGCCTGAGCCCCCGCCGTTTCGCCCTGAGTGGTGAACGTGGAGTTGACGATCTGCCCCAGGAAGGAGCGCAGCCGTTTAGCCGGTTTGCTTTCCACCTTGCCGGGAATGCCGCCGAAGCCCTGCATCAGCAGCTGCCGCAGATCCCACCCGGCGCAGTAGGGGCCGAAGAATCCGAGGTCGTGAATGTGGCAGTCGCCGGACGAATGCGCCTCGCGCACCTCTTCCGGGTATATCTCATGCAGCCAGTATTTCTTCGTGAACGCTTCGCGAATATAGTTGTTAAGACCGTTCACGCTTTTCTGCGTATTGGCGTTTTCCTTGACGCTCCAGTCCTTGTCGGAAAGATAGCTGGAAAACATATCGATGGTGGCGCCGATGAGTGCGTTAGCCTCTCTGGCGCCCTTGCGCTTCTCACGGTAAAGTATGTAGGCCTTGGCCGTCTTCGCGTGACCGTTCTTGATCAGCACGCGCTCCACAATGTCCTGAATATCCTCCACGCCCGGCATGCGATCTCCAAATTTGATCCGTGCAATGTCCACCACCTGCGCTGTCAACTGCTCGGCGCGTGTGTAGTCTTCGCCGCCCACGGCTTTGGCCGCTTTGAAGATCGCTTCCGTAATCTTCTTGGGTGTAAACGCCTGCTTTTGACCGCTTCGCTTGAGAATGACTGTGAACATGAGACATGGCCCCCTTAACCCGTTTAATATATTGAAATTATGAGAGGATTTTCTGCTGCTTGAAAAATGAAAGTGCGCTTTTTTATATGACGTCATTGCCATATGGCGCACTGTATTTTGTCCAACCTATTGTATGACCCATTATAGTAATCTCAATATATGGTGTCAAGGGAGATAGGGGCATAAGGAGTAAATTGTGGATAGTGTGGATAGATAACTACCGGTTGTTCTGTTATTTACGTAATTTTCTGCGTAAAAAGGAATCTAATCACTTCACAGCGAAAAATATAAAATCAAGACATTTTATAATACTAAGAGTCGAGCATAAGGAGGAGGCATTATATGATTCCCATCCCCCTGCCGCGAACAAAGAAGGGTCTCAAAATAACGCTGGCCGTATTGGCCGCCATAAGCCTTGGGCTGACGATACTGTGCTATGTTCTGTGGAGCGGTGAACAGCAGTCGCTTCGTGAAAACGGACGCCCCAGCTTCAACACGCTGCCTGCTGAAAAGCTGGATACGAACCTGATGACGCAAGGGGTTATCGATGTTGCGCTGGGCGTATATGCCGAAGGGTATGAATCGAACCTGGGCCTGCGTACCTCCGACAAAAGTACAGAGCTTTATTACGTTATTCCCGTATACGATGAAAGCACGATGATGCCCAGCTACTTGATCACCTACAAAGCGACGCCATTGGAATATGAAACGCTGGACAAGGTGGTTGAGCAGACGTGGATGGGTACAGGCTACGATAACTATCTGACGGTAGAGAGCGCCGGCATTGCCGAGCTGTCGGATGAGCTGAAAGGATATTATCTGGAGTGGGCGCGAGACCCCTCCTTCTATGAAAACGGCTCCTTCGTTGATTGGTGCGCGGAATACGATGTGTTCGGCACTGACGATCCTGCTGCTATTGAGTCTAAGCTGGTTCCCTACAGGATTTATCAGTCCGATGGCACAGACCCGGTGCTCATCTATGTGCTGGGCGGTATGACGGTGCTGCTGCTTATTGGTCTGGTACTGGTCATCCGCTACAAGAACCCCATCATGGGCTTTGAAGATGACCCGATCAAGGAGGATTTCAGCAAGCTGCGGGATTTGGATTAAGCATCAAGAAATTAGTGAGATATGGCGTGTGGTAAAAATACCAAATGTCAACATATTTATTAAGGCATTACAAGGAATTACCTGTCTGATATCGAATACTTAAGTGGCAATATATATGTAAAGGGGTGACGGTATGGCTGAATGGTGGAACGCGCTGAACCTGTTGCAACAGATATACCTGTGTGCGGCGGTTCCGTTTACCATTGTACTCATCATACAGACGATACTGACGTTTGTTGGGCTGGGTGGACACGGCGACACCGACGGCGCTGACGCTGACGCCGACACAGACCTATCGGGGCATTTGGATGGTCATGCCGATGGACACACAGAGGATGTGGCGGCGGTTGCGGGCTTCCGTTTCTTCACGGTGCGCGGAATCGTGGCGTTCTTCTGCATATTCGGCTGGTCGGGCTATCTGCTGGCCGGTTCTGAGATGCCGCTGGCGCTGATCGTGCTGATCTCCGTTGCGGCGGGACTGCTGGCAATGCTGGCCATTGGGCTGATGTTTAACGCGGCGCGGCGCTTGCAGGACAGCGGCAACATTCGCTACTCCAATGCGGTAGGTTTGGCGGCGCAGGTATACATCCCCGTTCCGGCCAGCCGCGAGGGGCGCGGTAAGGTGATGGTGCTCATACAGGAACGGCTGGTGGAGGCTGAGGCAATCACTGATGAGGATGTGCGGCTCAAGACAGGAGAGACCGTTCAGGTTACCGGCAATATCGGCAACACGCTGATAGTAAAAAAATAGGGGGTACATATGGAGATTGGTTGGATTATTTTTATCATCGTTGCGGTAATTCTTTTATTCACGACATTTATATCGATATTAGCTCGATATAAAAAATGCCCTTCCGACAGAATACTTGTGATTTACGGTCGTGTGGGGCGCAGCTCGGACGGCGGACAGCGCAGCGCGAAATGCGTACACGGCGGCGCGGCGTTCATCTGGCCGTTGATACAGGACTACTCGTTCCTCAGCTTGACACCAATGTCCATTACTGTGGATCTGACGAACGCGCTGTCCAAGCAGAACATCCGTATTGATGTGCCGTCGCGCTTTACGGTGGGTATCTCTACCGAGGCGGGCATTATGCAGAACGCGGCAGAGCGTCTGTTGGGGCTGGGCCTCAAGGAGATTGAGGAGCTGGCGAAGGACATCATTTTCGGACAGCTGCGTTTGGTGGTAGCTACGATGGACATTGAGGAGATCAACACCGACCGCGATCTGTTCCTTGAAGCGGTGTCCAGCAATGTGGAGTCTGAGCTGAAAAAGATTGGCCTCCGGCTCATCAACGTGAACGTGACGGACATCAACGACGAGTCGGGATATATTGAAGCGCTGGGTAAGGAAGCGGCTGCCAAGGCCATCAACGATGCCAAGAAGAGTGTGGCGGAGAAGGACAGAGACGGCGCAATCGGCGAGGCGCTGGCACAAAAGGATCAGCGCATCAGCGTGGCCGAGTCTAACTCGCAGGCTATTGAGGGCGAAAACACCGCCAAAATCACCATCGCAAATTCCGACGCACTGCGCCGTGAACGCGAAGCGGAAGCGCTGCGTCGTGCGACCGCGGCGGAGAAGGTGCAGACTGCCAAGGCCTTGGAAGAAGCGTATGCCGCGGAAGAAGCCGCTGAAAAGCAACGCGCCAGCCGCGAGCAGGCATCGAAGGAAGCCGATATCATCGTGAAGGCGGAGATCGACAAGCGCAAGATGGAAATCGACGCGGAGGCGGAAGCGGAGCGTTTCAGACGGATCGCCAAGGGCGAGGCGGACGCGATATTCCAGAAGATGGAGGCACAGGCGCGCGGTATCAACGAGATACTGGTTAAGCAGGCCGAGGGCTTCAAGCAGATCATCGGCGCAACGGACGGGGATTCAAACGCGGCGGTGCGCATGATGATCGCCGACAAGATGGAGGATATCGTCAAGGTGCAGGTGGAGGCTATCAAGAACCTGAAGATCGACAAGGTAACGGTGTGGGACAGCGGCAACGGCAAGGGGGATTCATCTACCGCAAACTTCCTGTCCGGCCTGATGAAGAGCATACCGCCGATGAACGACCTATTCAATATGGCGGGCATGCAGCTGCCGGAGTACCTGGGCAAGGAGAAGGAAGCAAAGATAGCGGAGACTGCGACGGAGCCGGTGGAGTAAACGAAAAAGCAAGGGGGGATGGGCATCTGAGCACATCCTCCTTTAGTTTTAAACGGCTATGGATATATATTTACCGTAATGTCCATCGGAGCGAGCTCCCACAGCATGCGAATATCACTGTCCAGCAGGGCAATGCAGCCCGCCGTGCTGTCCGCAAGGCCGGCGCCCTCCGATATGCCGCCGCCATGGATGCCAATCTGACCGCCCAATGGTGTGTCCCACGGGGGGCGCTTTCCGAGCTTGTGCGCGTTAAGTATCGCGAAAAACTGTGATTCGGTGACGCGGCTCGCTGCAAAGGCGGCTTGTGCATCGGCGGGACGGGGGTAATTAAGACCCAAAAACAGCGTGTACTTGGAACGATCATTGCGTGTGCAAATGCGGTATTCTCCCTCCGGCGTTCTGCCGTCGCCCTCGGCGCCTTTGTGCCCTGTGGGGCTTTGCCCAAGCCCGATACCACAACAAAACAGCTCATTACCGTCACGGAGCAGGCAAAGCAGGCGCTGTGCTTTGTATATGTGGATTACGTCCAAGGCCAAGCTCTCCTTACCAAATTTTGATACGTATCATTATAGCGCATGAATTGCGACAGAAATACTGTAAATGTTATGATTTATTTGCACTAATTTTGTCGAAACGCTATACAAAAAAGATATTTTGTGTGATATTATGAAGCAAGTTGATACGGTTATGATAAATATGATTATGAAGACACTGCAGATTGCATATCGTGACAGCTTGCCCGTGAGAATTATTTATGAGGGTAAGGAGGGTATGACACAGCGGGTGATCGTGATAAAGAGCATACATGAAGACGGAGTGGTAGCTTATTGCAGGCTGCGGCGGCGGATAAGCACCTTCAAGGCGGATAATATTTTGGCGGCTGAGGTTGTTGCTGCTAAGTAATATAATATATAAAGTGTGAGGCGTCGTAAAAGGGTTCAAGAATTTGGGGGTAGTGGTGATGAATCATATCGTAAGGCCGGAGTCGCCTGTATTGTGCGACCTAGCTTTGTCTGAAAAAAGCAGAAGACTGCACAGACAAATGCTGATTGAACGCCAAAAGCTAGAGAATCTGATTATCAGACAATATGAAAAGGGTGCATCCAACCTCGGGATGGATATCGGAGTTTTGAAGCAGAGCCAGGCTCTCGATAGGTTGCTGTTCGAGATCATGGCAATTGATAATAAAGATAAAAGAAACTGATTTGTTTTAAACGTCAGAAAGCTTAAAACGCTTTTGGCGTGCTTTTTGTTTTATTTAGGGGATTAAGTCTTAATTGGTGTAGGGGTATTAAAAATGAATGACACGGGGGTATTCAGTTCCAACACCTTTTCGGTTGCCGTTTTGGACGAAATGCCGGATATGGTGCGCGTGATTGACCCGGATGGCAGGGTGTTGTTTGCCAACAGAGCGCTTATAACCAGATTTGGCGAACAGGAGGACAA
This sequence comes from Bacillota bacterium, assembly GCA_023415795.1. Taxonomy (GTDB): domain Bacteria; phylum Bacillota; class Clostridia; order Christensenellales; family SZUA-584; genus SZUA-584. The sequence goes on along the minus strand of JAEZJG010000010.1, from coordinate 47,615 downwards.
CTGCGACAGACTGCCGGGCAGCACCAAAAAGTGTGCTGACTGCATTGTGCGCCGCTGCATAGCGGATAAGCGCCGTTATAGCACGATGATGCGGGGGCGCAGCCGCGTATATGCGGTATCTGCAGGGCCGGTGGAGTTTGAGGGCGGCGTATATGCGCTGGAGGTGTTCACCGATATCACCAAGGAACAAAATTTGAAGGACAAGCTGATGATCAGCAACTCGCGCATGGTAAAGGACCTTGAGGTTGCGCGCAGTCTGCAGCTGTCCATATTGCGGCATATGCTGCCCGACTTGCAGGGCTACAGCTTTGCCGCAGAGTTTTTGCCGTGCGAAGCGCTGGGTGGAGACATGTATGATTGTTTCCAGACGCGTGACGGGCGGCTTTTTATGTACATTGCGGATGTTTCGGGACACGGCGTTATGCCGGCGATGCTGACAGTCTATTTACGGCAAGAGCTTTTTGCCCAGTGCAAGGTGCCGGGCGTTGAGCCGGTGCGCGTGTTGCAGAATCTGCAGGACTCATTCGAGGAGCTGCACACCGAGGAGAGCATCTACATCACTGTGTTTCTGGTGGCACTGACACCGGCAACGGGAAAATTTGTTTGCACCAACGCAGGACACAGCGTGCCGCCGTTAATTGCCGGACGGGAGGGCATTCGCGAGGTGCTGCTGCCCGGGACGCCAATATGCCGCTGGGTGGACAGCGCGATGCACCAGCAGATTGAGGGCGTGCTGGAAAAGGGTGAAAAGCTGTTCTTGTATACCGACGGCTTGGATGGCATACACACGGAGCAAGCCTCCAGCGAGGATTTAAGTGCGATATTGATGAGCGATCTGCACGGACGAGAGCTGCTGGACGAGATCAAGCGCAAGTTTACGCAGACGCGCGCCGACGATGTGACAATGCTGGTTTGTGAACGCGGCTGAGCGTTCAGTGCGTCTTGATCTGTGACCAGAGTATGATGAGCACTTGAATCGGAATACCGATTGCAAATATCAGAAACAGATTGTAGGGCAGCATCATGAGGTAAGCAAACGCCAGTGAAGACCACACCAGCACGGATATGATGACAAAGTTAAGCACCTTTTTGCCCCATATGGAGTTGAACACAAGCAGCGCAATCATGGATACGGGCACCGCGCCCACAAACACCAGCCATACATTGCTGATGCCATAGATTTGCAGATATACAAACAACACCGTTGCGATAAACCACACAGCCGCCGCTGCGAGAAGCGATATGATGAGGCGGTTGTTTTTTGTGCGCCGTGGAGGCTCTTCTTTGCCCATGGGGTGTTCGGCCTCGGTCAAATAGTTCAGAGTTACGCCAAAGGTGTCTGCCAGTGACTTGAGAGTCAACACATCAGGAATTGATTCGGCGCGCTCCCACTTAGAGATGGCTTTGTCGGTATAGCCCATCATGTCTGCCAGCTCTGCCTGCGTCAGGTTCTGCTGCTTTCTCAGCTCGGTGATGTTGCCTGCGATGATTTGCTTCAAATCCTCCACGATTCTGCCGCCTCCCCTCATAATTGACTGTTTTATGCCATTATACATAAAGTAGCCGCCCAGTTCAATGGCGGTAACGGGCAGTAGACCCCCCTCTACCCGCAGTAGAGGGGGGTCTGTTTTCTCTATTTTGCGTAACCCAATGAGTCGGGTGACATATAAGCCTGGCTGTTTTAGTATATAAACATCATAAAAACGCTATTATATGGAGACACGTTATGATTATAACGATTGTGAGCGATGTGCTGGGCGAAGAAAACAACGGCACGACGATTGCGGCGATGAATTTAATTCGGAGCATGCGCAGCCGCGGTCATGACGTGCGCGTGGTGTGCGCAGACGAGGACAAACGCGCACTGCCGGGTTATTACATCGTGCCGGCAATGAGTTTTGGTCCTATCGACAGCTATGTGAAAAAGAACGGCGTTTCGCTCGCCAAGGCGGACAGGCGTGTGCTGGAGACGGCGATTCGCGGTGCGGATGTGGTACATGCGATGCTGCCGTATTCGCTGGGCGCAGGTGCGGCGCGTGTTGCCAAGCGTCTTGGCGTGCCGTTGACGGGTGGCTGCCATGCGCTGGCGGAAAACCTGACGAGCCATCTATTTATGATGCGCTGCGGTCTTGCCAACTTAATCACATACAAGGTATTTTACCGGCGGCTGTACCGGCACTGTGATTGCGTGCATTACCCCAGCCAAATGCTGTGCGAGCTGATTGAGGGGGCGACGCGTTTCCTGCCGCACCGCGTGATATCCAACGGCGTTTGCGATACGTTTAAGCCCATGCCGACGCAGAAGCCGGAGCCCTTTCGTGATCGCTTTGTGATACTGTTCACCGGACGGTACAGCAAGGAGAAGGCGCATAAGGAGCTGATCGACGGTGTCAGCCGCTCGAAGCATCGGGACAGCATACAGCTGATATTCGCCGGAGCGGGGCCGCTGGAGAATAAGCTGCGTGCCTACGCTGCCCAACAGCTGAGCGTGACGCCCATGTTTGGATTCTACCCCCGGCGGGAGCTGCAGCACATCATCGGTTACGCCGATTTATACGTGCACCCGGCGCAATATGAGGCGGAGGGTATTGCTTGTCTGGAAGCGATGGCCAGCGGCAAGGTGATATTATCGTCTGACTCACGCAAGAGCGCTACAAGCGGGTTTGCGCTGTGTGACCGCAGCCGGTATCGCACAGAAGACTCTGAAAGCCTTGCCCGGGCAATAGACTACTGGGTGGAGCACCCCGAAGAAAAGGATAAGTGGGCATCCGCGTATGCGCGGTATGCCGGGCGTTTTAATTTTGAAGCATGCATGGACGAAATGGAGGAGATGTTTTATGACGCAGCCCGAAAAAAGAGTGATTTACTATTCGAAGACGACGGACGATTTTGCGGGGACGAATATCAGGACGAGGAAGGTGGATACCAAATTCCCGTTCGTCCGTAACGGTGTGTTCTGGAAAGCAGCGTCGTTTCTGCTCTATTATGCCATCGCTCTGCCGATCGTGTCATTTGTTATCCGGGTGGTAAACGAAACGAAGATTGTGAACCGCAAAAGCTTACGGCACATTAAGGGCGGATACTTCCTGTACGGCAACCACACGCATTGGAGTGACGCGTTTTTGCCGCATGTGTTGACGCAGCCGCGCCGCACATATGTGATTGCGGGACCGGACGCTGTCTCTATACGCGGTCTGAGCAATATCGTAACCATGCTGGGCGCGATACCTGTGCCCACACAGCCCAAAGCGCTGGAAGGCTTCACAGCCGCGGTAAAGAAAAGACATGCCCAAGGGGCGTGTGTGGCTATTTATCCGGAGGCGCATATTTGGCCGTATTACACCGGCATACGTCCTTTTCCTCCTACGTCGTTTTTGTATCCCGCAGAGCTGGGCGCCCCTGTGGTGGCAATGGTGACGCGTTACCGCGAGCGCAAAGGCATGGGCGGAAAGCTTCGGCGACCGGCGCGCACTGTGATGCTGAGTGATCCGATATACCCTAAGGCGGGGCTGACCGTGCGTCAGGCGCAGCTGGATCTGCACCGGCGTGTCGCTGAGTTTATGTATGAATGTGCGGGATTGCCGGATAACTTTGAGTATGTGGAATACATCAAGCGCGACGCGAGCCTGATACCCGATAAGCCTGTTAAACGTCCGGGCTGTGTTCCCGCCGCGAGGGTGACGACGGGCAGAGCGCTGTGGAACAGTGGCTTTTGAAGGGTATATAGTTTGGTGGTTGTCTGATATATGCCACCAAAAACGCCCTCCGTTTGGAAGGCGTTTTGATGTAAAAAAGACCTATATATAATTTTGTGGGCAAGACGGGCTTTGCCCGCGCAGCCCACACCTTGTGGCATTATGCAGTTTTGCGGGACGAGGAACTGCATAATGCCAGAAAACTGGCGGAAAACCGTAGGGTTTTTCGACAAACAGAAACGCCCTCCGTTTGGAAGGCGTTTTCGTTATGCATATTATCTCTTGGAGAACTGGGGCGCACGGCGGGCCGCTTTGAGGCCGTACTTCTTTCTTTCCTTCATGCGCGAGTCTCTGGTGAGGAAACCGGCCTTTTTGAGTAATCCTCTCATCTCAGGCTCGGATTTAACCAATGCACGGGAGATGCCGTGGCGGATAGCGCCGGCCTGACCCGTATGTCCGCCGCCCTTAACGTTGACGGCAACATCGTACTTCGCGAGCGATTCGGTGAGCTCCAGCGGAGACTTCACCAGCATCCGCAGTGTTTCATAACCGAAATACTCGTCGATAGATTTCTTGTTCACAACAAGCTTACCGTTGCCGGGCGAGAGGATCACACGTGCCACGGAGCTTTTGCGTCTGCCTGTTCCTAAAAACTGTAACTTAGCCACAATTCATATCCTCCTGTCAGCCTTCGAGCTTCAGAAGCTCAGGCTTCTGCGCTGCGTGGTTGTGCTCGGATCCCTTGTAGACGCGGAGCTTGGTCAACATCTGCCGTCCGAGCTTGCTCTTGGGCAGCATGCGGCGCACCGCCTCCATCATCGCGAACTCCGGCTTGGTTTCCATCAGGTGGACGTATTTCGTCTCCTTCATGTGACCCATGTAACCCGAATGCTGACGATAGACCTTCTGTTCGAGCTTCTTGCCTGTAAATACGGCTTTCTCGGCATTGATGATGATAACAAAATCACCCGTGTCGACATGCGGCGTAAATTCCGGCTTGTTCTTGCCGTGCAAGATGGACGCAACCTGACTTGCGATGCGACCGAAGACCATGCCTTCGGCATCCACAAGATACCACTTGCGATCCACAGAGCCGGGCTTTGCCATATATGATTTCATTTGGCCTTCCTCCTGGCTGTGTCATATTATTGATTTAATATGCTGTTTAGACAGGTCGGGGCTAGTGACCCAATAAAAACAGGCAAAGAATATTCTATACAATGCGGCCGTGTGTGTCAAGCCATTTTATCGGACAAAACGTCTATTTTTGATGAATTTATAACGTTTTACAAAAAAACCTGGCTTATTTATCAGGCTTGCTGCGGTTTGATTCGAATAGCCAGCGCGATGACAACGAGTAACAGTGAGGTGGCACACAGCATCGCCGTTTGCAGACCGGCTGCGTCGCCAACGGCACCGATGAGCGGCGGCGCGACGAACGTGGCCAGCGTGAAGCCGAGAAACACCAGCGCCGAGCCCGAAGCGGTGTCGTTCGGCACGAGAGAGCAGGCGTGGACCAGCGTTGAGGGGAAGTTGACCGCGGTACCGATACCGCCGATACAGGCCAGTATGCCAACTCCCGTGACATCTGTACAAAATGCGAGCGCTGTGAACGCGGCGATGGCAATCGCGTTTGCCGCCAGCATAACGGTACGGGCGGGTACACGATGCGAAAGCGGCGCATAGATCAGGCGTGTCAGCAGCGTGCCGACGTATAGCATGCTGAGTGCAAAAGCCGCGTCAACGTTGCTGCCGCCGATGCCAACCACATAGCTGGACAGAAAGTAGCTGATGCTGACCAGCACGAACGCGTTTGCAACGCTAAGCGCAAGCAGCAGCCCCATGCCTTTCATCTTAACCGTACGTACCAGCTTGTCCAAAGCGCCAAAGTTGTTTCGCTGCTGGATGAACCGCAGGCGCAGCTCGTGCTTTAAGCCCAGCGCGAAGACAATTCCCGCAACGGCGGCAATAACGCAAAGACCGATGAACACCGGCTGATAAGTGCTGCCCAGCCCCAGTGCAAACCAGGGGCCGGCGGCAGCCGCTGCTGCCCACAAGGCCTGCAGCATGTTGATGTGGAAGCTCTTGCGGCGCGGCTCAATGTCCGCCAGCACCGAATTGGACAGCGTATCCACAATGTTGCTGGACAGACCAATGAAGAAGAGCAAGGTATAAAGCAGCAGCAATATGCTGTTGAGACCAAACAGCAGCAGACATATGGTAAGCACCAGCTGACACAAGGCCATCACGCGTACCTTGTTCAGCGCGGAAAACAGGCAGAAGCACAGCACCACCGACAACGCGGTGCCCAGTGACTGCAGCGTCGAGAACAGACCGGCGGAAGCCAGTGTCAATTCGGGAAAAGCTGCCCGGATGGCGGGTATCAGAGAACCCAGCACTGATGAATACAGCGCCAGCGCACCAATGGGCGGATAAACGAAGTATGGTTTTGCAGACTGTTTCATGCGGGCTCCTGTCTGTTAGGCAAGTAACGCGAATTATAGCACAAGATAGCACCACATGTACAGCGAATCGAAGACATATGATCTTTTCACAGCGTGCACAAAGTGATATGATAGAACATATTATCGCAAGCTTTGCAGAGGTGAACCGCTATGGGAGACTTATTCGAAAACAATGTGGAACGCGCCGCGCCGCTGGCAGACAGGATGCGTCCGCGCAGCCTGGACGAATTTTATGGACAGGCGCATGTGGCGGGCCCCGGCAAGCTGCTGCGTCGTGCCATCGAATCGGACAGGCTCACATCGTCGATATTTTTTGGACCGCCCGGCTCCGGTAAGACGACGCTGGCTTCAGTGATTGCAAATACCACCGGCGCGGCATTTGAGAAGCTGAACGCCGTGACCAGCGGTGTGAAGGATGTGCGCGTTATCATTGACCGTGCGGAAGAACGCTTGAAGCTGCACGGGCAGGCAACGTATCTGCTGCTGGACGAGTGTCATCGGTGGTCGAAAACGCAGTCGGACAGCATTTTGCCCGCCATCGAAAAGGGCATCATCCGGTTTATCGGCTCGACCACGGAGAACCCAATGGTGTCCATGACGAGCGCTATTGTCAGCCGCTGCCGGTTGTTTCAGTTCTTCGGGCTGACCAGGGAGGATGTGAAGCAGATTGTGCGCGCGGCACTGAGCGACAGCGAACGCGGTTTGGGTGCGCTGAACGTACAGGTGGAGGAAGACGCGCTGGAGCACATTGCCAACGTGGCCAACGGAGATGCCCGCACAGCGCTTAACGCCATTGAGCTGGCGGTGCTCACCACGCCGCCGGATGCTCAAGGCACGATCCGTGTGACGCTGGAAATCGCGGAGGAGTCCATCCAGAGGCGGGCGGTGCGCTGCGACGAAGAGGAATACTACAACATGCTCAGCGCGTTTTGTAAATCGTTGCGCGGTTCGGACGCGGACGCGGCACTGTTTTGGTTTGCGCGGCTGATATATGCGGGCGTAGATCCGCGGCTCATCATGCGGCGCATATTTGCCCACGCAAGCGAGGATGTAGGGCTGGCCAATCCGTCCGCGATGACGCAGGCTGCGGCGGCTGCACAGGCGCTGGAGTTTGTGGGCATGCCGGAAGCGCGATTGTCCATCGCGCAGGCCATCATATTCATCTGCGAGTCGCAGAAGTCCAACGCGGTGGTGATGGCGGTGGATGCGGCTTTTCGGGACGCGGAGCATGCTTATCAGGTGCCGGTGCCGCTGCATTTGCGCGACACGCACTATCACGGTGCGGACAAGCTGGGCAATGGCAAGGGCTATAAATATCCGCATGAGTTTGAGCGGCATTATACGCCGCAGCAGTATCTGCCGGACAATCTGGCCGGTCGGGTGTATTATCAGCCGTCGGAAGAGGGCTACGAAAAGAAAATCCGCGAGATGCGGCGGTATATCAAAAAGGAAGATTCTTGACACAACGCTTGGGTATCTTTGACTTTTTCACTGAGTGTAATTATAATAAAACAATTCAGTTATCAAGGCAGATATATTAACAGGCGAGGGGTGAGCGGACATGGTAAACAGAAAACGAAAAACGCTGCTGTTGCTGTGTTTGCTGGTCGTCGTTTGGCTGACAGCCGGATTTATAGAGGCGGGACAGCAGACTCTGGAAGCCCGGCTGTATGAAGAGCCGGTTTCTTCGATGAGTGCTTCTAGGACCAACTCTGATTGTGTGGAAACCGGCGGAACCGCACAGTCCATTCGTTCAGGATCGGACTGGCTGCGAAGCCAGCAGTTTAAGGCGGGTTTATTTGCCGTCACGGTGGCTGGCGCTGTTTTGCTGACGTTTGTCGTACTCTCTCTCAAGCTCTTCGCCGCGTTCAACCTATCCTTTGACTTTTGCGGCATCATTTCATATATTCACAAAAAAGACGGCATGAAGTAGTGTAACAACCCTATTTTTGTCCTGCGCGATCGCGCAGAATTTGCGGCATTTAATGCGTATGTGTTAAATGCTGATTACTGCATGCTATTTTACCTGTCTCTACACATAATAAAATGGGGGCAGGCAGGAACAGGAGGATTGAAATTGAAAAGATCAAAAGCGACGTTTTTTATCGTCGCGCTGATTACCTTCGGGTTATTCGCGGTGGCGTTGCTGGGCTTTAAGGCAGGCGGCTTTGAAGTGAAGGGCGCGGGACAGATGCGCTTTGGCATAGACATACGGGGCGGCGTGGACGCCACGTTTGAGCCGAAAAATTTGGATCGTATGCCCACGGAAACTGAGCTGGAAGCAGCGAAAGCCATTATTGAGACGCGCATGGACGCGAGCAACATTACGGATCGGGATGTGGCCATCGATAAGACTCGCGGTACTATTCTGGTCCGGTTTCCTTGGAAATCGGGCGAAGCGGACTTTGACCCACAGCAGGCGGTGACGGAGCTGGGCGAAACGGCAAAGCTGACGTTCCGTGACCCCGACGGTAACATCGTCATTGAGGGGACGGATGTGGCGAGCAGCGCGGCCAAGGTGATGGAGAACTCCGGCGCGCCGGTGGTGGAACTGGTGCTCTCTGCTGAGGGAGCCAAGAAGTTTTCTGAAGCCACAGGAAGGCTGATCGGTCAGCCCATCGCGATATATATGGACGAGCTGCTGATTTCCGCGCCCACTGTTGAATCGCAGATTTCGGGCGGAGAGGCCATTATCACCAATTTGGACAGCGGCGAGGAAGCCATGTCGCTGGCAAACAAGATCAACTCGGGCGCATTGCCCTTTTCACTGACGGTTAAAAACTGTTCCATCATCAGCCCGGAGATGGGTGAAGACGCGCTTTCTGTGATGGTGATGGCAAGCGTCGCGGCATTTGCGGCGGTGTGTCTGTTTATGCTGGTGTATTATCGTCTGCCCGGCTTGGTGGCGTGCATCGCGCTGATGCTGCAAATTAGCGGTCAGCTGCTGTCATTGTCGGTGCCGCAGTTTACGCTGACGCTGCCCGGTATCGCGGGCGTGATTCTCTCCATCGGTATGGGCGTGGACGCAAACGTAATCGTTTCTGAGCGCATCAAGGAAGAGCTGCGAGAGGGCAAACAGCTGCGGCTGGCCATCGACGCGGGCTTCCACAAGGCGTTCTCATCGGTATTTGACGGCAATATCACCGTGATCATCGTTGCGGTTGTGCTGATTATATTGGGCTCCGGCTCGATGCTGTCGTTCGGTTATACGCTGTTGACCGGCGTTATCATGAACTTTGTGGCGGGTATAACGGCATCGCGGCTGATGATACGCTCGCTCAGTATGTATGAGCCGCTGCGAAAGCCCGGCTTCTTTGGCGTCAGAAAGGCGGTGAAAGCATGAAAACCAAGCAAGGAAGGATCATTCAGTTCTATAAGCGCAGGTTCGTCTACTTTGCCATTTCGTTGGTGGTTATCATTGTTGGCATTGCCTTCGCGCTGACTAAGGGTATCCAATTGGATATACAGTTTCAGGGAGGCTCGATACTCAAGTATACATACTCAGGCGAGTTGGACGCGGAGCAGGCGGAGGATATCGTGGAGAGCACGGTGGGCATCAACACGAACGGACAACTGCAAAGCAACCTTGCCAAGCAGGAACAGCTGCTGATACTAAGCCTTGCGAAGAACGAGGCGTTGTCCGGCGAACAACAGCAGGCGGTAACGGAGGCGTTGAACAAGACTTTTGCCGATAACAAGCTGGAGCTGTCCGAATCGCTGACGGTGGAGCCGTTTGTGGGTGTGCGCTTCTTCCGAAATGGTCTGCTGGCCATCGCTCTGTCGTTTGTGCTGATACTGGGGTATGTGGGTCTGCGGTTCCGCAACATCGGCGGTGTATCCGCAGGTGTAATGGCGATTGTGGCACTGCTGCACGATGCGTTTGTGGTAACGGCAGCCTTCATCGTGTTCGGCATACCGCTCAATGATTCGTTTATCGCGGCGATACTTACCATCATCGGCTTCTCCATCAACGATACCATCGTAATCTACGACCGTATTCGTGAGAACGAGAAGCTATTGGGTACAAAATGCCCAGTGGACGAGCTGGTGGATATAAGCATCACACAATCGATGTCGCGGTCCATCAACACCAACATCGCAGTGCTGGCGTGCATGGTCATCGTGTTCATATTTGCGCAGATATACAATATCGAATCGATACGGCGGTTTGCGCTGCCGATGATGTTCGGCGTGGTATCGGGCTGCTATTCCACCATCTGCATTGCGGGACCGCTTTGGGTGATGTGGAAGAAGCGCGGCGGTGCGGAGCAGCTGTCGCCCGCGGGAGACTAAGCAAGCGTTTTTTAGAGAAGGGCAGCGCGCGTATTTATGCGCCGCTGCCCTTTTTTGTTAACAATGCGGGTAGAATGGGATATTTGAATTGTTATTGCGTGTGACTTGCAAAATTGATATAATACACATTAGGTTTTTGTCTGTGAGTGTATGACGATGCGCAGCGCTACACAGCATAAAGAAAACCGAAATATTAACAATGTCGGGTATCCGCCTCGCGGAACCTGAACGGAGGTAAAAATGAATAAGGATAAAACGAGGAAGCTGGCTGTTACGGCCATGCTGATGGCGATCACGTTCCTGCTGGGTCTGACCCCGGTCGGGTATATCCCCATCCCACCCGTTAGTATGACCATACTGTGCCTGCCGGTTATCATTGGCACGGTGCTGGAGGGGCTGGGAACGGGGCTGTGGATCGGGTTTGCATTCGGTGTCACCAGTTTGTTTCAAGCGTTGGGTATAACGCTGGTGCCCTCGCCGTTGGGCACATTCTTGCTGCAAATCAGCGTTGTCAAGACGCTGCTTGTTATATTCATTCCAAGGCTGCTGATTCCCGTGACCACTTGGCTTATATACAAGGCGTTCTCCGGCGAAACGAAGGCGCGGAAAAGAGTTGCGACAGGGGCAGCGGCATTCATTGGATCGATCACCAATACCGTGTTGTTTCTGGGATTGCTCTATGTGATTTTTATGCCGGAGATGGATACACTGGCGGCGGCATTTGAAGCAACACCCGAAACGTTTGCGGGGGTGCTTGCCGGCATTGGCGCGATAAACGGACTGCCTGAAGCGGCGCTGGCGGTGCTGCTGTGTGTGCCCATTGTGTGGGCGCTGCAACGGCAGAAGGGCAAAAAAAAGCTGGCCTAAATGGAGTTATAAATGGTATTTGTATTGGATGTGGGCAACAGCAATATCAAGTGCGGTCTGTTCAGCGGAGACAAGCTGGTCAATTCGTGGCGCATGACGACGAAGCTGGAGCGTACGGCGGATGAATACGGTATCCGCATCATATCTTTCTTTGATCATGTTGGGCGGCGTCCGGATGAGGTGCAGGGCATCATTATCTCGTCTGTCATTCCGTCCATAAATTTTACGCTACAGCATATGTGCGCCACGTATTTTGGCAAGAAAGCTTCCGTGGTGGGGCCCGGCATGAAAACGGGCATCAACATACTGTACGACCACCCGAGAGAGCTTGGGACGGACCGCATTGCTGGCGCTGTGGCGGCGTATACGCTGTACAATTCTCCGTGCATCATCGTAGACTTTGGTACGGCAACCACCTTTGGCGCGGTGACGGGCAGCGGCGATTTTCTGGGCGGTGCGATTTGCCCCGGTATCAAGATTTCTGCGGAGGCGTTGTCGTCTGGGGCGGCCAAGCTGCCGCGGGTGGAGCTGGTGAAGCCTGAGTCTGTGATCGGGAAAAACACAATCGCCGGCATGCAGGCGGGCATCATCTACGGGTATGTTGGCCAGGTGGAATATATCATCCGCCGCATCAAGGCTGAAATGGGAGACAGCCCGCGGGTGATCGCAACGGGTGGCATGGCCAATGTGATTGCGCAGGAGACGCCGGAAATTGACGAGGTCAATAGTCTGTTAACATTAATGGGGCTGAACATATTATATCATAAGAATGCCAAGAGGCAGAGAATAGAGGGAGACAAATGAAGAACGTTAACATCGCGCTGATTGGTCTGGGCACGGTCGGATCGGGCGTGTACAAGACGATCGCGATGCAGAAAGAAAGCATCAAGCACAAGGAAGGCATATCGCTGAATCTCAAGAAGGTGCTGGCACTCCAGTACTCAATTGACATTCCGGAGGAGCTGAAGGCGAAGGACTTCTATAAGGACATCGCACAGGATCCTGACATCGATGTTGTGATTGAGCTGATCGGCGGCGTGAACCCTGCGAAGGACTTTGTGCTGGCAGCGCTGGACGCGGGCAAGACAGTGGTGACGGCAAACAAAGAGATGCTCGCGCGGTTTTGGCCAGAGCTTAACGCTGCGGCGAAGAAGAGCGGCGCCGGGCTGTATTTCGAGGCCAGCGTGGGCGGCGGTATTCCGATACTGCGCACTATATGGGAGAGCCTTCAGGCCAATGAGGTGACGTCGGTGATGGGCATCATCAACGGCACCACCAACTATATACTGTCCAAGATGGAGCAGGACGGCGCAAGCTACGACGCGGTGCTCAAGGAAGCGCAGCAATTGGGCTTTGCGGAGGCGAATCCGAAGAACGATGTGGAAGGCTTTGACGCAATGTACAAGCTGTCGATACTGGGCTCGATGTCGTTCCATGCCAGGGTGCCCGTGGAGTACATCTATCGCGAAGGTATCGTCGGTATCACGCAGGAGGATATCGCCTATGCCAGCGAGTTGGGGTATGCGGTTAAGCTGCTGGCCATCGGCAAGAAGCGCGGCAAAACAATTGAAGCGCGCGTGCATCCCACGATGATCCCCAAGACACATCCACTGGCGTCTGTGCGCGGTGCGTTCAACGCTATCTATCTGCACGGCAACATCGTGGACGATATCATGCTGTATGGGCGCGGCGCAGGCGACATGCCCACGGCGAGCGCGGTGGTGTCTGACATTGTGTATGCCGCCAGCCGCGTGGAGCACCGTTACACCACGTTTTATAACGAGGATACGGTGTCGTCGGAGCTGTCCTTTGAAAACAACTGGGAGAGTGAGTTCTTTCTGCGGACTATTGTGAAGGATGCGCCCGGGGTGCTTGCCAAGATTGCGGGCGTGCTGGGGCGGCATAATGTGAGTGTGAACACTGTAATGCAAAAAGGGCAAAACGGCGATAATGTACCTCTGATATTCGTGACGCACAAGGCAAAGGAGATTTCTGTCAAACGTGCGGTGGATGAGATATCGCACCTACCTGAGGTAGTGGCTATTGCTAATATGATACGAGTGGAAAACTGACCGATTGTCGCGTATTAAACGGGGAAGAGGAGCAAGTGATGTTTTTCAGAGCTGATGAGATGGAAGTGGAATCTCGCGAGCGTGCGAGAGACGGCATGGGCATAACGGATTTTGTTCACCTGATTCCCAAAGACGCGCTGCCCGGAAAGTGCCGCCTGTTTTCTCTGCTGTGCCTGGAGAAGGGGTGCAGTGTGGGACGACACGAACACGCGACAGAGACTGAGATCTATTACGTGGTGGAGGGCGAGGGTATACTGAACGATAACGGAACCATTCGACCGTTCCGCACGGGTGACGCCAGCATATGCGGCGGCGGCGCGTTCCACTCGGTTGCCAACGAAAACGACGAGACGCTAAAAATTGTTGCCGTTATCGTACAAGACTAATCAGACAGTATATTTAATAGTTTATCAAACACAATAACCCTTGGTTCATTTTGGACCGAGGGTTTGTTTTGCGGCAGAATGCGGCGATTTTAAGTTTCTTTTAATTGACTGGATAGAGTGCTCAGATGCTTTTGAATGTCGTCCAACGCTTGAATGACCTCATCGGGGGACAGGCTGTGGTAATCTCGCTGGGAAACTGCGTGCCAAAGGCGCAGGTGCAGCCGGTTCAGCTCCTTAAGCGCATCGGCTATGCCCGATTCTAAAGCAGCATATTGTGCCTTTCTGGCGCGGGATACGGGTGCCTTGCGCTCAAAATGCATGTCGTTTATGATGTCTGCTATTTGCTCTCTTGAATTATCCATCGTCAGATTTCCAATATGTCTCCTGATTGCATTCTTTTCACACGCGCCAGCAGCTCCATTCGCTCAAGAACCTTCTCGCCCGTGCAGTGACCAGAGTAGACCCGCTTAATGTGATTATTGTTGATATAGCGAATGATGGCGTGAACTTCGCTGCTGGGCTCCTGATAGGCTTGAATGCCCATGCGCCGGGTACCGCTTAAATGGAAGCCTCCCACCACTGCTGATACAGGACCCAGCTTTTCCTCTGCCGTCATCAGTATATTGAGCAGACCGTTGTGCGAGCAGCCGGTGAGCACAGCGTTGCCGCTCTTGCGGCGGATCACGATGAACAACTCCTGTGACAGATCATCACGCAACAGTACATCCTCACGTTTTTCGTACATCAGTGATGCATATTGCGGCGGCCGACGATGTTTATTGACACTGACCGCGAAAACATCTTCCACGATTTCTGTGTCTTCATCCAAGAATTCGAAGCGCTCGGCATGCCTTTCGAAGAGCGCCTTATCCATACCGGCATACTCCAGCTTCATCACGTTTCTAACGTAAAAATCTCCCTGCGCGGCGCGTTTAAGATATACCTTGGCATGCTTGTTGAGCTCTAGAAAGTGGGCCAGCCCACCGGTGTGGTCGTCATGAGCGTGAGAGATAACACAGATGTCCACCTTGAGCAGGTCAATCCCCAGCAGTGTGGCGTTGTAGACAAAGGTGTCTGACGCGCCGGTGTCGAACAGTATGTTATGCCCCTTATGCTCAAAGTATAGGGACAAACCATGTTCGGCAATAAACCCTGAACCTTTGGATTTGCTGTCTTCTACTAGTGTATAGATTTTCATTCGGCCACCTTGCCTCGTTCATCGCATTGCGATGGGTCACATGGGCTTAACCAAAAGAGCTGGTTTGAGATATATATAGATCGTATAAGTACTTGTCGAAGCTTTGAAAACGAACAGCTTTGTTGCCAAGAGCCTCGCTTTTAGCGCAGGAGTGGTAAACTGCAAAGGTTTCCTCGAAGTGCTGCTTGTCGCGCGGTGTCTCGTCAAGGGTGAGCAATTCCAGAACTGAGATGCCCAATACCTGGCATATTGCAAATATAGTGTCGAATTGGGGACGCTTCATGTCTTTTTCAATGTAGGATAATGTTGATTGTGTGATTCCGGCTCTGCTTGACAGCTCGACCTGGGTGAGGCCAAGATCTTTGCGCTTTTTCCGAATCTTTTTACCGATTTCTACAGCCATTGATTCCAACACCGTCCTTTATTTCAATTGTATCACTCTAACCATGATATGACAATAAAAACTGAAAGGTATTTGCAGCAGCGGCACCTAGTCTGTATTATAGATTATACAAAGCAAATCATTATTCTATGCAGTTAATGAGTTGATTTGAGCTTGCTTCGGGCTGTTTTGCATAAGCAAACTGGCAGTACGTAGAAAAACAAACTAATATCACAAGAAATTCTATTGTTGAAATTGCAACCTTGATGCATAATATCCGGGGGCTCTCTGTCATTTGTAACAATACATCTAAATAGAAGGGAAGATCAGCATGTTTAAGGTCTTTCTTGTCGAGGATGAGATCGTAGTACGAGAAGGTATACGAAACAACATTCTGTGGGAACAACATGGCTATATCTATGCCGGAGATGCACAGGATGGTGAGATTGCTTTACCTTTGATACGCCAAATTCAACCTGATCTGCTTATTACTGATATCAAAATGCCGTTTATGGATGGGCTGTCGCTGATAGAGCTGGTTCGTAAGGAGCTTCCGAGAACCAAGATCGTTATTATCAGCGGCTACGACGATTTTTCCTATGCACAGCAGGCGATTCGACTTGGCGTAGACCAGTATCTGCTTAAACCCATCATGAAGGATAAGATGGTGGAGATACTGATTGATCTGTATAAGAAGATGGACGCTGAGCAGCAGCAGCAGGAGTATCTCGCCCGTTTTCAGCGCGAGGTGCAAGAATATGAGGTGTTCTCGCGCAGGCGGTTTTTTGAGCAGCTTGTCACGGGAGGCTTAAGCGTTACCGAGATCACCGAAATCGCCAAATCGCTGGGCATTGACGTGAACGCTCCATGCTATAACATCGTGCTCTTTTCGCTGAGCAGTGCGGGATACGGCAGAAGCATGCCGGAAAGCTATACAGACACGCTGGCAGTGGTGCAGGGCAATATCCGACAACTCATCAATAGCAGCTCCATGCAGTTTTTGTTTAACTGGAATGTGACGACTTACGCTGTATTGATAAAGGGCGGACAAGATGAAATAGAGGATCGCACGGCAGTCTGCGTCAAACAGATCAGCGATTGCTGTGCCAACGCGGGGCAAGATGTTGTGTGGCACATAGCCTGTGGATCTCCCGTTTCGCGGCTCAGTGCCATTCCGGCCTGCGCAGCCGAAGCTAGTCGTATACTATCGTATCGATACCTGTGCCCGGACGAGCATATACTGATGGAAGAAAGCATTAAGAATTTTAAAAACAAGAGCAGCCTAAAGCCTGATCTGAAGAAAATGGCTATAGACCATGAATACATCAGGATATTCCTGAACAACGGTTCTGCTGAGGAGATTGACGGATTTATTGAGCAGATATTTCAAAACGCGGGCGAAGAAGCGAGGGTGCTGCCGCTGTTTTGCAGATATCTGACGCTGACGTTCTACTACGTTGCCGACGAATATTTGAAAACGATTGGCTGCAGTCTGGACAGCTCGTGGTCGAGCGTGCTGCGGCTGAATGACCATGCATCGACGCCGGAAGATGAACGCCGGTATGCGCGCGAAATATTGGAACAGGCGATTTCGCAAAGGGACAGCGAGAGCAAGAAGCAGCAAAGTCAGCTTACGACGCAGGCCATCAGTTTTATCGACGAGCATTATTCTGACGAATCCATATCGCTGGACAGAGTGGCCAAGCAGATTAACATCAGTCCGAACTATTTCTCGGCAATGTTCAGCCAGGAGATTGGACAAACCTTCGTGGAATATCTCACAAGCAGAAGGATAGACGAGGCGAAGCGTATGCTGCGGCAGACGGACAAGCGTTCCAGCGAGATTGCTTTTGGGGTGGGGTATAAAGACCCCCACTACTTCAGCTTCGTGTTTAAAAAGGTAGCGGGATGCACGCCAAGCGAATACCGCAGAGGTGTAAAGCTTTGAATACAAACAACGAGCAGACGCTAAAGGACCAAAAGAAAACGATGCACAAGCAAATCTGGAAGATGATTTTGATCGTCACGCTTCCGCTGATGCTGGTTATCATCGCTATTGCCGTTATCGGAATCGTCTATGCGCTTCAGTACCGCGCGATTCTGAACAATGTGACCACGGCGTCATATTTTAACCAAAACTTTAAATATGATGTTGATCTGAAAATGTACTATTTTGTGATCGACAGCCAGTATTCCGAGGGTCTGCCTTTGGAAGAGGTGTCGTCTGCGGAACAGATTGCACTCACATTGATTAATACGACCACGGAAAAGGACAGCCTGCGCGCCATCAACAGCGTGCTTAATATGTGCCACAACTTAAAGGACAAGATGCGCCAAATTGCCGATACCACGGGGTATGACGCCAGGATGGATCAGCTTAAGACAGATATTTACGGGATGACGGAGCTGATCCGCGAGTATGTGAATACCTATTTGTATTACGAAGCGGCGCACCTGAACGCTTTGCAGACCTCCATGATCGCAAATATGATACTGCTGATGGGCATCATTGTGCTGGCGTCTATGGTGCTGTTGTACATTTTGCTGATATACTCACGCAAACTCAGCCACAGAATCGTAGAACCCATTGATGAGATTTGCCATCGCCTTGAGGACATTGGCAAGGGCAGCCTGCTTGTTTGCGAGCCGATTCAGGCGGATGTGGAAGAGGTTCAGATACTGTCAAACGGCATTGAGAGCATGGTCGGACGCTTAAAGCGGCAGATTGAAATGAATGCCGAACAGGAGAAGCAGCGTCGCGGGACGGAGCTCGCACTGCTTCAGGCACAGATAAACCCGCACTTTTTGTACAACACGCTCGACACCATCATTTGGCTGATCGAATCGTCGGAGGTAAACTCGGCGGTGACGATGATTGACAGCTTATCGAACTATTTCCGTTTCTCTCTGAGCCGCGGCAAGACGGTGATCACGCTGGCGGAGGAGGAACAGCATATACGCAGCTACTTGATGATACAGCAGATGCGCTACCGAGACCTTATGGATTATGAGATCACCATTCCTGAGGAGCTAAAGGAATATGTTTTGCCCAAGCTTACCTTGCAGCCGCTGGTGGAAAATGCGCTTTATCACGGTATAAAGGTGAGCCGTCGTAAGGGTGCTATACGTGTAACCGGCAGGATGCAGGACGGCAAGATTGTGCTGGAGATCGTAGACGATGGCTGCGGCATGACACCGGAGCGTCTGAGTGCGGTCAGGTCGTATCTGGCGGAAGGGCGCAAGGAAGGGTTTGGGCTAAGAACGGTGCATCAAAGAATACAAATACTTTTTGGTAAGGAATATGGGTTAATGCTGGAAAGCGAGCCGGACGTCGGTACGCGTATTACCGTTACGATTCCGATGATGACATACAGCAAGGAGTTAGATATATGAAAAAGAAGGCGCTTCTTATCATTGTTGTTAGTCTGGCGCTTAACCTGTTTGGCTGCACCAGCCCTGTGCTTTCGGAGCCTGAGCCCACCGACGAGAACTTGATTGTCGTTGGGTTTTCACAGGTGGGAGCAGAATCGGAATGGCGAGTAGCGAACACGGAAAACATAAAGGCAGTGCTGAGCGAAGCAAACGGCTATGAAATGCTTTATGACGACGCACGCAATGAGACAGAGAACCAGATTCGCGCTATCAGAACATTTATTCAGCAGGATGTGGATTACATCGTGTTTTCTCCACGTGTGGAGACGGGATGGGATTCGATTTTGCAGGAGGCGAAGGAGGCCGGCATACCGGTTATCGTCATCGACAGATATATCGTGGCGGATGATCCGGAACTGTATACTGCTTATATCGGTTCTGATTTTCGTGCGGAGGGTGAGAAAGCAGTGGCGTGGCTGGAGAAGCTGCTTAGGCAGCAGGGCAGAACACAGGATACCGTTCGAATCGTCCACATTCAGGGGACGATTGATTCTTCCGCCCAGATCGGGCGTACAGGTGCACTGGAGGCGGCTATCTCGCGGAACCCCAACTGGGATATCGTTGCGCAGGAATGCGGCGATTTTACCAGAGCAAAGGCCTATGAGGTGATGGGTGACATTCTGAAGCAGACGAGCGATATCGACGTCGTATATTGCGAGAATGACGGAGAGGCTTTGGGGGCGATCGACGCAATGGAAGAGGCTGGGCTAAAATGCAATACCGAAAATGGCGTCATCGTCATCTCCTTTGATGCGACGAAGCGCGGTCTTGAATATTGCCTGAAGGGGAAGATCGGGCTGACTGTGGAGTGCAACCCGCTTCAAGGACCGTATGTGGACGATGTCATTAAGCGTTTGGAGAGAAATGAGCCGATTAAGAAAGATCAATATGTGGAGGAGAAGCAGTTTGACAGCTTTACGATAACGCAGGACATTATTGATCAGCGAAAGTATTAACCGTCCGGCTGTCGATTACACGAAATAATTGTTTAGCACAGCTTAATAACGGGTATAAATTACAAGTACATGCACAAGACAATTTTAATCATCGGCCACACTTTAAAATGCATTCTAAGCATAAAGTGATGGTCATTTTTTTATTCCGAAAAGTTAGAAAAATTACGCCTGTGAATCTATCTTCCGCTATAGAAAATGCCAACGATTGACTATCTAATGGAGATTGTTTGAATTCTTCCGCAGTTGTTCAAAGTCTATTGTCTTTCAATTTTTATAATGATATAAGCAAAAGTGTAAACGATGTGTGACAAGACACACAAAATATGGAAAGGAACTATTAGTATGAAAAAACTGTTGGTTGTTTTATTGGTTGTTGCTATGGCATTTAGCTTGATGGCTTGCGGAGCACCGGCTCAGACTGAGACACCTGCTGCGACGGATGCCCCCGCTGCTGCGACTGATGCGCCCACCGAGGCACCCGTTGCCCCCGATGCGCCTGCCGGCGAACTGATCAAGGTTGGCATCATCAACAATCCCCCGTCTGAATCCGGATACCGCGCTGCGAACGTAGCAGACTTTGAAAAAGTGTTCACCGAAGCGAACGGATACAAAGTGTCCACCTTCTACAGCCTGAAGAACGATGAGCAGCTCAATGCAGCGGCCCAGTTTATTACGGATGGCGTAGACTACATGCTGATCTCGGCTGCGGCTACCGATGGTTGGGAAGCTGTTCTGACCAGCGCTAAAGAAGCGGGCATCAAAGTGTTCCTGTTCGACCGTATGATGAGCGTTGACGAGAGCATGTACGAAGCGGCTGTCGTTTCTGACATGGCTGTGCAGGGCACCACCGCTGTGGAGTGGCTCAAAGCACAGAAACTGCCGGAATACAACGTGATCCACATACAGGGCGCTATGGGCTCCGATGCTCAGATTGGCCGTACGGCTGCTCTGGATGCTGAATTTGCCGCCGGCACGATGAAAAAGGTTGTTCAGCAGACTGCTACATGGGATGAATTAGAAGCAAAGAAAATTGTTGAAGCCGCTATCAACTCTGGCGAGAAGTTCAACGTGATCTACGCTGAGAACGATGGTATGGCCAAGGGCGCTGTTGCGGCGTTGGACGAAGCTGGTATCACCCACGGCGTTGGCAAAGACGTTGTTGTGATGGGCTTTGACTGCAACAAGTTTGCTTTGAGAGAACTGCTTGCGGGCAACTGGAACTATGACGGTCAGTGCAGCCCCTTCCAGGCATCTGTCATCGCTGATATGATTCAGAAGCTGGAAGCTGGCGAGACGCTTGCCGAGAAGAAGGTTATCTCTGAAGAGCGCGGCTTTGATGCTGCGACAATCACCCAGGAAGACATCGATACCTTTGGTCTGGGCGAATAATCAGATAAACTGACTAATACCTTACAATAGGACTTCGTAACAATTATGTGCGGTGCGTGTATGTGGAGATTATCTGCATGCACGCACTGCCATCTTTGAGAAGTTCTCAAATGCTTAAAGGATGGGTAGCTATGCAAAATGACATCGTTTTATCTATGCGGAATATATGCAAGTCATTCCCGGGTGTGCGTGCCTTATATAACGTGAATTTTACATTATGTAAGGGTGAAATTCATGCCCTTATGGGTGAGAATGGAGCGGGCAAGTCGACCCTGGTGAAGGTGATCACAGGCGTATATACCAAGGATTCAGGGGAAGTCAATTTAGCAGGGATCAATAAAGAAATCTCCGTAAAATCACCCCAAGAGGCGCAGAATTTAGGCATCAGTACGGTGTATCAGGAGATAACCCTTTGCCCTAACCTGACAGTTGCCGAGAATATGTTTATCGGACGGGGTAATTACCAATTTGTCAATTGGAAGACGATGTCCAAGAAAACAACAGAAATATTAAGAAAACTTAACATACCGGCGCGGGCAACACAGCAGCTGGCCACCTGTTCGCTGGCTGTGCAGCAAATGGTTGCCATCGCGCGTGCCGTGGATATGGATTGCAAGGTGCTGATTCTGGACGAGCCAACCTCTTCTCTGGATGAACACGAGGTTGAAAAGCTGTTCTCGCTGATGCGCGAGCTTAAGTCCAGAGGCGTTGGCATCATTTTCATAACGCACTTCCTGGAGCAGGTGTACGAGGTGTGCGACAGAATCACCGTTTTGAGGAACGGCGAGTTTGTCGGCGAATACGAAACAAAGGATCTGCCGCGTGTACAGCTCATCTCAAAGATGATGGGTAAAGAGCTGGACGATATTTCTGAGTTGGAAAACAGAAAGGCATCGCAGGCACAGGCGGACAACGAGCCCGTATTCGAGGCGTCTGGGTTATCCAGCGCAGCGGGCACGAAGGCATTTGACTTTCAAATTAACAAGGGTGAAGTCAATGGGTTTACAGGACTACTTGGCTCTGGCCGCAGTGAAAGCGTACGTGCTATATTTGGCGCGGATAAGGTGATCAGCGGCAAGGTGAAGGTGAATGGAAAATCCGTTAAAATATCGAAACCCAAGGATGCGATGAAGCATGGTATCGGCTATTTGCCTGAGGACAGAAAGCAGGATGGCATCGTCGATGATTTATCCGTCCGCGATAACATCATATTGGCGTTGCAGGTAATGAAGGGGTTTTTCAAGCCGTTTTCCAAGTCGGAGGCGGAGGCTTTTGCAGATGAGTATATAAAGCTGCTGGATATCAAAACTGCTTCGACGGATACGCCTATAAGGTCTTTGTCGGGCGGCAATCAGCAAAAGGTTATACTGGCGCGTTGGCTGCTTACAAATCCCCAATATTTGATTCTCGACGAACCGACGCGCGGCATAGATGTGGGCACCAAGGTTGAAATACAAAAGCTGGTGCTCAAACTGGCTGAACAAGGCGTGAGCGTGACGTTTATTTCATCGGAAATTGAGGAGATGCTGCGCACATGTTCACGGCTCATTGTTATGCGAGATCGTAAAATAGTGGGTGAGCTTAAGGGCGACGACATGACACAAGTGAATATAATGCACACAATAGCGGGGGAGGCTGCACAAAATGGCTAAAGGTTTAAAGAAGTTTGCGAGGTCTCAGTTAATTGTTCCGCTGTTTGCGCTGTTTTTGCTGATCGTTTTCAATCTAATCAGAGACGTAAATTTCTTCTCGTTGGTTGTGACAACCAACAACGATGGAAATCCTGTTCTCTCAGGAAATGTCGTCAGCATATTGAACGGTGCGTCTGAGCTTGCCATTCTGGCTATTGGTATGACGCTGGTAACAGCGGCGTCCAAAGGACAGGATATCAGCGTGGGTGCGGCGGCGGCTATTGCGGGCAGCGTTTTTGTACGTGTGCTCCGCGAAAACCAAGTTACGATGCCAATTATACTGGTTGCTTTTTTAGCAAGCTGTGTGGTTGCGATAATATTCGGTGCGTTTAACGGCACTTTGGTTGCTGTTTTCCGGATTCAGCCGATGATTGCGACATTGATACTGTTTACAGCCGGACGCTCAGTCGCGTACTGGATAAACGGTGGTGCGACGCCGACTGTCGAAAGTCCGCTGCTTGGATATATCGGCGGCTTCATTCCGGGAATCCCCATACCTACGCCGATTTTGATTGTCATCGTGTTTGGAATTTTGGTTTCACTCGTTTTGCGATTCACCAATCTTGGGCTCTATACACAGGCTGTGGGTATCAATGAAAAATCGGCTCGCTTAAACGGAATCAACTCTCTGTGGGTAAAGCTGTTAGCATTTATGATTCTGGGTGTGTGCACAGCAATTGCAGGCGCTATCGGCGTCAGCCGAATAGGGCTTATCAACCATGAAACCATACTTATAGATATCGAAATGGATGCTATATTGGCGGTTGCTATTGGCGGTAATGCGCTCAGCGGCGGTAAGTTTAGCCTGAGTGGTTCAGTGATAGGTGCTTATGTTATTCAAACGCTGACGACGACGCTTTATGCTATGAAGGTACCCTCAACGGCGATAAAAGCATGCAAAGCAATCGTTATTATCGCCATTGTGGTATTGGGCTCGCCAATTGTAAAGGCGCATGTACTTCAGCTGCGCGATAAGCTGTTTAGAAAATCGACGAAAGTATTGGAGAACTCATAATATGACAAGCAATAATGATATGTTAAAAAGACGCAGGGAGCCTATTTCAAACACTAATTTGCTCCTGACCATCACAATTTGCACCTTTTTTGGCATGTACATACTTGCCATGCTTGTTTGGGGTGGAGGTTTTCTGAACCCGCAGCAGTTCCTTGATATTTTTAACAACAACGCGTTTTTGATTGTTATTTCCTGCGGTATGACTGTTGTTATGATAGCGGGGGGCATCGATATTTCAGTGGGCGGAATAACCGCTTTGGTGACAATGTCGTGCGTGGTGCTTTTGGATGACCAAGGCGCCAGTGTGGTGGGTTCTATGGCGCTGGCGTTGGGTATTGGCCTGTTGTTTGGCATGGTTCAAGGCTCGCTGATTGCATACCTCGAGATACAGCCATTCATCGTTTCTTTGGCGGGTATGTTCTTTGCTAAAGGAATGATGACCATAGTCAGCGCTGTTCCGCGTACAGCGGCACACGAGGCATTTGTCGCGCTAAAGCAATTCCGTATCGTGATCCCTGGTATCGGTTCTTACGGCAAGAGCGGTAATTTCATTCCCGCCAAAATTGAGTTGGGTGTGGTGGTTGCACTGGCCATCGTAGCTGTCATATTTATCATTTTGAGATGGACACGTTTTGGCCGCAATTTGTATGCAGTGGGCGGAAACAACCAGAGCGCTCTCATGCTTGGCATTAATGTGAAACGCACAAAATTCTATTCTTACTTGCTTTGCGGATTATTGGCCGGCATTGGCGGTTATGTATATCTTATGCATACAGGTGCAGGAAATGCGTCCAACGCGACTGCTGCGGAAATGCAGGCGATTGCCGCTGCTATTATTGGCGGAACGCTGTTAACCGGTGGCGTCGGCAATGTGGTCGGTACGCTGTTTGGTGTATTGTCACTTAAAACCATCAGCAATATTGTTATTGCTTCGGGGCTTCGGGAGCCTTATTGGCAGAGCATTACGACTGGACTTATGCTGTGCTTCTTTATATTGCTCCAGAGCGTTGTTCTCTCGTTGAGAGAAAAAGGAAGCTTAAATCTAAAACAGCCGGAAGGGGCTAGACTGAGAAACAGGAGTAACAGCAAAGACGTTGCAATGTAAGAGACACGATAAGATACGTTTCAGACAACTTCCTCCTATATTTATATTTTAGCTGTTATAAGGCTGGGGCTTCCCAGCCTTATAACATGGTGGATGAGAAACTTATTGCATTTAACCCCGCAGTGTGACGATTCATAGTCCAATGGTTCTGCTTCAAAGCTTCTGAAAAGCTATTGCTTTGCTTTTTGGAGTGATTAATCCTGCTTTAATTCTTCTAAACTCCCTTTTACGATATCATACTTAATGAGCGTTGGTGTAGCCGTATATGGGGCACAAAGCAGAGTGTTGCTGTCAAAATAGTTAACGGCCAGCAGACCGGAGTTAAGCAGCTTTTTGGATCCTGTTCCGTCGGTTTGCATACTCATAAAGGCTGATGAGCTGTCTTCCTGTTCCATAACGCTTATATAGTTATAAAAGACAGTATCTCTGGCAACAAGGATCGAGGTCGCTCCTGTATTTGAGAGCAGAACTTTAGAAGATCCGTCTTTGCGCATCTTATATATTGAGTCGCGACCCGCGCAGTAGATCCAATCGTCAGCGACATCGTATGCATGAATAAAATCGTTAGTTACTACTGTCAGGCCAGTACCGTCTTTTTTTACATAGCAAAGCTTATACCCGTTATTCTTATCAACGAAATAGATATTATCGCCCAAAATGGATATATGCTCGGCATTGACTGAAACGATCTTGGTCGGACCATCCTCAGGCCCTAGACGGTATATCCCGACGGCCGGGGTTTCCTCTTCGCCGCCAAGCACTGTAGTCGCGTAATAGACAGTACCGTTTACAATATCGATAGACTCTGTGCGCATATCGCTCAGTGCTTCTTTGCCCGAACCGTCGGTACGCACACGGTAAAGCTTGCCTTCATCGCTGAGGTTCGAGTAATATATCCAACCGTCATGATAATTAAGGTAAAAGGCTTCGTCTTCGCTTATTTTATCATCTTTGCTCTCGGCATTATATCGCCATATGCCTTTGCTTGAATAGTATATCTCGTCACCAGTATTAACTGCTATACCAAAATTTCCGTTGTTGCCGATGGTGTTGCCGCGCTGAATCTTCTCCTCAAAGACCCCTGCTGCCAGCAAAACCATCACGACGGTAAATATAACCGCAAAGACAACAAATACCTGGATGAAAGTTTTGATATTGCGAGGCATGGCAGTTTTCATTTTTTGCGAACTTGTTGCTGTCATTTTAGTATATATCCTACTTTCTAAAAAATAATAATTTGTTCCGAATATCTAGTTGCCTATTCCCGAGCGGAACTGAGAGGGCGTGATGCCCTCTACCTCCTTGAACACAGTCGAAAAATACTGTACGTTCGTGTATCCTACGGCGGAAGCTACGTCGTAGAGCTTCATAGAGGTTTCCGACATCAGGCTTTTCGCATTCTCAACGCGTTTGTTCATAAGATAAGTTGTGAACGTAACGCCGGTTTCTTCTTTAAACAACTTGCAGAAATAAGACGGGTTTAGATAAAAATTTGCTGCGACATCCCTCATTGACAGTGGTGAAGCGTAGTTCGAATCAATGTATTTTAGTATTTTATCAATCAGCCAATGGCGCTTGGTGCCGAAGAAGTCATGATACTGCTTGGTGAGTATGGAAAGCAGGCTTTGTAGATGAGAATGCATCTTCTCGGCGGTATGGAAGGATGTGGATCCATCTATATAATCGACACAGATCTTAATTATATCTTCCGATACAGGCAGGAATGGCAGGCAGCCTTTAAACAAGCTGTTTAGCACATTGATGTACATTAACTTAATTTGAAGCGATGAGGGTGTTCCCGCTGTTTGATCCAGAAACTCGTTTATAAGTTCTGTAAGAAGCTTCGATGCCTCATCCGCATCACCACTCTTTAGGCTCGCTATCAAAGATTTAAGATTGTATTCATCGTAAACTATCTGAAAATCGTTTGTCTTAGTTTCTACCTCTTCGTCGTATACCGTATGCTGCTTTGAGCGGCACAGATTGATGCTGTATCTTGCTTTACGGTATGATGCCGAGAGTTCGGCTAGTTTGTGGGCAATAGAGCCAGTGCCGTAAGCGATACGATCAGAGTGCAGTTCGTATATCTGCTTTTTAGCGTCGTTCAGTGCTTTTAAGACGCAGGCTTTAAACTCGTTTTCAGATAGATCACTGAAAACAAGATAGACGTTTGCGTCGTCGATCCAAAAGTCGAGAACCTCGACTAAACAACAAGATAGAAGATCTTTTATTGTTTTATTGATAGTTAAATTTGCAAGCGTTTCTTCAACATTGTTCTCAGAAAGCTTATGACTGGCAGGATGTGAGTGAGCGATTATGCACATTGCCGAGTTCGATAAAAAAGTTACTCCGAGCTCGTTTAAACGAGCCTCAGGAACTTTGTTGAAATCTAACTTGCCCTGCAGAAGGTCGATATATATCTTTTCGCGAAGCAGGCTGGAAGAATCGGCAAGGAGATCGCGTATCTCCTTGTTATATCTGTTTTGCTCAAGTGTGGCTATGCATTTTGTGACGGTCTTCTTCAACTCATCTTCCGCTACGGGCTTTAAGAGATAATCGATCGCTCCGAACTTAACCGCGCTGCGGGCATATTCAAATTCGTTATAGCCGCTTATAAGTATTATCTGCGGAAACAGCGCGCTCTCGTTGAGCGTCTGCATCAAGTCTATACCAGAAAGCCCCGGCATTTCGATGTCCGTTATTATTATGTCCGGTTCATGTTTGACAGCAAGATTGAAGGCTTTCAATCCGTCTTCAGCCTCAAAGAGTTCTGTTATCCCCATGCTCTGCCAATCTATTGTGAGCAGCAACCTTTTTCGAAGCCAAGGTTCGTCGTCAACTATCAACAGCTTGTACATTCAAATCCTCCAAATAGGTGTCCTCATCGATGGTGCTTTGGCTGCTTATCGGAAATGTGCATACGTATAACGACCTCTGTATATTCACCGTAAACACTGTTAATCTCAATTCCTGAGCAGTTTCCATACTTTAGCTTAATCTGATAATTAAGGTTTCTCAGTGCATATC
Source organism: Bacillota bacterium (assembly GCA_023415795.1). Classification (GTDB taxonomy): domain Bacteria; phylum Bacillota; class Clostridia; order Christensenellales; family SZUA-584; genus SZUA-584. The sequence goes on along the minus strand of JAEZJG010000010.1, from coordinate 19,642 downwards.
CTTTGCTTACAGTATTATCTTCAAAATTAAAGTCGTTCATACGGCGATTTAATGTTTCGAGAGCGGGCTCATGTATGCCGATTCCGTTATCACGGACGACGACCGTTAATTGATTGCCCTCTTTTTTTGCGGTTATATTAATGCGCCACTCGTCGCGTTTATTTTGGAAGCCGTGTAGTATCGAATTCTCTATTATCGGCTGCAGCAAAAACTTAGGCACAGACAGGTTGTATATCTGTTGAGAAATATCATAAGTAAAAGCTATCTTATAATTGAGCCTTATATTTTGAACCGTTATATACTGATTGGCTAGCTCAAACGCTTCACGGAAGGGTACAGTATGTTTGCCCCCCGAAAGTGCGATTCTAAAGAAACGGGACAGCGCCATAACAAGGTTCGCAATCTCCTCCTGATTGTTTATCTTCGCAATGCTGTAAAGAGACTCAAGAGAGTTGTATAGCATATGTGGATTGATCTCGGTCTGCAGCATCTGTATAGTGGCAACGGTCTTGCGGCTCTGTTCTTTTGAAACATCGTTCACAAGAGAATAGATCTCGTGCGCCATTTCATTAAACCCCGCATAGATGTTGCCGAATTCAGCGTTGGGCTTTATAGGTAGTTTGACGTTAAAATTCCTGTTTTTGATCTCCGTCATTGCTGTTGAGAGTTGTTCTAATGGCCTGGTCATAGAATTCGCAAGAACGACCGTTATGATGAAAGATAACACCACGATGCCTAAAACGATTAGGAGAAGCGTGTTTATTACTTTGTACATAGCCTCTGTTACAGAACCGGTACCGGTGGCTATAACATAATACCATTCGTTGCTTTGGGAATACACCCAGTTGAGCAGGTGCGGCTTGCCGTTTAAAGATATTTCGATTTCCCCTGACTCCTGCTGACCCCCTATTGCGGCAAGTATATCCCTATATTGCGGAAGAGACTGCCCAATTTCCCCCTCTGACATTGATGATATCAGACCCCCATGGTTATCCATTATTACCGCGTACGACGGTTTTATATGCAAGCCTGAAATAAGAAGCTCGTTAATATATCGTTCCTTGACGTTTGTGGTGAGTATAAGCTCGTTGCCCTCTATATCTTGTATTATAAGATTTTTGGATATATTTCTTTGTTTCAGCGTCTTTCCAACAGTAGGGTTGCTGATGACATTCTCGTAGGGAGTAGAAACGCCCCATTTGTTTTCAGGCAGAAAGTGACAGTCCAGTACATTTGGGTTGACTGCATCAAATGTGGACATTCTTGAAACAAGAAAGAGAGAACGATATGGAAAATACAAATAGAAGTGGTTAAACCCTGCGATACTGTAGGTGTCCACAATAAGCGAGCTGTATACTGTCACAGGGTATTGCGCCGCCTCGAAAATCTCAGTTTCATCAATATTAAGAGCTGGGTCAATGACTTTTGGTATTTTTGCAAGCGCAACCCTAAGTTCGTTGCTTGCGTTGTCCATAACATCAAGTTTCGACTCTATGTTCTTGAAATTGGACACCAGCGTATCCTGAATATTTCCTGAGGTGTTCTCTTTGAGAGTGCTCTGAGTAGACGAGAAAAGCAGTATCCCAAAGATGAGTACCGGTATCAGTGTTGCCAGCGTTATATATAAAAATAATTTAAAACGAAACGCATTTATCTTCATATGAAAGCCCTGTATTCACAATTCACGTATTATTATTAGCATGCCAACAAGATATATCACAAAATAATCATTGTCAATAAACCTAAAGGTGTTCTAAGGGCTTAAACCAGACACAAAAATAAAAAAGCGAATATGACAAACAAAGTACAAATATTGTGGCGTTTACAAAGCTATTGGGAATACGTAAGCTTAATGTAGACAAAAGTAATAGAACACACAATAATTAAAAAAGTTGCAAAGGGAGGAAAAAATGAGCAGAAATGTTGTAATAACAGGTGCTGCCAGCGGCGTTGGCAAAGAGACGGTCAAGGCATTTTTGGCGCTTGGAGACAATGTTTTTATGACCGACTGGAATAAGGATAATCTTCAAGCAACCTATGACGAGCTGTCTGCCGGAGCGGAAGGTATGCTCTTTATGAAGGCTGCGGATGTTGCCAAATGGGACGACGTTGCGGCGTTTGCTGAAATGGTCGCACAGCAGGGCGGAGCAGACGTACTTGCAAACTGCGCCGGCGTTTTCCGCGTCGGACAGATCGAAAACGCACCTGAAGAGGACTATGACTTCCAGTTTGACGTAAACGTGCGAGGCACGTTCCATACGATGAAGGCATTTGGGCCGCAGATGCTAGCAAAAAAGAAAGGCGCTATCATCAACGTATCGTCTGTTTCCGGTATGGGCGGAGACTACAATATGTCTTTATACTGCGCTACCAAAGGAGCGGTGATAGCAATGTCAAAAGCCGTTGCAATGGACTACTCAATGCAGGGTGTCAGAGTTAACATAATCTCTCCGTCGGCGGTAAAGACCCCCATGTTTCTCACAGGAGCTTCCGAAGCGGTGCTGGAAAGCTTCAGGAAGAATATGCCAGCGAGAGTGCTTTGCGAGCCAGAATACTGCGCTAACGTCATTGTATACCTTGCCTCTGATCAGGCGGTTCACCTTTGCGGCGTGAATATACCCGTAGACGGCGGGCTTTCCGCATGGAACGGACAGCCGAATCAGGAAAAGGAAAAGACTGCAACTTGATAACTTTTAGTTTTATCAAGCTCGGGCATAACACAAAAATCTTAAACAAAAAACAAATTGCCTTGATTTACAACAATGTATCATAAGGGCTATGCTGAATACGAAACTGGAACATACATTACCAGTCACAAAAACAAGGAGGAAGACATGAGAAAAAAGCTTTTAGTAGTTATTAGTTTCGTACTTGCAATGCTTATGGCATTTGCAGGCTGCGGACAAGCACCGGCTGCGACTTCTGAGAAACCGGCAGAAGAAACTGCGGCACAGCCATCTGAGGTAGCAGAGCCTACTGAAGGTTCAGAACAGCTTGAAGATCTGAGCGGCAAGAAAATCGCTGCGGTCGTGCTGATCGAGGACCAGTTTCAGAGAATGCTCCAGATTACCATGAAGAAAACCGCTGAGAGCTACGGCGCAACAGTTCTTGAAGGACACAGCGGCGGGGAACTCGACAAAGAAGTTGAGCTCATCAACCAGTATGCAACTGGCGGCGTAAATGGTATCTGCATTTTCCCTGTCAGCATCACCGGCTCGGCTGCGGCACTTGAGAATGCTGCAAAGAATGGCATCACCATCTACTGCGCTAACATGAACATGGACTATGAATGGCAGACTGGTTATGCTGAGATGGACCAGTACAACATCGGCGAAATCGTCGGCGAGTATGCTGCTGAGTACATCAAAGCAAACTTCCCGGACAGAAAGCCCAAGACTGCTATCATCCAGTTCACAGCTCTTCTGCCTGAGATGAGCGCTCAGAGAACAAACGGCTTCCTTTCCAAGACGCAGGATCTGATCGAAATCGTTCAGGACGTTGATGCTTGGGACGCGGACGTGGCTGTTAACACTGCTGCTGAAGTGATGAACGCTAACCCCGATCTCGACCTTATCTTCTGCGCTAATGAAGGCGGCACGGTTGGAACGGTTATGGCTGTTAAGAACGCTGGCAAATCCATACCGGTATTCGGTATCGACATCAGCGAGCAGCTTGTAAACATGATGCTTGATCCGGACAACATTCTTCAGGCTCTGGGCGGCCAGGATCCCATCGCTCTCGGCGAGACCTCGATGAAGAACCTGTGCTTGGCAATGATGGGTCAGGAATTTGAGACGGGCGTCAAACTCCCCGGCATACCGCTGACGAGAAACGATCCAGACGGCGCGAAGGCCTATATCCAGGAGCTCTTGGATGGTCTTAAGGGCTGATTGAACTAGTCGGTATTCAGAAGGGGTTGCGTTTTGCGACCCCTTCCATTCTTCTTAAAGATATATGAGGAGGAAGAAGTGGAAAAACTGCTTGAAATAAAAAACGTCACAAAGGTCTTCCCCGGAACTGTTGCGTTGGATAATTTTTCGGTTAAGTTTGAAGCTGGAAAAGTTCATGCTTTTCTTGGTAAGAACGGTTCGGGAAAAAGTACTTTAATAAAAATTATTGCGGGAGCACAGCCGCCAACTTCTGGAGAGATATTGCTTGACGGAAAGAAGCTGGTGCTTAAGAATCCTCAGGACGCTTTTGATAAAGGCATCGCAACCGTTTATCAGGAACTATCTTTGATACCCGGGCTTTCCATAGCGGAGAACATATTTTTCGGGAGGCTGCCCCAAAAGGGTCCCATCATTGATTTCAATAAAGCAAATCAGGATGCGGCAAAGCTCTTAAAGGAACTGGAGATAGACATTTCTCCTAAAACGAAGGTCAGCGCTCTTAACATCTGGCAGCGCCAGCTTGTTGAGATTGCAAAGGCAATGTCCTATAATCCCCATGTTTTGTTGTTGGATGAGCCAACATCTGCTCTGGCACAGCATGAAACAGAGATGCTCTTTAAGCTGGTCCATGCGCTGAAGGAAAAGGGTGTTATCATCATCTACATAACCCATAAGCTTCAGGAGCTTTGGAGCGTTGCGGATACTGTTACTGTGTTACGAGACGGTAAATACATTGGTCGTGAGGATTTGGCTAATTTAACAAAAGAAAAAGTCATCAATATGATGTTTGGCGATATTGAGACAAAGACCATACCTGAAGAGCTTAAATGCCAAGACGAAGTTGTGCTGGAAGTTGAAGGCTTAACTCGAAAAGGCGCTTTTAACGATGTAAACCTTAAGCTGTATAAGGGTGAGGTGCTTGGCATTGCAGGACTGTTGGGTTCCGGACGTTCAGAGCTGCTTCGTGCGATTTTCGGCTCAGACAGCTATGATTCGGGCAGAGTGTTGGTTTCTGGCAAGCCGATGAAAAAAGGCTCTCCAATAATCGCCAAAAAGACCGGTCTTGCGATGACGTCGGAAAACAGAAAAGAAGAAGGCCTTATACAGATACACTCAGTTCGAGAAAATCTGGTTTTGGCGAGTCTTAAAAAGATTTGCAGTAATGGTGTGTTTTCCAAGAAAACAGAGCGTGAACTGGTTGAAAAACAGGTTACCGGGCTGCAGATAAAGATAGCCACACCTGAAGTGCCGGTATCGTCTCTTTCAGGCGGAAACCAACAAAAGGTCGTCGTTGGCAACTGGCTTAATACAAATCCTAAAGTGATACTTTTAGACGAACCTTCGAAGGGAATAGACGTCAACGCAAAGCAGCAGATATTTGATATCGTATGGGAACAAAGCAAGCACGGTGTTGCGTCGATTATCGTATCGTCTGAGCTTGAGGAGCTGATACAGGTATGCCACAGGGTCCTCATAATGAGCGACGGTAAGATTAAGGGAGAACTATGTCCGTCGGAAGTTGCTGTCGAAGAACTTTATACGAAATGTATGGGGGAGTAAAATGGAAAACGTAAATGTTAAAATGAAAAGGTTTCAGTCTTTTTTCAAACGAAATGTGCTGATAGTTGTACTAATCGGACTATTCATCTTTTTATCGTTTGCAAACGAAAACTTTTTCACATGGAAGAATATGATGACGGTTTTAAGAACCTCATCAATGAACGGTATCATCGCTCTGGGTATGACGCTTGTGATCATTACTGGAGAAATTGACTTATCTGTTGGTTCTGCAGTTGCGTTCTCCGGTTGTTTCTCAGCATGGATGGTGCAGAAGTTCACACTAGGTGGCATGGAAGTGTTACCCGCCATCATAATCTCTTCTATCATCGTGCTCATAGCGGGTGTACTTATTGGAATGTTTACCGCATGGATGCGGAACAGCTTCAGAGTTCCTTCGTTTATCACAACGCTGGGACTATTAACGATGCTGAGCGGCTTCGCGTATCTGTTGACGGGCGGCTTCCCGATTGCAAGCTATCCTCAATGGTTCGGATATCTCGGCGCAGGCTTTATCGGCGGCGTATTCCCGTTCCAGGCTTTGATACTGGTTGTCGTCTTCGTCGTGATATTCTTCCTGCTTAACTATACTGCGTTCGGCCGTAGCGTCTATGCAGTGGGTGGCAACGTTGAAAGCGCGAGACTGTCAGGCGTTAACGTAAACCGCATTCGTAGCATCTCGTTTGGAATAACTGGGTTCCTTGGTGCTCTTTCCGGGTTAATGGTATCCTCTCAGATTATGGCGGGAACGCCCTCGGTCGGAACGGGCGGAGAGATGACAGCGATATCGTCCATCATCATCGGCGGCGCGAGCCTTTCGGGCGGCGTAGGAAAAGTGACCGGAACACTTATCGGTATACTGTTCCTCGGTGTTATACTCAACGGCATGACGATTATGGGTATCAGCTCATATTGGCAGCTCGTCGTAAGAGGTGCACTGGTTATAATCGCGGTGCTGCTCAATATGTCCACGCAGAAGGAACGGTAAAAAATATTTAGGTCGCGAATGCTGATTTGGAATGCCGTTGATAGTATTCGATCATTTAACGGGGTTACATATAACCCTGCAGCGGGCTGATAGATGCCTTATATAACTTAAGGAGGCGCGGTATGGAAAAAAGATTTATCATGGCCATCGACCAGGGAACAACGGGCACGAGGGTCGTACTGTTTAACAGGGAAGGACAGATACATTCGTCCTCATACAGAGAGATTAAGCAGATATATCCAAAGCCCGGCTGGGTCGAGCACGATCCAAACGAGTACTGGGAAACGACTATGATCTGTGCTGCCGAGGCCTTCGAAAAGGGTAATACCAGCGCAGCGGAGGTCGCTGCAATAGGGATAACCTGTCAGCGCGAGACAACGATACTTTGGGATAGGGATACGGGAGAACCGGTATATAACGCTATCGTATGGCAGTCGCGGCAGACCGCAGGCATATGCGAAGAGCTCAAGGCAAAGGGCTATGAGGATTATATAAAGGAAAGAACCGGCCTTCTGATAGACGCCTATTTTTCGGGAACAAAGATAAAATGGATCATCGACAATGTTGAGGGGGTCAAAGAAAAAGTACGGGAAAAGAAGATCTGCTTCGGGAACGTGGATTCGTGGCTGATGTATAAGCTTTCGGGCGGGGCAAGTCATGTGGAGGATTATTCCAACGCTTCAAGGACAATGCTGCTCGATATACACGATCTTAAATGGGACGCAAAGATAATGGAAGCTCTCGGCGTTCCCGAGCATATACTGCCCGAACTCAAGCCCACAAGCGGTGTTCTGACAATGACGAGCCGGGACGTATTCTTCGGCGAAGAAGTACCTGTGGCAGGAGATGCTGGCGACCAGCATGCTGCAACGTTCGGCCAGACTTGCTTTGAGCCGGGCATGGCGAAGAATACGTACGGCACTTCGCTCGCGCTGATGATGAATATTGGCGAAGAGCTTAAGATGAGCAAGACCGGGCTTACGACAGACCTCGGGTGGGTGATCGACGGCAAAGTGGAATACGCTCTTGAAGGTGTGATATTCGTGGGCGGCGCGACGGTACAGTGGCTGAGGGATGGCCTGAAGATAATAAAGTCGGCGGCTGAGATAAACGATCTTGCCGGCAAGGTCGAGGATACACAAGGAGTATACTTGGTTCCCGCATTTACGGGGTTGTGTGCTCCTTATTGGGACATGTACGCGAGAGGAACGATCGTAGGAATTACGCGCGGGACGACCGGAGAACACATCGCGAGAAGCGCGCTGGAGGCAATCTGCTATCAAACGCGTGATGTTCTTGAGTGCATGGAGAAGGATTCAGGACAGAAGGCAACGGCGCTCAGGGTGGACGGCGGCGCTACTGTCAACGATCTTTTGATGCAGATACAATCCGACATACTTGGGATACCTATTCAAAAGCCGGTTGTCACAGAGATGGCGGCTCTCGGCGCAGCGTATCTCGCAGGGCTGGGCGTCGGATTCTGGAAGAGCAAGGCTGAGATAGCCAAGCAGTGGAAGATAGCGCGGGTTTATGAGCCAAGCATGAGCGAAGACAGAAGGGAGTCTCTCTACGCAGGCTGGAAACGGGCCGTCGAACGCTCGTTCGGCTGGGCAAAAGAGTAATTTGTAAGGCTCAAATTTATAACGGGATACAGCATTTTTGTTTATATTTACAGACTGGCCGTTAAGTGAGAATAATACCATTATATTTATGCGTAATAATATTTTCAATAGGCAGGAATATTTGCACCGGTGTCGAATAATCATAATATAACCGGTGAATATGCCCTCAAATAATGAAAAGTTGAGAAGTATAATGGAAAATGTGACGATAAGCGAGATAAATACAATAATACGCATAGCGAAGAAGTACTACGAGCTCGGCTTGTCTCAGGAGCAAATAGCTGCGGAAGAAGAGACGTCTATATCCACGGTATCTCGTATTATTAAAAAGGCTGTATCGCTAGGATATGTTAAGCATGAAATAATATATCCGGTACGGTCTCTTGCGCTTCAGGAAGAGCTGCTCAAAAAGCACTTTGATATCGATCACATTTTCATTACGCCGTGTTTTGTGAATAACGCTGCCATATGTATGACAGATACTTGCAAGATGGTAGCCGAAGATCTAAGCAAGATTGTTACAGACAATGACATCGTCAGCGTTTCGTGGGGCAGGACTATGGAACACTTATCTTCACTGGTCGTGCCGCCCACAACCGCGAAAAAAGGCATAAAAATCGTGCAGCTCAACGGCTCTATCGCCACCAGCGTATTGTCTACAAAGACTGCAGGTCTGCTCGAAAAATTTACGCAGGCATATTCGGGCGTTGGGTACATAATAGCCGCGCCGGCTCTCGTAGACGATGAAAGAATTGCAAACGAAATAAAGCGGGATTCACGGATTAAGCTGGTGCTTGAGCTGGCACGAGAGGCAAATATCGCCGTTTTCAGTATAGGGCAGACGTCTGAGAATTCGGTGCTGGTCGAGCGCTCAACAGTCACGGTGGAAAATATAAAGACTTTGCGCGAAGCCGGCGCTGTAGGCGATATATGCACAAGGTTTTTTAATATAAACGGAGAGCTCGTGGATAATGGATATAACGCAAGGACTATAGGCATCGAGCTTCACGAGCTTAAGAAAAAGAAGCACAGGATAGGAATAGCAGTCGGTGCCGAGAAAACCGACGCTATAATCGGAGCGCTAAGAGGCGGGTATATGACGACTTTGTATATGGATGAGATAACCGCCCTAAATATTTTAAAACGGTGCGAAGAGTACAATTTATAAACAGAATGAAGAAGACAATTTGGAGGGAGATTCAATGGACGTAAACGAACTGATCAGGAAAGTAACGGAAGAAGTCTGCGCGCAGCTTAATGGCAAGACGCAGACGTCACCGGGGAGCGCAAACGAGTTTGCGCCTGCGTCGCTGGCTAAGTACATTGACCACACGCTTTTAAAGCCTGAGGCATCCGAAGCGGAAGTGCGAAAGGTCTGCGACGAGGCTAAGAAGTACAACTTTGCGAGCGTATGCGTAAACCCGAACCACATCAAGTTTGTGGCAGAACAGCTTTCAGGGAGCGGAGTGGCACCCTGCGTAGTAGTCGGCTTCCCGCTTGGCGCAACGACGCCTGAAGTTAAGGCTGAAGAGACTCAGACGGTATTGCTGTTGGGCGCAAAAGAAGTGGATATGGTCGTCAATGTAGGTGCGATCAAATCGGAAAACTGGCAGCTTGTTAAAAGGGACATCGAAGCTGTGGTGACCGCGGCAAAAGGCAGAGGGCTCGTCAAGGTCATCATTGAGACATGCCTGCTGACAGACGAGGAGAAGGTAAAGGTCTGCACTATAGCGAAGATGGCGGGTGCGGATTTTGTTAAGACTTCTACCGGCTTCTCAAAGGGTGGAGCAACAAAAGAAGACGTTGCTCTCATGCGCCAGACTGTAGGGCCACATATGGGAGTTAAGGCGTCGGGAGGCGTTCGCGATTACGAAACTGCAGTCGCAATGATAAAGGCAGGCGCGACGAGGCTGGGGACAAGCTCGGGCGTGACTATAGTATCGGGCGGCGGCAAGGCCTGCGTAAAATGTGGACAGTGCGCATCAGGAAACTGCCCGGCCGGCAATGTAGCGGTAATTAAAGATACATATTAATAGAATGTAATTTAAGGAGTTTTAATATGAGCAGCATGATGAAGGCAGTAAGGATGTATGCACCCAGGGATCTGAGGCTAGAGCAGGTTCCCGTTCCCGAGATCAAGGAGAACGAGGTGCTGATTAAGGTTATGGCCGTAGGCGTATGCGGATCGGATATTCCGCGTATCAACCAGTACGGCGCATATATTGCGCCTATAACTCCGGGTCATGAGTTTGCAGGTCAGATTGTCAAGACCGGAACTGGTATTAAAAACTATAAGGATGGCGACCGTGTTACGGTAGCGCCGCTGATGCCGTGCTTTAAGTGCGAGTATTGCCAACAGGGAAATTTTTCGCTGTGCGTTGACTACAACTATTTCGGCTCACGATGCGACGGCGCTTTCGCGCAGTACCTAGCCGTTCCCGAGGTCAACCTTGTCAAAATCGCTGACAACGTGACATATGAAGCTGCAGCGACGACAGACCCCCTTGCGAACGCGCTGCACTCTATAAAGCGCGGCGGTTTTAAAGCTGGCGACAAGGTATGCGTCATGGGAACAGGACCTATCGGGCTTTACGCACTTCAGTACATGAAAGCGAAGGGCGCTGCAAAGGTGGTTGCGGTAGACGTTTCGGAAGAAAAACGCCAGGTTGCTCTGAATTGCGGAGCGGATGTGGCAATAGACGGAACTGCCGAGGACGTCGTTGAGCAGATAATCAAGGCAACAGACGGCGGAGCGGATCTTTGTATAGACGCTTCCGGATTTCCTCAGGCTCAGCACAACGCTATAATGGCGACCGGTAAGCACGGCAGGATGGTGTTCCTCGGTATATCGCATAAGCCGTTGGAGCTGTCTGAAAAGTGTGTCGATCAGATCATGAGGTTTGAGAAGCAGGTAATCGGATCGTGGAATTCGTTCTCCAAGCCGTTCCCGGGATGGGAATGGACACATGGCGTGGAAAGCCTCGCGGATGGAACGATAGACGCCGAGAAGATAATCACGCACAAGCTTCGTCTTGAAGATGTGGCGGGCATATTTGACAAGATATATAAGAAGGAACTGTTCTTCAACAAGATACTGTTTCTGCCCTGGGCGGAATAGGCGGACATGGGAGGAATTATGAAAGCTTTCGTTTATCACGGAGAAAAGAACTTCTCTATCGATCAGGTAGAAAAGCCTGAGGCCCAGGCGGGTGAAGCCATTGCTAAGGTGCTGTGTGCTTCGATATGCGGTACAGACCTACGCACGTACAGGTTTGGCAGCACCAAACTAAAGGCGCCGGTGACCGTAGGCCACGAAGGTTGTTACGAGATAGTAGAAATTGGCGAAGGCACAGACTTAAAGGTGGGAGATCGGTATACAATGGCGCCCGCCATCGGCTGCGGTGAGTGCAAAAACTGCAAAAGAGGACGCACAAATATGTGTTCCAGCCTTGAGACTATAGGCTACGAGTATGCGGGTACGTTCTCGGAATACATAAAGATACCGAAAAAGGCTATCGAGCGGGGTCATCTCATAAAAGTGCCGGAGGGCGTAGCTGTTGAAGCCGCGAGCATTGCCGAACCGATCGCATGCGCTATAAACGCCCAAAGCTTTCTGAATATAGAGAAGGGCGACAACGTACTCATATACGGCGCGGGATACCTTGGATGCATACATGCTGAGCTGGCCTTTATGAAGGGCGCGGGCAAGGTCGTCATAGGGGAGGTTTCCGAAAAGCGGCGTGCAAACGCAGCAAGGCTGGTACCTAACGCCCACATCATCGATACAAAAGATCCGGGGTATGTGGAGCTTATCAAGAACATTGTCGGCACGGACGGAGTGGACGTTGTTATAACGGCATGCCCCGCAGGAATAACGCACAAGCAGGGTGTCGAGCTTTTGAGCAACAACGGACGCATAAGCCTGTTTGGAGGGCTTCCGGGCGACAACAATTTTCATATCGACAGCAACCTTATTCACTACAAAGAACTGGGTGTGTTCGGGGCGCACGCGTCAACCGTCAAGCAGAACAAGGAGGCGCTCGATCTGATAGCAACCGGTAAGCTTGAAGTTGAAAAGTACATCACCAAGTTTGCTTTCGATGACATAGAAAAGGCATTTGAGAGCCTTATAAGCGAGGACGCGGAGAAGGCGATCGTCATTCCGTAATACGGAATACAAGAGACTAAAATACGAAAACTATAAAATTTAAGGAGAATCAAAATGGACAAGCAGGCACTCGGAATGGTTGAAACAAAAGGTCTCGTCGGCGCGATAGAAGCGGCTGATGCAATGGTAAAAGCGGCGAACGTGGCGCTTATTGGCAAAGAGCAGATAGGTTCGGGGCTCGTTACGGTCATGGTTAGAGGCGACGTTGGAGCGGTAAAGGCGGCTGTTGACGCCGGTGCGGCTGCTGCAAAGCGCGTGGGAGAATTGGTATCTGTACATGTTATTCCCCGCCCGCATCAGGACGTTGAAGGAATACTGCCCAGATAACTGTTTAATATGGAGAGTTGAAGGTGGACGAGCAAACGCTTACACGTACGATCACATTAGAGACACTAAAGCAACTCGCGCTGTCGGGGAAAGGTTTTTTCCCCGCAGCGGTGTCTGCGCGCCATATGCATCTTTGCGCGGCGGACATTGAGACGCTTTTTGGCAAAGGGCATAAGCTTGTTAAACTGCGTGACCTCATGCAGCCCGGACAGTTCGCGTGTGAAGAGCAAGTGACGCTGGTCGGTAAAAAAGGACGGATCGAGAAAATCCGCGTTCTTGGGCCGGCAAGGCGCGAGACGCAGGTGGAGATATCGGTAACGGACTGCTATAAGGCAGGCATCGCGCCTGTGGTGCGCATGTCGGGTGATCTTGACAATACTCCTGGAGGCAAGCTTATAGGCCCGGCGGGAGAAGTCGACCTTTCAAAAGGCGTCATCGTATCCGCAAGGCATCTGCATGCAACGGCGGAGCAGGCATCGTGGTATGGACTTAAAAATGGTGATATTATAGCCGTGAAGAAATCGGGCGTCAGGGAAACAGTGTTTGGCAATATCGTTGTGCGCACAGGAGCGGATCACGATCTTGAGCTGCATCTTGATCCCGATGAAGCAAACGCGGCGGGACTAAAATCGGGCGATATGTTGGAAATGGACAAATGAAAGGCGAAAAATGAGCTATAACGCGCAAGACATACAAGAAATAATAAGGCGCGTCACGGAAGAGATATTAAGTGGACAGACGCGGACGCAGAGCGGCAGTTTAGCCGTGTTTTGCGGTAACGTTTTCGATCCGCAGGGCGTGAAGAAGTTTTTAGCGGATAAAAACGTGACATGTGCTTTGCCGGACGATATGCCGTCTCTTATTGAAGGCAGCAAGGCGCTGAAGCTTGAGGCAAACAAACGCGAGATACTTGAAGGCCTTACAGATTTTGAAGAGGTCGTGCTCATAACGCCGCCGTTGTCGCTTCTGGCCGCAATCGCGGCAGCCGACGATACGTCTTTTATCGTGTCGCTTATCATCAGGCCTCTGCTCTGGGGCAACGCCGTTACCGTGCTGCTTGACTTTCAAACGCCCAAACACATGCGTGGTACAGCGCTTGCGGTTATAGCAGACAACATAGATGCACTTGAAAAAATGGGTGTCGTCGTGAAAACGTTGGAGCGCAAAAACGCAAAGAAACAGGGCAAAGAGCTTGTAACCGAGCAGGACATAATGGACGCGTGCAGGGACGGCAGCATGAAGGTGAAGATAGAGCCGGGAGCAATAATCACGCAGCTCGCGCAGGAAACAGCTAAAGAGTGCGGCGTTAGTATCGAATATTAGGAGTTATGATATGCAGATAGCAAGAGTAAAGGGAAGCGTTGTCAGCACTAACAAAGCCGAGAAGCTGCATGGTTTAAAGTTGCTGATCGTAGTGCCTATAGAGCTCGCTACATTTGAAGAAAAAGGGTCGCCGATAGTCGCTATTGACACCGTGGGAGCGGGAGCGGGAGAGGTCGTCATGCTGTGCGGCGGAAGCTCATCGCGACAGACGGTAATCACTGAGAATAAACCGTCGGATATGGCTATAGTCGCCATAATTGACTCTATAGAGATAGAAGGAAAAACAGTATTTCGCAAGTTTGAAGAATCAGATCGGGGTGAGGACAAATGAGTTTAACAGAGCAACAGGTTCGACAAATCGTTGAAGATACAATGAAAAACATAGCAAGCGCTCCGGTAACAGCCGCGGCTGCAGGCGGGAACTGGCTCTGCGACAATATGGAAGAAGCAATCGCTTCAGCCAAAGCCGCTCAGCAGCAACTCATAGCGATGCCGCTCGATAAACGCGGCAAGCTGATAGAAGCTATGCGCCGCGCAGCGATGGAAAACGTACAGTATCTGTCGGAGCTAGCGCATAACGAAACAGGTTACGGAAAAATAGAAAATAAGGTTTTAAAGAATAAACTGGCAATAGATAAAACGCCTGGTATCGAAGACCTGACCGCGGACGCCTATTCGGGAGACTATGGACTGACGCTGGTTGAACGTGCGCCTTTTGGCGTTATCGGTGCGATAACACCGTCTACCAACCCGACAGCTACGGTCATAAATAATTCGATAAGCATGATAGCGGCTGGCAACGCCGTTGTGTATAACCCGCACCCGGCGGCCAAGAAGAGCTCTACTGAAACAATGCGGATACTTAATGAAGCAATAGTATCGGCAGGCGGACCTGCCACGCTAATATGTACAGTGAAGCAGCCGACATTGGAAAGTGGCAAGGCGCTTATGGAGCATAAGGACATACCGCTGCTCGCCATAACAGGAGGCGAAGCCGTGGTGCATGTAGCGATGCACACAGGCAAAAAAGTCATAGCGGCAGGGCCGGGAAACCCGCCTGTAATTGTGGATGACACTGCAATAATCAAGCAGGCAGCAAAGGACATAGTGGATGGCGCAAGCTTTGACAACAACGTTCTCTGCATAGCGGAAAAAGAGGTGTTCGTATTCGGAAGCGTGGCTGATATGCTTATGAGCGAGATGCAAAAGCATGGCGCATTTAAAGTATCGGGCGTGGACATCGAAAAAATAGTTAAGACCGTGCTTGTACAGAAGGACGGCAAATATGTCGTCAACAGGAATTATGTTGGCAAGGATGCGACGAAGATACTTTCGGACAGCGGCGTTTCTTACACCGGGAACCCGAAACTCGTTATTGCGGATGTGGCCGAAGATCACCCGTTCGTAACGGTGGAGATGCTTATGCCGGTGCTCGGTATCGTGCGTGTTCAAAACGATGAGATAGCCACAGCGATACAGATGGCCATAAAAGCGGAAAACGGTTGCAAGCATACGGCTATGATGCATTCTCAGAATGTAAGCCATCTATCGATGGCGGCCAAAGCCCTGAACACAACCATATTCGTTAAAAATGCGCCCTCTTACGCGGGGCTTGGCTTTGGCGGAGAAGGTTTCACAACATTGACGATAGCAACTCCTACCGGAGAGGGACTGACGAGTGCCAAAACGTTTACGCGCGTGCGCAGATGCGTTCTGTACGGAAATTTCAGGATCGTGTAATGGAAAAGCAGCAGATTTTAAGCAAAATTAAAGAGGCGGGAGTTATAGGCGCGGGCGGCGCTGGGTTCCCCACACATATTAAACTGTCGTGCAATGCCGATGTTGTTATAGCAAACGGCGCGGAGTGCGAACCGCTGCTGCGTACTGACCGGCTGATGATGGAGATGTATTCCAAGAAGATTATGCTTGGCCTGAAAGCTGCTATGTACGTGACGGGCGCGAAGAGGGGCGTTATTGCGCTCAAGAAAAAGTATGTTAAAGCAGTGGAAGCCATGAGAAACGCGCTGGATTCCGGCATTGAACTGCATCTTATGGATAGTTTCTATCCGGCGGGAGACGAGCAGCAAATCGTGTATGAGGTGACGGGCAAAGTTGTTCCCACGGGAGGGCTACCCATTGATGTGGGAGCCGTCGTACAGAATGTTGCCACGCTGATCGCCATCGCAGACGCGCTGCAGGGAACGCCCGTTATAGAAAAGTACGTGACAGTCACAGGCGAGGTATCAAATCCTGCGGTATACAAAGCGCCCATAGGAACCCCGCTTACGGAATTGATTACGGCGGCAGGAGGTCCAGAGAACTATTCGGAATACAGCGTTATCATCGGCGGCCCTATGATGGGGCGCGTATCAAAGGATATTTCAGCTGAAGTCGTGGAGAAAACGACAGGTGGCATACTCGTGATGCCTAAAGACCACACACTGATACGTCAGAAGACACGCGACCTCATGCAAGACGTAAGACTCGCTAAATCGGTCTGCTGCCAGTGCAACTACTGCACACAGCTATGCCCACGCAACGCTCTGGGGCTCAAGGTGGAACCGCACAAGATAATGCGCGCGCTTGCTCTTAACGCCGACAACTTCGGCGAGGTGAATGGTATATTCTCGTGCTGCGATTGCGGAGTATGCACACAGTATGCGTGCAACTTTCAGCTAGCACCCTCAAGGCTTATGACCAAGGTCAAGCAGGAACTCGCAAAAGCGGGAGTGAAGCCTGAGAAAAAAGTGGCGTTCAGCGCGGCAGACAACATGGAAAGCATAAAAGTTCCCGTATCGAGGCTTATGATAAGGCTTGGAATAGGAGGCTACGACAAAGATCTGCCATTAAAAGATGAATTAATGAATACCAACTATGCACGGCTGCCGCTGAAGATGCATATAGGCGCGCCTGCTGTCCCAATAGTAAAAACGGGCGATAGCGTCACTGCGGGGCAAATGATAGCCTCAGTGGACAACGGTGTGGGCGCAAACCTGCACGCAAGTATAACGGGAATCGCGATGGTAACGGACAAGTATATTGAGATAAGGAAGCAGTAAATATGACACACGCAGTGGGAATGGTCGAAACGAACTGCATAGCAAAAGGCATTGAGGCAGCGGACATTATGCTAAAAGCGGCTGATGTGAACCTTCTGTCGGCACAGACGGCCTGTGCGGGCAAATATGTCGTGATCATATCAGGCGATGTGGCTGCGGTAAAGGCCTCGGTGGCTGCGGGAGCGGCCGGAGCTGAGGAGACGCTCGTAGACAGCATGGAGATACCCAACATTGACGAGCAGGTCCTAAAAGCTGTATCGGCGTGCGGCGAGCCAAAAAACTTTGAAGCGCTGGGTATAGTCGAAACATTTTCGCTTGTATCGGCGCTGCTGTGTGCAGACGCAGCGGTAAAGGCGGCGGACGTTGAGCTGATAGAGATAAGGCTGGGCAGGGGCCTGGGCGGCAAGTCGTTTCTGACGCTGACGGGAGATGTAGCGGCGGTGCGTCACGCGATAGAATCGGCGAAATCGGACGAACGGGTTAAAGGCATGATAACCCGCACTGTGGTTATACCTTCTCCGCATCCTGACCTTAAGAGGTCGGTCTATTAATTGAGAAGAAGGGCATAAGTTCTTCTGGTAAAAGCCTTAGGTAAATCAAATTTAGCTTTTATATGATAAAGGAGCAAAGCAATGGAAAAACAGGCATTGGGAATGGTAGAGACAAAAGGGCTGGTCGGCGCGATAGAAGCGGCTGACGCAATGGTAAAAGCGGCTAACGTCACGCTTATCGGTAAAGAGCAGATCGGATCGGGACTTGTGACTGTCATGGTAAGAGGCGACGTGGGCGCAGTCAAGGCGGCGGTCGATTCGGGTGCGGCAGCGGCAAAGCGCGTGGGCGAGCTTGTTTCGGTACACGTTATACCGCGTCCCCACGACGATGTGGAAGGTATATTGCCTGCAGTGAAACCCGCAAAAGTGGCGGCGAAGAAGTTATAGTATGTACACCGGTAAGGTAATAGGCTCGGTCGTGAGCACAGTTAAGGACGAGGCCCTTAAAGGCGTCAAGCTACTCGTGGTGCAAAAGTACGAAAATGGCAAACCGGCAGGGCTGATAGTGTCGGCGGATGGGACTCGCCAGGCGGGGCCGGGAGATTTTGTGTACCTGATTGGCAGCAAGGAAGCATGCCTGCCGTTTCCCGAATGCAGGCTGATACCTTTGGACTCATCGATCATAGGGTTTATTGACCGTATCAACGAATAACCAAAAGGGGGATTAACAAATGGAAAAACAGGCACTTGGAATGGTTGAGACAAGAGGGCTGGTCGGCGCAATTGAGGCGGCTGACGCGATGGTAAAAGCTGCAAATGTGACGCTCATAGGCAAAGAAAAGATAGGCAGCGGACTTGTAACGGTGATGGTTCGTGGTGATGTGGGTGCGGTCAAAGCGTCAGTAGACGCCGGAGCAGCGGCGGCAAAGCGCGTTGGCGAGCTCGTATCGGTACACGTGATACCCCGCCCGCACGGCGACGTCGAAGCCATACTTCCAGGAAAATAGTATGTTGCTTGCAAAGGTAGTCGGCAACGTGGTCTCGACGATCAAACCCGAGTCGCATCACGGGCGCAAGCTTATGATGGTTGAGCTTATCGGGCTTGATAATAAACCATACGGCACGCGGCAGATAGTCATAGACGCTGCTGGTGCCGGGGTTGGCGATACTGTGCTTGTCAATGTGGACGGCGGCGCGTCGCTTATGATACTTGATGACAAGAAAGCTCTTGTTGACATGACCATATGCGGAGTTGTCGACCATTTTGACGTTGAATGAAAGGCGGGGAACTGCATTGGATATACAGGATATCGTGATAAAGGTTACGAAAGAAGTTCTAGCACGGATGGGGGAGAGCGTTCCCGTTGAATCGGGAACGGATATCTCTCACACGATAGAACACAGCCTTTTAAACCCAGACATGACGAAGGATCAGATAATAAAGGGGTGCAAAGACGCAAAGGCATTTCGTATGGCCAATATATGCGTATCGCCGTATTATGTATCGCTCGCGGCTGAGTATCTTCGCGGCACCGGCGTTAAGGTATGCGCTCCTATTGCGTTTCCGCACGGTGCAGCTTCTACAGCGGCAAAGATAGTGGAAGCAAGGGAAGCCATTAAAAACGGCGCGGAAGAGCTTGACGTCTCTATTAACATACTCGCTATAAAGAGCGGAGAAATAAAGGACGCGCTCTATGACTTATGCGAGGTGGTGAACGTGGCCAAAGGCAAAGCTCTCGTTAAAGCTATCTATGAGCAGGGGCTTTATACCGACGAGGAAAAGGTAGCGGCACTTAACGTCGCAAAAGAGTCGGGCGCTGATTTTATTAAGATATCGAACGCTCTTACGGGCAAAAAGGCGCTCGTTGAGGACGTGCGGTTTGTGCGCAGCATAGTGGGGAGCAAAATAGGCATAAAAATAGACGGCGGAATTGCCACGGCAGCGAAGGTTCGTGAGTTGATGGCGGCGGGCGCTCAGCGGTTTGGGTGCAGCAAGTCGGTCGAAATAGTGCAGGGACAGTAAGGATAAACAGTAATATCATATCAAGTCAAAAATACACGGGTGCGTAACGCCCCTGTGTATTTTTAATTGGCTCTATGTCAATGGTTGGGGTAGAGTAGACTAAAGTAATTATTGCAGGGTTCCAATCACCATCAAGTGATTGGAACCCTGTTTGCATTAAAGGTAATTAAAATTCGTCTTCTAAAGTTCTCAAA